>NZ_QEQO01000009.1:0-80582 GCF_003097195.1 Klebsiella sp. GL120222-02
GTCCGGATGCAGAAAAGCAAAAACCCGCCTTTTGGGCGGGTTCTTTAAATAGTGGTGCCCGGACTCGGACTAACGCCGCAGGCGTTGAACAGCGCGCTTGTCGCGCTGGCCCCGAAGGGGTGAGCCGCTGTGCGGCGAATAATCGAACGCAGTTCGATGAAGAGTCCGGATGCAGAAAAGCAAAAACCCGCCTTTTGGGCGGGTTCTTTAAATAGTGGTGCCCGGACTCGGAATCGAACCAAGGACACGGGGATTTTCAATCCCCTGCTCTACCGACTGAGCTATCCGGGCAACGGGGCGCATTAAACCGTAATCCGCCCACCCCGTCAACCAAATTTCTTAAATTACTTATCGATTGCTTATCTTTGCGGCAATTCTGCGTTCAAAGGCGCGTTTTGGCTTAACTTCACTGCATGCCGTTATCACCCTCGCGGGTTTTCCAGCCGCTGGTAATGGCGATTACGTGGCGCAACCCGGAGATAATATAATCGCCAATGACCTCTTCATCCTCGCGCGGGGAGCTCAGCGTAATTTCCGCATCCACGCCGTGGCGATAGGCGCCATGGTGGCTAAAAATAGTGCCGATATAGCACTTCCCGTTCAGCCAGACCGGAATATAGGCCACTGTCTCATAGATATAGTTGATGGCGACGCCGCTGTAGTAGTTATCCGCCTCGTCGGCGGAGGTGCCCGGTGGGATGGGGCAGATCGGCGCATCGTTGTCGCTGACGGGTTTGTCTTTCAGCAGGCTGCCCTGCATGACCTCCAGCGAACGCAGCAGATCCGCTTTATCGCTGTCGCTGAGGGGTGGGGTTAACGGCTGGTCTTTCTCCGGGGAGCGGATGCTGTTCAGCGTATAGCGATAGCGAACCGTCACCGCGGGCGTCTGGCTCGCAGTGCTGAACGGGCGCAGCAGGTAGAGATTATCTTCGCCAAACTGGCCGTTGTACCACAGGGCATACACCTGACCGTTGATTTTGACCCAGTGGTTCCATTGGTTAGCCCCGCGGCCATTGATAGAAAAGAGGGCGCCGGGCACCCCGGCATCGAAATCATCGCCGTTATCACTGTCGCTGCCGTCGACGGCGGCAAAGTCATTATCGCCGCGCCGGAGCACCCCGGTGTAGCTGAAGAGCCCGGTGCCGCCCACGTAGCTGTCGATGATCAGATCGCGTTTGCCGTCACCGTCGAGATCGATCAGGGTAAAGCTGACTTTACCGTTTTCTGAATCTGCGCTGATCGAGGAGCGCAGAAACGCCTGCCACTCGTCATCGCTGATATCCGGGGAAGGTTTGCTGGTCGAAACCAGGGTGTCATCGGCGTAGGTGAGCGTGAAGTCGGTAATATGGCCGGTTAACGGAAACTGCTCGGCGACCTTATTCAGCGACAATTCTGGATCGCTTTTTTGCGCTTTCAGCACTGCGTTATACAGTGTGCGCAGGGCGAGGTTATCCGCCTCTTTCTGCTGCCTGGGGATCACCTGGCTGACAAAGGTCGGCAGCATCCAGGTGCCGCCGGGGGTGATTTCCCGACACATACCGGTGCTGTACTTCAGGCTGGGGGTAAAGGTTTTACCATCCCAGATGCGGGTCTCGCCGGTTAGGCAGTCGGCCATGCCCCGTTCTTTGTGCAAAAAGACGATAGTGCCGTTGGCGTAGCTCGAGGCCTCGGTGGTCAGCAACCGTGGCCTGTTCAGCTGGGCGTTATCGACCAGCCACAGCGCATAGCCGTCGTTATAGGGCGCTCGCCAGCAGAGCGCCTGCACCAGAGAATGGGTTTTATCCAGCGCGGTCAGCGTGATCTGGCGCTCTGCCGCCGGGATGGCCGGGTTCTGCCAGTCGTCACAGCGCTGGTTCAGCAGCGGCGTCAGGGAGGGCAGCAGCTTCTGGCGCTGAAGTATGCTCAGCGCCACCGGCTGCGCGTTATGGATCACCGGGGCGGCGATAATCTCCGGGGCGGCAGTGGCTGGCAAAATGGCATCGTCGCCGGCATCGCCTTTATCCAGCAGCGCGTCGGCGGTGCCAGTGCGTCGCTGAAACGCATCCATTTTACCCAGCACCTCGCGGCTGCCGGCGCTGGAAAGCGGCAGGTGCTGGCCGTTAAGGGTGAATTCGATTTTGCGCTGATTCGTCAACGCCTGTAGCAGGGCGGCAGTCTGATCGCTGTCCAGACGGAAGTGGCTGTCGTCCTGGGCGTCCAGCGCGCCAAGATCCCGGTCGTCGATCAGCAGGCTGGCGGTGGAGTCGGCGGGGATATCGTGCTCGATTTGCGCAAAGGTGGCCGTGGCGGCGAGGCGCTGTTCGCTGCCGGCGTTGCGGGTCAACAGCACGCTGACCTCGCCCATGCGGACGCCGTAACCCGCCGCCCGGCAGGTGCCAGTGTTATCGCAGGCGAGCTCCCAGTCTTTTTGCGTAAAGGAAAAACCTTGCAGGGGAGCCGCCAGCAGAGGTGTGGAGCACAGCCCCAGCCAGGCAGCCCAGAAGAACGCGCGCATATCAATCCCTGTCAGCAATCAGTGAGGGGGAAATTATAGGCGCGACGTGGCGGTTAGGATATCAGAATCAGGTTAAGGCGCCGCCCATACGACACTGGGCGAAGCGCAGAATATCTTCTGCCAGCCGCCGGGCCGTATCCACATCCGTCTGGCTACGCTTGATCAGCAGACGGCTCAGGCAGCCCTCGACGATCAGCTCCATCTGTTTAGCGACCATTTCCGGGTCATCCACCTCCAGCTGAGTCAGCAGCTCATGAGTATAGGCCAGCGAAGCCTGCTTCTGCTGTTCCGCCAGCTGGTGAATGGGGTGCTGGGGATCGGGATAGAAGGTGCAGGCGGCGATAAACAGACAGCCGGGGTAGCGGTGGTTACTAACGCAGGTGGTGAGCGCGGCATAGCGTGCCAGCAGCTTTTGCTCTGCGCTTAAGGTGTCGTCCAGCAGCAACTGTCGGCGCCAGGCATCCACCTGCTGGCTCAGATAGCGAAGCGCGTCGTACAGCAGCGCTTCGCGATCGGGCCAGAAGCGTTTCAGGTCGCTCGTCGGACAGGACACGCGCTCAGCGACCATCTCCAGCGACGTGTTGGCGATACCTTCAATTTCAAGAATTTTAATGGCTTCTGCCAGGACGTCTTCACGTAGCACGGTGTTCTCCTCCATCTTTCCTCCTAAAGTGTCGCTCACGCTTGCCAATCGCGCAAATGGGCGCTGAATGCCGCGGCATCCATAAAGCCGGTGACTCGCCGCTCAGGCTGTTCCTGACCCTCAGCGTTGAAGAACAAGATCGTCGGCAGACCGAGCACCTGCAGGTGTTTCAGCAGCGCGACGTCTTGCGGGCTGTTCTTCGTCACATCAATCTGTAATAACACGGTGCCTTTCAGCGCCTGCTGCACGTCAGGTGAACTAAAGGTGTATTTTTCAAACTCTTTGCACGCCACGCACCAGTCGGCGTAAAGATCGAGCATCACCGGTTGGCCTTTTGCCTGCGCCAGCGCCTGGTTAAGCTCGGCCACCGAGTTGACGCGGGTGAACGTCAGATGCGCCTGCTGCTCGACTGCCGGAGCGCCAAATGCCCAGTCCTGCAGGGGCCGCGCGCTGACCAGCGCGGCAGCAAGCAGGATGATTTGTACCAGCCGCATCCACGGCCGGGTAGCGCCCAGCGAGGTGATAAACGCCCAGCTGAAGAAGGCGACGCCAAGCATTGACCACAGACGTAATCCCCACGGGTCGCCGACAATGCGCTCCAGCAGGAAAACGGGCAGAGCCAGGATCACGAACCCGAAGGCGGTCTTCACATGGCTCATCCACGGGCCGCTCTTCGGCAGCAGACGGTTGCCAAATACGGTGACGAGGATCAATGGCAGGCCCATGCCCAGCGCGTAGAGGTACAGCGTGCCGCCGCCCAGCCAGAGATTACCGCTCTGGGCGATATACAACAGGATGGCGCTCAGCGGCGCGGTGGTGCATGGGGAGCAGATCAGTCCGGCAATGGCGCCCATCGCGAAAACGCCACCGGGCGAGCCGCCCTGGCGCTTATTGCTGAGCAGCGCCAGCCGCGTCTGCAGCGAGGAGGGCAACTGGAGCGTGAACAGGCCGAACATGGAGAGCGCCAGCAGAATAAATACCACCGACAGTCCCGCCAGGACATACGGGTGCTGCAGGGCCGCCTGGAACTGCAGACCGGCGGCGGCCACTACCAGCCCCAGCGCGGTGTAGGTTAAGGCCATCCCCTGGACGTAAATAAAGGCCAGCAGCAGGGCGCGCGCGGTGGAAAGCCGCTGCTTTCCGCCCAGCACAATGCCGGAAATCAGCGGGTACATCGGCAGCACGCAGGGGGTGAAGGCGATACCAATACCTATCAGCAGCGCCCACAGCGCCGTAAAGGGCAGGCGGGCAGGCGTGTCTGCAGGCGGCACTGCGGCAGGCGCAGGTGATGTGGCGAGCTCCGGGGCCGGTCGCGGCTCAACCGGCAGCGGCGGGTTGAACGCCGGACGGCTGCTCGTCGACGGCATGGGCTCGATGGCGGTTGCCTGGCCGTCGGCAGAAGTCGCCAGCACGGCGCTCAGCGGGATCACTTTGGTTTCCGGTGGATAACAGAATCCGGCATCGGCGCAGCCCTGCCAGGTGACGGTGAGGGTGGCGTCTTTCTCCGCCTGCTTCACCGTGACCGGCACGGTCAGGCGCTGGCGGAAAATCTCGCTTTTGCCGTAAAACTCATCTTGATGCCACTCTCCTGCCGGGAGCGCCGGTTCGTCGATCGTCGCCCCGGCGGCGCGAAAGGTAAACTGTTGACGATAAAGATAGTAACCATCCTTGATTTGCCAGCTCAGGTTGACATCGTGCTGTTGCTGCTGAAAGTCAAAGGCGAAGGCCTGGTCAGCAGGCACGAAGTTCGAGCGCCCCGGCGCGTCGAATAACCCGGCGGTGGCTGACGTGCTGCACAGCAGCAGGATCAGCGTAATGATGCGGTAAGCCATGAGAGGTAATCGTTGTCTCCATGAATGACGGGTAGAACCAGCAGTTCAGGGGTTTGATACGGGTGGTGAGACTTCAGGCAATCCAGCAGCGCCTGCTGATGGGCAAGGTCGGTTTTGAGCAGCATCTGAACTTCATACTCCTGCTCGAGTTTCCCTTCCCAGTAATAGAGCGAGGTGGCGCCCGGCAGCAGCGTGGCACAGGCGGCCAGCTTGTCCGCCAGCGCTTTTGCCGCCAGATCCTGGGCGGTCGCTTCATCCGGCGCGGTACAGAGCACAACAACAGCATCAGGCGTAGTCATCATGAACCTCGTATCAGCGAAAAGAGGCACTATAGCACGCAAGATGCGGGGATATTAGCGTCACGATCGGGGGTAGGGGAGGGAAACGGGCAGCGGGCCCGCGCGGGGCCCGCTGCCAGCGGTATTTACAGCATAATCCCGCCAAAGATAAAGCCCAGGATCACGCACAGCGTGATAGCGATAACGCCGGGGATCAGGAAGGCGTGGTTAAAGACGTATTTGCCGATGCGCGTCGAGCCGGTGTCGTCCATCTCCACCGCCGCCAGCAGGGTCGGATAGGTTGGCAGGACGAACAGTGCCGAGACGGCGGCAAACGAGGCGATCGCCGTCAGCGGGCTGACGCCGAGCAGCAGCGCGGCGGGCATCAGCGCCTTGGTGGTGGCTGCCTGTGAGTAGAGCAGCGTGGCGGCGAAGAACAGCACCACCGCCAGCAGCCATGGGTAATTGTGCAGCAGGTCGCCGGCCACGGCCTGGATATCGCTGATGTGCGCTTTAACGAAGGTATCGCCCAGCCAGGCGACGCCGAGGACGCAGACGCAGGCGCTCATCCCGGATTTAAAGGTGCTGGCGTTGAGCACTTCGCCAGTGTCGATTTTGCAGGTGATGCTAATCAGGGTGGCGATGGTCAGCATAAACACCACGATCGCTTCGTTACGCGGCAGCACCGGGTTCTTAATCAGGCCGACGGTATCGCTGATGGCCGTGGCGTAGAACATCACCGCCACGATGCCGATCAAAAACAGGAGGACAGAGCGTTTGGCGTGCGGCTTCAGCTCAAACACCTGGCTGCCGCGCAGTCTAACTTCCCCCTTGGCCAGCCGCTCCTGGTAAATGGGATCGTCTTTCAGTTCGCAGCCGAGGAAGTTGCAAACAATCGCGGTGAGCATTACCGCCAGCAGGGTGACCGGAATACAGATGGCCAGCAGCGTCAGGTAGCTAACGCCCAGCGGCTCAAGGATCCCGGCAAAGAACACCACCGCCGCGGAGATAGGCGAGGCGGTGATCGCTATCTGAGAGGCCACGACCGCAATCGACAGCGGACGAGATGGGCGAATGCCTTGCTCTTTGGCCACTTCGGTGATCACCGGCAGCGTGGAGAAGGCGGTATGGCCGGTGCCGGCGAGTACGGTCATAAACCAGGTCACCAGCGGGGCAAGGAAGGTAATGTACTTCGGGTGGCGGCGCAGCATCCGTTCGGCGAGGCTGACCAGGTAATCCATCCCGCCGGCGACCTGCATGGCGGCGATAGCGGCGATGACCGCCATGATGATTTCAATAACGTCGAAGGGGATCGCACCCGGTTTGATTTGAAAAATAAGCGTCAGGACAAGGACGCCAAGGCCACCGGCAAAGCCGATACCAATGCCGCCGAGCCTGGCGCCGAGATAAATCGCCAGCAGGACAATAACCAGTTCTGCACCAAACATATATGCCTTCCTTGTTTTTTAACAAGTTGATATTGGATTGTTGTATTTTAGTAAAACTAAAAAGCAAAAAAGGCATGTCATCGCTGACATGCCTTTCAATGACTAACCGGAAAGATTACTGTTCGCTTTCATCGGTATAACGCTTCGCTTTATAAGCAGGATGCATCAGGTTTTGCGCGGAGAAAATATCATCCAGCTCCGCCGCCGTCAGCAGCCCACGCTCCAGCACCACTTCCCGCACGCTCTTGCCGGTTTCGGCGCAGATCTTGCCGACGATATCGCCATTGTGGTGGCCGATAAACGGGTTGAGGTAGGTGACGATGCCGATTGAGTTGTAGACGTAGCCTTCACATACCGCTTTATTGGCGGTGATGCCGTTAACGCATTTCTCCAGCAGGTTGTAGCAGGCGTTGGTCAGGATATGTATGGATTCGAACATCGCCTGGCCGATCACCGGCTCCATCACGTTCAGCTGCAGCTGCCCGGCTTCGGAGGCCATGGTCACCGTGGTGTCGTTGCCGATGACTTTAAAGCAGACCTGGTTGACCACCTCCGGCACTACCGGGTTAACCTTCGCCGGCATAATAGAGGAACCCGCCTGCAGCTCCGGCAGGTTGATTTCGTTGAGGCCTGCGCGTGGACCGGAAGAGAGCAGGCGCAGGTCGTTACAGATCTTGGACAGTTTCACCGCCAGGCGTTTTAGCGAGCTGTGAACCATGACGTACGCCCCGCAGTCCGAGGTGGCTTCAATCAGATCTTCCGCCGGAACGACCGGTAAGTTGCTCACTTCCGCCAGCTTCTGCACCGCCAGCTGTTGATAGCCGTCCGGGGTGTTGAGGCGTGTACCGATGGCGGTGGCGCCGAGGTTCACCTCCAGCAGCAGCTCCGCAGTGCGCAGAATACTTTTGGTCTCTTCATTAAGCAGCACATTGAAGGCATGGAACTCCTGGCCGAGGGTCATCGGCACCGCGTCCTGCAGCTGGGTGCGGCCCATTTTGAGAATGTCCTGGAACTCCACGGCTTTCGCCTGGAAGCCTTCGCCCAGCTGTTTAATCGCATCGATTAACTTCAGGATGGAGGCATACACCGCGATGCGGAATCCGGTCGGGTAGGCATCGTTGGTGGACTGGCATTTGTTGACGTGATCGTTTGGGTTCAGGTACTGGTATTCGCCTTTCTGATGGCCCATCAGCTCGAGGCCGATGTTCGCCAGGACTTCGTTGGTGTTCATGTTTACGGAGGTGCCGGCCCCGCCCTGGAAGACATCGACCGGGAACTGGTCCATGCATTTGCCGTTATTGAGGACTTCGTCACAGGCGGCGATAATCGCATTTGCCGCGCTTTTGGGAATGGTCTGCAGCTCCTTGTTCGCCAGCGCGGCGGCTTTCTTCACCATCACCATGCCGCGCACGAATTCTGGTATGTCGCTGATTTTGCTGTTGCTAATGTAGAAGTTTTCAATCGCTCGCAGAGTATGAACGCCGTAGTAAGCGTCCGCGGGAACTTCCCTGGTGCCCAACAGATCTTCTTCGATACGAATGTTGTTTAACATGTGAACCTTCTTTTCAAGCTGCCAATGAATTCACCAAATACACAGAATATCCAGGATTCAGTATATTTTCTGGCCGACGATTATTTCCTTAACCGGCCTGGTGCCCAAGATCATATGCTGATGATAGCGAATATCAGTAAGCTTGATCACTTATTACATCGCGGGTGTGAGAAGATTTATTAATCTGTGAAATGGGTCACCGCTTTCCTATTGCTGGAAAAAATAAGCATTTCCGCTGATTGAAAAGCCGCGCAGCATCCCCATCTTAGTGGGATGCGATCAGCAAATTGATGATTACGGGGGCTGAGCTCAGCGCCCGTTAGATGAAGGAGACGCCGGTGCGTTGGATTCCGTTTATTGCCTTTTTTCTTTACGTTTACATTGAGATATCGATCTTTATCCAGGTCGCGCACGTGCTGGGCGTCTTTATGACCCTAATCCTGGTGATCTTTAGCTCGGTGGTAGGGATGTCGCTGGTGCGTAACCAGGGCTTCAAAAACTTCCTGCTGATGCAGCAGAAGATGGCCGCAGGCGAGAGCCCGGCAGCGGAGATGATCAAGAGCGTTTCACTGATTATTGCCGGTCTGCTGCTGTTGCTCCCGGGGTTCTTTACCGACTTCCTTGGCCTGCTGCTGTTACTGCCGCCGGTGCAGAAGCACCTGACGATGAAGCTGATGCCGCATCTGCGCTTCAGCCGGATGCCGGGCGGCGGCTTTAGCGCCGGAACTGGCGGCGGTGAGACCTTCGAAGGGGAATTCCAGCGTAAGGATGAGCAGCGCGATCGTCTGGACCATAAGGACGATCCCCGCGATTAATACACGCCCGGCCCGGTCAGCAAATGCGACCGGGCCGGTTTCTTTCCTGGCTTACACGCTACCTGTCGCCAGCTTGCGCCTGGGTAAAAACAGCCACAGCCCCGCCAGCATCACCAGCGCGTACAGGCTTTTCCAGCCGACCATAGCCAGCAGCAGCAGACAGAGAATGCTGCCCACCACCGCCAATAGCCGATAGCGCCCGCGCAGCAAACGACAGCCGGCCAGCATGCACAGCAGGTAGATCATGATGAAAATGCCGTTGGCATAGACGATCAGCGCGTCCAGATTGATATCGAGCAAATAGATACACAGGGTGCTGACCACGCAGGAGCCCAGCACGGCGTTGAGGGCATTGCGCGGGATCTGCCGTGGCGACAGCCGTGCGAGGTAGCTTTCGGGCTTATGCTGCGCCTGCGACCAGACCAGGCGGGCGAAGCTTTGAATATAGATGTTGAGGCTGGCGAAACAGGCGAGATAGCCGATGACGCAGGCCACCCACAGCGCTTCGACACCGAACAGACGGACCACGATGTTCGGTAGCGACGCGGCCGCCGCCATCTCCTCGCCAAAGGCGTGGAAGTGCAGCACCAGCACGGTACAGGCCCAGTAGACCGAACCGGCAAGCAGCAGGCCTATCATCAGCGCCCTGGGGAAGTCACGCTCGGGATGTTTAAACTCCGAGGCCAGGTGAGCAAAAGCTTCCAGACCGACAAAGCACCAGAACATGACCGATAGCGCGGAGAAGAGCTGACCATGGTCGATCTCCGTCAGGGCGGGGAAGGGGATCTGCGCCGGGCTTATCCCGCCACGCCACCAGACGGCGACGATCAGCGCCACAATCAGCACGGCAACCAGCGTCTGCAGGTTGGCGCTGGAGCTGGCGCCACGCGAACCGATCCACCAGACGATGGCCAGGGTGCCCAGCTCCGCCAACAGTAGCTGCGCATCATGCCAGCCGAACAGCGCCTGGCCGAAGCCGGTGGCGATGTGCAGCGCGGCGGGGAGTCCGACCGGGATAACGGATAAAAACAGCCAGCCGGTGACGCTGGCCAGACGTGGGCCAAATGCCATATCGACAAAGTGGGCCACGCCGCCCGCGCTGGGAAAATGGCGGCCCAGTAGGGCAAAGACGATGGCAATCGGGAAAACAAGGAGAATGAGCAGCGGCCATGCCCACAGACTGTTATCGCCAGCGACCAGCGCCGCCAGCGCCGGGACGGCGAAGACGCCGGTACCCAGCAATGAGGTGGAAAGTAATCCGACTCCCTGTCCCAGTCCCAACTCCTGTTTTAAACCACTCATGATTCCATCCTGCGCCAGTGAAAAAAAAGAGAGTATCACAATCGCTTTTCCTTATGACGCATTGGCCGATAGCGCTGCTTTTTGCGCGCTAGCGCAAAGGTAAAAATTTTTTTTGATTTTGCCCTTGAAGCGGGAAATGGCCACCCCCATCTCTCTCTGCACTAGCCGGTAAACCGCGTTCGGCCCGGCGTCACCCATAACTGATAATGACTTTCTCGAAGGAGAGCTATCAATGAGTATTCGTCCGTTACATGATCGTGTGATCGTCAAACGTAAAGAAGTTGAAACCAAATCTGCAGGCGGCATCGTTCTGACCGGTTCTGCGGCAGCTAAATCAACTCGTGGCGAAATCATCGCTGTCGGTAAAGGCCGCATTCTGGAAAACGGAACTGTGCAGCCGCTGGACGTTAAAGTTGGTGACATCGTGATTTTCAACGATGGCTACGGCGTGAAGTCTGAGAAGATCGACAACGAAGAAGTGCTGATCATGTCCGAAAGCGACATCCTGGCAATTGTTGAAGCGTAATTCGCACGACCCTGAACGAATTTGAGGAATAAAAGAAATGGCAGCAAAAGACGTAAAATTCGGTAACGACGCTCGTGTAAAAATGCTGCGCGGCGTAAACGTACTGGCAGATGCAGTTAAAGTGACCCTGGGCCCGAAAGGCCGTAACGTGGTTCTGGACAAATCCTTCGGCGCGCCGACCATCACTAAAGATGGCGTTTCCGTTGCTCGTGAAATCGAACTGGAAGACAAGTTCGAAAACATGGGTGCGCAGATGGTGAAAGAAGTTGCCTCTAAAGCGAACGACGCGGCAGGCGACGGTACCACCACCGCAACCGTACTGGCTCAGGCTATCGTGAACGAAGGCCTGAAAGCTGTTGCAGCAGGCATGAACCCGATGGATCTGAAACGTGGTATCGACAAAGCTGTCATTGCCGCCGTTGAAGAACTGAAAGCGCTGTCCGTACCGTGCTCTGACTCTAAAGCTATCGCTCAGGTTGGTACCATCTCCGCTAACTCCGACGAAACCGTCGGTAAACTGATCGCGGAAGCGATGGATAAAGTCGGTAAAGAAGGCGTGATCACCGTCGAAGACGGTACCGGTCTGGAAGACGAACTGGACGTGGTTGAAGGTATGCAGTTCGACCGCGGCTACCTGTCCCCGTACTTCATCAACAAGCCGGACACCGGTGCCGTTGAGCTGGAAAGCCCGTTCATCCTGCTGGCTGACAAAAAAATCTCCAACATCCGCGAAATGCTGCCGGTTCTGGAAGCCGTAGCGAAAGCTGGCAAACCGCTGGTTATCATCGCTGAAGACGTTGAAGGCGAAGCGCTGGCGACCCTGGTGGTTAACACCATGCGCGGCATCGTTAAAGTGGCTGCGGTGAAAGCACCGGGCTTCGGCGACCGTCGTAAAGCCATGCTGCAGGATATCGCTACCCTGACTGGCGGTACCGTTATCTCTGAAGAGATCGGTATGGAGCTGGAAAAAGCGACTCTGGAAGATCTGGGCCAGGCGAAACGCGTGGTTATCAACAAAGACACCACCACCATCATCGATGGCGTTGGCGAAGAGTCTGCAATCCAGGGCCGTGTAGCTCAGATCCGTAAGCAGATCGAAGAAGCGACCTCCGATTACGACCGCGAAAAACTGCAGGAACGTGTCGCTAAACTGGCTGGCGGCGTGGCAGTAATCAAAGTCGGTGCGGCTACCGAAGTTGAAATGAAAGAGAAAAAAGCACGCGTCGACGACGCCCTGCACGCAACCCGTGCTGCGGTTGAAGAAGGCGTGGTGGCTGGCGGCGGCGTAGCGCTGGTTCGCGTTGCGGCGAAACTCGCTGGCCTGACCGGTCAGAACGAAGATCAGAACGTCGGTATCAAAGTTGCGCTGCGCGCAATGGAAGCACCGCTGCGTCAGATCGTGTCCAACGCCGGTGAAGAGCCGTCTGTTGTTGCTAACAACGTGAAAGCTGGCGACGGTAACTACGGTTACAACGCAGCAACTGAAGAATACGGCAACATGATCGACTTCGGTATCCTGGACCCAACCAAAGTGACCCGTTCTGCTCTGCAGTACGCGGCATCCGTGGCTGGTCTGATGATCACCACCGAGTGCATGGTGACCGACCTGCCGAAAGGCGACGCGCCTGATTTAGGTGCTGCTGGCGGTATGGGCGGCATGGGCGGTATGGGCGGCATGATGTAATCGTGCGCTCTACGGCATAAAAAAGCAGAAACCCCTGGCCAGCAATGGCTGGGGGTTTTTCTTTTGGCGCGCTTTTTAGTATAAGGCTTATACATAAAAATCATTTAAGCTGCATCAGAGCGGCAAGCACCTCCGTTTCGGGCGTGAACTGACAAGCGCGACCGGGGAGGGAATGAACGCGGCTCATGCCGACGCAGTTTGAAGGATGAAAGATTTACATCCGGGCCAGTGCGTCCAGCTCATCGATCATGGGGAATAACATGCAGGTAAAATATTTAGCAGGGATTGTCGGCGCAGCCTTACTGTTGGCAGGTTGCAGTTCCAGCAATGAATTAACCTCTGCCGGCCAGAATGTGCGCTTCGTGCAGGAGAAGCCGGGCGCAGAGTGTCAGCTGTTAGGGACCGCGACGGGTAAACAGAGCAACTGGCTCTCCGGCCAGAATGGCGATGAGGGTGGTTCCATGCGCGGTGCGGCAAACGCCCTGCGCAACCAGGCGGCAGCGATGGGCGGAAACGTGATTTACGGCGTCAGCAGCCCGACGCAGAACCTGCTGTCGAGCTTTGTACCTACCGACAGCGAAATGAACGGCCAGGTTTATAAGTGCCCGAACTGATGCGTGACGCCTCTCTCTGCGAGCGCGGAGAGAGGCGTAGTTGAAGATGCGGATCAGGCACTAAGTTCTGCTTTCTTCTCAAGGTAGAACGCGTGCAGGGGACGCAGGCACTCTTCCAGACTGAGCATTCTTCCTGGCTGGGAAGGGATAATGGTACTGAAGATCTGGCATGGCGCCAGCTCCGCGTGTATCGCCTTAAGCTTGGGGCTTTTCTCGATAAGCTGCATCACGACGTTATTTTCCAGTTCAGACAGATGCGGCGCGCTGGTTTTGATCACAGCTCCGGAGACAATTTTCTTCCCTTCGTCCGTCTCACAGCAGTACAGCACGCCCAGATAATGGGAAAACAAGTTTAGTTTCCAGTCTTCCTGTAATGACTGCTGGTAATCAACCCCTTTATCTTTGGTTAAATCAAGGGCATATAGACTTAAAAAGTTGAGATTTGAACTGAGATATTCAATTAATTTTTGGTCGCCAGCGTTATTTAAGGCCTGATGAATACCAATTAGCATTGCTTCAACTTGTTTGTCATCTATACGAAGCGATGCGATCTGCTCATTTTGTAGTACTAAGATAAGCATCGAGTATGTATCACAAGGTTTTAAAGTAATGGAAACAATCCGTCTTTCAGAGGTGGGTTCTTCGATCTCTGATTGTTCAACGACGGGAGTATTTTTAATCAACGTCTCATTAAATCCGATCAGCTCGGACTTATAATTTTCATCTTCATTCAAACGCTTGATGACCATTGCCATTCGAGTTTGAAGAATCAGTAATAGGTCAACAAGGACTGGGGCTTGTAAGTAAAAAATCCGACAGGTTTGGTTATGTTGTTTAGTTTTTAACAGTAGTGCTAAAAAACGGTCTTCGTACAGGATTCCTGCGGTATTGAAACCAATAAATGTTCCTTGCATTTTGGGCTCCTTTTCCTTGAGGCAGATGCTTATGCTGAAACTAACAAATTAGGTTGTGATAAATCTATAATACGATCCGCCGAAGCGATCGTAGAAGGCCGATGAGCAACAATAATACGAGTGATTCTCAAGGCTGATATTGATTGGTTTATAGCTGACTCATTATTAAGATCGAGATGACTGGTAGCTTCATCCATAAAAAGAATACTGGGCTTACGGTATAGAGCGCGAGCGATTAGGATGCGCTGTTTTTGCCCACCTGAAATGCCTAGACCAAGTTCCCCAATAATCGTTTCATAACCCATTGGCATCTTCAGAATTTCATCGTGGATGTTGCTACGTTTTGCACACTCGATCACAAAATCTATAACGGCATTATCTTCGAAACCGCTGATATTATCGATAAGCGATCCGGAAAAAAGACGATCTTCCTGCAATACACAAGCGGTACCTTGGCGATAATTATTCAGGCCGATTTTAGTGATATCAAGATTATCAGCTAACACATCGCCACTGGTTGGTGAAAGCAGACCACACATCACTTTTAATAGCGTGGTTTTACCAACGCCTGAAGGACCGACCAGGGCCACGGATTCCCCAGGCTCAACCGTGATATTTAAATTTGAAAAAATCGGCTGAGAAAATGGGTCATATTGATAACAGAGGTTTTTGACCTCCAGTTTGGCACCTGAATCCGGAGAAAATACTTCTCGCGCGGGGAGCTCTTTTTCCGGCTCGCTAAAGACGATCTCTGACAGACGTTCGTTATGTAAGGATAGCATTCGCAGCTGCATAGATAGATCGACGAGATTTGAAGCACGCTGTGAGAACTGGCCACGGTAGGCGTTAAATGCCATGAACATCCCGAGGGTCATATTATTATCAATAACCATGATAGCACCCAGCCATAGAACAGCGACTTGATCAATTGCTGTTATAAAGGTGTTGATCCCACTAAACATCATATCGAAGCGAGTTTGTTTGATGCCTGCATTGCAGGCATCTATATTGATATTGAGCCAGTGTTGGGAGCGACGTTCTTTCAGATTCAACGCCTTGATTGTTGAGACACCATAGAGCGATTCCATAAAATGCGAGCTTGAGCGTGCACCTTTGATCACCTGCTCTTCAGTTACACGGCGATAGAAGCGATAAGTCGCAAAGCGCATAATTGCGTAGCATAAGGTAAAACCGACCACTACCCAGGTCAGCCAGCCGCCGTATAACGTCAGCATGATCAGCAGGCCGATAGTCATGATCGAATCAATAATACCGCTGACTATACTGTTGGTAAATGTGGAACGAATAGTATCCAGGGATGAAAAACGTGACTGAATATCTCCCAGATGACGCTTCTCAAAGAATGAGAGCGGTAGGCTGGTCAGATGATCGAAAAGAGTAGTTTTCCATTGTATATTCGTTAATGTATTTAGCGTCAGTGAGGTCCAGGCACGCAGCATACTAATAAAGGTACGGAATAGGGTAAAAAATACTAAGCCGATACAAATTACCGCTAGCAGGCTTTGATCGTGTGCCATTATTACGTGGTCAGTAACCAGCTGGGTACCTATTGGCAACAATAAACCAATAGCCTCCACAACCACCGAGAATGCGAATATTTTTAATAGCACGGATTTTAACCCAATGATATTTTTCATTAGATCCAGCAGACGCAATCGAGACTTGGCCTTTTCCTGCTGAAAATTATGATCGGGCCATAGTTCTAAGGCGACGCCAGTAAAATAATTCGACATCTCCTGGATGCCGATAATTCGTTTTCCCAGCGCCGGATCGTGAACTATGAAGCTATTTTTGCGTACTTTGGTTAGGACGACAAAGTGGTTCATTCCCCAGTGTAATATGCAGGGTAACTTTAACTGCTTGACTTCATCGAGATCGAGAGACAACGCTCTGCTTTTTAGTCCAGCATGATCAGCAGTTTTGCTTAAAGATATCAGCGTTACACCCTGAGCCGGACTACCAAAACGTTGACGGAAATTGAAGAGATCAATATCCAGTCCATAGTGCCCACTAACCATTGCCAGACAGGCAATACCGCATTCTGCTGCTTCAGCTTGTAATATAATAGGCGTTTTGTGACGTATTGAAAAATTGAGTTTTGAAATAATATTCGTGAATAATTCATTAGTCATTGATCGGCCCACTTACGCTTTGAGAAATTTTATAAAAAGGTGTAAACATCCACATATAAAGAGGACGTTTCTCAAGAAACACAACTGCTTGTGCTTTCAACCCATTAGATAGTGACAATGTTTTCCCATCATAATAAAATGTTTTATCTCTAAGCCTTACAATAGTTTTATAGAGTGCAAGTTCTTGCTGATTGGAACCATTACTTACATTGGTGTATTCTGACATCTCCTGCCGTGACGCAGGAACTGATGATATAGAGATAACTTCTCCATGGAATTGCCCAAACTTATCAGAAGGGAATGCATCATAACGAATATTAATAGTATCACCAATTTTAACATAAGGAATACTGTTGTTTGGTAACCATAAAATAAGGTAATATTCTACATCTCCTGTTGGCTTAATTTGTGCCAGGCTACTGCCGTTCTCGACCATTTGTCCTTTAGTCACAGCTAACGATTCAATACGGCCTTCCGTTGTTGCTTTGATGACAACGTTTCCATTTGCACTAGATTCTACCAATTGATTCTTGAAATCGTTAATCTGATTTTGCTGACTAGATATTTGATTATCAAAGTCAGCTAGTTTTGTCACTTTATCACTTTTGAATTGAGTAACTTGAGACTCTAATTGCATTTTCTGGCTAACAAGTGATTGATAGGCACTTTGTTGCTGAAAATAAAGTGAGTGCTGATAGTTGTACTGATCTTTAGTGATTAAACCTTCGCTGAGATATTTGTCATAGCTGGAAAGGTTAATATGCATTTTTTTTAAGCCGGCTTGGGTGTTAGCCAGCATGCGATTGGTTTCTTGTAGTGATTCATTCGTTGTCAGTAGTTGCTTTTCCAGAACACTGAGCGTTTCTTTTTTGTTGCGGGAAAGTTTTTCGATAATATCTTTTGCGTTGGCTATCTTTTCATTTATGACTTTAATTTGAGCAGCACTGACGTTACCGTTGATAGTATTCTTGGATACATCAATTTCATATAGTGGTTGCCCTTTTGCAACTGAATCGCCAACTTTAACTAATTGTGAAAGAACAAACCCTTGCTGAGGGGCAAAAACATTAACCGAGTGCGGTAGCGTAATCACTTCACCATGAACATCAATGCGCTGTGTAAATGAGCATGTTATGACAGTAGTGATAAGAGTGATAAGGAAAAGAAGTGAGATCGATACAATTAGCCAGGCAGGAAGACCGGCCAGTAATAACGCCTTACCCTTCCAGTGGCTTTTCTTATATTCAATCGCTTCCTTGCGATATATATTTTTCAACATTTTCTTTGCTTGTGTTATTTGCTTTTGAAA
Organism: Klebsiella sp. GL120222-02; assembly: GCF_003097195.1. Classification (NCBI taxonomy): domain Bacteria; kingdom Pseudomonadati; phylum Pseudomonadota; class Gammaproteobacteria; order Enterobacterales; family Enterobacteriaceae; genus Klebsiella; species Klebsiella sp. GL120222-02. Next base: position 17,565 of record NZ_QEQO01000009.1, read on the forward strand.
TAAAAGAGGCCCTGTATTGGGCCTCTTTATTATGTTTAAGAGCTACTTACCAATAAGCAATGGTTCCGTCAACGAAGCCTTGCGCCAGGGCAGTGCACAGCTCATAGGTTTTATCCCAGCCAACCATCACACCACCGATAGCGCATCCAATACCACCGATAATTAAACCAAGGAAGGTACCGACGCCTTGGCCGATTGAACCAATACCAAAGATACCGCCTCCATTACCACCAAGAACTCCACCCATCGCTGCGCCAGCAAGTGCACCTGCAGTTGCAGCTATGATTCCTGCTTGAACTGCTTCTACAGCATTTGCACCCAGACTAGTAATCGCACTTGAAAAAGATGAAAAATCCCAGCTATAGCCACCAGAGATTTCTTCCATCTCAAATACTGTTAATTGTTTCATATTTATTCCTTTAAATTAAATTATATTAAATATATTAAAACTCTTATTACATGTTAACCTGGTTGTCAGGTCGGCTAGAAATATATAATTGATGTCGGAATAAATCAACCTGACAGAGTGTGAATAAATCATGAATAATTGATGAATTCATTTAGAGATCAAAATACATAATGGCATGAATTTAAAAGCTTTTTAACGCTTTCTCTCATAAAGGAGCTACCATCATCTGATAATCTCTACATATTTCCCTCTCGCCGTATAGACAAAGTAATCTGGGGACCCAAAATGACTTTTTTATAACAACTTGTTATATTTGGTGGGCATTTATAAGGCCTGACGGCACCAAGACTTTTTAGATGGCCAACCAGAGCTGCTGGTGGGATGATTGCGACTTGAGAACTTGAGAACTTGAGAAACTGAGAGGCTGAATATTTTCAATAACCTAACAACTTTCTATTACACAAAGGGTAAGATGTTCTGTAAGCTCCTTACCATTTCTATTTTCATAATTCTGAATCGTTTTTTATGTGTTATTACAATACCAGCGCACATGTATTTCCCATATTATTTTTCTCTCTTAATTATGATGAATAAGCCGAGATATTTTATAGTAATTATTCTTAAATATTTTTTATTTACAGAGATTGTTATAGCCATCCAAGGGGGCAAAAGGAGAGTAACTAGACTCTCCTTTTTAAAGGGATTAATCCTCCTGAATAACAACTTCCATCATTCCTTTAACAAGACCCATTGTGACATCGGCGCTACTATCACTTTGTCGATAATAATCAGCGGTAATGTTGATGGTTTTGTTGAGATCGTTGCTGGTATTTATTTTATAATTGTAACTATCGGTATCATAGAAAACGATAGGGCTACCCGAAAGCTTGAATATGACTCCTACTTTGTTTGCTGCATCTGATCCAACAAGCATATTGTCGACTATACCATTCCCTGAGGCGCTGATTCCGCCGATCGGGTTAAACCAATAAGTGAGAGTATTACCTACAGAGTCATTGGGACAACTGATGTTCATAGCAATGGTTTTCTGCGATGGCGTTATTGCTCCGCGAGCCAGCGACATGAGCTGTCCTTTGTCGATGCGATTCAGTGTCACCTGCGACCGTGGCGTAGAAATATTACAAGATGTAGTACGATAATTGATGTTTTTAATTGAAATGGAAATTGCTTCGTATATGAGTCTGTCATTCGCGACCGGGTTGGTTTTTAGATTCCCTACCGAAAATGAAACGGAGGGGTTTGAGCTGGACTTGGTGCTGGTATCAATTACGGTTTTAGTTTTGACTAGCCATACGGTAATAAATTGATAGTTATTCTCGGTTGATTTTGTTATCGGCACCAGGGTCGAACCTGCCTCGGCAACGACCAGAGCGCCATTTTTACTGCGCAATAAATCCGAGACTTGAAACCCAATGCCATCAATCCCCGTTTCATATACGGTACCGCCCTGAATACCGGTAACGCCTGAAACAGCGGCGGCCCCGACATCAATAATATATTGGTCATCGGTGCTTTTATCACAAGTGAAACCTTTATACGATCCAGTACCAAACTTATGGGTATACAATACAGTCCCTACCGGAATGGAAGTATCCGTTGGAATTTTGACATTGTTCAGCGTTAAGCCTTGACGCTTGGTAGTGCCGCTATATGTGCACTTAGCAGCAGCCTCACTACCCAGCATCAGCAATGTTATTAGGATAAAAATTCTTTTCATCAATATATTCCCCTATGGATGACTAACGGCAAACCGCTTCGATTTGACTGATGCCAGTCGCTTTGCCTTCCCTGGCCGGTAAAGTAAATGAAGCATTGCACTGCTGCGCGGCGCTTTTGCCCCACTGAACGTTAAGGATCCCGGTCTGCTGCAAGCCGGACATATAGACCATGCCCGCGTCGCTGACGATACTTGGCTGCGATTTACTATTTCCGGCGAGCAGGACCATTGCGCCATAAGGTACGTCCTGACCATTGGCGGTTTTCAGATGCACAAAGGCCCGCTGGCCGATATTGCCGTCATAACTTGCACGTACGATGGCACCACGCGTCGGAACAACGCTCTTCGTGGTTTCTGGCAGTTCCATATCTTCACCAAGGGTGGTGCTGTCCAGTGTGATATCGGTGCGACGATAAGGCGTAACGTACGGGACGATAGCGTAACCGCGATAGTCGGTGGAGATGGTGTTATCGTTGGCCAGTCTGACGTCATCCAGCCCTGGTGCTTTAATCAGCACGGCAGCGTCGGTGATGTCCTGGCCAAGCGTGATGCCATCGGCATGGGCAAGAATGCTGCCGTTGGCGCCGTAGTCAATACGTTGGCTGTTATTGTCATAGCTGTAGCCGGCATTAACGCTGCCGCGGGCGCCGTTATAAGTCCCGCGCATATCGCCGCTGTAGTATTCCCGGTTGCTGTACCCTTGCTGCAGGCTCCACTCGAGGCTGTCGTTATCCAGCCCGACCCCCCCTATGGATACCGACTGATCGGTTGATCCCGGATTGCTGTTGGTTAACTGATAGCTGGTATAGGTACCCGGCAGCCAGTTGCTCAGCGGCAGGGTCACCGTCAGGGTGATGCGCTGATCGTCCTGGGCGTCTTTACCGGAGCTATCCCCGCTCCAGGTGTAACGGTTATAGCTATAGCCCAGATAGTAGTTCACATTGCGGAAGCCGCCGTTGTACCCCACGCTGATCGACTTGTTGGTGCGCTTATCGTCCCAGTAATCTTCAATTAATCCACTAACGGACAGGCTACCCAGGTCTTTACCCAGGCTTTGGTTAACCGTCAGGTTGGTACGGTTACGCAGCGAACGCGGGCTATAGTTGCCGTCATTAGAGTAGCTATCCAGCACCTCGGAGAGGGTATTAAACCCGCGGGTGGAATAGCGGTAGCCCGCGATGGTGACGTTAGTGCCGGTTTCGACGATGTTTTTCCCGTAACGTACGCGCCAGGACTGCCCGGAGGTCTTTTCATCGTCTTTCATTTTCGACCAGGCTTGGGTGACGTCTGCCGAGGCGGCGCCTAGCTCGCCGAGGTTATAGCCGAGACCCGTCGATAGCGCCTGGTAGCGCGAGGCCGCCTGCATGCCGCCATATACTGTCAGGCTGCTGGAGACGCCGTAGGTCGCGGTAGCCTGAGTAAATGGCGTTTCATCGACTCCACCATCGTAAGGACGATATTTACCGGAAGTAATCTCATACTCCAGTTGATTTTCACGCACCATGACCGGCAGGGTGGCGAACGGCACAACAAATTCTTGCTTGGATCCGTCGGACTCTTCCACGCTGACGTAAAGGTCGCCGCTACCGCCGCTCGGGTACATATCGGTGATTTCAAATGCCCCAGGCGCCACGTAGGTCTGGTAAACCTGGTAGCCGTTCTGTTTAATGACGACGCGGGCGTTGGTTTTGGCGATACCGCGAATAATCGGCGCATAGCCACGCATACTTTCCGGCAACATCGTGGTATCGGTGGCCAGCTGAATACCGGTAAACGGCACGCTGTCGAAGATGGTTGAGAGCGATGAACTTTCGCCCATCACCAGGTTACTGTTGATCGGGCGAATACTGCGCTGCATATAGAGATAGGCGGAATCCCAATCCCCGGCATCGCCATTGTTTTTATTCCATGTGCTGAGGTTGCGGATACGCCATGGGCCAACGTTGAGGCCAGACTGCAGGTTCAGGCTGTAGTATTCATCATTGGCCTGCATGTCGTTCGAGCCGCTGAACTGGTAGTTCACCAGCAGGGCGTTGATGCCATCATCAAACTGATCCGGTGGAATATATCCCTGCGCGGTGGTGGATAAGGCCGCCTGCGGAATAGAGATATTTAAGCGCTGGGCGGTGAAGTCAAAGTCCGCTTTGGTGTCCGGAATGACAGAAAAGTTTGCACAGCCGTTTTGATCCTCGGCTAACTCTGGAAAAGCTTTTATCCTTACGCCATATTCCGCGAGAGCTTTTAGACTCAGGCAGGGAACCAGAGCGGGTTCGCGGTTATCGCTGCTGGCGCGATTGTTGGCGACAAACTTTATCGTCCTGGTATCCAGGTAGCGGCCATTAAACATGATATCGACCCGATAATCCCCCGGCGCCTGCGCGTTCTGGGTCTGAAATACGGATAAGTCAGGGGTGGTTGATGGATCGCTACCATTCAATGAGCTAATGAATGAGGGATCGAAAAAGTCACGTGCTTGCGCTTTATTATTCAAACCAGAAAGCAATGCCGGAAGCATTGCAAGGAAGATGGTGGATAGTTTGAATAATCCATTATTCTTATTTGGCATAGACACATCCCTATAATGATAAAATAAATTCTTATTACAGCGATGAGGAGTAGAGCGACCCAGCTCCGCCATAATCATTGACAACTTTCCAGGTAATGCTGGAGGCATTAATATTTTCTTTTAACGTCACTTCTTTAGTCGTCATCGGGGCGACCGAGTTGACTTCCGGCTTCACTTCTTTGCTGCCAATCTGGATGCTATGGAAATAGAAGAAAAAGGGTGTTGGATTTTTGATCGTCAGCTTAGTGCCAGATTTTCGCCATTCGAGCTTTTTCGCTTCCGTATTAGGGGAGAGGTCGAAAAGTGCTTTAGGGCGATAGACCAGACGCATGCGGTGACGGACTGCCAGTTGAATGGTGTTGTTATTCGCTTTGGCATCATCTGCCGGAGGAATCGCCATGACGTTAAAATAGTACATGGATTCCCGGTCGGTCGGCGCATTAACGTTTCCGTTAGAAAACAGACGAACCGTATTCTGTTGTTTCCCTTCAAGGCGGAACAGCGGCGGTGTAGCCATAAAAGAGGGCGCTTTTCCTGCCGGCGCTTCAACCCAGGATTTAATCAGATAGGGAATATCATCTTTATTTTCTATTTGCGCGGTGATTTCACGTGCGCCTTCTTTATACAGATAGCGGGTGGATTCCACTACAATACCGGCATGGGCAATACTGCTGAGGAGTAATGCACAGGAAGCGGTGAAAGTTAATAAAGTCCTGAACATGTTTTTTCTCTGAATGCAAAAAAGGGCCCGCCGTGAAGCGGGGCCCTTTGGGGAAAAATTAGATGGTGTAATCGATAGTAAAGGTCGCAACACCTTTAACCGGGCCTTCGGTTACCGGAGTAGCAGAGTTCACTTTTACATAACCAGTGGTGTACTTCAGCTGAGTACCGGTAGTAGCAGAGTAGCTTTCGGTCATGGTGTCAGAACCGTCGAAGGCTACGCGATGGGAATCGCTGAGACGCTGGATACCGATACCGATACCGGTAGCGCCGCCAGCTGCGGTGTTGTCCAGGATGGTTTTATCGCTGGAGGTGATACCGGCAACGTTTACAGTCAGGCCAGTAACCGGGTTAGCGCTGCCCTGTGCGCAGTCAGTAACTTTAAAACCGAAGTCCTGAGTTTTGAACAGAGTACCTGCCGCTTCAGCATTTGCTTCCGCAGTGGTCACAGTGATCAGCTGAACGATACCGTTGTTCAGGGTACCCGTCGGAGTCACGACGCAAGAGTTAGCTGCATCAGAGACTTCACCCAGTACAGTTACCTGAGCAGTGTTAGTTGCCATTGCCTGAGCACTCAGCACTGCAGATGCAGCGACCATTACAGCTACGATTGTCTTTTTCATTTAATTAATCCATATATAGATACTTAGTCCTGTGTAGAGTCGATAACAGTTATCAAGGGAATGGAGTATGCATTCGCATTGATATTGAAAATAAGCGCCAGCATTCCTTTATATAGTGCTGAGACTAATCATCCTGTTGAACAACGCTACCATATCGCTTGCCATAGCGAACCATGGGAAAGCGGGAGTAATTTAAAAGCATGGTGCAAAAAATGCTTGTGAATTCTTTATGAAATGCCTCTGAATTTAATGCTTTTATAGTAGATTGAGATGCTGCCATTATTTGAGGTGAATTTAATCTGAAAATGCGGGGGCTAAACAAGATAACTGTCGCATATTGATTTATCTCCTGTATTCTGTGTGGCGCCGGTCAATGTGAACTAAACTCGTTCCTTTTTGAAATGATAATGTTCATAGACCATGTTGGCTGAACCAATTAGAATTTATTATGGATAATGGTTTTTCGTGGGGCAGGGATATGGATAACGCTGCGTTATTTAATGGGTGTATGATTAATCATGAAGTTATCTTCAATGCAAATATGAATGAGCTGCGGCCGCTTTCAGGTGACGGAGAGTGTGTCAGCCTCAATGCGCCCACTGCCAGATGCTTGCTGTTACTCTTGCAGAATAGCGGTAAAGTGATTTCGCGGGATGAATTTCTGGCTGCTGTTTGGGAAACCCGGGGAGTGGTGGTGTCACAAAATACGTTCTATCAAAATATCTCTTTGCTGCGAAAATCATTGCTCAAAGCGGGGCTGTCGGCGGATATCATTATCACCGTCAGGCAAAAAGGGTTTAGCGTCGCGCCAGATACCCTGATCATCCCTCTCTCTGATGAAGAGTGCGAGAATATGAATCGGGCGACATTAACGCATTATCAAAATAATAAGGTTGCCGACGTTACTGCCGAGAGAAAAGGTCATTCTGACGATCACGTAGTTATTCCATTAACAGAAAGCTTAGCGATTCAGGGCAATGAGTTGATAGAGAATAAAGTGGAGATACCAGGAAAACAATCGGAACGATTACAGGTAACTTTTAAAATGCCCACCTGGTTAATCGCGCTGATTGTAGTGATGATTGTGATTAATATCGTGGTGCTGGTGGTGCTTCACCGTTAGCTTGTCGCAATAGGGGGTTATCACGTAATGCGATAGCTGACAGCTGATAGCTGTTTACCTAATCCTCTGGCAAGAAATGGCTTCACATGGTTTGTCTGCCAGAGCGTCCTGGCAGACAAGTGAATCTGACGTTTATCGCTGCTTCAGCCCTAAATCCAGCGGCGTCTTGCTGGGTTCCCCGCCGATCTCGCGCGCCAGCTTCGGCACCATGTAGCCGGAGATGAGGGTCAATAGTTCACGCATGATTTCACGGGCTTCATCATCGCTAACCATGAAGTGCGCCGCCCCTTGCACCCGATCCAGCACGTGCAGGTAGTAGGGCATTACCCCGGCGTCAAACAGCGCATTGCTGAGGTCGGCGAGGGTTTGCGCGTTGTCGTTCACCCCGCGCAGCAGCACGCTCTGGTTGAGCAACGTGACGCCCGCCTGACGCAGCATGGCCATCGCCGCGCGGAACTCATCGTCAATTTCATTGGCGTGGTTGACGTGGTTAACCAGGATTACCTGCAGCGACGAACGCTGGAAGCGGCTGGCCAGCGTCTCGGTGATGCGCGCCGGGATCACAATTGGCAGGCGGCTGTGAATACGCAGACGCTTAACGTGCGGAATAGCTTCCAGCTGGGTCATCAGCCAGTCAAGCTCATGGTCCTTTGCCATCAGCGGGTCGCCGCCGGAGAAGATGATTTCATCAAGCTGCGGATGCGCTGCGATGTAGTCCATTGCCGTCTGCCAGTTGCGCCTGGTGCCCTGATTTTCGGCGTATGGGAAGTGGCGGCGGAAGCAGTAACGACAATTTACCGCACAACCGCCTTTCACCAGTAGCAGTGCCCGGTTGTGATATTTGTGCAACAAGCCGGGCACCACGCTGTGCTGTTCTTCCAGCGGATCGGTGGAGTATCCGGGGGCGACGATAAACTCTTCCTCGGCGGTAAGTACCTGACGAAGCAGCGGATCGTTAGGGTTGCCTTTCTCCATGCGGGCGATAAACGCGCGCGGGACGCGCAGCGGGAACAGGCGTCTGGCCTCGCGTCCGGCCAGCAGTTTTTCATCAGCGTCTACATTTAAAAGACGCAGCAGTTCATCAGGACTGGTCACAACATTGGCAAGTTGCGTTATCCAATCTTCTCTGGATGGGGTATTTAGGGTTACAATATGCGCCATTTTGTGGCTTAGCTACCAGTTAAACAATTTCAGAGGGCCTTATGGCGACTTACTATAGCAACGATTTTCGTGCTGGTCTTAAAATCATGTTAGATGGCGAACCTTATGCGGTAGAAGCCAGCGAATTCGTTAAACCAGGTAAAGGCCAGGCGTTTGCGCGCGTTAAACTGCGCCGCCTGCTGACTGGCACCCGTGTTGAGAAAACCTTCAAATCTACCGATTCGGCAGAAGGCGCGGACGTTGTCGATATGAACCTGACTTACCTGTATAACGACGGTGAGTTCTGGCACTTCATGAACAACGAAACTTTCGAACAGCTGTCTGCTGACGCGAAAGCAATCGGTGACAACGCTAAATGGCTGCTGGATCAGGCTGAGTGCATCGTGACCCTGTGGAACGGCCAGCCGATCGCGGTCACCCCGCCGAACTTCGTTGAGCTGGAAATCATTGAAACCGATCCAGGTCTGAAAGGCGACACCGCGGGTACTGGCGGTAAACCAGCGACCCTGTCTACTGGCGCCGTGGTTAAAGTTCCGCTGTTCGTCCAGATTGGCGAAGTGATCAAAGTGGATACTCGCTCTGGCGAATACGTATCCCGCGTGAAATAATTTCGCGTCATGATGACTGGCGCAGCCTCCGTGCTGCGCCGCTCTTTACGCACAGGTATGACGAACACGAGACATGAAGCGCAGCGTAAAACTTCTGGTGTTACTGTTTCTGAGCAGCGCGTTACTGGCTGGCTGCAACACCGCCCGCGGAGTGGGTGAAGATATTCAGGGCCTGGGCCACGCCATCTCTCACGCCGTGAGCTAAATTTCCTTCCGTTTTGCTAGTGGCGGTTGCCTCCTGGCGCGCCAGCTTCCTCCACGAATATTCCTTTTCTCTTAAAAATCGCAAAGATCCCTTCATCTGTGGACGGTTTGTCTATGCTTATAGGGCATGAAAACAAAACTGACACTAAGGATGACATTATGGTGAAAAAAACGATTGCAGCGTTCTTTACGGTTTTGGTCCTCTCTTCAGCACTGACTGCTTGTAACACTACGCGCGGAGTGGGTCAGGATATTTCAGAAGGCGGCAGCGCAATCTCTGGCGCGGCAACCAAAGCTCAGCAATAAACGCCGTCGACGGTACGGTTTTACGCCGTACCGTTCTTCACTTCCCCCATCCTGTTGGATATACTCACTGCGACTTTTCATCCACCTTACGGGACGACCCGTAAGCGTTTCTCATCCGGGGACGGCCCCAGCAAAGGAGCCTTATGTCCTGGATAGTCTTATTTATCGCTGGTCTGCTGGAAGTGGTATGGGCCGTCGGCCTGAAATATACCCATGGCTTTAGCCGGCTAGTTCCCAGCGTCATCACCATCGTGGCGATGGTCGTCAGCATGGCGCTGCTTTCGTGGGCGATGAAAACCCTGCCGGTGGGAACTGCTTACGCCGTCTGGACCGGAATCGGCGCTGTGGGCGCCGCCGTGACCGGTATTGTATTGTTAGGTGAATCCGCCAGCGCTATGCGTATCGCCAGTCTCGCCTGCATCGTGGTCGGCATCATTGGCCTGAAGATTAGCGCGCACTAGTTGTAGCGCTGATTGACCCAGATCAGTTTGCTGACATCAAAGCCCTGCCGGGTAGCAATATCCAGCATCTGCTGCCTGACCTCCGGAGCGATGGTGGGTGCCCGCGCCAGTAACCAGAGATAGTCGCGATCGGGTCCGCAGACCAGCGCGTAACGATACTCCTTATCCAGGGCAATGACGTTATAGCTGCCGTAGAAAGGGCCGAAGAAGGAGATCTTCAGCGCGGCGCGGCTGGGCTCGCCGGTAAAGTACGCCACTCCGTCCGTTTTCTGCCACATACCGCGGTCGGGGTTATAGCCTTTATTGACCACGTCCAGGCCGCCGTCATCGCGTGGGTGCCAGGCGATCGTGACCTTTTCCAGACCGCTTTCAAAAGGGTGGTCAAAGCGGGCGATTTCATACCAGGTACCCAGATAGCGCTGAACGTCGAAGGGACTGACCACGGTGATGCCCGGCGGCGGGGTGGGCGTGCTGCAGGCGACAGACAGGAACGAGACGGCAATCGCGGTGATTATCGGCAGGATACGCATGGCATGCTCCTTGCTGGCTTTTAAGCTAAGTGTAGAGTCCAGCAGGGAAAAGGCGGCAAGATTTTTACATGAAGCGAGCCCGGTAGCAGAAATGCGACCGGGCTCTTGCAGGATCAGATAAACAGTACGCCAACGAGGGTGATGACGCTGAGGATTGCCGCCAGGCCGTAGAAGACCCACTTACCGTTGGGTACATGGATTTTCAGGTCGTGCATGGCGTGGTGAATACGGTGTAGACCGCACCACAGCGGCAGAACAATCATCAGAAAGATGAATGCGCGGCCGATAAAGCTTTGGGCAAAAGCCAGCACGCGCTCATAGCTGAAGGCGTCTGCCGGGGCGAGCCCCAGCGGCAGCAAGATGCCGACCAGCAGCACCATCACCGGCGCGACGATCGCGCCCCACATGCCGCCTGCGCCAAACAGCCCCCAGAATACGGGTTCATCGGAACGTTTCGGATTGGGATTAATCATCTCAGCCTCCTTACCAGAACAGGGCCACAAACAGGATCACCACAGTGACCACCGCCGTTACCACCCAGAGCCCTTTAATGACCGGCTCTGGCCCCATTTTTTCGCCTTTGATGATGACGTTGGCGGCTTTCGGCGCCAGCTCAAACCAGGTTTTGGTGTGCAGCAGCGCCGCCGCCAGGGTAATCAGATTGAGGATCACCACCACCGGGTTTTGCAGGAATCCGATATATCCCGCCCAGCTTTCGGCGCCGTGCTTGAGGGCAAACAGCCCGTAAATCAGCACAATGCTAAACCATACCGTCGGTACCGCTGTCCCTTCCCGCACCATGTAGAAGCGATAAAACGGCAGCTTTTTCCACCAGGTGGAGGTCATTGGCCGCACGTAGGGTTTGCGTTTCGTCGTCATAATGCACTCCTTAGCGTGGTTTCAGGGTGGCGATAAGAAAGTCTTTCGAGCTTTCCACCTTGCCCTGCTGGATCGCGGCCGCCGGGTCGACGTGCTTCGGACACACTTCCGAGCAGTAGCCCACGAAAGTACAGGTCCAGACGCCGTTCTGGCCGTTAAGCTGCGCCATACGTTCCTTTTTGCCGTGGTCGCGGCTGTCTTCGTTGTAGCGGTGGGCGAGGGTGATCGCCGCCGGGCCGATAAATTCCGGATTCAGGCCGAACTGCGGGCAGGCGGCATAGCACAGCCCGCAGTTGATGCAGCCGGAGAACTGATGGTATTTGGCCATCTGGGCTGGCGTCTGCTTGTTTGGCCCCTGGTCCGGCGTGCGGTTATTGCCGATGATATACGGCTTAATGGCCTCCAGACTTTCGATAAAGTGGGTCATATCCACCACCAGATCGCGTTCGATCGGGAAGTTGGCCAGCGCCTCAACTTTGATGCCTTTGGTGTAATCGCGCAGGAAGGTTTTGCAGGCCAGCTTCGGCACCTTGTTGACCATCATGCCGCAGGAGCCGCAGATCGCCATCCGGCAGGACCAGCGGTAGCTCAGGTCTGGCGCCAGGTTGTCTTTGATGTAGCCCAGGGCGTCCAGCAGCGAGGTCTGCTCATCATAGGGCACGTCATAGAATGCGCTATGCGGTGCGGTGTCGACCTCCGGGTTGTAGCGCACCACTTCGACTTTCAGGTTTTTCATCTCAGCCATGGGTGGTCTCCTTCTTCTCAGCCGCTTCCGCTTCGGCGCCATAGACACGTTTTGCCGGTGGCAGCGTGGTGATCTTCACGTCGCCATATTCCAGACGGGTGGTGCCATCGGCCTCGCGGAAGGCGAGGGTGTGCTTGAGGAAGTTGACGTCGTCGCGCTCGGTACAGCCCTCATCCAGACGCTGGTGCGCACCGCGCGATTCTTTTCGGGCGATGGCCGAGTGCGCCATACATTCGGCAACGTTCAGGCCGTGTCCCAGTTCAATGGTGTACAGCAGGTCGGTGTTGAACACGCTGGAGTTGTCGGTAATGCGCACGCGCTTGAAGCGCTCCTGCAGCTCAGCCAGCTTATCGATAGTTTTCTGCATCAGCTCCGGCGTACGGTAGATGCCGCAGCCTTCCTCCATCGACAGCCCCATTTCGTCGCGGATTTTCGCCCAGTTTTCGTTACCTTGCTGGTTAACGAGATTTTTCAGCCGTTGCTCTACATCGGCGGCCTGTGCATCCAGTGCGGCACTATTTGCCTCAGTCGTCTGTGCGGCGCGCTGCATAGCCTGTTCCCCGGCCAGGCGGCCGAAGACCACCAGCTCGGCCAGCGAGTTGGAACCCAGACGGTTGGCGCCGTGCAGACCGACGGACGAGCATTCGCCCACGGCAAACAGCCCGTTGATCCGGGTTTCGCACTGCTGATCGGTTTCGATACCGCCCATGGTGTAGTGCGCGGTCGGGCGCACCGGGATCGGCTCTTTCACCGGGTCGACGCCGACGTAGGCTTTCGCCAGTTCACAGATAAACGGCAGACGCTCCAGCAGTTTTTTCTCGCCGAGGTGGCGGAGATCGAGATAGACCACGTCGCCGCGCGGCGTCGGGATGGTGTTCCCTTTCCGCCATTCGTGCCAGAAGGCCTGGGACACTTTGTCGCGTGGACCCAGCTCCATATATTTGTTCTTCGGTTCGCCGAGCGGGGTCTCCGGGCCCATGCCGTAATCCTGCAGGTAGCGATAGCCGTTTTTGTTGACCAGAATCCCGCCTTCACCGCGGCAGCCTTCGGTCATCAGGATCCCGGAGCCCGGCAGGCCGGTCGGGTGATACTGAACAAATTCCATATCGCGCAGCGGCACGCCATGGCCCAGCGCCATACCCATACCATCACCAGTAACGATGCCGCCGTTGGTGTTGTAACGATAGACGCGCCCGGCGCCGCCGGTAGCCAGCACGACCGCGTTAGCGCGGATCTGCACCAGGGTGCCTTCCATCATATTCATCGCTACCAGGCCGCGGGCCTGCCCGTCATCGACCAGCAGGTCAAGGACGAAATGTTCATCAAAGCGCTGAATTTGGGGAAACTGAAGGGAGGTCTGGAAGAGAGTATGCAGCATGTGGAAGCCGGTTTTATCGGCGGCAAACCAGGTGCGTTCGATTTTCATCCCACCGAAGCGCCGGACGTTGACGCTGCCGTCGGGGCGGCGGCTCCACGGGCATCCCCACTGTTCCAGCTGGGTCATTTCCGTTGGGCAGTGATGAACGAAATAGTCGACGACATCCTGCTCGCACAGCCAGTCGCCTCCGGCGACGGTGTCGTGAAAATGATACTCAAAGCTATCGTGATCCTGGGCAACGGCTGCGGACCCCCCTTCTGCAGCGACCGTATGGCTGCGCATCGGATAGACTTTAGAAATCAGGGCGATTTTGGCATTGGGGTTGGCCTGGGCGGCGGCGATAGCGGCGCGTAGGCCTGCTCCGCCAGCACCAATTACGGCGAGATCGGCTTGAAAAGTTTGCACGACATTCCTCCAGTTTTAGTGTATTTCGCCGCCGGGCTGGCGAAAAAGTATCACTGCTCCTTTATAGGTACAGGAGTATAGCCGTAGGGTCAGTAAGGAAAATTGACGTGTTCGATTTTTTTATCGATATGTGCGGTTATTTATCAGTGATATTTATGCATTCAGGTTAACGATAGATTAATGGCATGTAATCTGCCGGGGATTGCACAAAATTTGTTTCACTCGCCGGTTGCGAGTAGACTTCGTGCCCTTAATTTGCAATCGGAGAAAGTACCATGAGCGAGACGGCAACCTGGCAGCCGAGCGCACCCATTCCCAATCTGTTGAAACGCGCGGCGGTGATGGCGGAAATCCGCCGTTTCTTTACCGATCGCGGCGTGCTGGAGGTGGAGACGCCTTGCATGAGTCAGGCGACGGTAACGGATATTCATTTGTTCCCGTTCGAAACCCGTTTCGTCGGCCCGGGCCATTCACAGGGACTCAATCTGTACCTGATGACCAGTCCGGAATACCATATGAAGCGCCTGCTGGCGGCGGGCTGCGGTCCGGTTTTCCAGTTGTGTCGCAGCTTTCGTAATGAAGAGATGGGCCGGCATCACAACCCGGAATTCACCATGCTGGAGTGGTATCGTCCGTGCTATGACATGTATCGCCTGATCAACGAGGTGGACGACCTGCTGCAGCAGGTTCTGGAGTGTCAGCCAGCGGAAAGCCTCTCCTATCAGCAGGCGTTCCAGCGTCATCTGGATATTGATCCGCTCTCTGCTGATAAAACGCAGTTGCGTGAAGTCGCGGCGAAGCTGGATTTAAGCAATATCGCCGATACTGAAGAAGATCGCGACACGCTGCTGCAACTGTTGTTCACCATGGGCGTGGAGCCGCACATCGGTAAAGATCGGCCGACGTTTATCTATCATTTCCCGGCCACCCAGGCCTCGTTAGCGCAGATCAGCCCGGAAGATCATCGGGTCGCTGAGCGCTTCGAGGTTTACTACAAAGGTATTGAGCTGGCGAATGGTTTCCACGAGCTGACCGATGCCCGCGAACAGCGTCTGCGATTCGAGCAGGACAACCGCAAACGCGCCGCGCGCGGCCTTCCGCAGCAGCCTATCGATAACAACCTGCTGGCGGCGCTGGAGGCGGGCCTGCCGGACTGCTCCGGCGTGGCGCTGGGCGTTGACCGTGTGGTGATGCTGGCGCTGGGTGCCGAAAGCATCGGCGAGGTGATCGCCTTTACGGTCGACCGCGCCTGATGGCGCTGTCACCTCCTGCCGCCTTAGAGCGGGGGAGGTGACAGACCCGCCCTGACCGATCCTCCCTCACGCGATCCCGGTTTTCGCCCGAATACCCACAATCTCCTTCCGTGCTTTTGCTACTATCCGCGCTCATTTTTTGAGGCCAGGCGTTGCCTGTTGGGTGATGCCCACGTTTGGATAGATTTATGCATCAACAATTCAAGAAGATGAGCCTGATTGGGCTGATTCTGATGATCTTCACTTCGGTGTTTGGCTTTGCCAACAGCCCGTCGGCGTTTTATCTGATGGGCTACAGTGCGATGCCGTTTTATCTTTTTTCCGCCCTCTTTTTCTTTATTCCGTTCGCGCTGATGATGGCGGAGATGGGCTCGGCTTATCGTCGCGAAGAGGGCGGGATCTATTCCTGGATGAACCACAGCGTCGGGCCGCGCTTTGCTTTCATCGGCACCTTTATGTGGTTTGCGTCGTACGTGGTGTGGATGGTGAGTACGGCGGCTAAAATTTGGGTGCCGTTATCCACCTTTTTGTTTGGCGCGGACAAAACCCAGACCTGGGCGCTGGCTAGCCTGACCCCGACGCAGACGGTGGGCATTCTGGCAGCCTGCTGGATGGGTGTCGTGACCTTTATTGCCGTCAAAGGGATCAATAAAATCGCCAAAATCACCGCCGTCGGCGGTATCGCGGTGATGGGGCTTAACCTGGTGCTACTGCTGGTGAGTGGGGCGATCCTCCTGCTCAACGGCGGCCATTTCGCCCAACCGTTAAACTTCACCCTTTCACCTAATCCCGGGTATCAGTCGGGCATGGCGATGCTGTCGTTTGTGGTATTTGCCATCTTTGCCTATGGCGGAATTGAGGCGGTCGGCGGCTTAGTGGATAAGACTGATAAGCCGGAAAAGAACTTTGCCAAAGGTATTATCATCGCGGCGATCGTTATCTCGGTCGGTTACTCGCTGGCGATTGTGCTGTGGGGCGTGAGCGCCAACTGGCAGCAGGTGCTTGGCGCGCGTTCGACCAACCTCGGCAACATCACCTATGTGCTGATGACCAGCCTTGGGACGACGCTCGGCCAGGCTCTGCACCTGACGCCAGAGTCGGCGGCCCTGACCGGAGTCTGGTTCGCCCGTATTACCGGCCTGTCGATGTTTCTCGCTTACACCGGCGCGTTCTTCACCCTCAGCTATTCTCCCCTGAAAGCGATTATCCAGGGCACGCCAAAAGCGCTCTGGCCGTCGGTGATGACCCGTCTCAACGTCAACGGCATGCCCGCCGCGGCGATGTGGCTGCAGTGTCTGCTGGTCGGGGTGTTTATCGTACTGGTATCGTTCGGTGGGGATAGCGCTTCCGCGTTTTATAACAAGCTGACGCTGATGGCCAATGTCTCCATGACCTTGCCCTATCTATTCCTGACCATCGCCTTCCCGTTCTTCAAGGCGAAAACGCATCTTGACCGACCGTTCGTGATTTTCAAAAACCGTTCGTCGACGCTGCTGGCGACCGGCGTGGTGTTGCTGGTGGTGACTTTCGCCAATATCTTCACCATTATCCAACCCGTCATCGACAGCGGGGACTGGAACAGTACCCTGTGGATGGTCGGTGGACCGATCTTCTTCTCACTGCTGGCGCTGGGGATCTACGAAAGCTACCGTCGGCGCATGGCGTCCGGCGCGCTGGTGATGGAGAGTTAAAGAACCTGCCCGGCGGTGCAGCCGGGCAGGGGATGGTTTACAGGCTACCAGCCGTACGGCGGCTGGTTTTTCCGGCCGAGGTCATGGTTTTACTGCTTTGCCTGCCGTCGATACTTTCCAAACGCATCTGGAACGGAGGGAACGGCATATCAATGCCATGTTCGCGGAAGCCCGCCAGGATCAGCTGATGCATCTCATGGCGCAGCGGCATGCGATGCCCCATCTCCGCGGCAAAAATACGCAGCTCGAAAATCTGGATCCCCTGCTGCAGGTCGACGAGAAACGCTTCCGGCGCCGGGGTATCGATGACCAGCGAGCAGCGATGCGCCGCGGCAATGAGAATTTTCGTGACCTCGTCGGTATCGGCATCCACGGGTGCCGGCACCGTCAGCACCACGCGGGTGACTGAGTCTGACAGCGACCAGTTGATAAACTGTTCGGTGATGAACGCCTTGTTCGGCACGATAATCTCTTTCCGGTCCCAGTCACTGATGGTGGTCGCACGGGTATTAATGCGGGTGACGCTGCCCGTCAGGTCGCGAATGGTGACTGTATCGCCGATGCGGATCGGCTTCTCAAACAGGATAATCAGGCCGGAGATAAAGTTGGCGAAGATCTCCTGCAGGCCAAACCCGAGACCCACACCCAGCGCGGCGACCAGCCACTGCAGCTTCGACCACTCAATACCGATCATCGAGAAGCCCACCAGCCCGCCGACGAGCATCAGCAGATATTTGGTGATGGTGGTGATGGCGTAGCCGGTGCCGGGCGTTAAATCGAGATGCTGGAGGATCGCCAGCTCCAGCAGCGCGGGCAGGTTGCGCACCAGCTGAGTGGTGATGATCAGCACCAGAATGGCAATCAACACCGCGCCAAGCGTGATCGGCTCAAGGCTTTCCACCCCTTGTACCGTCGAGGTCACGTCCCACAGCGAGATATTCTCAAGGAAGCCAAACGCCGAGTGAATTTCCGACCACAGCACGATGACCGACAGCAGCGCGATCAGCATCAGCAGGGAACGCACAAGCCGCAGCGACTGGGTACTGATGGCATCGAGATCGACCTCGCTGACCTCCGTCTCCACCGACCCCTCCGGACTGCTGACGTGAACGGGCTCATCTTCGCCGCGGGCGCGCTGGGCGAGAATTTCCGCGCGACGGTGGCGGGCCCGGTCGAAGGCCAGCCGGCGGCGCTGGATCAGCATCCAGCGGCGGATGATGTGATAGACCACCAGCAGCAGGAACCAGATGGCGACCGAGGTTTCCAGACGCGCAAGCAGCGCCTGGGCGGTGGCGAGGTAGCCGACGGCGGCCGCCAGCATGGCCACCAGCGGGGCGCCAAGCATCAGGTTCCACAGCAGGCGGTTCACCATATTGTCGCCATTCCCCTCTTTATCCAGATAGAGCGGAATACCGGCGTGCTTAAGGCTCAGGGTAACCACCGCCAGCGCGCCGCAGATCAACAGGAAGCACAGGCGGCCCAGCGAAGCGGAGAACTCGCGGTCGTTAAGATTATCAAACATGATCAGCGCCATAATCAGCGGCACAATCAGCCCGATGCTCATCAGGTAGTAGCGCATCGCTTTCGCCACGCGGTTACGCGGCCAGCCGAAGTGGGCGATAAACAGCCCGTTTGGCCGGGCGAAGGTGGCGCAGATCATCACCACCCACAGCAAAGGCACGGTCGCCGTGACCCCATCGCCTATCGCCACCGCCAGCGGGAAGGGCCAGGCGGACTGCAGGCCATAGCCGAGCGTCATCCACAGCACCGGCAGCGGCGAGGCCACCAGTATCGACCAGAAGACCGTGCGCAGCGTCAGCCAGAAGTGATCCTGGGTGACTTTCCCCACCCGGGCGCTGGAGCGCTCAAGGAAGCGGGTGAAATGGCGTCGGGAGCTGATGCTAAAGCCAACCAGCAGCAGGGCGGCAAACAGCGGCAGCAAGGTCTCTTTGCTGGTGAGCATCATCGCGCTGGCTTTGCCCAGCTCGCTGATGGTATCCAGGGAGATCAGACGCCGTAGATCCTGGACAATCTCCAGCGGCCAGGAGAAGCCGATGGGGCTGACGTCCGAAGTCCAGAACAGATAGCGGTGGGTCGCTTCGTTGATCTCTTTCAGCGCGTCTTCCAGCTGGCCGTTGGCGACCTTCAGCTTAGTGAGCTCCAGCATCAGAGTATCGCCGCCGCGCAGCAGCGAGTTCAGCAGCTCGTTCTGCGTGCGCAGCTGCGCCTGCAGGATCTTGTTCTGCTCGCTGGTCAGCGGTTGGCCGTCGGCCTGACGGATCTGCCGCAGCTGTGGTTGCTTACTGAGTAAATCTTCAAAGCGCAGACGCTGCACGCGCAACTGTGCCATTTCCGTATCCAGCTGCTGTGGGCGAGGGCGTTCCGGCAGTCGCGCCACCTGGGCGCGTAAGGCTTCACCCAGCAGGTTGGAAGAGCCCAGCCACTGCGATTGCTCGCGCAGGGTGTTTAACGCCTGGCGCACCTGCAGCGTTTGATTCGTCGCCTGCCGCTGCTGGGAGGCCACCAGATCCATGCGCTGCGCCTGCTGGTTCAGCGCCTGGGAGAGCTCCCGGTTGACCTTGAACTGGGCGGTGATGTCCGGCGGCAGGTTTTCACTGTTCTCCGCCAGCAGTTCGGTGCTCTCCAGCGCCTTTTCCGCCTCCCGCTGGCGCTGGCTGTTCTGTAAATTGCGCAGCGCCTGCAGATAGGCATCCAGTTGTTCGCTCTGCTTTTGCGCCAGCTCGGAACGGGCGCGCGACAGCTCCTGGCGGTTATTGGCGGAAAGCTGGGCGAGGTCGAGTTCATCCACCAGCGCCTTCAGGCGCGCCGATTCCGCCTGCAGGGCAAGATTTTGCGCCTGGGCGAGAGCATTGTTGCCGGTTTGCGTGCCGATGCGGCGCTCAACCTCATTGAGCTGACGACGGGCATCGGTTTGCTGTTGCGGCAGCTGGTTCAGGGAGTCGGCGATTTCACGCGCGCGATCCTGCTCCTGCTGCGCCTGGCGGCTCGATTCCAGCAGCTGGCTGCTGACCTGCAGGATCTCCTGGTTCAGCGCATCGGCGGTCAGGCCGGTTGGCACCTGGCGCGGTTCTTCGCTCAGATTGTTGAGCTGGGAGCGCAGGCTTTGAAACAGTTTGGGGAAATTATCGATAACGTCCTGATACTGACGGGCGCGCTCGAGGGACGATTTTTGCTCCTCAAGCGCGTTCAGCGCGGACTGCAGAACTTCAACGGTTTCAGGCTGGGCGGGCTTTGCCGCCTTCGCCTGTTCCAGTTCCTGGGTTATCTGTTTAGCATCCGGGGCTGTCGCAGCGTACGCCCCGAAACTGAGGCTCAAGGCCAACAGGAAAGTGTATATCAGGCGCACGGCATAACCCTTTTTGCTGAAGAATTAACCTTGGTCTTGTGTATCGTCAACCAGCGGGCTGGCGCGGTGTTCGGCGCGGATCTCTTCTTCCGGTAACGGCGCGGGTTCAGCAGCGGTGCTGGCTTCCACGGCGGTCGCCAGCGGTTGGCCGATTTTAGTCACGGACAGGCTTTGCAGCGAGTCGACCAGCTTCACCTGGCCCGGGGCAAACAGGTTGATCACGGTGGAACCCAGTTTGAAGCGGCCCATCTCCTGGCCTTTCAGCAGGGCGACGGAGCCTTCGCTGTCACCCGCGGGCCAGGTCCAGCGTTTAATAATGCCTTCGCGCGGCGGGGTCACGGTGCCGGACCACACGGTCTCGATGCTGCCGACGATAGTCGCGCCCACCAGAATTTGCGCCATTGGGCCAAACTCAGTATCAAACAGGCAGATGACGCGCTCGTTACGGGCGAACAGGTTAGGCACATTCTGCGCCGTCAGATGGTTAACCGAGAACAGGTCGCCAGGAACGTAGATCATTTCGCGCAGGATGCCGTTGCACGGCATGTGCACGCGGTGATAGTCGCGCGGCGACAGATAGGTGGTGGCGAAGCTGCCGTTACGGAACAGGCCGGCCATTTGATAGTTGCCGGCCAGCAGGGCTTCCAGGCTGTAGTCATGACCTTTGGCCTGCAGGATTTTATTGTCTTCAATGGCGCCAAGCTGGCTGATCACGCCATCGGCCGGCATCACCAGCACGTTGGGATCGGTATTCAGCGGGCGAACGTCGTCGCGCAGCGGGCGCACAAAGAAATCGTTGAAGGTGCGATAAGCCGCGGTATCCGGCTTCTGCGCCTCTTTCATATCGACCTTGTAGTATTTCACGAACAGATCGATGACTAGCTTCGTCAGCCAACCTGCGCGTTTGCTCGCACCCCAGCCTGCGAGGCGGGTGAGCCACAGTTTAGGCAGAATGTATTGCAGTGAAAGTTTAAGATCGTTTAACAAAGTAGCCTCCAGGCCATGATATGTCGTTCCTGACCCCGCCCGCGGGCGGGGTCCTGAAAAAAGGGGACGATTCTATACGTAAACCTCGCCAAATGGCATCCGCGTTAGTCGCACTTTGACCACGTCCTGGCAGAGCCTGACGTGATGCTCAGCTTAATGATCAGTCATCGGACGAGGAAAAGTTTTTACGCGTTTTTACCTGTACCTGCTCCATGCTTTCGAGGATGCGGTGGTAGTTCTCAAAACGGCTTTCGGCGATCTTGCCGTTCTCTACCGCTTCGCGAAGCGCACAGCCAGGATCGTTATCGTGTTTACAGTCGCGGTATTTGCAATGGCCTAAATAATCATGGAATTCGACAAAGCCATGGGTGATTTGTTCCGCTTCCAGATGCCAGAGGCCAAATTCACGAACGCCCGGCGAATCAATCACATCGCCGCCGTGCGGGAAGTGGTAGAGGCGCGCCGCGGTGGTGGTGTGCTGGCCTAAGCCGGAAACGTCCGAGACATCATTGGTGAGGATCTGATCCTCATTCAGCCCCAGCAGGGCGTTCAGCAGACTCGATTTACCGACCCCGGACTGCCCGGCGAAAATGCTGATGCGGTCGGTCAGGGCCGCTTCCAGCGGCTTGAGACCGTCCTGAGTCCGGCTGGAGACCATGAGCACGCGGTAGCCGATATTGCGGTAGATGTCCATTTGCTCATTGACGAAGCGCAGG
Organism: Klebsiella sp. GL120222-02; assembly: GCF_003097195.1. NCBI lineage: Bacteria > Pseudomonadati > Pseudomonadota > Gammaproteobacteria > Enterobacterales > Enterobacteriaceae > Klebsiella > Klebsiella sp. GL120222-02. Next base: position 39,435 of record NZ_QEQO01000009.1, read on the forward strand.
CCATCGTCATCCAGCAGATCGATTTTATTCAGGACGATCAACGGCTCGATATCCTGCGCCTCGCAGGCCACCAGATAGCGATCGATAATATTCAGCGACAGTTCAGGCAGGATCGCGGAAACCACCACGATCTGATCGATATTGGCGGCGATAGGCTTCACGCCGTCGTAAAAATCCGGACGCGTCAGGACGGAGGCGCGCTCGTGCACCGCTTCGACGATCCCTTTGACGTTTACGCCGTCGGCGGCGTCTTTACCCGGCCGCCAGACCACGCGGTCGCCGGTGACCAGCGAACGGATTGTCCGGCGAATGTTGCAGCGATGGACGCTACCGTCAGCGGATTCGACGTCGGCATGCATACCAAAGCGACTGATGACAATGCCTTCCGACGTTTCGCCAAACAGGTTGTCATCGTAGTCGGCCTTCTCCGCAGTGGTTTTCAGGCGGCGCTGGTGGTTGGCGTTGACGCGGCGCTGCTGGCCTTTGGAGAGTTTATTTTTACTCAATCGAACTGGCTCCTGGTCGCCCTGATGGGGCAAAACCTCTATGATACACGCTATTTTAGATGAATATAGTCACGCAAGAAGGGTGGAAAATAGCATGAGTGCAAATGAAAACAACCTCATTTGGATCGATCTTGAGATGACAGGGCTGGATCCGGAGCGCGATCGCATTATCGAAATCGCCACCCTGGTGACCGATGCCAACCTGAACATTTTGGCTGAAGGGCCGACCATCGCCGTGCATCAGTCGGATGCTCAGCTGGCATTAATGGACGAGTGGAATGTGCGGACGCATACCGGCAGCGGACTGGTGGATCGCGTGAAGGCCAGCGCCGTCAGCGAGCACGATGCCGAACTGGCGACCATTGAGTTTCTTAAGCAGTGGGTGCCGGCGGGCAAGTCGCCGATCTGCGGCAACAGCATCGGCCAGGATCGTCGCTTCCTGTTTAAGTACATGCCGCAACTGGAAGCCTATTTCCACTACCGCTATCTGGACGTCAGCACGCTGAAAGAGCTGGCTCGCCGCTGGAAGCCGGAAATTCTCGACGGCTTTAAAAAGCAGGGCACCCATCAGGCGATGGACGATATCCGCGAGTCGGTTGCCGAGCTGGCCTACTATCGCGAGCATTTCATTAAGCTGTAAACCAATACCGGGCCTGGTGCGGCCCGGTACATCTTTCTGATTATTTAAACCACTTTTGCTGCATCTGCTGGAAGTCAGGCGTCGCCATGACCGCGGTCAGGGCATCGTTGATGGCATTCAGCAACTCCGGATCGTCTTTGCGCACCGCAATCGCATACTGCTTACCGTAATAAGCCGGGTCGGTGGCCCGCTCATCCATGATGGCGTAGTCAGGGTTCTCTTGTTGCCAGGCGTCAAGGGTGGCGAAGTCGCTCATGACGCCGGTTATTTCGCCGGCTTTCAGCGCGGCTAAAGCGCTGGCGACGTCGTCGTAAGGGATCGCCTGCACGGCCTTCTGCTTATCGCGCAGATAGTGCTGGTGCAGCGTGCCTTTCACCACGCCGATTTTTTTGGCTTTCAGATCGGCAAAGGTATGGGCGACATCTTTATTGACGATCACCACCCCGGAGAGGGCCTGGCGATAGGGGCGGCTAAAGGCGACCTGCTTCTCGCGCATTGGGATCACTTCCATACCGGCTATCACCGCATCAAACTTCTTAAAGCGCAATGCCGGGATCAGGGTATCGAAACGCTGCGCCGTAAACTGGCACTGCGCCTGCATCTGCTGGCACAGGGCGTGAGCGAGATCGATATCGAAGCCGACGGGCTGATTTTTGCCGTTGGCGGTGACAAACGGCGGATTGGCCGTGGTAGTGCCAAAATGGAGCGTCTCGGCTGACGCGGTTCCGATGGCCAGCGTGCTCAGCAGCAGGACGGTGAGGACTTTTCTCATGCTAATTCCCTGTTTGGCGTCGTGGTGGCCACGTTATACGTCGCGCCACCGCACTATGATGCGAGCGATTTTGCGTCATTCAGCCGGGCGGAAAAAGCAATTTTGCCCGTTATGACGCTTATTTATACAATTCAGCGGCGTAGGTGGCGAGAAAATGTCCATTTAAACAAAAAACGCAAAAAAGTGATCGTCAGGGGGTTGCAGGGGCATCGAATTCTCGTATAATGCGCCTCCCGTAACGACGCAGAAATGCAAATTACGACGCCATCAAAATATGGCAAAAAAAGCAGTAACGCGGGAATAGCTCAGTTGGTAGAGCACGACCTTGCCAAGGTCGGGGTCGCGAGTTCGAGTCTCGTTTCCCGCTCCAAAATTTGAAAGACATACCACACCAGTCGCAGTATTCAGGTTGCTACACGGTAGCTTGAATGACGATGATTAAGCGGGAATAGCTCAGTTGGTAGAGCACGACCTTGCCAAGGTCGGGGTCGCGAGTTCGAGTCTCGTTTCCCGCTCCAAATTTTCTTCCATCTCTTATTTATCCACAGTGCAATCCAGCGCCGAGGATGATTTTCATTTGATATCCAGAAATACTGTGAACAGAGTTATCCACAGGTTGTCGTTCCGTCTTTGACGGCGTAAATGCTTCGCTTTGTAAATAGTATCTTTATATATCATTGAAATTTAACAATTAAATTTCATTTCGAAATGTTAATCCGATCACTTGACCTCGGTCTGCGCCTTGAAACGCAATGTGTTTTAGATTTTATTCACAGCCTGTGAATGAATCAGGCGTCGCGCGGCAAGCCTTTCTCTACTACCCTGACCAGACGTAATTTTTTCGGCAGTTGTACTTCGACGGCGTCGGCGTTCCGCTTGTTTATTTGCTCAGCGATAGCCCATTCGATGTGCTCGTCGAGAAGCGGGTGCTCACCCCGGCGACTCTCCAGCGCGCGAAGATGGGCTTCATCCCAGGGCGCATTGCCCAGCGCGACGGCGATATTGCGCAGCCAGCGCAGGTGGCCAATGCGACGAATCGCCGACCCTTCGGTTACCTTCAGAAACCACGCTTCGCTCCAGGCGAACAGCTCCACCAGCGGTGGCGCATGCAACGCTTTGCGTGGACTGAAATCCTCTTCATCGGTGAGCTGTGAGAAACGGTTCCACGGACAGATCAACTGACAATCATCACAACCGTAAATACGGTTGCCGATAAGCGGACGGAACTCCTCCGGGATAGCGCCTTCCAGCTCGATGGTGAGATAGGAGATGCAGCGCCGGGCGTCGACGGTGTAGGGCTCAACGATGGCGCCGGTGGGGCAGATGGTCATGCAGGCGACGCAGCGTCCGCACTCCTCCGCAACCGGGCTGTCGACCGGTAGAGGCAGATCGATCAGCAGTTCGCCGAGGAAAAAGAATGATCCCGCGTCGCGGCTTAAGATAAGTGAGTGCTTACCTGTCCAGCCAAGGCCCGCTTTTTCTGCGATTGGCCGCTCCAGGATAGGCGCGGAATCGACAAAAGGTCTAAAATTGAGCGAAGCACACTGTTCCTGAATCTTCTCCCCCAGTTTTTTCAGGCGATTACGTAGCAGCTTATGATAATCACGCCCGAGGGCATAACGGCTGACGTAACCCAGTGCGGGATCTTTCAGGGTGCGGGCAAAGGCGGCGTTGGCGGGCAGATAGTTCATCCGCACGCTGATAACGCGTAACGTACCGGGCAGCAGTTCGTGGGGACGGGCGCGCATCATACCGTGACGGGCCATCCACTCCATTTCGCCGTGGTATTGTTTATCCAGCCATGCCTGCAGTTTGGGTTCACTGGCGCTGAGGTCGGTATCGGCGATACCCACCTGCTGGAACCCGAGCTCTGTGCCCCACTGTTTGATTTGTTGCGCTAACTGAACGAGATCGAGGGGCTGTGACATGATGGACCATACAATGACGAAAAACCCTGACAGTATACCATACAACATTTGGCCTGCGGAGGCGCTGCGCCTGGCCGAACGAGAGGCGGCGGACAGCCTGGGGCTGACGCTGTTCGAACTGATGCAGCGCGCGGGCGAGGCGGCCTTTCAGCTGGCCAGCCGCGCTTATCCCGCCAGCGCGCACTGGCTGATCCTCTGCGGACATGGCAACAACGGCGGCGACGGATATGTTGTCGCGCGTCTGGCACAGGCCGCGGGGCGGCGGGTGACGCTGCTGGCGGTAGAGAGTGACAGCCCGCTGCCGGAAGAGGCGCAGGCGGCGCGGGAGGCGTGGCTTAACGCCGGCGGCGTGATCCATGCGGCGACTATCCCGTGGCCCGACGATATCTCACTGATTATTGATGGCCTGCTCGGCACCGGTCTGCACAGTGCGCCGCGCGATCCCGTCGCGGCGCTCATCCACCAGGCGAACCACCACCCGGCGCCGGTGGTGGCGCTGGATATCCCTTCCGGCCTGAATGCGCAGACCGGCGCGACGCCAGGTGCAGTGGTTCAGGCCGACCACACCCTGACCTTTATCGCCCTCAAACCCGGGCTGCTGACCGGCAAGGCGCGGGATGTCGTCGGGCATCTCCATCATCATGCCCTTGGGCTCGAGCGCTGGCTCGCCGGGCAAAGTACTCCCCTGACGCGGTTTTGCGCCGCCCACCTCGCCGACTGGCTGCCGCCGCGGCGGGCCACCTCCCATAAGGGCGATCACGGCAAGCTGGTGATTGTCGGCGGCGATCGCGGCACGGCAGGCGCTATCCGTATGTGCGGTGAAGCGGCCCTACGCAGCGGTGCAGGGCTGGTGCGAGTGCTTACTCACCCGGAGAACGTGGCGCCCATTGTCACCGTGCGGCCGGAATTAATGGTAGATGAACTGACGCCCCAGACCCTGAAAGCCGCGCTGGAATGGGCTGATGTGGTGGCGATTGGCCCGGGTCTGGGGCAGCGCGAATGGGGGCGCAGCGCCCTGCGCACGGTGGAAAGTTTTAACAAACCGATGGTCTGGGACGCCGACGCGCTGAACCTGCTGGCATTCAATCCCGATAAACGTCACAATCGCGTGTTAACGCCGCACCCCGGCGAAGCGGCCCGTCTGCTGAACGTTAGCGTGGCAGAAATTGAAAGCGATCGCTTACTTTCTGCGCAGCGTCTGGTAAAACGGTATGGTGGCGTGGTTGTGCTGAAAGGCGCAGGCACGGTGGTGGCCAGTGAAAGCGGGGCGATGGGCATTATCGATGCCGGCAATGCCGGGATGGCCAGCGGCGGGATGGGCGATGTGCTTACCGGCATTATTGCCGCATTGTTAGGACAGCACCTGACGCCGTATGATGCAGCCTGTGCCGGGGGCGTCGCTCATGGCGATGCCGCCGACCGGGTGGCCGCTCGCGAGGGCACCCGCGGTATGCTGGCGACCGATCTCTTTTCCACGCTCAGGCGTGTTGTTAACCCGGATGTGATTGACGTAGACCATGATTAACCGAGTGATTCCTTTACCCGATGAGCAGGCCACGCTGGCCCTTGGCGACCGCATCGCGCAGGCCTGTACCGGCGCCACCGTGATTTATCTGTATGGTGATTTAGGCGCGGGGAAAACGACCTTCAGCCGCGGCTTTTTGCAGGCGCTCGGTCACCGCGGCAATGTCAAAAGCCCAACCTATACCCTGGTGGAGCCGTATACCCTCGAGAATCTGATGGTATATCACTTCGATCTCTACCGACTGGCGGATCCTGAGGAACTCGAATTTATGGGGATCCGTGATTATTTTGCCGACGATGCCATCTGCCTGGTGGAATGGCCGCAGCAAGGCGCAGGTGTCCTGCCTGACCCGGATGTTGAAATTCACCTTGATTACCAGGCACAAGGGCGTGAGGCGCGTATTACCGCGATCTCCTCACGGGGTGAGTCTTTACTGGCGCGTTTAGCCATTTAGCCTGAAGGATGACGGGATGAAGTATCGCATAACCACCTGGCTTGCCGCTGCGCTAATGCTGTCGAGTCTTCACGCCACTGCGGCGAGTTTATCCGATATCCAGGTCTCTAACGGAGACCAGCAGGCCCGTATTACCCTAAGCTTTGTCGGTGAGCCGGAGTACTCCTTTACCCCACAGGGTAAACGTCTGGTCGCGCTGGATATCAAGCAGACCGGCGTATTGCAGGGACTACCGCTGCAGTTTAGCGGCAGCAACCTGGTGAAGAGTATTCGCGCCGGTACGCCGCAGGATACGCAGACGCTGCGTCTGCTGGTGGATCTGACGGAAGATGGTAAAACGCGAGCGGTGAAGCAGCAGAACGGGGCGAATTACACGGTGGTCTTTACCATCAACGCCGACGCACCGCCGCCACCGCCACCGCCGCCTGTGGTGGTGAAACGGGCTGACCCGCCGCCGGTGATGCCTTCCCGGACGGCGACGTCAGGGCGTAACCCGTTCAGCTCGTCGGGTCATGAACGGCAGACGGCGATGACCTCCTCCCAGCCGGCGATGACCAACAATCAGACCGTGACTCGCCCGGCGGCCCGTACGGTGTCGGCGGATGATAAGGTGATTATCGCCATCGATGCCGGACACGGCGGTCAGGATCCTGGCGCGATTGGTCCGAATGGCACCAAAGAGAAGAACGTCACTATCGCTATCGCGCGCAAGCTGCGGGCGTTACTGAACGCCGATCCGCAGTTTAAGCCGGTGCTGACCCGCGACGGAGATTACTTTATTTCGGTGATGGGCCGCTCTGACGTGGCGCGTAAGCAAAACGCCAACTTCCTCGTCTCTATCCATGCTGATGCCGCGCCAAACCGCGATGCGACCGGCGCCTCGGTGTGGGTGCTCTCGAACCGTCGCGCCAACAGCGAAATGGCCGGTTGGCTCGAGCAGCATGAGAAGCAGTCTGAACTGCTCGGCGGGGCAGGCGACGTGCTGGCGAACAGCCAGGCCGACCCCTACCTGAGCCAGGCGGTGCTGGATCTGCAGTTCGGTCATTCCCAGCGCGTCGGCTACGATGTGGCGACCAACGTGCTGAGCCAGCTGCAGCGCATTGGCAACCTGCACAAACGCCGCCCGGAGCATGCCAGCCTCGGTGTATTGCGCTCGCCGGATATCCCGTCGATCCTTGTGGAAACGGGCTTTATCAGTAACAACGGTGAAGAGCGGCTGCTGGGGAGCGATGATTACCAGGAGCAGATTGCGGAGGCGATTTATAACGGCCTGCGCAACTACTTTATGCAGCATCCGCTGCAGTCGGCGCCTCGCGGCGAGGCGGCGCAGACCGCCAGCGCCGCAGCGCCAGGCGGGATGTTGATTAACTAAGGAGCAGGGGATGCCGATTCAGGTTCTGCCGCCGCAGCTCGCCAACCAGATTGCCGCCGGCGAAGTGGTGGAGCGGCCCGCGTCGGTGGTGAAAGAGCTGGTTGAGAACAGTCTTGATGCTGGCGCTACGCGGATTGACATTGATATAGAACGCGGCGGCGCGAAGCTCATTCGCATCCGCGATAACGGCAGCGGCATCAAAAAAGACGAGCTGGCGTTGGCCCTGGCTCGTCATGCGACCAGTAAGATCGCCTCGCTTGACGATCTGGAGGCGATTATCAGCCTCGGCTTTCGCGGCGAAGCGCTGGCCAGTATCAGTTCGGTGGCGCGCTTAACGCTGACTTCGCGCACGGCGGAGCAGCAGGAAGCCTGGCAGGCTTATGCCGAAGGCCGCGATCAGGCGGTAACGGTGAAGCCGGCGGCGCACCCGGTTGGCACCACCCTGGAAGTCCTCGATCTGTTCTACAACACGCCGGCGCGGCGCAAATTTATGCGCACCGAAAAAACCGAGTTCGGCCACATTGACGAGGTGGTGCGCCGCATTGCGCTGGCGCGCTTCGACGTCACCATTAACCTCAACCATAACGGTAAGGTGATACGACAGTATCGGGCAGTGGCGCAGGATGGCCAGCGGGAGCGGCGGCTGGGAACCATTTGCGGCGCCGCTTTTCTCGAACATGCGCTGGCGATCGAGTGGCAGCATGGCGATCTGACCCTGCGCGGCTGGGTTGCCGATCCGCTCCATACCACCCCGGCGCTGGCGGAAATTCAGTACTGTTACGTCAACGGCCGGATGATGCGCGACCGGCTGATCAATCATGCTATCCGCCAGGCCTGTGAAGACAAGCTGGGCGCCGATCAGCAGCCGGCGTTTGTGCTGTATCTGGAGATCGATCCCCATCAGGTGGATGTGAACGTCCATCCGGCCAAGCATGAGGTGCGTTTCCATCAGTCTCGCCTGGTGCATGACTTTATCTACCAGGGCGTACTGAGCGTGCTGCAGCAGCAGCTTGATGCGCCGCTGGCGGAAAAAGACGACCCGCCGACGCCGCGCCAGATGCCGGAGAACCGCATCGCCGCAGGCGGCAACCAGTTTGCTCGGCCGTCGGAAGCGCGTGAACCGGCAACCCGATTCAGCATCACATCGTCGCGTGAGCCGGCTGCCTCCGGCGGCAGTTCTGGCGGCGCGAGCTGGCCGCATGCGCAGCCCGGTTACCAGAAGCAGCAGGGCGCGCTTTATCGTCAGTTGCTCGACACGCCCGCCGCTCCGCGACCCGCGCAGCCGTCCGCCGCCCCGGCGGAACTGGCTGGTCACAGTCAGAGTTTTGGCAGAGTGCTGACGATTGTCGGCGGCGATTGCGCGCTGCTGGAGCGCGAGGGCAGTCTGGCGCTGCTGTCGTTGACCGTTGCCGAGCGCTGGCTGCGCCAGGCGCAGTTGACGCCGGGTACGGAAGCGGTATGTGCCCAGCCGCTGCTGATCCCGTTGCGGTTAAAAGTCACGGAAGGGGAGAAGCGGGCGCTGGCCGCTGCGCAGTCGGCGCTGGCGCAGTTGGGGATCGAGCTTCATACCGATGCCCTGCACGTGACGGTGCGCGCGGTCCCTTTACCCTTAAGACAACAAAATTTACAAATCTTGATTCCTGAACTGATAGGCTACCTGGCGCAGCAAAACGCATTCGACGTCGGCAACATCGCCCAATGGATGGCGCGTAATCTGACGAGCGAACAGGCGTCATGGAATATGGCGCAGGCGATTGCGCTGCTGGCGGACGTCGAACGTCTTTGCCCGCAGCTGGTGAAAACGCCGCCGGGTGGCCTGTTACAACCTGTAGATCTCCATTCGGCGATGAATGCCCTGAAAGATGAATGATGTAACCGAGGCGAGCCTGCCCAAGGCAATTTTTTTAATGGGCCCGACGGCCTCAGGTAAAACCGCGCTGGCGATAGCCTTACGTAAAGTTTTGCCAGTAGAGTTGATTAGTGTTGATTCCGCCCTCATTTATCGGGGAATGGATATTGGCACTGCCAAACCGGATGCCGCGGAGCTTAGCGCTGCGCCGCACCGGCTGCTGGATATTTTGGATCCCGCAGAAGCCTATTCCGCGGCTGATTTTCGCCGCGACGCGCTGGCGGCGATGGCCGATATTGTCGCCGCCGGGCGTATTCCGCTGTTAGTCGGCGGAACGATGTTGTATTTCAAAGCGTTGCTGGAAGGATTGTCGCCCTTACCGTCGGCTGACCCAGAGGTCAGAGCGCGGATTGAGCAGCAGGCCGCAGAGCAGGGGTGGAACGCGTTACATCAGCAATTACAGGAAATTGATCCCGTGGCTGCTGCGCGTATTCATCCAAATGATCCGCAAAGGCTTTCCCGGGCACTGGAAGTTTTTTTCATTTCGGGTAAAACTTTAACGGAACTGACGCAAACGTCAGGAGACGCTCTGCCATATCAGGTGCATCAGTTCGCCATCGCCCCGGCGAGCCGTGAACTGCTCCATCAACGCATAGAACAGCGTTTTCATCAGATGTTAGCTTCAGGTTTTGAAGCAGAAGTACGGGCGCTTTTTGCCCGCGGAGATTTGCATACGGACATGCCTTCCATCCGTTGTGTTGGATACCGCCAGATGTGGTCATACCTCAATGGCGAGATCCCTTATGATGAGATGGTTTATCGAGGTGTTTGCGCCACGAGACAGTTAGCCAAACGTCAGGTCACCTGGCTGCGCGGTTGGGAAGGTGTGCACTGGTTAGACAGTGAACAACCTGAACAAGCGCTCAACAAAGTATTACAGGTTGTTGGTGCGAGCCAGAACTGAACGTGTACAATTGAACGGTATCGTGCGTAATTTTTTTTAAGAATCGTAAGGTTCTGAGTACAAAACAAGCATACATATAAGGAAAAGAGAGAATGGCTAAGGGGCAATCTTTACAAGATCCGTTCCTGAACGCTTTGCGTCGGGAACGCGTTCCGGTTTCTATTTATTTGGTGAATGGTATCAAGCTGCAAGGGCAAATTGAGTCTTTCGATCAGTTCGTGATCCTGTTGAAGAACACGGTCAGCCAGATGGTCTATAAGCACGCAATTTCTACTGTTGTCCCGTCTCGCCCGGTGTCTCACCACAGCAATAATGCTGGCGGCGGTTCCAGTAACTATCACCACGGTGGTAGCGCGCAGGGCTCTTCTGCGCCGCAACAAGACAGCGACGACGCCGAATAAGGCCAGTGCTGTTTTTCCACGCCGGGGAGCCAGGTTTTCTGTGTTCCCCGCTGGTATTTTATAAGGGGTTTACGCTTGTTTGACCGTTATGACGCCGGTGAGCAGGCGGTACTGGTACACATCTATTTTTCGCAAGACAAAGATATGGAAGATCTCCAGGAGTTTGAAACTCTGGCCTCTTCCGCCGGTGTCGAAGCAATGCAGGTGATTACCGGTAGCCGTAAAGCACCGCACCCGAAGTATTTTGTTGGTGAAGGTAAGGCAGTCGAAATTGCGGAAGCCGTTAAAGCGACCGGCGCGTCGGTCGTGCTCTTCGATCATGCCCTGAGTCCGGCGCAAGAACGCAACCTGGAACGTCTGTGCGAATGCCGGGTTATCGATCGCACCGGTCTTATTTTAGATATTTTCGCCCAGCGCGCGCGCACCCATGAAGGGAAACTGCAGGTTGAGCTGGCGCAGTTGCGCCATATGGCAACCCGCCTCGTCCGCGGCTGGACCCACCTTGAAAGACAGAAAGGCGGGATTGGTTTGCGTGGCCCGGGTGAAACCCAGCTCGAAACCGACCGTCGTTTATTGCGTAACCGCATCATGCAGATCCTGTCGCGACTGGAAAAAGTTGAGAAACAGCGTGAGCAGGGGCGGCGGTCGCGCGCGAAAGCCGATATTCCAACCGTGTCGCTGGTGGGCTACACCAACGCCGGAAAATCAACGCTCTTTAACCAGATCACCGCTGCCGAGGTCTATGCCGCGAACCAGCTGTTCGCCACCCTGGACCCGACGCTGCGCCGCATTGACGTCCCTGACGTCGGCGAAACGGTACTGGCCGATACCGTCGGCTTTATTCGCCATCTGCCGCACGATCTGGTAGCCGCGTTTAAAGCGACGTTGCAGGAGACGCGTCAGGCGACGCTGCTGCTGCATGTGATTGACGCGGCGGATGTCCGTGTGCAGGAAAACATTGATGCGGTAAATACGGTTCTCGCTGAGATTGAAGCCGATGAGATCCCAGCGCTGATGGTGATGAACAAAATCGACATGCTTGACGATTTTGAACCGCGCATCGATCGCGACGATGAAAATAAACCGATTCGGGTCTGGCTTTCAGCCCAGACCGGGGTTGGCGTACCACTGCTTTTTCAGGCATTAACGGAACGTCTTTCCGGTGAAGTGGCCCAGCATACGCTGCGCTTACCGCCGAAAGAAGGGCGACTGAGAAGCCGTTTCTATCAGCTTCAGGCGATAGAAAAAGAGTGGATGGAGGATGACGGCAGCGTGAGTCTGCAGGTGCGCATGCCGATCGTTGACTGGCGGCGCCTCTGTAAGCAAGAGCCAACGCTTGTTGACTATGTGGTTTAACCTTGCAGCTTGCCTGAAGATATTGACCCCTGTGGGGATATCAAAAACAAATATGGAGCATATACATGGCGTGGAATCAGCCCGGTAATAACGGACAGGACCGCGACCCGTGGGGGAGCAGCAAACCTGGCGGCAACTCTGAGGGAAATGGCAACAAAGGTGGTCGCGAGCAGGGGCCGCCGGATCTGGATGATATCTTCCGCAAGTTAAGTAAAAAACTTGGCGGGCTCGGCGGCGGCAAGGGCGGACTGGGCGGTGGTAATAACGCGCAGACCCCTCGCGGACCGATGGGCGGGCGTATTGTCGGCATCGTTGCCGCGGCGGCAGTGATTATCTGGGCGGCCAGCGGTTTTTATACCATTAAAGAAGCCGAACGCGGCGTCGTGACCCGTTTTGGTAAGTTCAGCCATCTGGTTGAGCCAGGCCTGAACTGGAAACCGACCTTTATCGATAACGTTCAGGCGGTGAACGTGGAGTCGGTACGTGAACTGGCCGCTTCCGGCGTCATGCTGACCTCTGACGAAAACGTCGTGCGCGTTGAGATGAACGTGCAGTACCGCGTCACCGATCCGGAACGCTATCTGTTTAGCGTTACCAGCGCGGATGACAGTCTGCGTCAGGCGACTGACAGCGCGCTGCGCGGCGTGATCGGCAAATACACTATGGATCGCATTCTGACCGAAGGTCGTACTGTGATCCGTAGCGATACCCAGCGCGAGCTGGAAGAGACTATCCGCCCGTACAACATGGGGATCACCCTGCTGGACGTCAACTTCCAGACGGCACGTCCGCCGGAAGAGGTGAAGGCGGCGTTTGACGATGCCATTGCCGCGCGTGAGAACGAGCAGCAGTATATCCGTGAAGCGGAAGCTTATACCAACGAAGTACAGCCGCGGGCGAATGGCCAGGCGCAGCGTATCCTTGAAGAGGCGCGTGCCTACAAGACCCAGACCGTCCTGGAAGCCCAGGGTGAAGTGGCTCGCTTTGCTAAGCTCCTGCCGGAATACAAAGCCGCGCCGGAAATTACCCGCGAGCGTCTGTATATCGAAACCATGGAAAAAGTGCTGAGCCACACCCGTAAAGTGCTGGTCAATGACAGCAAAAACGGCAATCTGATGGTTCTGCCGCTTGACCAGATGCTGAAAGGCGCCGCCGCGCCGGCAGCAAAGAGCGATAGCAGTGACGCCAGCGATCTGCTGCGTCTGCCACCTGCATCCAGCACAGGCAGCGCCAGCACCTCATCAACCTCGAGCTCAACCGGGGGTAGCATTATGGACCAACGCCGCGCTAACGCGCAGCGTAACGACTACCAGCGTCAGGGGGAATAACGATGCGTAAATCTGTTATCGCGATCATTGTCATCGTGCTGGTAGTGCTCTACATGTCAGTCTTTGTCGTAAAGGAAGGCGAGCGCGGGATTACGCTGCGTTTCGGTAAAGTTCTGCGCGACGACGAAAACAAGCCGCTGGTGTATGCGCCGGGCCTGCACTTCAAGATCCCGTTTATCGAATCGGTGAAGATGCTGGATGCGCGTATCCAGACCATGGACAACCAGGCTGACCGTTTTGTGACCAAAGAGAAAAAAGACCTGATCGTCGACTCCTATATCAAGTGGCGCATCAGTGACTTCAGCCGTTACTACCTGGCAACCGGCGGCGGCGACGTCTCCCAGGCCGAGGTGCTGCTGAAGCGTAAATTCTCTGACCGTCTGCGTTCTGAAATTGGTCGTCTGGATGTGAAAGACATCGTCACCGACTCCCGTGGCCGCCTGACGCTGGAAGTGCGCGATGCGCTGAACTCGGGTTCTGCTGGCACGGAAGACGAGGTCAGCACCCCGGCGGCTGATGACGCTATCGCCAAAGCCGCTGAGCGGGTGGAAGCGGAAACCAACGGCAAAGTGCAGGTGATCAACCCGAACAGTATGGCGGCGCTGGGTATCGAAGTTGTCGACGTGCGTATCAAACAGATCAACCTGCCGGCAGAAGTGTCGGAAGCGATTTATAACCGTATGCGCGCGGAGCGTGAAGCGGTTGCTCGTCGCCACCGTTCACAGGGTCAGGAAGAAGCTGAGAAACTGCGCGCGACCGCAGACTACGAAGTCACCAAGACGCTGGCGGAAGCCGAGCGCCAGGGTCGTATCCTGCGTGGTGAAGGCGATGCGGAATCGGCAAAACTGTTTGCCGACGCGTTCAGCCAGGATCCAGGCTTCTACTCCTTTATCCGTAGCCTGCGTGCCTATGAGAAGAGCTTCCAGAGCAACCAGGATGTGATGGTCCTGAGCCCGGACAGTGATTTCTTCCGCTATATGCGTTCACCGGATTCGGCGCGTAAATAAGCCGCAGAGGGTGTAAGCCTGAAGTGCTAACGCGAAAAGGCGCCTGTTTCAGGCGCCTTTTTTCATACTGCGGGGGCGTGAATTAGTTGCCGAGCAGTTTGTTCAGCAGGCCACCGATCACCGGCAGGCTAGCCAGCGCACTTTCGATGGTGCCACCGATAGTCGACCCAACGCTTTCGCCCAGGGTTTTGCCCAGGTCTGGCGCCAGGTCGGCCAGATTGAGGGTGCCAATCAGCGGCAGGTTGATGCTCAGGGCATCGGTACCCATCGTCCATGCGGCGGCGCCGACCTTGCTGCCTAAGGAAGCCAGGCCATCCTGTAACCAGCCTGCGCCGCTCACATTTTCGATTTCAAACGCGGTTAATTCTCTCATGATAATCTTCCTGATTATGTAGACGTACCGGGTTGTAGTACGCGACGGCATAGTTACAATTTAAAAAATATGCAGCAATACAATTAGTTGTGAATTTTGTTTCACCTTGCCAGTTCATAATGAAGATGAAATACGGGACAATATGAAATGAGTGAATGAATTCACCATGCTGGCCGATGACGCCCGCGAGGGCGACGATAATACTTTTCAATTAGGGTTGATAATGAACTCCACCATTTGGCTGGCGCTGGCGCTGGTTTTAGTACTCGAAGGGCTCGGCCCGCTGCTCTATCCTCGCGCCTGGCGCAAAATGGTCGCCAGCCTGAGCCAGTTACCGGATAATTTATTGCGCCGCTTTGGCGGCGGACTTGTGGTTGCAGGGATTGTGATCTACTACATGTTGAGGAAATCGATTGGCTGATCAAAAAGTGGTCGGATTTGCCTTATTTTGGATGCAAAAAGTGCTGTAACTCTGAAAAAGCGATGGTAGAATCCATTTTTAAGCAAACGGTGATTTTGAAAAATGGGTAACAACGTCGTCGTACTGGGCACCCAATGGGGTGACGAAGGTAAAGGGAAGATCGTCGATCTCCTGACAGAACGGGCTAAATATGTTGTGCGCTACCAGGGTGGCCATAACGCAGGCCATACTCTCGTAATCAACGGTGAAAAAACCGTCCTCCATCTTATTCCATCAGGTATTCTCCGTGAGAATGTAACCAGCATCATCGGTAACGGTGTTGTGCTGTCTCCGGCTGCGCTGATGAAAGAGATGAAAGGTCTGGAAGACCGTGGTATCCCTGTTCGTGAGCGTCTGCTGCTGTCCGAAGCCTGCCCGCTTATCCTCGACTATCACGTGGCGCTGGACGTCGCACGTGAGAAAGCACGCGGTGCGAAAGCTATCGGTACGACCGGTCGCGGTATCGGCCCGGCTTACGAAGATAAAGTTGCTCGTCGCGGTCTGCGCGTTGGCGACCTGTTTGATAAAGCCACCTTCGCTGACAAACTGAAAGAAGTGATGGAATATCACAACTTCCAGTTGGTGAACTTCTACAAAGCAGAAGCGGTTGACTACCAGAAAGTGCTGGACGATGTCATGGCGATTGCCGACATCCTCACCGGCATGGTCGTTGATGTTTCCGATCTGCTGGATCAGGCGCGTAAGCGCGGCGACTTCGTGATGTTCGAAGGCGCGCAGGGTACCCTGCTGGATATCGACCACGGTACCTATCCGTACGTAACTTCCTCCAACACCACCGCGGGTGGCGTGGCGACCGGTTCTGGCCTGGGTCCGCGTTATGTGGATTACGTACTGGGTATCATCAAAGCTTACTCGACTCGCGTAGGCGCGGGTCCGTTCCCGACCGAGCTGTTTGATGAAACTGGCGAGTTCCTCTGCAAGCAGGGTAACGAATTCGGCGCCACCACCGGTCGTCGTCGTCGTACCGGCTGGCTGGACGCGGTTGCAGTACGCCGCGCGGTGCAGATTAACTCCCTGTCTGGCTTCTGCCTGACTAAACTGGACGTCCTCGACGGCCTGAAAGAAGTGAAAATCTGCGTCGGCTACCGTATGCCGGACGGCCGTGAAGTGACCACCACTCCGCTGGCTGCCGACAACTGGGAAGGTATCGAGCCTATCTACGAAACCATGCCGGGCTGGTCCGAAACCACCTTTGGCGTGAAAGAGCGCAGCGGTCTGCCGCAGGCAGCGCTGAACTACATCGCTCGTATTGAAGAGCTGACCGGCGTGCCGGTGGATATCATCTCTACTGGTCCAGACCGTACCGAGACCATGATTCTGCGCGACCCGTTCGACGCGTAATCACTCTCAAGGGGCGCCGTTCGGGCGCCCTTGTTTTTGCTGTTCGCCCGCCCCATTTCAAATAAATTAGCGGCCTGAGCGCTGGCTGGTTTATCATCAATAATAATGATGTCGCTCGACATACCCTGTTTTCTTTTCCCTGAGGTTTATGTGCAGTTAACGAGTTTCACCGATTACGGATTACGCGCGCTGATTTATATGGCGTCGCTGCCGGAAGGACGCATGACCAGCATCTCGGAAGTGACCGAGGTCTATGGCGTCTCCCGTAATCATATGGTTAAAATAATCAATCAGTTAAGCCGCATGGGCTACGTGACTGCCGTGCGGGGGAAGAATGGGGGCATTCGCCTCGGTAAACCAGCAGGGCAGATCCGCGTGGGCGACGTGGTGCGCGACCTTGAACCCTTATCGCTGGTCAACTGCAGCAGCGAATTTTGCCACATTACACCAGCCTGTCGTCTGAAACAGGCGCTAGCTGAAGCCGCGCAGAGTTTTCTCAAGGAGCTGGATAACTATACGCTGGCTGATTTGGTTGAGAAGAATCAACCGCTTTATAAATTATTACTGGTGGAGTGACGCCACTCTGCCGGAGATGACAACGGAGGAACCGATATGTCACAAGATCCATTCCAGGAACGCGAAGCTGAGAAGTACGCGAATCCCATCCCGAGCCGGGAATTTATCCTCGAACATTTAACCAAACGGGAAAAGCCTGCCAGCCGCGATGAGCTGGCCATCGAGTTGAATATTGAGGGCGAAGAACAAATAGAAGCGCTGCGCCGCCGCCTGCGCGCGATGGAGCGCGACGGTCAGCTGGTCTTCACACGCCGCCAGTGCTATGCGCTGCCGGAGCGTCTTGATCTCCTCAAAGGTACCGTTATTGGCCACCGTGATGGCTATGGATTCCTGCGCGTTGAAGGGCGCAAGGACGATCTGTATCTGTCGTCAGAGCAGATGAAAACCTGTATTCACGGTGACCAGGTGCTGGCCCAGCCGCTGGGTGCGGACCGTAAGGGCCGCCGCGAGGCGCGCATCGTTCGTGTGCTGGTACCGAAAACCAGCCAGATTGTTGGCCGCTACTTCACCGACGCTGGTGTCGGCTTCGTCGTCCCGGACGACAGTCGCCTGAGCTTCGATATCCTGATCCCGCCTGAAGATATTATGGGCGCGCGGATGGGCTACGTGGTGGTGGTCGAACTGACCCAGCGCCCAACCCGCCGCACCAAAGCGGTCGGGAAAATCGTCGAAGTGCTGGGCGACAACATGGGCACCGGCATGGCCGTCGATATGGCGCTGCGTACCCATGAAATTCCTTACGTCTGGCCGCCGGCGGTGGAAAAACAAGTTTCCGGCCTCAAAGAGCAGGTGCCGGAAGAGGCGAAAGCCGGACGCGTCGATCTGCGCTCTCTGCCGCTGGTCACTATTGATGGCGAAGATGCCCGCGACTTCGATGACGCGGTGTACTGCGAGAAGAAACGCGGCGGCGGCTGGCGTCTGTGGGTGGCTATCGCCGACGTGAGCTACTATGTGCGCCCTGGTACGCCGCTGGACGGCGAAGCGCGTAGCCGCGGGACGTCGGTCTACTTCCCGTCGCAGGTGGTACCGATGCTGCCGGAAGTGCTGTCGAACGGCCTGTGCTCGCTGAACCCGCAGGTCGATCGCCTGTGTATGGTGTGCGAGATGACGATTTCGTCAAAAGGCCGCCTGACCGGCTTTAAGTTCTATGAAGCGGTGATGAGTTCACATGCTCGCCTGACCTACACCAAAGTGTGGCATATGCTGCAGGGCGATCAGGAGCTGCGCGAACACTACGCGCCGCTGGTGAAGCATATTGAAGAGCTGCATAACCTCTACAAAGTGCTGGAGAGCGCCCGCGAAGAGCGCGGCGGTATCTCATTTGAAAGTGAAGAAGCTAAATTCATCTTCAATGCCGAACGCCGTATTGAGCGTATCGAACAGACTCAGCGTAACGATGCGCATAAGCTGATTGAAGAGTGTATGATCCTGGCGAACATCTCCGCCGCGCGTTTCGTTGAGAAAGCGCAGGAGCCGGCACTGTTCCGTATCCACGATAAGCCAAGCACCGAAGCGATTACCTCGTTCCGTACCGTGCTGGCTGAGCTGGGACTGGAGCTGCCGGGCGGCAACAAGCCGGAGCCGCGCGATTACGCCGAACTGTTGACCTCCATTGCCGATCGTCCGGATGCCGAAATGCTGCAAACGATGCTCCTGCGCTCCATGAAGCAGGCGGTCTACGATCCGGAAAACCGTGGCCACTTTGGCCTGGCGCTGCAGTCATACGCCCACTTCACCTCGCCGATTCGCCGCTACCCGGATCTGTCGCTACACCGCGCCATCAAGTATCTGCTGGCAAAAGAGCAGGGACATAAAGGGAATAGCACCGAGACCGGCGGCTGGCACTACAGCATGGAAGAGATGCTCCAGCTGGGCCAGCACTGTTCGATGACCGAGCGCCGCGCCGACGAAGCGACGCGTGAAGTGTCCGACTGGCTGAAGTGCGACTTCATGCAGGATCAGGTGGGCAACACCTTCTCCGGTGTCATCGCCAGCGTGACCGGCTTTGGCTTCTTTGTCCGCCTGAACGATCTGTTTATCGATGGTCTGGTGCATGTCTCCTCCCTGGATAACGACTATTACCGTTTTGACCAGGTTGGCCAGCGGCTGATCGGCGAGTCCGGCGGCCAGACTTATCGTCTGGGCGACCGCGTGGAAGTCCGCGTGGAAGCCGTCAACATGGATGAGCGTAAGATTGATTTCAGCCTGATTTCCAGCGAGCGTGCGCCGCGTAATGTTGGCAAAACCGCCCGTGAGAAAGCGAAAAAGAGCACCTCTGGCAAACCGGGTGGCCGTCGCCGCCAGGTGGGTAAACAGGTGAACTTCGAGCCGGATAGCGCGTTCCGCAAAGAAAAAGACCAGGCTAAAGCGAAGCCCAAAGGCGAGAAGAAAGCGAAAAAACCGTCGGCGAAAACACAGAAAATCGCCGCCGCGACCAAAGCCAAGCGCGCGGCAAAGAAGAAAATCGCCGAGTGATTGACGTCCCTTCACCCCAGCAGTCTGCTGGCGCAGAACGGGGTGAAGGGGACGGATAACAGAACCTAAAACGAGTACATCAATGAGTGAAATGATTTACGGCATCCATGCGGTGCAGGCACTGCTGGAACGCGCACCTGAGCGTTTTCAGGAAGTTTATATTCTGAAAGGCCGTGAGGATAAGCGCCTGCTGCCGCTGATCCATGCCCTGGAAGCGCAGGGCGTGGTGATTCAGGTGGCCAACCGCCAGTTCCTCGATGAGAAGAGCGAAGGCGCGGTGCATCAGGGGATCATTGCCCGCGTGAAGCCAGGACGTCAGTATCAGGAGAACGATCTGCCGGATCTGCTGGCGCAGCACGATCAGCCGTTCCTGCTGATCCTCGACGGCGTAACCGATCCGCACAACCTCGGCGCCTGCCTGCGTAGCGCTGATGCCGCTGGTGTGCATGCGGTGATCGTGCCAAAAGATCGTTCCGCTCAGCTGAATGCGACGGCGAAGAAAGTGGCCTGCGGCGCGGCGGAGAACGTCCCGCTGATCCGCGTGACCAACCTGGCGCGTACCATGCGTCTGCTGCAGGAAGCGAACGTCTGGATCGTCGGGACCGCTGGCGAAGCCGACCATACGCTGTTCCAGAGCAAAATGACCGGCCCGATGGCGCTGGTGATGGGCGCTGAAGGTGAAGGTATGCGTCGTCTGACCCGCGAGCACTGCGATGAGCTGATCAGCATCCCGATGGCGGGTAGCGTCTCCTCGCTGAACGTCTCGGTGGCCACCGGCATCTGCCTGTTTGAAGCGGTGCGCCAGCGCAGCTAAGCTGAACCGTCGACGAATCCAAAAAAGCCATCCTCCGGGATGGCTTTTTTGTGACCGCTTTCGCGGGCGAGAATCCCCCTGGAAAACCATACTTATGGCTATCGCCATTGATGGAGGGAGACACGATGCACTGGCAAACGCACACCGTTTTTAATCAACCGACTCCGCTGAATAACAGCAATCTTTTCCTGTCCGATACCGCCTTGCGTGAAGCGGTGGTCCGCGAAGGCGCCGGCTGGGATGGCGATCTGCTCGCCAGCATTGGCCAGCAGCTGGGGACCGCCGAATCGCTGGAGCTGGGACGCCTGGCCAACAGTAACCCACCGGAGCTGCTGCGCTATGACGCCACTGGCGCCCGGCTGGACGACGTACGCTTCCATCCCGCCTGGCACCTGCTGATGCAGGGGCTGTGCGCGAACCGGGTGCATAACCTCGCCTGGCAGGAGGATGCCCGCGAAAGCGCGTTTGTGGCGCGTGCCGCCCGCTTTCTGCTTCATGCCCAGGTGGAGGCCGGGACGTTGTGCCCGATTACCATGACCTTCGCCGCGACGCCCCTGCTGCAGCACGCCCTGCCCGCGCCCTTTCGCGACTGGCTGTCGCCGCTGCTGAGCGACCGTTACGATCCCCACCTCGCGCCTGGCGGCCAGAAGCGCGGCCTGCTGATCGGCATGGGGATGACCGAGAAGCAAGGGGGCTCCGATGTGCTGAGCAATACCACCCGCGCGGAGAAAACGGCGGAAGGGTTTTACCGGCTGGTGGGACACAAGTGGTTCTTCTCAGTGCCGCAGAGCGATGCCCACCTGGTGCTGGCCCAGGCCCCCGCGGGACTGTCGTGCTTCTTTGTGCCGCGTCTGCTGCCCGACGGGCAGCGCAACGGCGTGCGTCTTGAACGCTTAAAAGAGAAGCTTGGCAACCGCTCCAACGCCAGCAGTGAAGTGGAGTTTTATGATGCCTGCGGCTGGCTGGTGGGCGAAGAGGGCGACGGCGTGCGGCAGATCCTCAGGATGGGCGGCCTGACCCGCTTTGACTGCGCGCTGGGCAGCCATGCCCTGATGCGTCGCGCCTTCTCGGTGGCGCTGTATCACGCGCTACAGCGTCAGGCGTTTGGCAAAAACCTGGTCGATCAGCCGATGATGCGCCAGCTGCTGGGGCAAATGGCGCTGCGTCTGGAGGGGCAAACCGCGTTTCTGTTTCGCCTGGCTCGCGCCTGGGACCGTCGGGAGGATGCCCGGGAAAGCGCCTGGGCGCGCCTGTTTACGCCGGCGGCCAAATTTGCCATCTGTAAGGCCGGCATCCCGTTTGTCGCCGAGGCGATGGAAGTGCTCGGCGGCATCGGCTATTGCGAGGAGAGCGAACTCCCGCGCCTCTACCGTGAGATGCCGGTCAACAGCATCTGGGAAGGTTCCGGCAACATTATGTGTCTCGATGTCATGCGGGTGCTCAGCAAGCAGCCGGCGGCGATGGAGCTGCTGGCGGCAGAGTGCGCGGAGGTGAAAGGACAGAATCGCCATCTCGACCGCGCGTGGCGTCAACTGCAGCAGCTGCTGAGACGGCCCGCCGAAGAGCAGGGGAGAGAGATTGCCCGGCTGGTCTATCGTCTTGGCGCGGGGGCGCAGATGCTGCGCCACGCTTCGCCGCCGCTGGCTGAAGCCTGGTGTCGGATGATGCTCGACACCCGCGGCGGCATGCGTCTTGATGCGCCGACCCTCGACGACCTGCTGCTGCGGGCCATGGGGCGCGGGCGCCAGGCGCCTCAGGCGTAGAGAATGGCCTGTACGCGCCAGCTGTCCGGCTGTTGTTCTTCGTACATCTGAATAATGCGATACCAGGAGGCGCCTTGCTCGTCCGCTTTGCGGGCAATGGCGTGCTCCACATCCTGTTGGCTGCCGGAAAGATTAGTGACGGAGATCAGACCGATTTCATTCAGGCCAGTGACGCAATCCGCGCTGGCGAATTCGGCTGACTGCGCGGACGTATTGGCCGTCGCAGCGGTAAACAGCAGGCTGGGTAGGGTAAAAGATCGTTTCATCGTCAGCTCCATTTCACGTAGTCCCAAGGGCAGTCCGTTGCTAACGTCCTGCCAGGTGGCTGGCCGAACGTTATTATGCACAGGAGAACGTGAATGGACGCAAAGCTGTGTAAAGCAGATTTAAAGACGCCGCCTCGTCATCGACGATAGAGGATCGCCTGCGAATACCACTGGCCGGGTACCATGGTGTCATCGATCATGATGATGACGTAGTAATCGGCTTTGGCCGCTTCTGCTTTGGCCTTCAGCGCCGCTTCGACATCCATCGGCGAACCGTACATCAGCACACTCACCGTGGCCATTTTCTGCAGGCCAGCCGTCTGGTTACGCTGGATCTCCTGCGGATGGTCGGTGGCGGGCGGCGGGGCTTCCGGCGTTCCCTGCAGGGCACTACACCCGCTGAGGACGATAGCCAGTAACCACGGTGAAAACCTGCGCATAACCATATCTCGTTTCCTGATAGTGATAGTGTAGTGGTAGCCTTAACAGGATTGCCGGGGAATGTTCCCGAACTGTTATCTCTGACGCGATTTTCGAATGAAAATGTTGTGAAAGCGTAACCGGGTTCTCAACATTATGAATCGTAGCAAACTGGGTTGCCCGGTGAATGAATTTTCCCATGACGCCTTACCACGATAGAGAAGGGAGACGATAAATGATTGCACTAGAAATGCGCAACCTCGGCGGCGGTGAAATTTTGCATGCCTGCCCGCAGGAGAGTCTGGATAAACCCTTGCCCTGTATCGTCTTTTATCATGGCTTTACCTCCTCGAAGCTGGTCTACAGCTACTTTGCGGTGGCGTTGGCCGAGGCGGGCTTCCGGGTGATCATGCCGGATGCGCCGGAGCATGGGGCGCGTTATCAGGGCGACGAGGCCGGGCGGATGCAGCGCTTCTGGCCGATCCTGCAGCAGAATTTCAGGGAGTTTCCCGCGCTGCGCGAGGCGATTATCGCCGAGGGATGGCTGGAGGGAGAGCGGCTGGCGGTGGCTGGCGCCTCGATGGGAGGGATGACGGCGCTGGGCATCATGACGCACCATCCCGAACTGAACTGCGTCGCTTGTCTGATGGGGTCGGGCTATTTTCGTTCGCTGTCGCAAACCCTGTTTCCCTCGCCTGGCTTTGATGCTGACAGTCTCCGCGAATGGGATGTCAGCCATCAGCTGGCGTCCCTTGCCCGGCGGCCGCTGTTGCTCTGGCATGGGGACGCTGACGATGTGGTGCCGCCGGAAGAGACCTTCCGTCTCGAGCAGGCGCTCCGGCAAGGCGATCTTGCCGCCAGGCTGACCTGCGTCTGGCAAAAGGGCGTCCGCCATCGCATTACGCCAGAGGCGCTGGCTGCGACGGTCGCCTTTTTCCGCCAGCATCTTTAAACGCGGATCACGCTGACGCCCTGATCCTCGAGCTGTTTGAGGATTGCGGCATCAGCTTGTTTCCCGGTGATCACCACGTCAATTTGCCCGGCCTGGCTGAATAACATCCCGGCGCGCTCGCCGACCTTGCTGCTGTCGACCAGCACCGCCAGTTTGCCGACCACGTTGAGCATTTTCTGCTCGGCCATGGCGGTCAGCATATCGGTTTTGTAGAGCCCTTCGGCGGTGAGTCCTTTGCCGCTGGTGAACATCCAGTGTCCGGCATACAGGCTGTTTTCGCTACCGTGGGGGCTGAGCGTGATGGCGTGGCTGCGGTTGTACTGTCCACCCATGATAATCACGCTGTCGTGCTCCTGGTCGATCAGGTAATTAGCCAGCGGCAGATAGTTGGTGATGATCTGCACCGGTTTACCGCACAGTTCCCGCCCCAGCAGAAAGGCGGTGGAGCCGCAGTTAATGACGATACTTTCCCCCGGCGCGATCAGCTGCGAAGCGGCGCGTGCGATACGCACTTTTTCATCCAGGTTTTGCGCCTGATGGATATTCATCGGCGTCCAGCGGGGGCGCTGCTCACTAATGGCTTCCGCGCCATTGCGAACCTTTTTCAGTTTGCCGCTTTCATCCAGCTTGTTGATATCACGTCGGGCGGTTGCGGGTGAGATCCCGAGCCGCGACATCACCTGCTCTACGGTAACAAACCCCGTTTGGGCGAGCAGATCCAGCAGAATTTGGTGCCTTTGCGCTTCCGTCATGAGCGAATCCGATTAAAAGTGAACGGCAAAGATGATATTTGAAATCATGTGAAAATACTAACCCTGAGACGGGGTATTTCCGGCAGGCAGTGCCTGCCGGAGGCGGCTTACAGGAAGGATTTGAACGGCAGGTCCGGCTCAATGGTGAAGCAGTCATCGAAGCCGCGCGGGTAGTGATATTCGAAATTGTCTTTATCCAGCGGCCAGGTAAATTTGCCGCCGACCTGCCAGATAAACGGCTTGAAGCCGTACTTCAGACGATCCTTTTTCATCTCCCACAGGACGCGGATCTCCTGCGGATCGGCCTGAAAGTTTGACCAGATATCATGGTGGAACGGGATCACCACTTTGGCGTTGAGCGACTCCGCCATACGCAGGATATCGGCGCTGGTCATTTTGTCGGTGATGCCGCGCGGGTTCTCGCCATACGAGCCGAGGGCGACGTCAATTTGATGCTCGTTGCCGTGTTTCGCGTAGTAGTTGGAGTAGTGGGAATCGCCGCTGTGGTAGAGATTGCCGCCCGGTGTTTTAAACAGATAGTTGACTGCGCGCTGGTCCATGCCGTCCGGCAGCACGCCGGCGGCTTTTTGATCCGCCGGGAGGGTGATCAGCGCCGTGCGATCGAACGCGTCGAGCGCGTGGATCTCAATGTCTTTGATCTTCACCACATCACCGGGCTTCATGACTATACAGCGCGCTTTCGGTACGCCCCAGCCGATCCACAGGTCGACGCAGGTTTTCGGCCCAATAAAGGGCACATCGGCCGGGCAGTTCTGCATCACGGCGGCGGCGACGTTGACGTCAATATGATCGTTATGATCATGGGTCGCCAGTACGGCGTCAATCTGGCGAATGGCGAATGGATCGAGCACGAACGGGGTGGTGCGCAGGTTTGGCTGCAGTTTCTTCACCCCCGCCATCCGCTGCATTTGATGGCCGGTTTTCATCAGCGGATTGCCGTGGCTCTGTTTACCGGTGCCGCACCAGAAATCGACGCAGACGTTAGCCCCACCCTCGGATTTTAACCAGATGCCGGTACAGCCCAGCCACCACATGGCGAAGGTGCCTGGCGCAACCTGCTCTTGTTCAATCTCTTCATTCAGCCAGCTACCCCATTCCGGAAAGGTGTTCAGGATCCATGATTCTCGGGTGATGGTTTGGACTTTACTCATCGCGGTCTTCCTCATGCATTTTCAAAAGTAATCAGTGTTTGATTGGTTTTGATTTATGTTGTCACTGTGTTTTCAAGATTGCAATCTTGTTTTCCTGCATTTTTGCGAGGCGTCGCGCATAATTTCCGGGCTCTATCCGCTCAAATTGACGTTAGGTGATGTTTTATCTATATGATTTAAAATGTTTATTTATGTGTCTACGTACATAATTGGTAATGACCAGAGTGAAAGTGAGGATTATTGCGGCGTACGTCACATTTAATCAAATTCAATCTTGTTGTGATTATTTTTGATTATTAGAGTGAGGGCGACGACAACTGCTGAGCGACATGCGCGTTCAAAGCCTTCCTCTTCTGGAGTGTGTTATGGAGATCCTCTACAACATCTTTACCGTCTTCTTTAATCAGGTCATGACCAATGCCCCGCTGCTGCTGGGTATCGTGACCTGCCTTGGCTATATCCTGTTGCGTAAAAGCGTCAGCGTGATTATCAAAGGTACGATCAAAACCATCATTGGTTTCATGCTGTTACAAGCCGGTTCCGGCATCCTCACCAGCACCTTTAAGCCGGTGGTGGCGAAAATGTCAGAGGTCTATGGCATCAATGGCGCGATTTCCGATACTTACGCCTCGATGATGGCGACCATCGACCGGATGGGCGAGGCCTACAGCTGGGTAGGGTATGCGGTGCTCCTGGCACTGGCGCTGAACATCTGTTACGTCCTGCTGCGCCGCATTACCGGTATCCGCACCATCATGCTGACTGGCCATATCATGTTTCAGCAGGCGGGGCTGATTGCGGTCTCGTTCTTCATCTTTGGTTACGGGATGTGGACGACCATTATCTGCACCGCGGTACTGGTCTCTCTGTACTGGGGGATCACCTCCAACATGATGTTCAAGCCTACCCAACTGGTCACCGACGGCTGCGGTTTTTCCATCGGTCACCAGCAGCAGTTTGCCTCGTGGATTGCTTACAAAGTGGCGCCGTATCTGGGGAAAAAAGAGGAGAGCGTCGAAGACCTCAAGCTGCCCGGCTGGCTGAATATCTTCCACGACAACATCGTCTCTACCGCGATTGTGATGACCATTTTCTTTGGCGCGATCCTGCTTTCCTTCGGTATTG
This sequence comes from Klebsiella sp. GL120222-02, assembly GCF_003097195.1. Taxonomy (NCBI): domain Bacteria; kingdom Pseudomonadati; phylum Pseudomonadota; class Gammaproteobacteria; order Enterobacterales; family Enterobacteriaceae; genus Klebsiella; species Klebsiella sp. GL120222-02. Next base: position 66,047 of record NZ_QEQO01000009.1, read on the forward strand.
ATGTGGTGCAGGCGATGGCGGGCAAAACCCACTGGACGGTCTATATCCTGCAGACCGGTTTCTCCTTCGCGGTGGCCATTTTCATCATTACCCAGGGCGTGCGGATGTTCGTCGCCGAACTGTCCGAAGCCTTCAACGGCATCTCGCAACGCCTGATCCCCGGCGCGGTGCTGGCGATTGACTGCGCCGCGATCTACAGCTTTGCGCCGAATGCGGTGGTGTGGGGCTTTATGTGGGGCACCATTGGCCAGCTGATTGCCGTCGGCATTCTGGTCGGCATCGGCTCTTCAATTCTGATTATTCCAGGTTTTATCCCGATGTTCTTCTCCAACGCGACGATTGGCGTTTTTGCCAACCATTTCGGCGGTTGGCGCGCGGCGCTCAAGATCTGCCTGGTGATGGGCATGATTGAAATCTTCGGCTGCGTATGGGCGGTGAAGCTCACCGGTATGAGCGCCTGGATGGGGATGGCGGACTGGTCGATTCTGGCGCCGCCGATGATGCAGGGCTTCGCCTCCATCGGGCTGGCGTTTATGGCCGTCATCATCCTGATTGCACTGGCTTATATGTTCTTCGCCGGCCGCGCGCTGCGTGCCGAGGAAGACGCGGAAAAACAACTGGCAGAGGCCTCTGCCCAATAAGGAGTTCTGATTATGACCGTACGTATTCTGGCTGTGTGTGGTAACGGGCAAGGCAGTTCTATGATCATGAAAATGAAAGTGGATCAGTTCCTGACGCAATCCAATATCGACCACACGGTGAACAGCTGCGCGGTGGGTGAATACAAAAGCGAACTAAACGGCGCGGATATCATCATTGCTTCAACCCATATCGCGGGGGAGATTACCGTCTCCGGCAATAAACACGTGGTGGGGGTGCGTAATATGCTTTCCCCCGCGGATTTCGGGCCAAAGCTGCTGGAGGTGATTAAAGCTCACTTCCCGCAGGACGTGAAATAAGGAGCGGCTATGAAACTCCATGAATCACTGGCGCAGAATCACTCCATTCGCCTGCAGGCGGAAGCGGAAACCTGGCAGGAGGCGGTGAAAATCGGCGTCGATCTGCTGGTGGCCGCCGACGTAGTGGAACCGCGTTACTACCAGGCAATCCTCGACGGCGTCGCGCAGCACGGCCCCTATTTTGTGATCGCTCCGGGATTAGCCATGCCGCACGGGCGGCCGGAAGAGGGCGTCAAAAAAACCGGCTTTGCGCTGGTCACGCTAAAGAAACCGCTGATTTTCAACCACGAAGATAACGACCCGGTCGACATTCTGATCACCATGGCGGCGGTTGATGCCACCACTCACCAGGAGGTGGGCATCATGCAGATCGTTAACCTGTTTGACGATGAAGCCAATTTCGACCGTTTACGCGCCTGCCGTAGCGAGCAGGAAGTGCTGGATTTAATCAAAAACGCCACCGCGGCGGCTGTTTAAAAGGAACACCATCATGTCATTACCTATGTTACAGGTCGCTCTGGACAACCAAACGCTGGCCAGTGCCTATGAAACGACCCGCCTGATCGCCGAAGAGGTGGATATCATTGAAGTCGGTACTATTCTTTGCGTCGGCGAAGGGGTGCGTGCGGTGCGCGATCTGAAGGCGCTGTATCCGCATAAAATCGTGCTGGCGGACGCCAAAATTGCCGACGCCGGCAAGATCCTGTCGCGGATGTGCTTTGAAGCCAACGCCGACTGGGTCACGGTGATCTGCTGTGCCGATATCAATACCGCCAAAGGGGCGCTGGACGTCGCCAAAGAATTTAACGGCGATGTGCAAATTGAGCTGACCGGCTTCTGGACCTGGGAACAGGCGCAGGCATGGCGCGAGGCGGGTATTCAGCAGGTGGTCTATCACCGCAGCCGCGACGCACAGGCGGCAGGCGTGGCGTGGAGCGAGGCGGATATCAGCGCGATTAAACGTTTGTCCGATATGGGCTTCAAAGTGACTGTCACCGGCGGTCTGGCGCTGGAAGACCTGCCGCTGTTCGCGGGTATCCCTATTCACGTCTTTATTGCCGGGCGCAGCATCCGCGATGCCGCCTCGCCGGTGGAAGCGGCGCGCCAGTTTAAACGCTCTATCGCCCAGCTGTGGGGTTAAGGAGCGGTTATGTTGGCGAAATCCATTCCGCTCGGCATCTATGAAAAAGCGCTCCCCGCCGGGGAGTGCTGGCTGGAGCGGCTGCAGCTGGCGAAGGCGCTGGGCTTTGATTTTGTGGAAATGTCTCTCGATGAAACGGACGTGCGCCTTGCGCGACTGGACTGGAGCCCCGAGCAGCGTCTGGCGCTGGTCAAGGCGGTGGCTGACACCGGCGTCCGGGTACCATCGATGTGCCTTAGCGCCCATCGCCGTTTTCCGCTGGGTAGTGAAGACGACGCGGTGCGTCATCAGGGGCTGGAAATTATGCGTAAAGCCATCCAGCTGGCGCAGGATGTGGGGATCCGGGTGATCCAGCTGGCAGGCTACGACGTCTATTACCAGCAGGCGAACGATGAGACGCGCCGCCGCTTTCGCGACGGCCTGAAACAGAGCGTCGAAATGGCCAGCCGTGCCCAGGTCACGCTGGCGATGGAGATCATGGATTACCCGCTGATGAACTCGATCAGTAAGGCCTTAGGCTACGCCCATTACCTGAATAATCCGTGGTTCCAGCTTTACCCTGATATCGGCAATCTGTCAGCGTGGGATAACGACGTCCAGATGGAACTGAAGGCGGGGAGCGGGCATATCGTGGCGGTACACGTCAAAGACACGAAACCTGGCGTCTTTAAAAACGTGCCGTTTGGCGAAGGGGTGGTCGATTTTGAACGCTGCTTCGAAACGCTCAAGCAGACCGGCTACTGCGGACCGTATCTGATTGAGATGTGGAGCGAAACCAGCGCTGATCCGCTGGCGGAGGTGGCGAAGGCACGTGACTGGGTGAAGGCGCGGATGGCCCGCGCGGGCCTGATGGAGGCGGCGTAATGCAACAACTGAAACAGCAGGTGTTCGAGGCCAATATGGATCTGCCGCGCTACGGTCTGGTGACCTTCACCTGGGGCAATGTCAGCGCCATTGACCGGCAGCGCGGGCTGGTGGCGATCAAGCCCAGCGGCGTCGCCTATGAGACCATGAAGGCGGACGATATGGTTGTCGTGGATCTTGAGGGCAACGTGGTGGAAGGGCTGTATCGCCCCTCCTCTGATACCGCCACCCATCTGGCGCTCTATCGTCGTTATCCCGACCTTGGCGGAGTGGTGCATACCCACTCGACGCATGCCACCGCCTGGGCGCAGGCGGGGCTGGCGATCCCGGCGCTTGGCACCACCCATGCGGACTACTTCTTCGGTGATATCCCCTGTACCCGGGCGCTTAGCGCACAGGAGGTGGACGAGGCTTACGAGCTGAACACCGGGCAGGTGATTATCGAAACGCTGGGCGCGTCGAATCCGCTGCATACGCCTGGGATCGTCGTCTATCAGCACGGGCCGTTTGCCTGGGGCAAAGACGCCCACGAGGCGGTACACAACGCGGTGGTGATGGAAGAAGTGGCGCGCATGGCGTGGATTGCCCGCGGGATTAATCCGCAGTTGCAGCCCATCGATAGCTGGCTGATGAATAAGCATTTTCAGCGTAAGCATGGGCCAAACGCCTACTATGGGCAAAAGTAGATAGCGCGCTCCGGGGCTTTCACCCCTCACGGTGAAGCAACTGGTCTGGCCCCGGAGCCGTTTTTTTAGCCCTGACGATAGGCCGACGGCATCACGCGCATGCCGATGAGCGTTACCATACAAATTATCGCGCCGGCGTAAAACGTCGAGGCGGCGCCGAAGGTTTCCCACAGTACCCCTGCGCCGGTACTGGCCAGCAGCAGCGCCAGGCCGCTCATCAGGTTGAACATACCGAATGCCGTACCGCGTAGTTCCGGCGGCGCGGTATGCGCAACCATCGCTGCCAGCAGGCCCTGGGTCATTCCCATATGAATCCCCCACAGCGCGACGCCGAGCAGCAGCGTACTCCAGTGGCCGCTGAGCGCCAGCACGATATCGGCGAGGATCAGCACCAGCAGTCCCCACTGCAGCAGTTTGCTGTGGCTCATGCTGTCTGAGAGTTTACCGAACGGGTAAGCCGTGAGGCTGTAGACCAGGTTCATCGCCACCATCACCAGCGGGATGGTAAACAGCGGGATCTCCATCTGCTGGGCGCGCAGCACCAGAAAGGCTTCGCTGAAGCGGGCGAGGGTGAAGATGCTGCCGATGGCGACTACCCACCAGTAGGCGGCGGAGAGCTTTTTCAGGTTTTCGCGCTTCAGCGGATTGCTGCGTTTGTGTGCGATGGCGGATTTTGGCTCCTGCAGGCCAAACCCGAGCAGGAGAATGGAGAGCACGGCGGGAATGACCGCCACCCAGAAAATAGCGTGAAAATCGTTGGCCCAGATAAACATCAGCAGCACCGCCAGCAGCGGGCCGAGAAAGGCGCCAACGGTATCCAGCGCCTGGCGGAGCCCGTAGGCGGCGCCGCGGATCTCCGGCGGGGTGACGTCGGCAACCAGCGCATCGCGCGGCGCGCCGCGAATACCTTTCCCTACGCGGTCAATCATGCGGGCGCTAAACACCACTCCGGCGGTGGGGGCGATGGCAAACAGCGGCTTACTGAGCGCGCCCAGGCCGTATCCCAGCAGCGCCAGTCCTTTGCGCTTGCCGACATAGTCGCTGATTACGCCAGAGAAGACTTTCAGGATCAGGGCGGTGGCTTCCGCCAGTCCCTCGATAAGACCGATAATTATCACGCTGGCGCCGAGGGTGGTGGCCATAAACAGCGGTAAGAGGCTGTGGATCATCTCGGAGGAGACATCCATCAGCAGGCTGACGCCGCCGAGTACCCAAACGCCTTTGGGGATACGGCCTAAGGTGGCGAAACGCGGAACCATCAATCACTCCTGATTATCAAATGGCGAGTGGCTGATTAAATCAGGTTGCGATGGCGCTGATAAGTCGGTTTGTAAAATAATTCTCAATTGCGTTTAGGTGAAAACCTCGCTTCGCCCCTCGCGAAGAGAGGCGAAGAGTCGGCCTGGCGCTAACGGTATATCACCGCGCTGGCGCGAAGCGGGCCGTTGGTTTCGGGTTCGTGCATCAGGATAGGCTGAAAGTATTTCGCCCCCTGCGCATCGCTCATCTGGCTAAGGGCCTGCTCGGCCTCGTGCTCAGTGGCCATATTGTGATTGATATAGATAACGCCGAGGCTCTGCACGTCGTCCATGTTGCGGGCCTGACGTTCGGTGATTTGGATAGCTGCCAGCGCGTTGGCGCTGAAGAAAAGCGCAGCCATCATGGCGATGATTTTCAGTTTCATATACTACGCTCCTGACTGACAGTCCTGACGCTGACTCGGGGGCTCTCCTGTGGTCGTTTGGCTCTGATATAAGTGTAATCGCTGCGCGTTCGTCGCATGGCGACCTTTTCTGATGCAGTCGTTCAAAAAAATGCCGCTTCCTTTATTGGTTAATTTTAAATCACCCACTTAGCGCCACTTGGCGCTTAGTGCGAATTATTTGTGCAAATCCGCTTGTGTTCCTGGGGGGGCGCCATTAGAATGACGCGTCAATTTTTCAGCCGCCCTTTAACACGTTCCTTGCCTCCATGGGCCGCGGCTGACCCAGACAGGAGGCTGAATAATCCGTAAGGAGCAATTCGATGCGTCATTACGAAATCGTTTTTATGGTCCATCCTGACCAGAGCGAACAGGTTCCGGGCATGATCGAACGTTACACTGGTGCAATCACTGCAGCAGCAGGTACGATCCACCGTCTGGAAGACTGGGGCCGCCGTCAGCTGGCTTATCCGATCAACAAACTGCACAAAGCTCACTACGTTCTGCTGAACGTTGAAGCACCGCAGGAAGCGATCGATGAGCTGGAAACTAACTTCCGCTTCAACGACGCCGTTATCCGCAGCATGGTAATGCGTACTAAGCACGCTGTTACCGAAGCATCTCCGATGGTTAAAGCGAAAGACGAGCGCCGTGAGCGTCGCGAAGATTTCGCCAACGAAACCGCAGATGATTCTGAAGCTGGGGATTCTGAAGAGTAATCCTGATGACCAACCGTCTGGAGCTGTCCGGCATTATTTGCAGGACTCCACTTCGTAAGGTCAGCCCGTCAGGAATTCCTCACTGCCAGTTCGTGCTTGAGCATCGTTCAGTGCAGGAGGAAGCCGGTTTTCACCGGCAGGCATGGTGTCAAATGCCCGTTATTATTAGCGGTCACGAAAACCAGGCCATTACTCACAGTATAACGGTCGGTAGCGCAGTAACCGTTCGAGGGTTCATCTCTTGTCATAAGGCAAAGAACGGCTTGAGCAAAATGGTTCTGCATGCCGAGCAGATTGAATTGATAGATTCTGGAGACTAGCCATATGGCACGTTATTTCCGTCGTCGCAAGTTCTGCCGTTTCACCGCGGAAGGCGTTCAAGAGATCGACTATAAAGATATCGCTACGCTGAAAAACTACATCACCGAAAGCGGTAAGATTGTCCCGAGCCGTATCACCGGTACCCGTGCAAAATACCAGCGTCAGCTGGCTCGCGCTATCAAACGCGCTCGCTACCTGTCCCTGCTGCCGTACACTGATCGTCATCAGTAATCGGTCACGGTCCATTAATACGACTTTGAGAGGATAAGGTAATGCAAGTTATTCTGCTTGATAAAGTAGCAAACCTGGGTAGCCTGGGTGATCAGGTTAACGTTAAAGCGGGCTATGCTCGTAACTTCCTGGTCCCGCAGGGTAAAGCTGTTCCTGCTACCAAGAAAAACGTTGAATTCTTCGAAGCACGTCGCGCTGAACTGGAAGCCAAACTGGCTGACGTTCTGTCAGCTGCTGAAGCTCGTGCTGCGCAGATCAACGCCCTGGAATCCGTAACCATCGCGTCCAAAGCTGGCGACGAAGGTAAACTGTTCGGTTCCATCGGTACTCGCGACATCGCTGACGCTGTTACTGCAGCAGGCGTTAAAGTTGCTAAGAGCGAAGTTCGCCTGCCGAACGGCGTTCTGCGTAACGTTGGCGAGCACGAAGTGGACTTCCAGGTTCACAGCGAAGTATTCGCTAAAGTTATCATCAACGTGGTTGCTGAGTAATCGGCTTCTTACGTTCTGGTAACAACAAATCGCCGGCCTTGTGCCGGCGTTTTGCTTTTTAGCGCCTTTCATTTTGCGGCGGCGTAACGCTTGCTGTCGTCTTCTCCGCTATCGCGCACGCACAAAGCTGCCGTTCGACTGGCGGGTAAACAACACCTGCTGGCCGTTGCCGGTATCGATAGTGAGGCCGGTGACTACGCCGTTGGCGTTCTGCCGAATTTGCACCGTCTGTCCGCTCTGCAACGTGCTTAATGGTTTGCCAGCGCCTTCAACCTGCGCCATCGCGTAGACGTCGGTGGCCGGCAGCCCATGATCGCGGAACAGCTGGGCCAGGGTTTTGCCTGACTCGATGCGATAGGTCCGCCACTGCTGCTCAATGCCCGGTGCGGACTGCTGCTGCGAGGATTGATACGGTTGGGAAGCAGGCTGCTGCGTCTGCGCCTGATCTGGCTGCTCGTCCTGAATCGGCTCCGGGGCGACGGGCGCCATCTGATCGGCATCGCTCACGGTCGGCGTATTGGTGATCGGCGGGAGCGGAACGGCCTGATTGCCGCCAGCTTGCGGCTGGGACTGCGACTGCAGATTCAGGTTTGCTTCACGGCTGGTGGAGGCCGGGTTTTGGCTATCGTCTGAGGGAAGCAGAATGCCGATGATAACCAACAGGAAGCCTGCGATGATACCCCGGCGGTGCATCGGGGGCAGCGGGTCCAGGAGGCGAAAATGATCCGGGGCGTGCCAGATCTTCGCCAGGGTAGATGTCAGTTCAAAGCGCCCGGGCATGGCTTTCCTCCTGCTCCGCATATTTTTATCCTGCATATGAGTATAGATGGCTAACGTCCTGATGACCGGAACAAAGTAAAGTTAACCTGCTGCCGCCTATTGTTTCTGTTTCGCTGAGATTTGTCATCATCCGCCGACAAAGTTTTACCCATTTCGCTATGGCTGTTATGCTTTCGCACGCTTTTCTCTTGATGTTTATCACCCAAAAAGGAACAAAGATGGCAACCCCAACTTTTGACACTATCGAAGCGCAGGCAAGTTACGGTATCGGCTTGCAGGTTGGACAACAGCTGAGCGAATCCGGCCTGCAGGGGCTGCTGCCGGAAGCGCTGGTAGCGGGTATCGCTGATGCGCTGGAAGGTAACCAGCCGCAGGTGCCGGTAGAAGCCGTTCACCGTGCGCTGCGTGAAATCCACGAGCGTGCTGACGCCGTACGCCGCGAACGTTTCCAGGCTATGGCCGCCGACGGCCAGAAATACCTCGATGAAAACCGCGAGAAAGAGGGTGTGAATAGCACCGAATCTGGTCTGCAGTTCCGCGTACTGACCCAGGGCGAAGGCCCGATCCCGGCACGTACCGACCGCGTACGCGTGCACTACACCGGCAAACTGATCGACGGCACCGTCTTCGACAGCTCCGTCGCCCGTGGTGAGCCAGCTGAATTCCCGGTGACCGGCGTGATTGGCGGCTGGATTGAAGCGCTGACCCTGATGCCGGTCGGTTCTAAATGGGAACTGACGATCCCGCACAACCTGGCCTACGGCGAACGCGGCGCTGGCGCGTCGATTCCTCCGTTCAGCACCCTGATCTTCGAAGTTGAACTGCTGGATATTATCTAAACAGCAGAGGCTTCCTCTTCCCTTAAGGCGGGGGAAGCCGCAAAAATAGCGTAAAATCCTTAAGTTAAAAATTAATTAGAATTATGTTTTGCATTCATCGCATATGGGTGTATTTTTGTGAGCTATTTCGCGGTGGATGAGTGATATAACACTCACTTTAAACATAAAATTAACATTATATCTAAATCATAGTATTCATCCCTCCGATTCTTACCTAATATCGACTAGCCCTTGCTGGGGTTAATGACAGACGACGGGCCATCAGAGCCTGAACAACACAGACAGGTACAACAGGAAGAAATCACATGGTAGATCAGGTTAAAGTCGCTGCTATTGAGCAGGAGCCGACTGAACAATCGCTACGGCGAAATCTCACAAACCGACATATTCAGCTGATTGCGATTGGCGGGGCGATCGGCACTGGGTTATTTATGGGTTCTGGCAAAACTATCAGCCTTGCCGGGCCATCTATTATTTTTGTTTATATGATTATCGGTTTTATGCTGTTTTTCGTTATGCGAGCCATGGGCGAATTACTGCTGTCGAACCTCGAATATAAATCCTTCAGCGATTTTGCGGCCGATCTGCTGGGGCCGTGGGCGGGTTACTTTACCGGCTGGACCTATTGGTTCTGTTGGGTCGTCACCGGAATGGCGGACGTAGTGGCGATCACCGCCTACGCGCAGTTCTGGTTTCCCGGACTCTCCGACTGGGTCGCCTCGCTGGCGGTGATCCTGCTGCTGCTGGGCCTGAACCTGGCCACCGTCAAAATGTTTGGCGAAATGGAGTTCTGGTTCGCGATGATCAAAATCGTCGCCATTGTGGCGCTAATCGTCGTCGGCCTGGTGATGGTCATGATGCATTTCAAATCGCCGACCGGCGTCGAAGCCTCTTTCGCCCATCTGTGGAATGACGGCGGCTGGTTCCCGAAAGGGCTGAGCGGCTTCTTTGCCGGCTTCCAGATTGCGGTGTTCGCCTTCGTGGGGATTGAGCTGGTGGGGACCACCGCCGCCGAAACCAAAGACCCGGAGAAATCCCTGCCACGGGCGATTAACTCCATCCCGCTGCGTATCATTATGTTCTACGTCTTCGCGCTGATTGTGATTATGTCGGTGACGCCGTGGAGCTCCGTGGTGCCGAGCAAGAGCCCGTTCGTTGAGCTGTTCGTGCTGGTCGGCCTGCCGGCGGCGGCGAGCCTGATCAACTTTGTGGTGCTGACTTCCGCAGCCTCCTCGGCCAACAGCGGCGTGTTCTCTACCAGCCGTATGTTGTTCGGTCTGGCGCAGGATGGTCAGGCGCCGAAGATGTTCGCCAAGCTGTCGAAGCGTGCGGTGCCGGCGAAGGGTTTAACCTTCTCCTGCATGTGCCTGCTGGGCGGTGTGGTCATGCTGATGGTCAACCCGAGCGTGATTGCCGCGTTCACCATGATCACCACGGTGTCGGCGATCCTGTTTATGTTCGTCTGGACGATTATCCTCTGCTCTTATCTGGTCTACCGTAAAAAGCGCCCGCAGCTGCATGAGAAGTCCAAATACAAGATGCCGCTGGGCAAATTCATGTGCTGGGTGTGCATGGCCTTCTTCGTCTTCGTACTGGTGCTGTTGACCCTGGAAGATGATACCCGTGAAGCGCTGATGGTTACCCCGCTGTGGTTTGTTCTGCTGGGCGCGGGCTGGCTGTTTGCCGGCAAAAAACGTCTGGCGAAATAAAAAAGGCCACCCGGAGTGGCCAAAGTAAGACGGACAATGTCGAGGGCGCCTGCAGGCGCCTTTTTCTTTATTTTCCGGCAAGGGCGCGCGGGAACAGTACGTTATTTTCCAGACTGATGTGCTCCATCAGATCGTCAATCATCTCGTTGATACCGTTATACATCGCCTTCCAGGTGGTGCAGGCTTCCGGCGGCGGCGTCACGTTATGGGTGATGTGCTTAATGACCTCCAGCAGTTCACCCGCTTCATCGTGCTCGCTTTCCATTACGCTGATCGGCCCCCCGGCCTGGGCGCCCATCCCCTGTTTGATCATCGGGAACAGGATCTGCTCCTCTTTCATCATGTGGCTGGAGAGTTCCTGATGCAGCATGGTCAGGTATTTGGTCAGCCCTTTCGGCACGTTCGGTTTATCGGCATGCACACGTTCAACCTTGGTGGCCTGCAGGATCAGCTCCGGCAGCTGTTCGCGGTGCCGGTCGTGATAGCGGACGATGATATGGTCGATAATCTCCGGGAGGGGCGCCGCGCGCCAGTCGCGGGAGAGGGGCTGCTCGGCCAGTTTCGCCAGCTCGGCTTCAATCACCGCGACATCCAGCGCTTTCCGCGATGCAGCGCGCGCCAGGGTCTGTTTGCCACCGCAGCAGTAATCCATATCGTATTGACGGAACAGGGCGGAGGCGCGCGGGATGGTCAGCGCCAGCTCGCCTAAAGGTTGGTCACGGAAAGCCATAGCAGTTACCTCGTCATCAGGAATATAAGATGTATTTTAAATGCATCTTTTTGGCGAGGGAATACCCCTTAAGGAGGCCTGGCTACTTTTTTTCGTCCGTCAGCGGCTGCAGCATCGGTTTTTCCGGTCTGGCGCGTACGGCGGAGACCACGCCGAGCACCAGCAACAGGATCCCGCTCAGGGTCAGCAGCGGCGGTAAACTTTGCCGCAGCAGGAAGGTATACAGCAGCCCGGCCAGAGTTTCGAAGACGATCAGCGGCCCGAGGATCACCGTCGGCAGCCGCTGGCTGGCGATATTCCAGCACAGCGCGCCGACCCATGAGCAGAGCACCGCGATGGCCAGCATCAGCGTAATGAACACCGCCGGGCGCGGGCCGAAGGGCAGGGGAAACCCGGCCTGCTGGCCGTGCAGCCAGGCGCAGGCGGCGAGATAGCCGGCCAGCGAAACCGGAAGCGTGACCAGTGCCTGAGCGGTAGCCCACATCATCGGCGGCTGATGCGGATTTTCCCGCAACCAGCGGGCGTTGCGCAGGGCATACCAGGCCCAGCAGGCCACCGATCCCAGCGCCAGCGCGATGCCGGAGCCGTAGCGCCACGGGCTAAAATCAGGCAGCCCCTGGCGCAGTTCTGCGACGTTAACGCAGATCAGGCCCACGGCGATGCAGACCAGCGCCGGAAACAGACGCCGCCACGGCAGCTTTCCGTCGCGCTGGCTGTAGAGCAGATTGGCGAAGACCGGCAAGACCACCGGCAGCGTGCCGATAATCATGGTGGAGACCGGCGCCCCGGTGCGCTGAATGGCGCTGGCCAGGCAGGCGTAATAGATAAGATTTCCCATCATCGTCAGGCCCAGCGCAGTCCACCAGTCGTTGCGGCTCAGCTGGCGCAAACGCGCGCGTCCGAGCCACGCCAGCGGCAGGGCGATCAGGCCCAGCGCCAGATAGCGCCCCATCGACTGCAGCATCGCCGGGTACTCTGGCACCAGCAGAGGCCCGACAAAAATTAATCCCCACATCAGCCCCGCCAGCAGGGCGTACAGCACACCACTAATCATCATTGCATCCGTTGTCATCACAGTTGTCTGCAGTGTAGAAGGGGGCCGGGCAGGAATATTGTATGAGATTGCGCATTAGCGCCTGGCGACCTGCTTCTGATAGCGCACCGGCGTAATGCCGTAACGCAGGGTGAAGGCGCGGGTCAGGTGGGACTGGTCGGTGAGGCCGACGGCTATCGCCACTTCGGCGGCGGGCATACCGTGGGTGAGAAACGCTTTGGCGCGCCACAGACGGATGGCCATCAGCATCTGATGGGGCGTCACGTGATAGTGGGCTTTAAACTGGCGCTGAAAGTGGTATGGGCTAAGCGCCGCCACCTGCGCTAGCTCGTCGAGGGTGATGGGGCGCATATAGTTATCGTGCAGGTAGTCGCGCACCCGGTCGAAGCGATGCCCGGCCTCACCCTGCGCAGAGGCATGGTGGGCCAGAGGGCGGAAGGCGTCGATGAGGTCGAGCAGCAGTCCCTGCTGTGCCAGCGGATCGTCGCTATGCCACAGGCCATAAATCAGCTGGCCAATCTGTCGGGAACGTAGAGGATCCTCGCGGACCACCTCGCTGAACCACCAGTCGCGCACCCCGGTGATGGCTTCCAGACGGTCCGGCTCCAGATAAATCATCCGGTAGCGCCAGCCGTCAGCGGTTTCCGCTTCGCCGGTATGCAGCTCGTCGGGATTCATGGTGACAATGGCGTTCGCGGCGGCGATATGCTGGCTGCCGCGGTAGCGAAAGCGTTCAGCGCCTTGCTCAATCACGCCGATACCGAAGGCTTCGTGGGTATGGGGTTCAAAGGCGTAGCGAGAGATATGGGCGTGGTAAAGCTCCACCCCGGGCAGCTGTTCGAGATGGCGAAAGCGCGCGCGGTCTTTTTCATCACTAAATTGGGGTGGTACGCCCTGCATGCCTGCCTCCCGACGGTTATCCCTTCAATATGAGAGAGGAACCGCCGGGACGCAACCGCAAAAGCTGACAGGGGTGGTTACAGAATGCCTTTCACGCTTTCAGCAAGGGAGGTGGTCGGACGGCCGATCAGCGTACTCAGGGTGCGGCTGTCGTCAAACAGCCCGCCTTTCGACGCGCCGACATCGGAATCCGCCAGCATATCCGCCAGACCCGCCGGCAGACCGACGCTTTTCAGCGCGGCGGCGAAATCGGCTTCGCTGAGGTTCTGGTAGACCACGTTTTTTCCGCTTTGCGTGCTCAGCTCAGCAGCCAGGTCGCTCAGCGTCCAGGCGTTATCACCCGCCAGTTCGTAAATCTTCCCTTCATGGCCTTCACCAGCGATAACGCGGGCGGCAGCGGCGGCATAATCCGCGCGGGTGGCGGAGGCAATTTTACCCTCGCCGGCGGCACCGATAAACACGCCATGCTCCAGCGCCGGCGGTGCGCTGGCCAGATAGTTTTCGGTATACCAGCCATTGCGCAGCAGGGCGTAAGCGATACCAGAGTCGGCCAGCATCTGCTCGGTTTCAATATGCTCTGCGGCCAGGCCCAGCGGCGAGGTGTCGGCGTGCAGCAGGCTGGTGTAGGCGATGAATGTCACCCCAGCGGCTTTGGCGGCGTTGATGACGTTGCGGTGCTGAACGGCGCGCTGACCGACTTCGCTGGAGGAGATTAACAGCAGTTTATCCACGCCCTGCAGCGCGGCGGTCAGTGCCGCTTCGTCGCTATAGTCGGCCTGACGGACAACGACGCCCTGCTGGCTGAGGGACTGGGCTTTGGCCGGGTTGCGGACAATCGCCACAATCTGGCTGGCAGGGACGGTTTTTAACAGGTCTTGCAGAACGTAGTGGCCAAGCTGGCCGGTGGCACCGGTAAGGGCGATCATGGGTCTTCTCCTTCGTGTTTAGTGGCAGTTGTGGTAAGCTAACACCTTAACTAACTTTTAGTAAGTACGTACAAAAAGGTAAGTGTGAAAATGGCCGAACCGACGCTGAGCGAGAAACTGCGCAACGGCAACCTGTTTGCGGAACAGTGCCCGTCGCGCGATGTGCTTAAACATGTCACCAGTCGCTGGGGCGTGTTGATTCTGGTGGCGCTGCGCGAGGGGACCCATCGCTTCAGCGATCTGCGCCGCAAAATGGGCGGGGTCAGCGAAAAGATGCTGGCGCAGTCGCTGCAGGCCCTGGAGCAGGATGGTTTTATCGACCGCGTCTCTTATCCGGTGGTACCGCCACACGTTGAATATAGCCTGACGCCGCTCGGCCTGCAGGTGAGCGAGAAAGTGGCGGCGCTGGCGGACTGGATCGAGAGCAATCTGCCTGCGGTGTTGGCTAACCACGGGGAGTGAAAATGTATCACTCCCTGTAGCC
>NZ_QEQO01000009.1:81201-154023 GCF_003097195.1 Klebsiella sp. GL120222-02
CAGCCCCGGTTTGTAGCCCCGGTAAGCGCAGCGCCACCGGGGAACAGGCATTACTTGCTCAAATCCAGCTGATAAATGGCGAAGCCGATATCATCGGTGGCCACCTGGCGCATTGGATACTGTGCTTTCTCTTTGATAAACGCCGCGGCTTTGTCGCCTGGCGAGGTCTCAAAACGAATATCCAACGGCGTGTTGCTGTGGATCGGCGCCAGACGCCAGTTGTTATCCGCCGCCGGATGGATCGCGCCATCCTTCTTCGATTGCGCGCCTATCCACGCCGCCAGCACTGAACGGTTTTCATCCGGTGAGGCAAAGGCGATATGGCTCTCACCGGTGCCGGCGAATTTGCCGCCGTAAGCGCGATAGTTATTGGTCGCGACCAGGAAAGTGGCCTGCGGATCAACCGGTTTTCCATTGAAGGTCAGGTGCTTAATACGCTCTGCCTGCGGATGGATCATCTGGCATTCGCCGTCGTAGCGGGCCGGCTGAGTGACGTCGATCTGGTAGTTCACCCCGTCAATGACGTCGAAGTTGTAGGTGCGGAAGCCGTCCCAGTTGATCAGCGACTGCGGCTTGCTGCTGGCGGGATCGATCTGGTTAAACTGTCCGGCAGAGCATTCCAGCCACTCCTTAACCTCTTTCCCGCTGACCTTCATCACCACCAGGGTGTTGGGGTAGAGATAGAGGTCGGCGGCATTGCGGAAGGTGAGCTGGCCTTTCTCCACTTCGACAAAGCTCGCCGGATCGTTTTTACGCCCGCCGACTTTAAACGGCGCGGCGGCGGAGAGCACCGGCAGCTTCGCCAGATCCGGGTCGCCCTGAATATAGTGTTCTACGTAGGCTTTCTGCGCCATGTTGACCACCTGCACCGTCGGGTCGTCCTGCACCAGCGCCAGATAGCTGTACATGTTGTCGGCGGACTTGCCGATCGGCTTGCTGACGAATTCGCGAGTGGCGTCATGATCGGCTTTCAGCACCGACACCAGCTTGCCATCTTCGGCCGCCAGTGATTTCTTCGCCACCGCGTCATAGATTGGCCGCGCTTCCGCTTTACTCTGAGTTACCTGCCATTTACCGCTGTCGTTATTTAGCACCAGATCGACCACCCCGAGATGATCGCCCCACATTCCCGGCATCACCGCCGGTACGCCGTTTAGCGTCCCTTTGGCGATATCCGCGCCTTTGATGTTGGCGAAGTCTTTACCCGGGAACACCGCGTGGGCATGGCCGAACATAATGGCGTCCACGCCGGGCACCTGGCTTAAGTAGTAAACCGAATTCTCGGCCATCGCCTGATACGGGTCGGCGGAGAGGCCGGAGTGCGCGACCACGACCACCACATCAGCCCCTTTCGCCCGCATCTCCGGGATATATTTGCGCGCGGTTTCGGTAATGTCGTTGACCGTCACTTTACCGCTGAGATTGGCTTTATCCCAGGTCATGATCTGCGGCGGCACAAAACCGATATAGCCGATGCGCAGAGTATGGGGTTGACCATCGCTGTCCACGACCCGGGTATCCTGGATCAGGTACGGCGTAAACATCGGTTTGCCAGTTTTGGCATCGATGATATTGGCGTTCACGTAGGGGAATTTCGCCCCGGCCAGCGCCTTATGCAGGAAGTCGAGGCCATAATTGAATTCATGGTTGCCCAGGTTGCCGACGGCGTAATTCAGGGTATTCATCGCCTTATACACCGGATGCACATCGCCTTCTTTCAACCCTTTCGCGGCCATGTAGTCGCCTAACGGGCTCCCCTGGATAACATCCCCGTTATCCACCAGCACGCTGTTTTTCGCTTCTGCCCGCGCCTGTTCGATCAGGGTGGCGGTACGGACCAGGCCGAATTTCTCCGTGGCGGCATCTTTGTAATAGTCAAAGTCCATCATATTGCTGTGCAGATCGGTGGTTTCCATGATCCGCAGGTCGACCGTCGCGGCGTTGACGCTGGCGGCGATCAGCGTGGCCAGGAGCGTTGCGCTAAACTTAATCATCAGAGGCGTCCTTTTTTTATGAGCGATAGCACAGTAGAAAATGTATTTATATTCTGTTGCTTACAGAAATGTGAATCTTGCCAGAAAAGCGGGCAGAGAAACCGCCATCGTTATCACAGATAGCGGAACTCGCAGTGATGCGATATAAATAAAACAACGAGTTAACGCCACTGTAACCAGACGAGGTGGAGAATGTTAGAACAAGTATGTCAGCTTGCACGGAACGCGGGCGATGCCATCATGGAAGTCTACGATGGAAACCAGCCGATCAACGTCGCCAGCAAGAAAGATGATTCTCCGGTCACGGCGGCGGATATCGCAGCGCACAACGTCATTGTCAGCGGCCTGCAGGCGCTGGATCCTGATACCCCGGTTCTTTCCGAGGAGGACCCGCCGGCCTGGGAGGTACGTCAGCACTGGCAGCGCTACTGGCTGGTCGACCCGCTGGACGGCACCAAAGAGTTTATTAAGCGTAACGGCGAATTCACCGTCAATATCGCGCTGATCGAAAACGGCAAGCCGACGCTGGGCGTGGTTTATGCGCCGGTGATGAAGGTGATGTACAGCGCGGAAAAAGGCAAAGCGTGGAAAGAAGAGTGCGGGGTGCGCAAGCAGATCCAGGTCCGCGATGCCCGTCCGCCGCTGGTGGTGATCAGTCGCTCTCACGGTAACGATCCGGAGCTGCAGGAGTATCTTGAGCAACTGGGCGAGCATCAAACCACTTCTATCGGATCTTCGCTGAAGTTCTGCCTGGTGGCGGAAGGCCAGGCCCAGCTCTATCCGCGCTTCGGGCCGACCAGCACCTGGGACACTGCCGCCGGCCACGCGGTCGCGGTGGCCGCCGGGGCGCATGTTCACGACTGGCAGGGCAAAACCCTCGACTACACGCCGCGTGAATCCTTCCTCAACCCCGGCTTCAGGGTCTCTATTTATTAAGCAATTTATGCAGCAGGTCGATCACCTGCTGCACCTCCTGCTGGGTCAGCGCACCGTCTTTGGCCCACTGCACACGCCCGTTCTTATCCAGCACCACGATCGCGGAACTCTTCTCGTCCAGTTGCCAGGCTTTACGCACCAGCCCGTTGCTGTCGACGATAAACTGCGACCATGGAAAAAGCTTTTTATTACTCTCAATGCTGCTGCGCACGAACATGCCGGTGCCCGGAATGGCATCGTCGGTGTTAACGATGGTGGTGGTCTGGTAACGATCGTGCGGGAAACCTGCCGCTTTAATCGCCTCGATCAGGTTGGCATTTTTCTCTTTGGCTGATGAGCGACCGGCAATGTGCTGGATAACTCGCACTTTTCCCACCAGCTGCGAGCTGTTCCAGTTTTTATAGCTAAACTTATCCTTATCCAGAATAAGTTCTCCCCGATCCGCGACGCCGACCGGCGCCACACGCTGGCCGTCGACGAAGTTATGCGCTGTGGCCAGCAGCGGGAGAAGCAGTAACGAGGCGGCCAGTATGCTACGTAGGGTCATGCGTAATCCTTAATCATTTTTATGCAGGTGATCCGACCACTTGGTCTCGTTTAATCATAAGTGCGATTGGCGGCGATTACCCGCAATGAGGATGCCAGTTTGCGTGTTGACGCACAAATTAGTAGAAAAACGGCGACTTATACTTACTTCATCGTATGTCCGAAACGAAAATTCTGAATTATTGTCATCAAACGGTAAATAAACTTATACACACTGGGTCCCTCTGAGATTCTGGACTATAGTTTTAGGGCATTAAAATTTGCGCTCCCGATACGTGGGCTAACTGTGGCACCACAGGAGCGTAACCCTGGCAGGAGAGAAGAATGAAAATTTTCCAACGCTACAATCCGCTGCAAGTGGCGAAGTACGTGAAGATCCTGTTTCGTGGACGGTTGTACATCAAGGACGTTGGCGCATTTGAATTTGATAAGGGCAAAATCCTTATCCCGAAGGTCAAGGACAAGCTGCATCTGTCAGTGATGTCCGAAGTCAATCGTCAGGTGTTGCGTCTGCAAACTGAGATGGCATAACCTGAAACGTAGCAGTACGTAGTAGGTAAAAGACGGCTCCCGATGGGAGCCGTTGATGTTTTTAGCCCTTCATTTCCGCATAGCGTTTGCGATATTCGCCCGGTGGGATGCCGTTATGTTTACGAAAAAGGCGGGTGAAATAGACCGGATCGCTGTAACCCACCGATAAAGCAATTTTGTTTAGTGGGTGCGAGGACGTCACATTTGGGCAATAAAAAGGGCGGATGGTTATCCGCCCTGAAAATAGAGGAAGGGTTACGCTCAGGCGTTCTGGCTTTCCGCCGCTTCGGCCTGCTTGGGCACCAGCACCGTTGGCTTGTTATCGATACGGGTCACCAGCAGCTGGTCGATCCGGTAGTTATCGATATCCACGACCTCGAACTTATACCCGGAGAACTTCACCGCGTCGGTGCGTTTCGGGATTTTACGCAGCATAAACATCATAAAGCCGCCGATGGTCTCGTAATTCCCGGACTGCGGGAACTCGTCGATATCCAGCACACGCATCACGTCATCAATCGGCGTACCGCCATCGATCAGCCACGAGTTTTCATCGCGGGCGACAATCTGCTCTTCCAGCCCCTGGCCGACGAGGTCGCCCATCAGGGTGGTCATCACATCGTTGAGGGTGATGATCCCGACCACCAGCGCGTATTCATTCATAATCACCGCGAAATCTTCGCCGGCGGTTTTGAAGCTTTCCAGCGCTTCTGACAGCGTCAGGGTATCCGGCACGATCAGCGTGTTGCGGATCTGCACGCCGCCGGTCAGCACCAGGCTCTGGTTGGCCAGTACGCGGTTCAGCAGATCTTTTGAATCGACGTAACCGATAATGTGGTCGATATCTTCATTACAGACGAGGAATTTCGAGTGTGGATGTTCGGCCACTTTATTCTTCAGGCTCTGCTCGTCTTCGTGTAAATCAAACCAAATGACGTTTTCGCGCGAGGTCATGGAGGAAGGAACGGTACGGGACTCCAGCTCGAACACGTTCTCAATCAGCTCGTGCTCCTGCTTGCGCAGCACCCCGGCCAGCGCGCCGGCTTCAACGACGGCATAGATATCGTCGGAAGTAATATCGTCTTTACGCACCATCGGCAGTTTGAAGATGCGGAAGATCATGTTGGCCATGCCGTTAAACAACCACACCAGTGGGCGGAAGACTAACAGGCAGAAGCGCATCGGGTTGATGATGCGCAGAGCCACGGTTTCGGGCGCAATCATACCGATGCGTTTCGGAGTCAGGTCAGCAAACAGGATGAACAAGCTGGTGACCAGGGTAAAAGAGATGATGAAGCTCAGCTGCTCGGACAGCTCCGGTGACATATACCCGCTGAGCAGGCTATGAAATGCCGGGGAGAAGGCCGCGTCGCCCACGATACCGCCAAGAATGGCGACGGCATTGAGACCGATTTGCACGACGGTAAAGAAGGTGCCCGGGTTCTCCTGCATCTTCAGCACGCGCTGTGCGTTGACGTTGCCTTCATCGGCCAGCAGTTTCAGTTTGATTTTACGTGAGGCGGCCAGTGAGATTTCCGATATCGAAAAAAAGGCACTGACGGCTATCAGACAGAGTATTACTAAAATACTGTTTAACATATCTTTTCTGACCGTTGAGGTCAGATCCTCGGAAGGGAAGTTGATCGAACTATAAGGAAGCTACTTGAACACCCGCCCACAGGCGCGGGCTGGCAATTTCAGAAGGTAGTATAGCGTAACAGTCAGCAAAATCGCCAGAGCATTGATTAATCATTGTTAATTACGCGGTTATCTCTCCGCCACGCGTCAGCGTAAACGCGTACTTATGATGACAGGTGCGTCGCAGGATAATTCCCGCAACAAGAGCGACTCATCTGCAGGTGAAAGGGAAGTCGATGATCCGCTAATAAAGGGAGCGGAGTCGATCACAGAAATTCATCTGCCATGATAATAGCGGATGAAAATTTGTGATGAGAATAGCATCGGTATTTTTACCGTCTTGACCATTCGTATTTAGTAATAGAAATATATCTGTAATTGAAAACGATACCGCAAACGATTTCACATTGGTTTATATAATATATAGATACGGTCATATTCTTTTCCGTTTCATTTCAAGATGATTAATTTTAGGGATAAAATATGCATACAAAAACCGCTTTTATTATGTGTTGCGTTCTTGGCATTCCTGCAGCCGGTCACGCGCTGACCTTTGATGTCAGGGGAGGATATCGGGCGGGAAGCCACTCTTACGAGTCCCGCTATAAGGTCAGTCAGGGATGGGAAACAGGCTGGTGGGCGAGTATGGAGATGGATAACAAAAACAACAAAAATAACCATCAGGGCAACCAGGGTACTGACAGAGCTGATGGTTCCCACTCCTTTGGCGACAGCACGGTCGATTATAATGAAATAGAGGTTAACTATAGCTGGCCATTCGCTGAAAAATGGGCCTTGCAGCCTGGCGGCATCTATCACTGGAGCAGCAAAGGCACTCAGCTACGGCCTTATCTGCGCGTTAATTATAAAGCCACGCCCGACCTTACCTTTGGGCTGCGTTATCGCTATGACTACAACACTTATGAAACGGTCAATAGTGCCGGTGAGTCGCATCGGGATAGCGTCAATCGTCTTGATTTATATGTTGCCTATAAATTTAATGCGAAATGGAGCGCCTTATATCAAGGCACGGTCTATCGCCACGTCAATGACGACTATAAGTATAAAAATGATAAGCCTTCGGCGACAGAAAATGCGCTCACGCTACGCTATAAATGGAATGACTGGTTTAGTCCCTATATCGAATATGATTATCTCGGGAAACAGGGCTACCATGACGGCCAAAATAAAATCTCAGAATCACGGTATCGTATTGGCATGACGTTTACGCTATAACCCTCCCCCCGACGAGCAAGAAACAATATCGGCTAACATTAGCTGGCATAATATTAAATACTGCCCCGGCCCTGTCACGTCCTTTGGGCCGGGAACCTTCGCCGCTTAGCGATAAGGCCGCGTGGAAGCGCGCGGGATCAGCGTCGGCAGAGAATAGCGCTGAGGATTTTCCACATGGTTGCTTAACAGTAACTCGACAGCATGGCTGGCAAGCTGATCAAGCGGCGTTTTTACCGAGGTTAAGGGGATCGGCAGACGGCTGACCAAAGGAATGTCGTTATAACCCACCAGAGAAACGTCTCGGCCTATCTCCAGTCCGAGTCGATGTGCCGCCGCCATCACGCCGATCGCCAGGTCATCATTGACGGCGAAAATGGCGCTGGGGCGCGCAGGTCTATTCAGTATTTCATAACCGGCGTTTTCACCGGCCACAATGGTAAAATCGGAATCTCGCCACCACTGGGGATTCACCTCGGCCTGCGCTTCCTGCATGGCACGCAGGAAACCCTTTTGCCGGTTTAAGGTGCTTGATGAAAAATTCGGCCCGGCAATGATGCCGATTTCCCGGTGCCCTAAATCCAGTAAATGGCGGGTCGCCAGATAACCTCCCAGTTCGTCATCACCAATGGCCGATGGGCTTATACCGTCGGTACGTAGCGCCAGAACATGGTTGATCTGTTTTTCCCGTAGCTGCTGGGGCAGGCGATCGCCCAGGCGGCAGGTGGAAAGGATCAGGCCGTCCACCCGGCGGTCTAACAGAGATTGCGTGGCGCGCTCTTCCGTTTCTGGATCGTTGCCACAGGTGGCCACTACCGTGAAATACCCATGGCGCGCAGCGGCCTGAGAGACGGCTTCATAGAACATCGCCGTCACGGTATCAGTCAATCTGGGCACCAGAACGCCTATCGTGCCGGTATCGCCCCGGCGCAGACTTGACGCCACGTAGTCACGTCGATAACCCAGCTGCTTCGCCGCTTCGCGTATTTTTTCAGCGGAAGGGCTGCGGGACGGGGGGAGACGTTCATCCAGCACGCGTGAAACAGTTGAAACACTCACGCCTGCAGCGCGTGCCACATCCTGCATCGTGATCGTTCTTCCATTTTGCTCTGAAGATGACTGATTTCCCATGACCGATTCCCTGTTTAAATTCAGCTGAGATTGTATTCGTAGTTATTTCGCCCACGCAACTGAATTGGCGTGAGCGGTAACAGGCAATAATGTGGGAAATAGATCACGTAATGCAGATTGATAAACATTTAAGCCGCTCTTTTTTGTGATTCGAATTGCATTTATTCGCAGAGTACCCTTGATCTTGCGGAGTAAAGGGAAGACATTTCAATTCACTTGCAATCGTTCCTGCAATCGATTTCAAGAAGGGGATTTTATCATCTTTATTGTTGAAATGTGTAAGGAGTTAACATGAAAGCACTTGATTTGCGTGGTATTGTTCCAGCCCCCGTTACCCCTTTTACCCGCGATGGACGCATCGATCATCAAGCGATCAAACGCTTAGGTTCCTGGCTTGGCAGCGTGAAAGGCGTGAAAGGTCTGGTGGTGCTGGGACATGCCGGGGAAGGTACCTTCCTGACTCAGCAGGAGCAGGCCGATGTTATCCGTAGTTTTGTGGACTCGACCGAAGGCCGCGTGCCGGTTATCGCCGGTATTACCGGCGAAGGGACGGAAGTGGCGGCGCTGGAAGCACAGCGTGCCGTCGACGCTGGCGCCTCTGCTGGCCTGCTGTATCCCTCCCATGGCTGGCTGCGTTTTGGCTACCAAAAAGGGGCGCCGCAGGATCGTTATCGCGTGGTATACGAAGAGAGCGGCCTGCCGCTTATTCTGTTTCAGTATCCGGATGTCACGAAAGCCACCTATAACCTCGAAACGATGCTGGATATCTCCGCGCAACCGGGAGTCTTTGCGATGAAAAATGGCGTGCGGAATATGCGCCGCTGGGATACGGAAATTCCGGTGATTCGCCGCGAACGCCCTGATTTACAGATCCTCAGCTGTCATGATGAATATTTGCTGCATACCGCTTTTGATATTGATGGTTTCCTGGTGGGGTATGGCAATATTGCGCCGGAACTCCTGTTAGAGCTGCTGGAGGCCGGAAAAGCGCAGGATTATGTGAAGGCCAAAGCGGTTCACGATCGTCTGCTGCCGGTTACCAAGGCCGTTTATCACCGTGGCTCGCATATGGAAGGCACGGTCGCGCTGAAACATGCTCTGGTTGAACGTGGCATCCTGGAACACGCGACCGTTCGTTCACCGTTGTTACCGCTGGAACCCGGCGCGGAAGAAGAGATCAAAGCGGCTATCCGTGAAGCAGGTATTAAAAAAGCGGTTATTTAATTCATTATTTGTATGTTAAACCCGTATTCTTCATGAATACGGGTTGGTTTTACCAGGGACTATCCGATTTTATTCAATATATAAGGTTGGCCATATAATATTCTGTAAAGATAATATAATGAGGCTGTCATGAATAATTTAGAAAAAACATCTTCCACTGTACCCGCACAAATAGAAAAACTTCCCTTCTCTCAATTAATTCGCCGTATTGGTCCGGGTATTGTTCTTACCGGGGTCGTTGTCGGTCCCGGCGCTATCACCACCGCGTCGATGTTAGGGGCGGACTATGGCTACTCTTTGTTATGGCTGCTGATCCCCATTGCCTTTATGGGGATCACGTTTATGTTGACGACCTATCGTATCTCGATGCTCACCGGAATGCCGTCAATCGAGGCGATACGTCACTATTACGGTAAAGTCGCCTCGGGGTTTGTGGGGGTGGCTACTTTTTTAGCCTGTCTTTTTTTTACCATGGGGAATATCTCGGGTACCGGGGCCGGCATGAACCTGGTTTTCGGCATTGACTGGAAACTCGGTGCGTTAATTATGATTGCGGTGATGATCTATTGCTATTTCTCTAAAGGCGTTTATTCCAAAGTCGAAAAAGGGATCACTATTTGTATTGTGGCAATGATTATCGCTTTTTATATTACCCTGGTAGGGACGGGGGGACCAGACTGGAAAGCCAGTGGCGAAGGGTTAACGCATTGGATGTTTCCTGCGGGGAGTTTAGTCACCGCCCTGGGCTTTATCAGTACCAATGCCTCCCTGACGACCGGGATCTACGGCACTTACCTTGGCAAAGAGAAAAAATGGAAAAAAGATGACCTCTTTAATGGCGTGATGGTGGCGGATACCGTCGCCCATATTATCGGTGTGCTGCTGATCAGCGGGGCGATTATTCTGGTGGGGGCCATCGTCCTTTTTCCGCAAGGGATATCAATCAATACGCCGACGCAGCTGGCCGATTTGTTAACGCCCAGTATGGGACGGGCGGCAAAATACATTATGGGTGTCGCCCTATTGGGGGCGGGTTTCTCATCTCTACTGGGGAATACTCAGCGTGGGGTTGTGCTGCTCAATTCCGGCTTCAATAAATCTACCGCGCTGGAGAGTAAAGCGGTCCAGTGGGGATCCATGGTGGTGCTGGTGGTGGCGGGGTTAATCTGCTTTAGCTTTGGCGGTTCGCCGGTGCAGTTAATTTACTTAGCGAATGTGGCAACGGCGGTATCCACGCCGGTCGCCGGCTTGTTTATTTGCCTGCTGCTGTGGCGAAAGGATATTAATAAAGGATACAAGGCGCCACGGTTATTACAAATATGCATGGCGATCAGCTATCTCTTTTGTTTGTTGCTCACTCTCGTTGCGCTGATAAATACCTTACCTAAGTTTATGTCCTCTCTTTCAACCCTGTTTTGAGGTGGGGTATGACTGATGCTGCGCGATTAAGCGAAGGCTGGAATCAGATGCGTCCCAGCATGGGCGTTGTGCAAGTACGTATAACAGAGGGAAAATAAAATGGAAGAGACTGTTTTACTGGATGTGCAGAGAATACAGACCTCCGAACAGAGCAGCATTATTCTTCACTCTGTCCGGGCGGTGGATTTAGTGAATCACCTGGTACCTGAGTTACACCTCCTCGATAGCCACAGCGAGCCATACAACGTCCAAAAAACAGTGGTTAACTGCCTTTATGCCGGACAGCAGCTTGCCAGAGAACGGCGGGTTGTTTTGCCATTATTGCCAGAGTCGCTCTATTTGCTGGGTGGGATGGTGATTGCTGCCGGGAAGACCATCGAGAAAAAAGAGGTTATTACCCATAATCGTCTGTGCGAAGAGGCCGGGAGGCTGCTGAAAGACGAGGCGGTATGGGAGAGTATCGACATTATAAGAAGTGTTGCTCTGCCTGTTTACCGCCGGCTGGTGAAAGAGCAGCGCACCCACGTCGCCTCTTTATTACAGGCTCTGCTGCATATCCTTGCCTGGCGTAGCGAGAGTGGCTGGGCGCGGGACCAGGCGCAAAGAATACTATGGGCCGGGGGCGTGTTCGGAACGGCAGGCATCGATTCGCTAATCGCTTTCGATCGGGCATTGGCAGAGAAAGAGATGACGTTTCCGTC
Source organism: Klebsiella sp. GL120222-02 (assembly GCF_003097195.1). Classification (NCBI taxonomy): domain Bacteria; kingdom Pseudomonadati; phylum Pseudomonadota; class Gammaproteobacteria; order Enterobacterales; family Enterobacteriaceae; genus Klebsiella; species Klebsiella sp. GL120222-02. The sequence goes on from NZ_QEQO01000009.1 coordinate 92,555, forward strand.
ATTGCGTGAATGGTTAACCGTGACGGCATTTCTGGCCCACTTCCCTGCGGGCCCGGTCTTTTCTGATTAACCACCACTCCCCGATAGCGCAATCGGGTTGTTACTGAGGCGGCAGGCACACGCCGATGCCGCCGATGCCGCAATAGCCGTGCGGGTTTTTATACAGATACTGCTGATGATCGTCTTCGGCATAGTAGAAGGGTTTGGCGGTAGCGATCTCGGTAGTGATGTGACGAGTATCGTGCGCGTCGTTCATCGCCGCCTGGAAGCGGGCGAGGCTGGCCTTTGCCGCTGCCGTTTGTTCCGGCGTCAGCGGGTAAATCGCCGAACGGTACTGGGTACCGTGGTCGTTGCCCTGTCGCATGCCCTGCGCCGGATCGTGATTTTCCCAGAACACCTGTAATAACTGCTCATAGCTAATGACCTGCGGATCGTAAACCACGCGCACTGCTTCCGCGTGACCGGTCTGACCGCTGCACACTTCGCGATAGGTCGGATTTGGCGTATAGCCGCCGGTATAGCCTGCGGCGGTGCTGTAAACCCCCGGCAATTGCCAGAACAGGCGCTCCACTCCCCAGAAGCAGCCCATGGCGAACAGCGCCACTTCCATCCCCGCCGGGACGTTGGTCATCGAGTGGCCGTTAACTGCGTGGAGCGTCGCCACTGGCATGGGGGTATTGCGTCCAGGCAGCGCATCCGCCTGGGCGACAAGATGCGTTTTATCAAATAGACTCACGGTTGGCCTCTCAATACAGAAATCGTCGTTAAGGTTGTAACGAAGCGTGTCTTTTAACACAATAAACACGCGTAATACGTCTAGATTAATACATAAGAATTATTTGGGTTATTGCCACTTTTTCAACCCTGGTTGTTAGGGTTTTGTTAAGCCGTGGAGCGGCGCCAGTGTTTCCTGTAGGGGGAAACAGGGAGATTCAGGAGAAAATGTGCTAAAAATCCGCCAGTTATGTATCACCAGCCTTTTGCTGGTCAGCGGGGTCGCCAGCGCAGCGAATGTGCGTTTGCAGGTTGAGGGATTATCCGGGGAGCTGGAGAGAAACGTTCGCGCCCAGCTTTCCACCATCCAGAGTGATGAGGTCACGCCGGATCGTCGCTTTCGCGCGCGCGTCGATGACGCCATTCGCGAAGGTCTGAAAGCGCTGGGTTATTACGAGCCGACGATTGAATTTGATTTACGTCCGCCGCCGAAAAGGGGGCGTCAGGTGCTGATCGCCAAAGTGACCCCGGGTGAACCGGTGCGCATTGGTGGAACCGAGGTCATTCTGCGCGGCGGCGCCCGTACCGATAGCGACTATCTGGCGCTGCTAAAAACGCGTCCGGCCATCGGGACGGTGCTGAACCATGGCGATTATGACGGTTTCAAGAGCTCGTTGACCCGCGTCGCCCTGCGCAAAGGCTACTTTGACAGCGAGTTCAACAAAAGCCAGCTCGGGGTCTCCCTTGACCGCCACCAGGCGTTCTGGGATATCGATTACGACAGCGGCGAGCGCTATCGCTTTGGTCACGTCACCTTCTCCGGATCGCAAATTCGCGATGAATACCTGCAAAACCTCGTGCCGTTTAAAGAGGGCGACTACTACACCTCGCAGGATCTGGCCGAGCTAAACCGCCGCCTGGCGGCGACCGGCTGGTTCAGTTCAGTCGTGGTGGCGCCTGATTTCGCTAAGTCACGGAAAACCAAGGTGCTGCCTCTGCAGGGCGTTGTTTCGCCACGCAAAGAGAACACCGTGGAAACCGGGGTTGGTTTTTCAACCGATGTCGGGCCGCGCGTGAAAGCCACGTGGAAAAAACCGTGGATGAACTCGTATGGCCACAGCCTGACCTCCAGCGTCAGCCTCTCCGCTCCGGAGCAGCAGTTCGACTTTACCTATAAAGTCCCGCTGTTGAAGAGCCCGCTCGAGCAGTACTATCTGATGCAGGGCGGCTTTAAGCGCACCGATCTTAATGACACCCAGGCCGACTCCACCACGCTTGGTGTATCGCGTTTCTGGGAGATGTCGAGCGGCTGGCAGCGGGCGATCAACCTGCGCTGGAGCCTGGACCACTTTACCCAGGCGAACGTCACCAACACCACCATGCTGATTTACCCTGGGGTCTCGGTGAACCGCACTCGCTCTCGCGGCGGTCTGATGCCCACCTGGGGCGATTCACAGCGCTACTCCGTGGACTACTCCAACACCATGTGGGGCTCGGACATCAACTTCATCGTGATGCAGGCCCAGGACGTCTGGATCCGTACCCTCTATGACCGCCACCGCTTTGTGGTGCGCGGCAACCTTGGCTGGATCGAAGCGGATAACTTTGACAAGGTGCCGCCGGATCTGCGCTTTTTCGCCGGGGGCGACCGCAGTATTCGCGGCTATAAATACAAATCTATCTCGCCGAAGGACGATGACGGCAAGCTGATCGGGGCCTCGAAGCTGGCGACCGGCTCGCTGGAGTATCAGTACAACGTCAGTGGTAAATGGTGGGGCGCCGTGTTTGTCGATAGCGGCGAAGCGGTCAGCGATATTCGCGAGAGCGATTTCAAAACCGGCGCCGGGGTGGGCGTGCGCTGGCAGTCGCCGGTGGGGCCGATCAAGCTGGATATCGCCCGGCCGATCGGCGACAAAGAAGAGCATGGTTTACAGTTTTACATCGGTCTGGGGCCTGAATTATGAGTTTATGGAAGAAAATAAGCCTCGGCGTCTTAATCGTGTTGGTGCTCCTGCTGGGCACCGTCGGGTTCCTGGTGGGGACGACCACCGGCTTGCATCTGGTGTTCAAAGCGGCGGATCGCTGGGTACCGGGGCTGGATATCGGCAAAGTCACCGGTGGCTGGCGTGATTTAACCCTCGATAATGTCCGCTACGAGCAGCCCGGGGTGGCGGTCACCGCCGGTCAGTTTCACCTCAGCGTTAGGTTGCGCTGCCTGTGGGACAGCAGCCTGTGCGTAAACGACATCGCGCTGCGCGATATTTACGTTGCCGTCGATACGAAGAAGATGCCGCCCGCCGCGCCGGTCGAGGAAGAAGACAGCGGGCCGCTGAATCTCTCCACCCCTTATCCGATCACCCTCAGCCGCGTCGCACTGCATAACGTCAACGTCAAAATCGACGATACCGCAGTGTCCGTGCGCGATTTTTCCACCGGCCTGAACTGGCAGGAGAAAAACCTGACCCTGACGCCGACCTCGCTGCAGGGGCTGCTGATCGCCCTGCCGAAAGTGGCGAAAGTGGCGCAGGAGCAGGTGGTCGAGCCGAAAATCGACAACCCGAAGCCGCAGGAAAAACCGCTCGGCGAGACGATGACCGACCTCTTCTCGCAGCCGGTGCTGCCGGCAATGACCGATGTCCATCTGCCGCTGAACCTCAATATTCAGGCGTTCCGCGGGGAACAACTACGCCTGACCGGCGATACCGACATCACCGTGTATAACCTGCTGCTGAAAGTCAGCAGTATCGACGGTCAGATGAAGCTCGACGCCCTCGATATCGACTCCGATCAGGGCAAGGTCAGCGCCTCGGGCCACGCGCAATTGCAGGATAACTGGCCGGTGGACATTACCCTCGCCGGAACGCTGAACGTTGACCCGATGAAAGGGGAGAAGGTGCAGCTGAAGGTGGGCGGCGAAGTGCGTAAAACGCTTAAGGTCGGGGTGGACTTAAGCGGGCCGGTCGCGGCCACGCTGCGCGCGGATGCGCAGCTGGCGGAGGCCGGGCTGCCGCTCAATATGGAGCTGAAGAGTAAGCAGCTCGCCTGGCCATTCAGCGGCGAGAAGCAGTTCCAGGCCGACGACGTCCAGCTGAAGTTTAGCGGCAAAATGACCGACTACGCGCTGGCCTTCTCCACGGCGGTGAAAGGTCAGTCGCTGCCGCCGGCGAAAATCACCCTCAACGCCAAAGGCAATGAGCGGCAGATTAATCTCGACAAGCTGACGGTCAACGCCCTGGAAGGGAAAACCGAGCTGAAGGCGCTGCTCGACTGGCAGCAGGCGATCAGCTGGCGCGGCGAGCTGACCCTCGATGGGATCAACACCGCCAAAGAGGTGCCGGACTGGCCGTCGAAGCTCAACGGCATGATCAAGACCCAGGGCAGCCTGTACGGCGGCAGCTGGCAGATGTCGGTGCCGGAGCTGAAAATTACCGGCAACGTGAAGCAGAACAAAGTGGATGTTTCGGGCTCGCTGCAGGGTAACAGCTATCTGCAGTGGAAAATCCCGGGCCTGCACCTGGCGTTAGGCCCAAACAGCGCCGATATCAAAGGTGAGCTTGGGGTGAAGGATCTTAACCTCGACGCCACTATCGATGCCCCGCATCTGGATAATGCATTGCCGGGGCTTGGCGGAACGGCGAAGGGGCTGGTGAAAGTGCGCGGCACTGTCGATGCGCCGCAGCTTCTGGCCGACATCACCGCCCGGGCGCTGCGCTGGCAGGAACTGACGATCGCCCAGGTCAACGTCAAAGGGGACGTGAAATCCACCGATCAGATTGGCGGTAATCTGGATGTGCGGGTCGATCGCATTAGCCAGCCGGGGGTCAATATCAGTTTGGTGCAGCTCAATGCCAAAGGTACTGAGAAGCAGCATGAGCTGCGGCTGCGCGTGCAGGGCGATCCGGTTTCCGGCCAGCTGACGCTGGCAGGCAGCTTCGATCGTCAGGCCGAACGCTGGAGAGGCTCGCTGAGCGATACCCGCTTCCAGACGCCGGTAGGGCCGGTAGCGCTGACGCGCAGCATTGCGCTGGACTACCGCAACCAGGAGCAGAAAATCAGCATTGGGCCACACTGCTGGACCAACCCGAACGCCGAGCTTTGCGTCCCGCAGACCATCGACGCGGGCGCCAGCGGGCGGGCGCGAGTGAACCTCAACCGCTTCGATCTGGCGATGCTTAAGCCGTTTATGCCGGAGGCGACCCAGGCCAGCGGCGTGTTTACCGGTAATGCCGATGTGAGCTGGGACACCACCAAAGAGGGGCTGCCGCAGGGCAAAGTGACCCTCAGCGGGCGCAACGTCAAGGTGACCCAGGTGGTCAACGACGCGCCGCTGCCGGTGGCATTCGATACGCTGAACCTCAGCGCCGACCTGCATAACAATCGCGCCGAGCTGGGCTGGCTTATCCGCCTGACCAACAATGGTCAACTGGATGGGCAGGTGCAGGTCACCGACCCGCAGGGGCGGCGTAATCTCGGCGGCAACGTCAATATCAGCAACTTCTCGCTGGCGATGATCAACCCGATTTTCGCTCGCGGCGAAAAAGCCGAGGGGAGGCTCAACGCCCGTCTGCGTCTGGGCGGCAACGTAAAAAGCCCGCAGCTGTTCGGCCAGATGCAGCTGAGCGGGGTGGATATCGATGGCAACTTCATGCCGTTTGATATGCAGCCGAGCCAGCTGGCGATGAACTTCAACGGCACGCGCTCCACCCTGCAGGGGACGGTGAACACCCGCCAGGGGCAAATCGCTCTCAGCGGTAACGCCGACTGGACGCAGATCGATAACTGGCGGGCGCAGATTGCGGCGAAGGGCAGCCGGGTGCGGATCACCGTGCCGCCGATGGTGCGTCTCGATGTGTCGCCGGACGTGGTGTTTACCGCCACGCCGAGCCTGTTCAGCCTTGATGGCAAGGTGGATGTGCCCTGGGCGCGGATCGTGGTCAACGAGGTGCCAGAGAGCGCGGTTGGCGTCTCCTCTGATGAAGTGATGCTGGATAAAAACCTCAAGCCGATTAATCAGCAGAGCGCCGGTATCCCGATCAACAGCAACCTGACGATTCACGTCGGCAACAACGTGCGTCTGGAAGCCTTTGGTCTGAAAGCGCGTCTGACCGGTGATTTGAAAGTGGCGCAGGACAAGCAAGGCTTGGGCCTCAACGGGCAGATCAATATTCCGGACGGCCGCTTCCACGCCTATGGTCAGGATCTGATTGTTCGCAAAGGGGAGCTGCTGTTCTCCGGTCCGCCGGATCAGCCGCTGCTGAATATCGAAGCGATTCGTAACCCGGATGCTACCGAAGACGATGTGATCGCCGGCGTTCGCGTCACCGGCTCCGCCGATCAGCCGAAAGCGGAGATCTTCTCTGACCCGGTGATGTCCCAGCAGGAAGCGCTATCTTATCTGCTGCGCGGCCAGGGTTTGAGCAGCGGACAGAGCGATAGCGCCGCGATGACCTCAATGCTTATTGGAATGGGGGTTGCACAAAGTGGTCAGGTTGTGGGTAAAATCGGCGAGACGTTTGGCGTAAGCAATTTGGCGTTGGACACCGAAGGGGTAGGCGACTCTTCCCAGGTGGTGGTCAGCGGCTATGTACTGCCGGGTCTGCAGGTAAAATATGGGGTCGGTATTTTCGACTCCCTGGCGACGCTGACTTTACGTTATCGCCTGATGCCTAGGCTATATGTGGAAGCGGTGTCTGGCATTGACCAGGCGCTCGATTTGCTCTATCAGTTTGAGTTTTAGCAATGCGAATATTTGTTTACGGCAGTTTACGACGCAAACAAGGCAACAGCCACTGGATGACCAACGCCCAGTGGCTGGGCGCTCATAGTGTCAACGATTATCAGCTGTACAGCCTGGGCCACTATCCAGGCGCGGTGCCCGGCGAAGGCACAGTACATGGTGAAGTTTATCGTATTGATGCATCGACGCTGGCCGAACTGGATGCGCTACGCACGAAGGGGGGCGAGTATGCGCGCCACCTCATTCAGACGCCTTACGGCAGCGCATGGATGTATGTGTATCAACGTTCCGTTGAGGGATGTACGTTGATAGCGAACGGCAACTGGTTGGATCGCGACCAGTACTAACCACGACAGCGCCACCTTCGGGTGGCGTTGTTTTTTATTACTTCAGTTCCCATGGCGTCATTCTGGCGCCCTGACGTCTGGCATAACGTAATATGGCCTGATGTACCTTCACTCTACCGGCCACCCGACGTGACAGGGGATGGGCAATCATACGGACAAACTCCATCACTATTAACAGCAGGTTAATCGGGAGCAGGGTGCCTGTCAGCCTGGTAAGCATTTCACGATAAAATGGCCAACTGCCCAGATTAAGCATGGGGTCGTGCAGTTTGATGGTGAGCGTAAAAAACATCACTATGAGTACGAGGCCGTACGCGATTTTATAAATTGATGCCATCTGCTGGTTGCCGGGATGAAAGGGGCTATTTTTTAAATAAACACTGCCATCACTGACATTGTATAACGCCTGAAGATCATCGTATCCATGCCGGCGTGCGGCGATAACCCAGTCCCCATCGGCAAGAAATGGCGGGCGACAACGATTATTCAGGGCATCGCTCAGCCAGGTCAAGCGCGCTGAAAAAAACGAGTGACGAGTCGCCAGCTGAAAACAGGCGCCTTCTTTGATAAAATAAGGCCTTACCCTCGTAGCGATCCATATTTGATAATAACTATTCAGAATCACGCCTTCTTCAAGCGCAAATTCTTTTGGCAGCGCTATCTCGTTGTTGGCCGATGGTGGATGCCTTTCAGAAGTAGCGGGTAGAATTTCCAGACGCTGACAGAATGAAATATCGCCTTGCTTCGTTCGCTGCATTTTCGCATTGAGAACACGTAACCTGAGTGAGAAATTGCAAGAGCAAAAAGAGAAGATGCCGAAGGGATTCACCAACATTGTGATAAAACATAATAATAAAAAAATATCCAACCATGGAGCACAAGCGAGAATGATCAAGCAAACAAAAAAGACCAAGCCGACAGGTCGAAGAAGCTTTTTAATACTCAGCGGCTGCCGGGAAGGTTCGAGCAAAATGTGGCCATCGCTTAACCAGTGGATCCAGTAACTGCCATCCTTTAGGCGGCAAGTGCCGATATGTAGCGGCTGGCCGAGCCTCAGACGGTCAAAAAGCGAGGGGTCTTTAAAATGGCGTTTATCGGTATAAAAGGCATGCTCGCCTGCAATGAGGCGTAAATAGCTTTGCTCTTCCGAGGCGGCAGTGGTGAAGCCGGTAAAATTCAGGGTGAAATAATGGGTCTGTTTCACAAGGTTCCTTCCTTGATGAAATGGTGGTGTTTTACGTATCACGCGTTGCCGGCCCGCTCCTTACCAGAGCGGGAGATGATCCTTCGCCAGCCACATCGCGGAAGCCAGCGTCGTCAGCGCGAGAAAGAATAATCGTCGTGTTGGAGTACTGAACATTACATGATCTCCTCGAGCGCGGTATGGCGGGCCACTCCCTGCAGGTAGCGCCGCATCGCCGAGCGCATCTTCAGCCAGTCAGCTACCCGGTGTGATAATAACCAGGCCGTTGGGCCAATCAGCTCCAGTACCGCCAGGATCCCGCCAAAGCAGAGTAATAATAGGGACAGCATGTCCAGTGAATCCTGAATTAACCACCAAAATCCCCTGGCTGGTTTGTATGGGTTATTTAGCGACATGCCGAGTATGAGGAGGTACATCACCAGCACCATGCCATAAAACAGGTTATAGACTAGCGACATTTGCCGGTCACCGGGATAACAGGGATGATTTTTCAGAAAAGCGCCCCCGTCGCTGACGTTGTATAACGCCTGGATGTCGTTATCTTTCCGTTGGTAGACGGCGACTATCCGATCGCCGATAGCGAGAAAGGGCGGTTGACGGCGGTAAAAAAAGGGATGCAGGCCGAAGTTGGCGAAGCCGTTCTGCCAGAAGAAGGCCAGCGGTGCCGTGTCGCATTGTATCCCAACGCCATGGTATTCCCGCGTTGGGTTCCCCGCGAACCACTTCTTAAAAATGATAGTGCTAATTTTTCCCGTCCGGACGGCATAGCGTTCCGGCAGGGCTTGCGTAAAAGGCATTGCCGACTGGCGGACGGCCCGCGCCGTTGCGGGTAGTGGCTGGCAAAAGGAAAAGTCGCGGCGGCGGGCCATTGCCATCTTCGCCAGCAGATCGCGCATGGCGGGGTGCCGTTTTAGCGCCGGGTGGAACAGTCGCTCATAGAGCCCTGTTAACAGTCCGATGAAGGCCAGTATCGCGATAATGCCGCAGCCGAACCTTCCCCATTCTGAGGTGCTCATCACTAGCGGGATAAGAGCGACGATGAGCGTCAGCAGGCTGATAATCAGCAGCGGACGGGCCCAGCGCGTTACCCGTTGACTGGGTTCAAGGAGCGTTTCGCCATCGCTGAGCCAGTGGATCCAGTAACAGCCGTTGTCCAGACGGCGGACGCCAAGGTGCAGAGGCTGATTGATCGTCAGGCGGTCAAAAAGCGCGGGGTCTTTAAAATAGCGTTTATCGGTATAAAAGACATGCTCGCCGGCGATAAGGCGCAGATATCCCTGTTTTTCACAGGCGGCGGTTGTGAAACCGGTATAGTTCAGAGTGAAATAGCGAACGCTTTTCACGGGACACCCTCCATGGTGTTATCGCGGCTATCCGTGCCGCAATCAGGCAGGGGATGACCCTGCCTGAGACAGAATTACTTCTGCTTTGCGCGCTCGAAAGAGGCAACGATTTCAGCTTTCGCCGCTTCCGCGTTGTCCCAACCGTCGACTTTAACCCACTTGCCTTTTTCCAGATCTTTGTAGTGCTCAAAGAAATGAGTGATCTGGGCTTTCAGCAGTTCCGGCAGATCGTTCACATCGTTGATGTGATCGTATTCTTTGCTCAGCTTGGTGTGCGGTACGGCAACCAGTTTCGCATCTTCACCGGATTCGTCGGTCATCTTCAGAACGCCAACCGGACGGCAGCGGATCACGGAGCCCGGCTGCAGCGGGTACGGCGTCGGGACCAGCACGTCAACCGGGTCACCGTCCAGGGACAGGGTGTGGTTGATGTAACCGTAGTTGCACGGATAAAACATTGCTGTGGACATGAAACGGTCAACGAACAGTGCACCGCTCTCTTTGTCGACTTCATATTTGATAGGATCTGCGTTCGCCGGGATTTCGATCACGACGTAGATGTCTTCCGGCAGATCTTTGCCCGCAGGTACGTTGAGTAAGCTCATGTCTGTTTCCTTTAAAATGTATGGCAAACAAGTGCTCGGTATTATAGCCAACTCACATCGAAAGTCTTCGCTTCTTTTTCCCGATATCGCCGCGGAGTGCTCCGAATTTTTCGCGTAATAATGACATGAAAATCCATAAACATAGCCACATCATGAATAAATTTATGTAACCGTTTTCATTGCATGTGATTGATTTATCAAACTGCTTAAAAAAACGTCATAAACCGCAACAGCCGCGCTCCCTGCGAAGCCTTATCGGCTCTCCGCTGGGCAGCGAGGCCATCATTAACATCTCATTTACTTTTTTGAAGTGTGATGTAACGCATTCAGTTACATCACCGATTGTCTATAGTTTGTCCGCAGGTGAGACTTTAACCAACAATAACCCTACGAGGATACCCTTATGTGGAAGCGCTTACTTCTTGTCACAGCAGTTTCCGCAGCTATGTCGTCTATGGCGATAGCTGCCCCGCTAACCGTAGGTTTTTCGCAGGTCGGTTCTGAATCCGGCTGGCGTGCGGCGGAAACCAGCGTCGCGAAAGAGGAGGCCGCCAAGCGCGGTATCACCCTGAAGATCGCTGATGGTCAGCAAAAACAGGAAAACCAGATCAAAGCAGTGCGCTCCTTTATCGCTCAGGGGGTCGACGCGATCTTCATTGCACCGGTGGTGGCCACCGGCTGGGAACCGGTGCTGAAAGAGGCGAAAGAGGCCAAGATCCCGGTCTTCCTTCTCGACCGTTCCATTGATGTTAAAGATAAAGATCTCTACATGACCACCGTGACCGCCAACAACGTGCTGGAAGGCCAACTGATTGGCGACTGGCTGGTGAAAACCGTCGACGGTAAGCCGTGTAACGTCGTTGAACTGCAGGGCACCGTTGGGGCCAGCGTGGCCATCGATCGTAAGAAAGGGTTCGCCGACGCGATTGCCAAAGCGTCGAATATCAAAATTATCCGCTCTCAGTCCGGCGACTTCACCCGCAGCAAAGGGAAAGAGGTGATGGAGAGCTTTATCAAAGCTGAGAATAACGGCAAAAACATCTGCATGGTCTTCGCCCATAACGATGACATGGTAATCGGCGCCATCCAGGCCATTAAAGAGGCGGGTCTGAAGCCGGGCAAAGATATCCTCACGGGCTCTATCGACGGCGTGCCGGATATCTATAAAGCCATGATCGCTGGTGAAGCCAACGCCAGCGTCGAACTGACGCCAAATATGGCCGGTCCGGCGTTTGATGCGCTGGAGAAATACAAAAAAGACGGCACCCTGCCTGAGAAGCTGACCATTACCAAATCGACGCTGTATCTGCCGGATACGGCGAAAGAAGAGTTAGAGAAGAAGAAAAATATGGGCTACTGAGTGGGGAGCCCCTCATTCCATCCCTCTCCCCAGTGGGAGAGGGTGAAAAGCAGCGTTCCAGTAACCCCGGGAAGCCCAGCGCGACCCGGGGTAACCTGACATCATTTAAAGGTGACATCGATTATGAGCGCCGAGGCACACCAGGAGATCCTTCGCACCGAAGGACTCAGTAAATTCTTCCCCGGCGTTAAGGCGCTGGATAACGTCAACTTTAGCCTGCGGCGCGGCGAAATCATGGCCCTGTTGGGCGAAAACGGCGCCGGAAAATCGACGCTGATCAAAGCGCTTACCGGCGTTTATCATGCCGATCGCGGCACCATCTGGCTGGAAGGCCAGGCTATTTCGCCCAAAAATACCGCCCATGCCCAGCAGCTGGGGATTGGCACCGTCTACCAGGAAGTGAACCTGCTACCCAATATGTCGGTGGCGGATAACCTGTTCATCGGCCGTGAGCCGCGGCGGTTTGGCCTGCTGCGACGCAAAGAGATGGAGGCGCGGGCGACGGCGCTGATGGCCTCCTACGGCTTTTCTCTCGACGTGCGCGAACCGCTGAACCGCTTTTCGGTGGCGATGCAGCAGATCGTCGCTATCTGTCGGGCCATCGACCTGTCGGCCAAAGTGCTGATCCTCGACGAGCCCACCGCCAGCCTCGATACCCAGGAGGTGGAGATGCTGTTCACCCTGATGCGACAGCTCAGGGATAACGGCGTCAGCCTAATCTTCGTCACCCATTTTCTCGATCAGGTCTATGCGGTCAGCGATCGCATCACCGTGCTGCGCAACGGCAGTTTCGTCGGCTGCCGCGAGACTCGCGAGCTACCGCAGATTGAGCTGGTGAAAATGATGCTGGGTCGCGAACTGGACCACAATGCCCTGCAGCGGGCGGGCCGTACCCTGCTGAGCGATAAGCCGGTGGCGGCGTTTGAAGGCTACGGTAAAAAAGGCACCATCGCCCCGTTCGACCTGCAGGTCCGTCCGGGCGAAATTGTGGGCCTCGCCGGCCTGCTGGGTTCCGGACGCACGGAAACCGCCGAGGTGATCTTCGGTATTAAAACGGCGGACAGCGGGAAGGCGTGGATCAAAGGCAAACCTCAGACCCTGCGCTCCCCGCATCAGGCTTCCTGCCTCGGGATCGGCTTCTGTCCTGAAGATCGCAAAACCGACGGCATTATCGCCGCCGCTTCGGTGCGGGAAAATATCGTCCTTGCCCTGCAGGCGCAGCGCGGCTGGCTGCGGCCGATCCCCCGGCGTGAACAGAACGAGATCGCCGAGCGCTTTATTCGCCAGCTGGGGATCCGTACCCCGAGCGCGGAGCAGCCGATCGAGTTTCTCTCCGGCGGCAACCAGCAGAAGGTACTGCTCTCCCGCTGGTTACTGACCAAACCGCAGTTCCTGATCCTCGATGAGCCGACCCGCGGCATCGACGTCGGCGCCCATGCGGAAATTATTCGCCTGATTGAAACCCTCTGCGCCGATGGTCTGGCGCTGCTGGTTATCTCCTCTGAACTGGAGGAGCTGGTGGGTTACGCCGATCGGGTCATTATCATGCGCGATCGCCGACAGGTGGCGGAGATCCCGCTCGCCGAGCTCTCTGTACCGGCGATCATGAACGCTATTGCGGCATAAGGAGTAACTCATGATGCCTCGATCTCTTTCGCAAACCGGCCCGGAGAAGCGACGCTTCAGCTGGCCGAAGGGCACCCCGCAGATCATTGCCTTGCTGCTGGTGCTGCTGGTCGACAGCCTGGTCGCGCCCCATTTTTATCAGGTGGTGCTCCAGGATGGCCGCCTGTTTGGCAGCCCGATCGATATTCTTAACCGCGCCGCGCCGGTGGCGCTGCTGGCCATTGGCATGACGCTGGTGATCGCCACCGGCGGTATCGATCTGTCGGTGGGGGCGGTGATGGCGATTGCCGGCGCGACGGCCGCCTCGATGACCGTCGCCGGGCACAGCCTGGCGGTGGTGGTGCTGGCCTCACTGGGGGCCGGTGCGCTGGCCGGGCTGTGGAACGGTATCCTCGTGGCGATCCTTAAGATCCAACCTTTTGTGGCGACGTTGATCCTGATGGTGGCCGGGCGCGGGGTCGCGCAGTTAATCACCGCCGGACAGATCGTCACCTTTGATTCCCCGGCCCTGGCATGGCTCGGCAGCGGATCGTTTCTGCTGTTTCCAACGCCGGTGATCATCGCTGCCGCCACCCTGCTGTTGTTCTGGCTGTTTACCCGTAAAACGGCGCTGGGCATGTTTATCGAAGCGGTAGGGATCAACATCCGCGCGGCGAAAAACGCCGGTGTGAATACCCGCATCGTGGTGATGCTGGCCTATGTCCTGAGCGGCGTCTGCGCAGCGATTGCCGGAATCATCGTGGCGGCGGACATACGCGGCGCGGATGCGAATAACGCCGGGTTGTGGCTCGAACTGGACGCCATTCTGGCGGTGGTCATCGGCGGCGCCTCCCTGATGGGCGGGCGCTTCAACCTGCTGCTATCGGTGGTGGGGGCGCTGATTATCCAGGGCATGAATACCGGCATTTTGCTTTCTGGCTTTCCGCCGGAGCTCAACCAGGTGGTGAAAGCGGTGGTGGTGCTGTGCGTACTGATTGTCCAGTCGCCGCGCTTTATCGGTTTACTGAAAGGGGTACGCGGCCATGATAAAACGTAATTTACCGTTGATGATCACCCTGGCGGTGTTTGTGCTGGGCTATCTCTACTGCCTGACGCAGTTCCCCGGCTTTGCCTCAACGCGGGTGATCTGCAATATCCTGACGGATAATGCCTTCCTCGGGATCATCGCCGTGGGCATGACCTTTGTGATCCTCTCCGGTGGGATCGATCTGTCGGTGGGGTCGGTGATCGCTTTTACCGGCGTCTTCCTCGCCAAAGCGATTGGCTTTTGGGGAATATCGCCGCTGGTGGCGTTTCCACTGGTGCTGGTGATGGGCTGCGCCTTCGGTGCGTTTATGGGGCTGCTTATCGACGCGCTGAAGATCCCGGCTTTTATCATCACGCTTGCCGGCATGTTCTTCCTGCGCGGCGTCAGCTATCTGGTGTCGGAGGAGTCGATTCCGATTAACCATCCGGTCTACGACACCTTGTCCGGACTGGCATGGACCATCCCCGGCGGCGGTCGTCTCAGCGCCATGGGGCTATTGATGCTGCTGGTGGTGGTGGCCGGTATTTTTGTCGCCCATCGCACCCGCTTTGGCAACCAGGTGTATGCCATCGGCGGCAACGCGACGTCGGCGAATTTAATGGGGATTTCGACTCGCAGCGCCACGATCCGTATCTATATGCTTTCCACCGGGCTGGCGACGCTGGCCGGGATCGTCTTTTCCATTTATACCCAGGCGGGCTATGCGCTGGCGGGCGTTGGCGTGGAGCTGGACGCGATTGCCTCGGTGGTGATCGGCGGTACGCTGCTCAGCGGCGGTGTTGGCACCGTGCTGGGAACGCTGTTCGGGGTGGCGATCCAGGGGCTGATTCAGACTTACATCAACTTCGATGGCACCCTCAGCTCATGGTGGACGAAAATTGCGATCGGTATTTTGCTGTTTATCTTTATCGCGCTGCAGCGTGGGCTGACGGTGCTGTGGGAAAATCGGCAGAATGCGGCGGTGACGCGGGTGAGCGGAGCGGGGAGTCGCTGACAGGGAACTCCCTTCCCGCAAGGCGGGAAGGGAGGGCAGGGATCAGGCGTCCGGGAATGCTTTAATGAAGTTCTCGACGTCTTCAACCATGTGGTTGTTACCGACAAAGAAGGAGCGGCGCTGGTGCAGGCTTTCCGGGATAATATCCAGAATACGCTCTTTACCGTCGCTGGCCTTACCGCCCGCCTGTTCGGCGAGGAAGGCCATCGGGTTGCATTCATACAGCAGGCGCAGCTTGCCGTCCGGGTGGCTGGCGGTGCTCGGATACAGGTAGATGCCTCCCTTCAGCAGGTTACGGTGGAAGTCCGCCACCAGCGAGCCGATATAGCGTGAGGTATAAGGACGCTGAGTCTCTTTGTCCTCTTCCTGGCAGTACTTAATGTACTTCTTCACGCCCTGCGGGAATTTGATGTAGTTGCCTTCGTTGATGGAGTAGGTATTGCCCTTCTCCGGGAAGCGCATGCGCTCCTGACACAGACAGAAGACGCCGAGGGACGGGTCGTAGGTGAAGGCGTGGACGCCGCAACCGGTGGTATATACCAGCATCGTCGAAGAGCCGTAGACCACATAGCCCGCGGCCACCTGCCTGTTACCCGGCTGCAGGAAGTCTTCTTCTGTCACCGGCGTGCCGACAGGCGTGACGCGGCGGTAGATAGAGAAGATCGTTCCGACAGAGACGTTAACGTCGATGTTAGAGGAGCCATCCAGAGGGTCCATCAGCACCACGTATTTGGCGTGTTCACACCCTTCGAAGACGACAATTTCATCTTCTTCTTCGGAGGCGATCCCGGCAACAATATCGCGTGCTCGCAGTGCGGCTTTTAATTTTTCATTAGCGAACAGATCGAGTTTTTGCTGAACCTCGCCCTGAACGTTTTCAGCACCGCTGGCACCCAGGATATCGACCAGACCGGCCTTGTTGATATCGCGGTGGATGATCTTGGCGCCCAACTTTATTGCTGACAACAAAGCAGTCAGCTCACCGGTGGCGTGGGAGAACTCGTGCTGCTTTTCAACAATAAACTCACCTAACGTTTTCATAACTCGTTCCCTGCATTTTTATGTTGAGTAAAACGAACGCAACAATCTTAACAAAGAATCAAAAAAGTGCGCACTGGTGAATCGCGCCAGCAAAATACAGATTCGCCTGAAATGCATTTCGCCAGCGCCCGGGATATGGGTAAAATGTGCCCCGGATAAGAGAAGGAAATGACGAATGCGCATTCATATTTTAGGAATCTGTGGCACGTTTATGGGGGGCCTGGCCATGCTGGCGCGCTCCCTCGGTCATGAGGTAACAGGGTCGGATGCTAACGTCTATCCGCCGATGAGCACCCTGCTGGAAAACCAGGGGATTGATTTAATTCAGGGTTATGACCCCAGTCAGCTGGAGCCCCGGCCGGATCTGGTGATCATCGGTAATGCCATGACTCGCGGCAACCCGTGCGTTGAAGCGGTGCTGGAAAACAATATTCCGTATATGTCCGGCCCGCAGTGGCTGCACGACTTCGTGCTGCGCGATCGCTGGGTGCTGGCCGTCGCCGGGACCCACGGCAAAACCACCACTGCCGGGATGGCAACCTGGATCCTCGAAGCCTGCGGCTATAAACCGGGCTTCGTGATCGGTGGCGTACCGGGGAACTTTGATGTTTCCGCACGCCTGGGCGACAGCCCGTTCTTTGTGATTGAAGCCGACGAATATGACTGCGCCTTCTTCGACAAGCGCTCCAAGTTTGTTCACTACTGCCCGCGGACGCTGATCCTCAACAACCTTGAGTTCGACCACGCGGACATCTTTGACGACCTGAAGGCGATTCAGAAACAGTTCCACCATCTGGTGCGTATCGTGCCGGGCAAAGGCAAAATCATCCTGCCGGAGAACGACATCAACCTGAAGCAGGTGATGGCGATGGGCTGCTGGAGCGAGCAGGAGCTGGTGGGCGAGCAGGGCCACTGGCAGGCGAAGAAGCTGAACGCCGACGCCTCGCAGTGGGAAGTGCTGCTCGACGGCGAAAAGGTTGGTGAAGTGAAGTGGGCGCTGGTCGGCGAGCATAATATGCATAACGGCCTGATGGCGATTGCCGCGGCGCGTCACGTCGGCGTGCTGCCGGCGGATGCCGCGAACGCGCTGGGCAGCTTTATCAACGCCCGCCGTCGCCTGGAGCTGCGCGGCGAAGCCAACGGCGTTACCGTGTATGACGATTTCGCCCATCATCCGACGGCAATCCTCGCCACGCTGCAGGCGCTGCGCGGCAAAGTGGGCGGCACCGCGCGCATTCTCGCCGTGCTGGAGCCGCGCTCTAACACCATGAAAATGGGCGTCTGCAAAGACGATCTGGCGCCGTCTCTCGGTCGCGCTGATGAAGTGTTCCTCCTGCAGCCGCAGCATATTCCGTGGCAGGTGGCGGAAGTGGCGGAAGCCTGCGTCCAGCCGGCCCACTGGAGCGCCGACGTCGATACCCTGGCGGAGATGGTGGTCAAAACCGCCCACCCGGGCGACCATATCCTGGTGATGAGCAACGGCGGCTTCGGCGGCATTCATCAGAAGCTGCTGGATAAGCTGGCGCAAAAAGCGGCCGCGGCAGAATAAGCGCGAACGCCTCCGATCACTGCCCTCCGTGTGAGGGCAGTTTTGTTTTCGCCACCAGGGATTGTGCCATGCTGACCTGCGAAAGATTACGTTCTACCGACTCGCCCCATTTCGCCACGCTGGACGCGCTCTACGCGCGCGCCTTTCCGTGGCACGAGCAGCGCGAAAGCGACGCCAAACTTCAGGCGCTGAGCCACCCGCGCTACGCGCTGGAGGCGTGGTTCGATGAGGGCGTATTTATCGGCCTCAGCGGCTGCTGGCAGTTTACCGGCTACGGTTATATCGAACATCTGGCGATCGACGATACGCAGCGCTCCCGCGGCTATGGTAAACAGCTGCTGGCGCAGATCCTGACGCGCGCGCCGCTGACCATTCTGGAAATCGATCCGCTAACCACGGCAATCGCTCATAAACGGCTGCGCTTTTATCAGTCGATGGGATTTCATGCCAATGCGTGGGCGCATCATCACCCGAGCTATCATCAGGGCATCGCGGATCATGAGTTGCTGGTGCTGAGCTACCCGCAGCCGATCGATGAGCGACAGTACCAGCAGTTTGCCCGGGATCTCGGGCGCGAGGTGATGGGGCGGGAGTAGTCCGGAACGGGGCGTCGCCCCGCTCCGGGAATTCACTGGTTACAACCTTACTCTTTGGCGATCGGCGTCTCGTTCTCCGCGACTTTATTGTCGCCCTGAATCTGCGCGATTTTCTGCTCAACGGCGGCCACCTGAGCGCTGTCGTGCAGCAGGGTGTAGGTCAGATCAAACTGCGCGCTGGCGCCCGGCTGCAGCTGCTTCACGCGTTTTTGTTCGCGTTCAATGGTGACCGGATAGGCGTAGCTGGTGCCCGGTTCGATACCGGTGACGTAGCCCTGTTTGATGGTGTCGGTGTTTTTCCATAGCGTCAGGACCGGCAGCTGACGGGTATCAAACTGAATGGAGGCCCCTTTATCGCCCGCTTTGTTGACCACCGCGGCCAGGGTCTGGTGATTTTCATCGGCCAGCGGCTGAATATTAAATACCATCTCGTCAAAATCTTTGGTCGGTCCCTGGTAGGTCTGCCAGGTTTTTAACCCGCTCTTCGCGTAATCATTGAACGGGCTGATGCTGGACATCGGGGCGAGGAAGCGCGCGCCTTCTTCCAGAATCGGGGTGCCGAAGTTGCTGTGGTAGATAATCTGATAATCATGCGGATAGTCAGCATGGTTGGTTAAGACATCATGCAGGCTGAAGCTGTTGCTGCCCGGCACGTAGCGCAGTTCGGTCAGGGTCTGCAGATCGGCTTTTTTGAAGGTGCTCTCTTTCACCAGGCCGCGGATGCGGATTTCATACGGCGCGCTGTCAGCCACCTCGACTTCTACCCGCGAGGCCGGAGTGTTGCCCGCCTTGCCGTGCAGGGTATAAATCTGCCCGTCCGCGGTCACCGGATGGCCGGTCCATTCATAGCCGCAGCGGACCATCATCTCGTTGAATCCTTCCAGCCAGCCGAGTCCATTGCGGCTTTCCAGGTTGATAAACGCCGGGTTGACGACCTCTTTAACCGGCGAATCCCAGCCCATCCGGCTGCCGAAACCCTCAATACGCAGTAAGTTCATGCCGCGGGTTGGGCTCAAGGTAATGGTCAGGCCGTCTTTACTGTGAATGGTGAGGACTTTGCTGCCTTCCTGCTTACCGCCGTGCAGGACTTTTTGCTCAATGCTGAACGCATGGTCTTTCACCTTCAGCTGATCGCTGCTGATCTGCCAGTTTCCTTTATCCAGTCCCTCTTCAGCGTTCGTCAGCACCCATGTTTTTGCCGCGGCTGAGCCAGAAACCAGCAGGGCGATCGTCGTCAGAACCAATGTCTTTTTCATTTTTATTCCCTTTTTGCTGAATCGATTGTGTCATTGACGTGTGAAATCTACCGGCATGGGGGTGATTAAAATGTGAAGCGCCTCACCTGGTGAGAAAGTGGCCGTTTTTATGATGTTAAATGAGATGGAGGTCGTATTATTTTGCTAAGTAATGCGTATTTGTCACCAGGATATGTGATCTATATTGTTTTTAGCTTTAACGATTCAGCTTGGCAACAAGGCAAAAAACAAACGTATCGTCGTGCGGATGAGGGGACTCATCCGATGCGACGGGAATCCCCCTGCTGGCGCAAGCCTTAGAACTGGGGTGAAGGTAGGCCGGATAAGGCGTTAGCCGCCATCCGGCACAATGACGGGAACGGAGTCTGATGCAGGTTGCCCGGCGGCGCTGCGCTTGCGCGGGCCTACGAAACAGAGTAACCGGTTGATATATAGGGCTCCGTAGGCCGGATAAGGCGTTAGCCGCCATCCGGCACAACGACGGGAACGGAGTCTGGTACAGGTTGCCCGGCGGCGCTGTGCTTGCGCGGGCCTACGAAACAGAGTAACCGGTTGATATATAGGGTTCCGTAGCCCGGATAAGGCGCAGCGCGCCGCCATCCGGGAGACGATTGCGGGCAAAAACAGCGGGACTTAGCCTTCGTTTTCCGCCAGTTCACGCAGATACTGGAAGATCAGGCGCGCCGATTTCGGCGGCTTGTTGCCTTCTTTCTCTTTCTTCGCATTGCGGATCAGCGAACGCAGCTGCTGACGGTCAGCATCTGGCCACAGGTTCAGCACTTCAGCGACAGCGTCATCCCCATCGTCAATCAGTCGGTCGCGGATCTGCTCCAGCTTGTGGAACAGCGCAACCTGCTGGTTGTGACGGTTTTTCAGCTTGTCCAGCGCCTGACGAATCGGATCGACATCGCGGTTGCGCAGCATCTTACCGATAAGCTGAAGCTGGCGGCGGCGACCCTCTTTTTTGATTCGCTGGGCGAGTTCGATGGCGTCGCGCAGGTCAGTATCCAGCGGAATTTTATCCAGCGCGTTTTTCCCCAGGTCAACGAGTTCCGCGCCAAGACGCTTCAGTTCTTCCGCGTCGCGCTTAATTTCACTCTTACTGACCCAGATGATTTCATCATCTTCATCTTCAACGTCATCACCGGGCACGTCGTCGAGCCAGTCTTCGGGCTGCTTTGTCATCTCAGGCTCCTTAAAAAAAGAGGCTAATGTTACCAGTTAAGGCGCGCACTGAAAAACGGTTCTCTGTTAGACTTCAGTTAACTCCTTCTTACATTATGGCATTAGCAATGAAAGTCATCTCTCAAGTTGCACAGCAGCGTAAGACGCTGGAAGAAGCCGTTACCACGGCACTGGAACTGGCGGCAGGTAAATCTGACGGTGCGGAAGTCTCCGTCAGCAAAACGACGGGCATCGGCGTCAGCACCCGCTATGGCGAAGTGGAGAATGTAGAATTCAATAGCGATGGGGCGTTAGGCATTACGGTTTACCATCAGAACCGCAAGGGCAGCGCCTCTTCCACCGATCTTAGCCCGGACGCCATCGCCCGCACCGTACAGGCGGCGCTGGATATTGCGCGCTACACCTCCCCGGATCCGTTTGCCGGTGTGGCCGATAAAGAGCTGCTGGCCTTTGACGCCCCGGATCTGGACCTGTTCCACCCGGCGGAGGTCTCCCCGGACGAAGCCATCGAACTGGCCGCCCGCGCGGAGCAAGCGGCGCTGAAGGCCGATAAACGCATCACCAACACCGAAGGCGGCAGCTTTAACAGCCACTACGGCATCAAAGTGTTCGGTAACAGTCACGGCATGCTGCAAAGTTACTGCTCGACTCGCCATTCGCTCTCCAGCTGCGTCATCGCGGAAGATGATGGCGATATGGAGCGCGACTACGCCTACACCATTGGCCGGGCGATCGAGGATCTGCAGTCCCCGGAATGGGTCGGGGAAGAGTGCGCTCGCCGCACCCTGTCGCGTCTGGCGCCGCGTAAGCTGTCGACTATGAAGGCGCCGGTTATTTTCGCCAACGAAGTGGCGACAGGGCTGTTTGGCCACCTGGTCGGAGCGATTGCCGGTGGTTCGGTATACCGCAAATCCACCTTCCTGCTCGATTCGCTGGGCAAACAAATTTTGCCTAAGTGGCTGACCATCGAAGAACATCCGCACCTGCTGAAAGGGCTGGCCTCCACGCCGTTCGACAGCGAAGGCGTGCGCACTGAGCGTCGTGACATCATCAAAGACGGCGTGCTGACCCAGTGGCTGCTGACCAACTACTCGGCGCGTAAGCTGGGGATGAAAAGCACCGGCCACGCCGGGGGCATCCACAACTGGCGCATTAACGGCCGCGGCCTGAGTTTTGCAAAGATGCTTAAAGAGATGGGCACCGGTCTTGTGGTTACCGAACTGATGGGGCAGGGTGTCAGTGGCGTCACCGGCGACTACTCACGCGGCGCATCCGGCTTCTGGGTAGAAAACGGCGAAATTCAATATCCTGTCAGTGAGATCACCATTGCAGGAAATCTGAAAGAAATGTGGCGTAATATCGTGACCATTGGCGATGATATTGAAACGCGCAGCAACATTCAGTGCGGTTCTGTGCTGCTGCCGGAGATGAAAATCGCCGGGCAATAACACCTGTTTGCTTAAATAATAAAAAGGAAGTGAGCAATGCGTAAAAAACTGTTAGCGATGCTGGCTGTCTCTGCTTTTGCGCTCGGTTCAGCGTCGGCCTTCGCCGACCTGGGCGAAGACATGGACACTCTGGCAGAAAACCTGCAAGTGGTACAGAAGTCCTCCGACGCCGGCGAGCTGAAAGCGGCGCTGAATAAGATGCGTACCGCCGCGGTCGATGCCCAGAAAGAGACCCCGCCGAAGCTGGAAGGCAAAGCGGCCGACAGCGCTGAGATGAAAGATTACCGTCATGGTCTGGATATTCTGATCGGCCAGATCGACGGTGCGCTGAAGCTGGCGAACGAAGGCAAGGTGAAAGAGGCGCAGGCCGCCGCGGAGGAGTTTAAAACCACCCGCAACACCTACCATAAGAAGTACCGCTAACCGTTCTTTTCGGGAGGCATCAGCCGATGCCTCCCGCCTGAAAGCCTACCGATATCACATTTTTCCACTCTCTTTTTCCGGCCTTTCCGCTGCCGCGGGCGCCTTGTCCACGCTCATTGTTGTGATACATCTCACGTCATAGCCGTCGTTTTTGCCTTTTCCCTGTGAATATGTGGGGTCGATCACGCCTGCCGTCTCCCTTTCCACTTCGAAGTGGAAAACAACTCGCTACAAACTCCCATCCCCCGGCGCTACCTTGATTTCCAGAGACATCAGCGGGGTATCAGAAGTGAATAACGGAGCGGTAATACACGACGAAGGGGAGCAGGCAGCGCAGACTGAACGGCTGGCTGACAAGATGCTGCAGCAGGTTTACGCCTTGTTAAACCGTCACGGCATCGTCCCTAACGACGTTCAGGAGCAAATGCTGACTTCCCACGTGCGGGCCATGGCCCACCGGTCAATCAGTGGTGAACCGCTGCCGGAAGTGGATGCCAGCCTGTTCGAAGAGATTTCACCAGATTCAATGACGCTGGCCCGCGAAGTGGTCGCGCAGTTCGGCAACCTGCCCGATGAAGAGGCCTGGCTGCTGTCCGTCCATTTCGAAGTCGCAAAAGAAAACCTGTAAGGAGCAAAACATGGAACAAATCACCGTAGTCATTGGCGACCGTCTGGGTAAAGGCCAAAAAGTCGCTGCAGGCGCTGAGAAAGCGGGCGCACGTGCTGTGGTCGTCCCTGGCGTTGCTGCCGATATGAAGCTTGGCGACATGATGAAAGCGGAAAACGCTACCTTCGGCATCTCCTTCTGCGGCAGCGGCGGCGCCGGGGCCATCACCGCCCAGACCAAATACGGCTACAAAGCGAAATATGGCATGCGTTCGGTGGAAGAGGGCGTCACTGCCATCAACGAAGGGTGCAACGTGCTGGGCTTCGGCTTTATGGATAAAGAAGAGCTGGGCGAGCGCCTGGTAGAAGCCTGGAAAAAGAAATACGGCGCATAAGTATGAAAGAGCAATTCACCACCACGGTGAGGGTTGCCGGCAAAGGCGAAAGCAAATCACGGGCCTTCGCCGATGCCCTGAACCATGTGCAGGCTGCGGTGATGAAAACCTCATCGCACATTCTGCTGCGTATTGAGCCACAGGACGTGACGGTTGTTCATGCGCGCGAAGCGGTACGAAAAGAGGCCTTCCTGTTCTTCTTTTTGCGCCGTGAACGACGGACCTACAGCGTGGAGCTGGACGTCACCGTCAACGTGACCGCCATCGATCTCGATAAAGTGGATTTCGTCACGCAAACCTGATTGTTAGCAAAGGGTCTGACTATGTTCCTGATAATTTTAATAAAATCGCTCATCATCGGCGGCCTGGTCGGCGTCGGCGTGGGCGCCGGAGCGGCACGCATGTTTCACGCCCCTACCACCCAGGGGATGGGGGCGTTTCGAACCCTGGGCGAGCTGAATTCCTGCGAAGGCGATCCGGCTTCCCACTTCTCCTTTGGCCTCGGTTTCTTCTTTAACGCCTGGGCCTCTTCCGTGGCAGCAGGCTCCTTCACCCAGGATGTTGACCACCGCATTATCCCCAACTGGGGCGCGGCGGCGCTAATGCTGAAAAATCGTAACGTCGGCGAAACGCTGCACGATCCGAAAAAAATGGCCATCTCCTGCGGCATCATCGGCATGATTGTCGTCGCCTTCCTCAACCTCACCGCCTCGTCCGTACCGGAAGCGCTGCAGGTGACCGCGGTTAAGGTCCTGGTGCCGGCGGCAAACCTGCTGGTGAACACCGTGATGCCGGTGATCTTCTGGCTGGCGGCTATCGATGCCGGTAAGAAATCAGGCTTCTGGGCGACGATTTTCGGCGGCGCCGCGCAGCTGATTATGGGTAACGCCGTACCGGGTCTGGTGCTGGGGATCCTGATCGGTAAAGGCGTCGAAGAGAGCGGCTGGAACCGGGTGACTAAAGTGATGATGGTGGCCATCGTCGCGCTGTTTGTCCTCAGCGGCTTCTTCCGCGGCTTCGACATGAAGATGATCGAATCCTTCCATCTGACCGTGCCGAACTGGCTGGACATGATCCACAACTCACTCAGCGGCAAGTAACGGGAGCCTGATAATGGAACAGAATAAAGGTTTTTGGTATGCCGACTGGTCGTTCCCGATCTTTGTTGGCCTGCTCTCCTCCGGCGTCTTCGCCGGGACGCACATGTACTACCTGTACGGCATCGGCGCCTTTAACGAAGTGGCCTTCGTGGCCATGCTGAAGTCGGGGATTGATACCGGCGTTTACGGCGCGGTGGCGGCGTTTGGCGCCAGCTTCCTGTTCGCCCGCATCATCGAAGGGTCGCTGGTGGGGATCCTCGATATCGGCGGAGCGATACAGACCGGTATCGGTCTTGGCGTACCGGCGCTGCTGCTCGGCGCGGGCTTTGTCTTCCCGGTGGCGAACTTCGCCGCCTCGCTGGTCACCGGCCTGGTCCTTGGTCTGGCAGTGGGTTACATCATCATTCTGGCGCGTAAGTTCACCATTAACCAGAGCGATTCCACTTACGGCGCCGACGTGATGATGGGGGCCGGTAATGCCTCCGGCCGCTTCCTCGGTCCCTTGATTATCCTCAGCGCGATGACCGCCTCGATTCCTATCGGGATTGGCTCGCTGGTTGGCGCACTGCTGTTCTACATCTGGCAGAAACCGATCACCGGCGGCGCCATCCTCGGCGCGATGATCCTCGGCTCCATCTTCCCGGTGGCGATTAGCTAATCGCCCGATGGCGCTGCGCTTATCGGGCCTACACGTCAGCGCGATTGGTAGGCCGGATAAGGCGGTACGCCGCCATCCGGCAACAGATTCACCCTTTTCATCAGGAGATAGCTATGTTTGATTTACTCCTGCGCCGTGCGCGCCTCGTCGACGATACCCTGACTGATATCGCCATCCAGGACGGGAAAATCGCGGCGCTGGGCGAGATTAGCGCGCCCTCCCGCAACACCCTCGATCTGCACGGCAACAGCTACGTCAGCGCCGGCTGGATTGACTCCCACGTTCACTGCTACCCGAATTCGCCGATTTATCACGATGAGCCGGACAGCGTCGGCATCGCCACCGGCGTCACCACCGTGATTGATGCCGGCAGCACCGGCGCCGACGACGTCGATGACTTCTATCAACTGACCCGTAACGCGGCGACGGAAGTTTATGCGTTGCTCAATATCTCGCGCGTCGGGCTGATTGCGCAGAATGAACTGGCGAATATGGCCAATATCGACGCCGCTGCGGTGAAGCAGGCGGTGCAGCGTCATCCTGATTTTATCGTCGGCCTGAAGGCGCGGATGAGCAGCAGCGTCGTCGGCGAAAACGGCATTACGCCGCTGGCGCGCGCCAAGGCCATTCAGCAGGAAAACGGCGATCTGCCGCTGATGGTGCACATCGGCAATAACCCGCCGAACCTCGATGAAATCGCCGATCTGCTGAGCCGCGGCGACATCATTACCCACTGCTATAACGGCAAGCCGAACCGCATTCTGAATCCCGCCGGCGAACTGCGTAGCTCGATTACTCGCGCTCTGCAGCGCGGCGTGCGCCTCGACGTTGGGCACGGCACCGCCAGCTTCAGCTTTGAAGTGGCGCGGCGGGCGATTGCGCTGGGCATTCTGCCGCACACCATCAGCTCCGATATTTACTGCCGTAACCGTATCGATGGCCCGGTGCGCTCGCTGGCGCTGGTGATGTCGAAATTCCTCGCCATCGGCATGACCCTGCCGCAGGTCATTGCCTGCGTGACCGTCAGCGCCGCCGAGGGGCTGCGCCTGTCGCGTAAAGGGCGGCTGGAAGTGGGCTTCGACGCCGATTTAACGCTATTTCGCCTGGAGCACCGGCCCACGCTGCTGGTGGATGCCGAAAAAGAGAGCCTCCAGGCTGACAACATTCTGGTGCCGCTGGCCGCGATCCGCGCGGGCAAAGGCTATCTGACCGAACAAGGGAGCGCGGAACATGCCTTCGATTTTTGAGAAATACCATTTAAAACAGGTGATTAATACTTCGGGCCGCATGACGGCGCTGGGCGTTTCCACGCCGCGCCCGGAAGTGGTGGAAGCCGCGATGGCCGGTATGAACCAGTACTTTGAAATGAAAGACCTGGTGAATAAAACCGGCGAGTACATTGCCAGGTTGCTGGACGTGGAAGGGGCGACCGTTGTCTCCTGCGCGTCGGCGGGGATTGCCCAGTCGGTGGCGGCGGTGCTGGTGAAAGACAGCGACTGGCTGCTGGAGAACCTGCACGTTACGCCGATTGAGAATAACGAAATCGTGTTGCCGAAGGGCCACAACGTCAACTTCGGCGCGCCGGTTGGCACCATGGTGGCGCTGGGCGGCGGTAAGCTGGTGGAAGCGGGCTACGCCAACGAATGTTCCGCCCAACAGCTGGCGGCGGCAATCACCCCGCGCACCGCGGCGATCCTGTACATCAAATCCCACCACTGCGTACAGAAAAGCATGCTCAACGTCGCGCAGGCTGCGGAAGTGGCGCGCCAGCATGGCTTGCCGCTGATTGTCGATGCGGCGGCGGAAGAAGATCTGCAGTGCTACTACCGCATGGGCGCCGACCTGGTGATCTACAGCGGCGCAAAAGCCATTGAAGGGCCGACCAGCGGGCTGGTGATCGGCAAAACGCAGTACGTCGAGTGGGTTAAACGCCAGTCGATGGGGATTGGCCGGGCGATGAAAGTGGGTAAAGAGGGCATTCTTGGCCTGACCTGCGCCATTGAACACTACCTGACGGCGAGCAAAGAGAGCGGCGAGCAGATGGTGGCGAAGATGACGCCGTTTATCGAACAGCTCAACACGCTTAACGGCGTGACCGCCCGGGTGGTGTGGGATAGCGCGGGTCGCGATATCGCCCGCGCCGAAATCAAATTCAACGAAGCGGTGACCGGCGTGAAGACCGGCGATCTGGTTAACGCGCTGAAGCAGGGCGAATACGCCATCTACTTCCGCGGCTATAAAGCGAATGAAGGCATTATCGAAGCCGATGTCCGCAGCGTGAACGCGCAGCAGCTGGCGGTGGTTGCTCGCCGCATCGCGGAAGTGCTGAACAAGGAGAAACAAGCATGAAACTGACCCCAAACTTTTACCGTGATCGCGTGTGCCTGAACGTCCTGGCGGGCAGCAAAGACAACGCCCGCGAAATTTACGACGCGGCGGAAGGTCATGTCCTGGTCGGCGTGCTCTCCAAAAACTATCCGGATGTCGCCAGCGCGGTGGCCGATATGCGTGACTACGCGAAGCTTATTGATAACGCGCTCTCCGTCGGGCTGGGCGCAGGCGATCCAAACCAGTCGGCGATGGTGAGCGAGATTTCTCGCCAGGTGCAGCCGCAGCACGTCAACCAGGTCTTCACCGGCGTGGCTACCAGCCGCGCGCTGCTCGGGCAGAATGAGACCGTGGTGAATGGCCTGGTCTCGCCGACCGGTACGCCGGGAATGGTGAAGATCTCCACCGGCCCGCTGAGCAGCGGCGCGGCGGATGGCATTGTGCCGCTGGAAACCGCCATCGCGCTGCTGAAAGACATGGGCGGCAGCTCCATCAAATACTTCCCGATGGGCGGCCTGAAGCACCGCGCCGAATTCGAAGCCGTCGCCAAAGCCTGCGCTGCGCACGATTTCTGGCTGGAACCGACCGGCGGTATCGATCTGGACAACTACAGCGAGATCCTGAAAATCGCTCTCGATGCCGGGGTGAGCAAAATCATCCCGCATATCTACAGCTCGATTATCGATAAAGCCAGCGGCAACACCCGCCCGGCCGATGTGCGCCAGCTGCTGGAGATGACTAAACAGTTAGTGAAGTAGTGCTATTGCCGCTCATCCTAACTTTCTCCCGGAGGGAGAGGGAACCATCTGGTTTTCTCCCTCTCCCTTTGGGAGAGGGCCGGGGTGAGAGGCAACTTATCCCACCGAACCATCAAGGAGTTGCTATGCCTGTCGCTCGTCATCTGCTTGTCGCTTCACTGTCCCTGTTTGCCGCCGCCGCGGGCGCCGCGCAAACCCACTATGCCTGGGTAGGTACCTATAATCCCAATGGCGAAGGTCTGTACCGCTTTACCGTCGATGCCAACACCGGCGCGCTGCGTGACAGGGCGCTGGTGAGCGCGTTGCCAAACGTCGCGCAGCTGACCGTGTCGCGCGATGGCAAAACGCTGTATGCCGCCAGTGAAGTCGAAAAAGGCGTCGTGCAGGCGTGGCGCATTGAGAAGAATGGCGAGCTGACCGCGCTCAGCCAGGTTGCCTCCGGCGGCGCCGGGCCGGTGTATCTCTCCCTGACGCCGGATGGTAAACATCTGCTGGTGGCCAACTACGTCAGCGGCAGTATCGCCGTGCTACCGGTGAAAGAAGATGGTAGCCTGGGCGAGGCAGTGGACAAGCATCAGGATGAAGGCCCGGCAGGCGCCGAACGCCCGGCGGCGGCCGTCGAGGGCAGCTTCGCCATCAGCGATCACAATGGCCCGCACGCCCATATGATCGCCGCCGATCCCAGCGGGAAATTTGTTTATTCCACCGATCTGGGGCTGGATCGGATCTATCAGTACCGGCTGGATAGCGCCAGCGGCAAGCTGACGCCGAACGATCCGCCGTTCATCGCCGCTTCGTCGCCGGGCGCCGGCCCACGCCACTTCGTCTTTACGCCAAAGGGCGACGGCCTGTGGCTGATCAACGAAGAAGCGTCGACGCTGACTTTCTATCATCTGGATAAGCAAAGCGGCTTGCTGCGCGAAGGCAAAACCGTCTCCGCGCTGCCGAAAGAGTATAAGGGCACCAGCTTTGCCGCCGGTCTGGCGCTGAGCAACGATGGTAAGCAGCTGTATGTCGCCAACCGCCTGCATAACAGCATCGCCCACTTTACGGTGCAGGCCGACGGCCGCCTGAGCCACCAGGAGGATATCTGGACGCGTGGGGATTACCCCCGTACGCTGACCCTGGATAATCAGGGGCAGTGGCTGTACGTCATGAACCAGCGTAGCGATAATATTACCCGCTTCAGCGTGGCGCCGAAGGATGGCAAATTAACCTTTGCCTCCGACTACACGCCGGTTGGTAGCCCATCGCAGATGGTGATATCCGCCCAACCCTGAGCCGTAACCACAAGGAACTGACATGCGATTTCCCAACCAACGCTTAGCGCAACTCTTCACCCTGCTGCGGAATGAAACGCTGCCGCAGGATGAGCTGGCGCAGCGGCTGTCGGTTTCCACCCGTACTGTGCGCGCCGATATTACCGCCCTGAATGCGCTACTGGCGCAGTATGGCGCGCAGTTTATCCTCAACCGCGGCAGCGGTTATCAACTGAAAATTGATAACCCGGCGAGCTTTCAGGCGCTGGAGGAGACGGCGCCGAAGACGCAGCACGTGCCGCGAACCGCCCAGGATCGCATCACGTTTCTGCTGGTGCGCTTCCTGACGTCGGCGTTCTCCATCAAGCTGGAAGATCTGGCGGATGAGTGGTTCGTCAGCCGCGCGACGCTGCAAAATGATATGGTCGAGGTGCGTGAGCGCTTCCAGCGCTATCAGCTCACCCTTGAAACCCGCCCGCGCCACGGCATGAAGCTGTTTGGTAGCGAGGTGTCGATTCGCGCCTGCCTGACCGATCTGCTGTGGGAGCTGGCCCAACAGGGCGGTATCAATCCGTTGATCGGCGCCGAGGCGCTGGAGGCGGAAGTGCCTGCGCTGCTGGAGCCGATGCTGCAGGAGACGCTCACCCGGCACCATATTCGCCTCACTGATGTCGGTGAGCGCTTTATCTGCCTGTACGGCGCAGTGGTGGTGCGCCGCGTCAGCGAAGGCTATCCGCTGGCCGATTTCAGCGCCGAAGATGTGGCGCAAAACGTCCGCGACGCCGCGCGCGATTTGGCGGGAGAGCTACAGCGGCTGGCCGGAAAGCCCTTCTCGCCCGCCGAAGAAGAGTGGCTGTGCGTGCATCTCGCCGCCCGTCAGGTGCAGGACGTCGACCCGGAAACCATCAGCGCGGACGATGACGAAGCGCTGGTGAATTACATTCTGCGCTACATCAACAGCCAGTATAACTACAACCTGCTGGACGACGCCCAGCTGCACGCCGATCTGCTGACCCACATTAAGACCATGATCACCCGCGTGCGCTACCAGATCATGATCCCCAATCCGCTGCTGGATAACATCAAACAGCACTACCCGATGGCCTGGGATATGACCCTGGCCGCGGTCTCCAGCTGGGGGAAATATACTCCGTACACCATCAGCGAAAACGAAATCGGCTTTCTGGTGCTGCATATCGGCGTCGGGCTGGAACGCCACTACAACATTGGCTACCAGCGTCAACCGCAGGTGCTACTGGTCTGCGATACCAGCAATGCGATGGTACGGATGATCGAAGCGATCTTGCAGCGCAAATATCCGCAGCTGGAGATCGCCGCCACGATTTCCCAGCGCGAGTATGAACAGCGGGATGCGATCGAGGCGGATTTTGTTATCTCCACGGTGCGCATCAGCGAAAAAGACAAACCGGTGGTGACCATCGCGCCGTTTCCCACCGACTATCAGCTGGATCAGATTGGCAAGCTGGTGCTGGTGGACCGTACCCGTCCGTGGATGCTGAATAAGTACTTCGATGCCGCCCACTTCCGGGTGGTCGATAAGCCGATGGATCAGCAAACGCTGTTCGCCGAGCTGTGCCAGCAGCTGCTGGAGGAAGGCTTTGTTGACGCCGAGTTTCATGCTTCGGTGGTGGAGCGTGAGGCGATTGTCAGCACCATGCTCGGCGATGGCATTGCGCTGCCGCACTCCCTGGGACTGCTGGCCAAAAAGACGGTGGTTTATACGGTTATCGCCCCGCAGGGCATCGCCTGGGGCGACGAAACCGCCCATATCATTTTCCTGCTCGCCATCAGTAAGCGCGAGTACGAAGAGGCGATGGCGATCTACGATATTTTCGTGACTTTCCTGCGCGAGCGCGCCATGAGCCGCCTTGCCACGACCCGCAGCTTCAATGAGTTTAAAACGGTGGCGATGGAGTGCGTCAGCCGGTTTTGAGAGGCTGACGGAGGGGATTAACGCAAATGATGTACCACCTGGTTGCTGCTGCCGCGCCAGATCAGCGCCGGGTCTTTTAAATCCTGCACAAACTTACCGTCGACCAGCACGTTGATCAGGTTCACTACCTGCATCTGCGCCTCATTCAGCTCATCCAGTTTATAGCCGGTCCAGACCCAGATATCTTTGCCGGGGCATTCGGCGCGCACGCGCTGAACCAGCTTGAGGATCTCCGCGACGTTCTGCGGATGCAGCGGATCGCCGCCGGAGAGTGAAATCCCCTGGCGCTTGATGCGGGTATCGTTGAGGTCGGCAATGATGCGGTCGGCCATCTCAGCGGTAAACGGCATACCGGAGTTCACCCGCCAGGTGCTCTTGTTGTAGCAGCCGGGGCACTCGTGGACGCAGCCGGAGACAAACAGGGTGCAGCGGGTGCCGGGGCCGTTGACGATATCTACCGGGTAGTACTGATGGTAATTCATTTTTCGCTTCTCAATTAACGCCATAGCCGCGTTGGCTGCGCTCGCTCACCCCAGTCACGTACTGAATGTACGCTCCCGGGAATTCCCTCGTTTGCCGCCTTGCTCTGACGCTAATTGCTTTGCGAAAACGGAGGAATGCGGCCATTTCCCGGGTCGCGGCGTTCCGCCTTACCCGGGCTACCGGACGGTGCAAAACAGTAGCCCGGATAAGGCGCTGCGCGCCGCTCTCCGGGAAAAGCGCATAGCTCTTTAACCGATCTGCCCATTGGCCAGGTGCTTAACGCGGCGCTTCACTTCTTCCTGCTTGCCGGCGTTGAACGGACGCGCGTCCGGACTGCCGAGATAACCGCATACCCGACGAGTAACCGACACGCGAGCGGCATCGTGGTTACCACATTTCGGGCAGGTAAAGCCCTTGCTGGTGCACTCGAACTCGCCGGTAAAACCACACTCGTAGCATTCATCGATCGGCGTGTTGGTGCCGTAGTACGGCACGTGCTCATAGCTGTAATCCCACACGTCTTCCAGCGCCTTCAGGTTGTGCTGGATATTCGGGTACTCGCCGTAGCAAATGAAGCCGCCGTTGGCCAGCGGCGGGTACGGCGCTTCGAAATCGATCTTGTCGTACGGGTTGACCTTCTTCTCGACGTCAAGGTGGAAGCTGTTGGTGTAGTAGCCTTTATCGGTCACGCCCTCCACTATGCCAAACTCGGCGGTGTCGAGACGGCAGAAGCGGTCGCACAGGTTTTCGCTCGGCGTGCTGTACAGACTAAAGCCGTAGCCGGTTTCTTCCTTCCACACATCGACGGCGTCGCGCAGGCGCTGGACGATGGCCACACCTTTCTCACGCAGCGCCTCGCTGTCGTACATATGCTGATTACCGTACAGCGCATTGATGGTCTCATGGATACCGATGTAACCCAGTGAAATGGACGCGCGGCCGTTTTTGAAAATCTCGGAGACGTCATCGTCGGCTTTCAGCCGCACGCCGCAGGCCCCTTCCATATACAGGATCGGCGCCACGCGGGCCTTCACCCCTTCCAGACGGGCAATACGGGTCATCAGCGCTTTGCGCGCCAGCTGCAGGCGCTCGTCCAGCAGCGCCCAGAAGGCGGCTTCGTCGCCTTTCGCTTCCAGGGCGATACGCGGCAGGTTGAGGCTAATCACGCCGAGATTGTTGCGCCCGTCATGCACCTGCTCACCGTTCTCGTTTTCCCACACCCCGAGGAAGCTGCGGCAGCCCATCGGCGTTTTAAACGACCCGGTCACTTTCACCACCTGATCGTAGTTGAGGATATCCGGGTACATGCGCTTGCTGGCGCACTCCAGCGCCAGTTGCTTGATGTCGTAGTTCGGATCGCCGAACTTATGGTTCAGACCGTCGCGAATGGCGAAGACCAGTTTCGGGAATACCGCGGTTTTGCGATTTTTACCGAGGCCAGCGATGCGGTTGCGCAGAATCGACTGCTGGATCAGGCGCGACTCCCAGCTAGTGCCGAGGCCAAAACCAAAGGTGACAAACGGCGTCTGACCGTTGGCGGTATGCAGCGTGTTGACTTCATACTCCAGCGACTGGAAGGCGTCGTAGCACTCTTTTTCGGTACGGGCGCGGGCATAGCCTTCGGCGTCCGGGATCTGCCACTCTTCGGCGATTTTACGATGCTTTTTGAAGCTTTCGGTGACGAACGGCGCCAGCACTTCATCGATACGGTTGATGGTGGTGCCGCCATAAATATGGCTGGCGACCTGGGCGATGATCTGCGCCGTCACCGCGGTGGCGGTAGAGATAGACTTCGGCGGCTCGATCTCCGCGTTGCCCATCTTAAAGCCCTGAGTCAGCATCCCTTTCAGATCGATCAGCATGCAGTTGAACATCGGGAAGAAGGGCGAGTAATCGAGGTCGTGATAGTGGATCATGCCGCGCTCGTGGGCCATCACCACATCGTGGGGCAGCAGGTGCTGCCGCGCATAGTGCTTGGCGACGATACCGGCCAGCAGGTCCCGCTGGGTCGGGATGACTTTGCTATCCTTGTTGGCATTTTCGTTGAGCAGCGCGGAGTTGGTCTGCTCGACGAGGCCGCGGATCTCCTGATTGAGGCGGCCGCGCTTCTCGCGCTGGCTATCGCGGTCATGGCGATACTCAATGTAGGCGCGCGCCAGCTGCTTATAGGGGCCGGACATCAGCTGGTTTTCTACCGCAGTCTGAATCTCGTTGATGTCGACCTGGGCGCGGCCCTGCATTTGTTGGCTAACGACTTCTGCGACGGTGGCGCAATAGTCTGCGTCATCGACTCCCGCTGCTTTAGCTGCACGTAGAATTGCTTCCTGAATGCGCTCTGATTTGAACGGCACTTTACAGCCATCACGTTTCATCACATGCGGTGTCATGATCACTCCATATATAGAACAGGTTATCCACAGAGGCGGAGGTTATCCCGAAGGCGCTGCACGCTACGGCTCGTGCTGTTTGCCTTCAGATCCGGCCCGTTTTATCCACATCTCATCACCGCCAGACATCGACAAGATATGGTGACATAATAGACGATTAATACAACATGTAGGGCCGGGACGCATTTTAAGTTCTATATGTAGTGATTTGCATCAAAGATGTTTGCGATTTTATTGACCCAGAACAAGGTAAAAAGGTGAGAGTACGGATGATGGGCGCTGGCGATAAATGTAAATTTATCTGGCTGGAAAATAAGCAAAAATGCCTGGCATCCACCTCCGATGCCAGGCATTACGCTCCGGTTTCTGTCGGGCAAGAAGTACCTTACGCCTGCAGCCACCATACGGCTTCGAACGGCCGCAGCGTCAGACCGGTCGGGCGGGGCGTGGTTTCGGCATAGTTGCTGATGATCATCTTCCAGTCGCCCTGGGCTTCCTCTGGCTGCCAGGTCTGCAGGTCGCGGCTCAGGTTGGCGGCCACCACCAGCGTTTGCCCCTGCCACTGACGGCGATAGCACCACAGCGATGGATGTTCCGGCAGGAGATCCTGGTAATCGCCCCAGGTCAGCAGTGGCAGGGTTTTGCGCAGCATAATCAGCTGCTGATAGGCATAAAACACCGAATCGGGGTCCGCCAGCGCCGCCTCAACGTTGATCTCCCGGTAGTTATCGCCAAGGCCGATCCACGGCTCACCGTCGCTGAAGCCGCCGTTCTCCCCGGCGTGCCATGGCATCGGCGTGCGGCTGTTGTCGCGCGACTTACTGGCGAGGATTGCCAGCAGTTCGTCCGGGCTTTGCCCCTGCGCTGCGCGCTCGATAAACATATTGTGACTTTCGACGTCACGGTAATCGCTGATGCTGCTGAAGTGCGGATTGGTCATGCCGATCTCTTCGCCCTGGTAGATATAGGGCGTGCCCTGCATGCCGTGCAGCACCATCGCCAGCATCTTCGCCGCCGGCACCCGGTACTCGCCTTCGTCGCCAAAGCGCGACACGATGCGCGGCTGATCGTGGTTACACCAGAACAGCGCGTTCCACGCCCGATTGTGCATCCCCTGCTGCCAGTGACGGAACAGCGCTTTCAGCGCCACATAGTCCGGGCGGGCGAGGGTCCATTTTTCACCGCCGGGATAATCGACCTTTAAATGGTGGAAGTTAAAGGTCATCGACAGCTCGCGGCCGTCCAGCGCGGCGTACTGCTGGCAGTGCTCCAGCGAGGTGGAGGACATCTCGCCGACGGTCATCAGGTTACGGGGAGTAAAGACATCGCGGCTCATCTCCTGCAGGAATTCATGCACCCGCGGGCCGTCAGTGTAGAAGCGGCGGCCATCACCCTCCGCATCGCAGGGGAAGGTCTGGTCTTTCGAGATCAGGTTGACGACGTCGAGGCGCAGACCGTCGACGCCGCGGTCGGCCCAGAATTCGCAGACCTTTTTCAGCTCAGCGCGTACCGCCGGGTTCTCCCAGTTGAGATCCGCCTGTTCAATGGCGAACAGGTGCAGATAATACTGCCCGCTGTCGGCGTGCCACTGCCAGGCGTTGCCGCCAAATTTGGAGCGCCAGTTGTTCGGCAGCGCGTCCGGTTCGCCGTCGCGCCAGATATAGAACTGCCGGTAGGGACTCTCCTTATTCAGCGACTGACGGAACCATTCATGCTCGGTCGAGGTATGGTTCAGTACCATATCCAGCACGATGCGGATACCACGGGCCTTCGCCTCCGCCACCAGGGCGTCAAAGTCGGCCATCGTGCCGTAGGAGGGATCGATAGCGGTGTAGTTCGCCACATCGTAGCCGTTATCCACCTGCGGTGAGACATAGAACGGCGTCAGCCAGATGGCGTCGACCCCAAGCTTCTGCAGATAGTCGAGGCGGGAAGTGACGCCGCGCAGATCGCCGGTACCGCTGCCGGTGGTATCCTGAAAACTCTTCGGATAGATTTGATAAATAACGCCGTTTTGCCACCAGTGGGGAAGATGATTCATAGTGCTTTC
This sequence comes from Klebsiella sp. GL120222-02, assembly GCF_003097195.1. Classification (NCBI taxonomy): domain Bacteria; kingdom Pseudomonadati; phylum Pseudomonadota; class Gammaproteobacteria; order Enterobacterales; family Enterobacteriaceae; genus Klebsiella; species Klebsiella sp. GL120222-02. The sequence goes on from NZ_QEQO01000009.1 coordinate 128,988, forward strand.
CTGCTGCAACGAGGGGCGCCAAAGGCGCCCCGAAAGAAGAAGTTAGACAATCTGCAAGGTGCCCTGACGGTACTTGCGCTGATACACCACGGTGGTCAGGATAATCGGCACCACCACCGCGATAGCCATCGCCATGGCGTACACCTGCCAGTAGGTTGGCTGGATGGAGAGGATGCCCGGCAGGCCGCCGACGCCGATGCCGTTCGCCAGCACGCCGTTCAGGCCGCACAGCAGGCCGGCAAGACCGGAGCCGATCATCGCGCACAGCATCGGGAAGCGGTACTTCAGGTTGATACCGTACATCGCCGGTTCGGTAACCCCGAGGTAAGCAGAGATTGCCGCCGGCACCGAGATTTCGCGTTCATTCTGTTTACGGCTGGCGATGATGATGCCGACCACCGCCGACGCCTGGGCAATGTTCGACAGCGCAATCAGCGGCCACACCGGGGTGCCGCCCATGCTCTGGATCATCTGCATATCGATAGCGAGGGTGGTCTGGTGGACACCGGTAATCACCAGCGGCGCGTAGAGGAAGCCGAACAGCGCGGCGCCGATTGGCGCGAAGCTGCCGGTTAACAGATGGCGTACCGCGAAGGCCACGCCGTCGCCGATCAGGCGGCCGAACGGACCGATAATGGCGTGCGCGAGGAACACCGCGAGGATCAGCGAGCAGACCGGGACAATGACCAGGTAGAGGTAGTCAGGCACGATGCGCTTGAGGCGCGTCTCGATAAAGCCGAGCGTCAGGCCCGCCAGCAGGGCCGGGATCACCTGCGCCTGGTAGCCGACTTTGGCAATCGTAAACAGGCCGAAGTTCCACACCTCCGGCACCTGCTGGCCGAGGAGATAGGCGTTCATCAGCTGCGGGGAAACCAGGGTGACGCCAAGAACGATCCCGAGGATCGGCGTGCCGCCCATCTTCTTCACCGCTGACCAGCAGATCCCCACCGGCAGATAGAAGAAGATCGCCTCGCCAATCAGCCACAGGAAGTCATAGATGGTTTTCAGCGACGGGTGCATCTGAGCCAGCGTCTGGCCGTTGCTCATGGGTAAGTCGCCGATGACGTTACGGAAACCCAGGATCAGACCGCCACTGATTAGCGCCGGCAGCAGCGGGAAGAAGATCTCGGCAAAGTGCGAGATCAACTGCTCATGCCACTTCATATTTTGCCGCGCGGCCTGCTTGACCTGCTCTTTATCGGCGGAGGTCTGGCCGGTGGTAGCCAGCAGGGCCTTGTAGTAATCGCCCACCTCGGTGCCGATGACCACCTGGAACTGACCGGCGTTAGTGAAGCATCCCTTCACCATGCGCAGCTGTTCAATCTCTTTTGGTTTGGCGATGGCCGGGTCGTTCAGCACAAAGCGCAAACGGGTAATACAGTGGCTGACGGTGGCGATGTTGCCGCGCCCGCCCACCAGTTCGATCAGTTTATCGATGTCCTGCTGGTTTACTTTGCTCATGATGAAGCCTCAAAAACAGAGGGGAGAGATGCCGTTTTTACCTTGAGGGCATCCTAACCGTTTCGTTTGCTTTGCAAAATGGGAACGTTCCCGAAACCCGGCGACGATCACATAAATCGTCCGAACGAGATTAATTCAGGGCGGCGGGAATCACGATCTGGCGGGGTTCGACGCTGCCGGCGATCTGCTCGATCAACTGCCGGGCGGCCCGGCGTCCGGACTCGGCATAGCCGGGATCGACGGTCAAGATTTCCGGGTGGAGAAACTTCATTAGCGGCGTGCTACCGACGCTGGCGAGCTGCAGCGCAGCGCGGCCCTGCTGCTGGAGGTACTTGCTGGCGCCGAGGGCGAGGGTATCCGTCGCGCAGACCAGGGCGCTGGTTTCGGCCGTCAGCACGCTGGCGACGGTGTCATACCCCTGCTTCATGCCCAAGCCCGGCAGAGCGGCGGTGGGCGTCAGGCGATGCTTTTTACAGAAAGCGAGGTAGGCGAGATGGCGGCGCTCGCCGGTGGTGACGTCGCTGTGCGGGACGCCAAGAAAACTGATGTGGCGATGTCCGCGATCGTAGAGCCGCTGCATCAGCAGCGTGATGGCGCCTTCGTCGTCATAGCACACCGAGGCGAAACCGGGGGCGTCGCGGGCCATCAGCACCAGCGTATCGCGCCAGGGGGCGAGCATCGCCTCATCAATGCCGGTAAATCCGAACAGCACTACGCCGTCAATATTACGCCGGGCGAGCATGCCGAGATGCTCTTCCACCAGTCCCGGGGAGAACTGACTCTCCATCATAATCGGATCGTAACCCTGTTCATAAAAGGCGGGCAGCATGGTCTGCACGGCAAGGTTTTCCGACAGGGAATCCAGACGGGTGACGATAATCGCCACCACTTTATCGCTCTGGCCGCGCATGGCGCGGGCGGAGCGGGAGGGTGAGAAACCGTGCTGCTGCATCACCGCTTCGACGCGCTCGCGGGTCCGTTCGCTGACCCCGCTCTCGTTGTTAAGGACGCGGGATACCGTCGATTTTCCTACGCCGCTTAAACGCGCGATATCTTTGATGGTCAGCCGGTTCTGCATGCGGAATTCTCGTCAGGGATGGTAGAAGTGAGCCTAATGCTACTCAACCAAACCGCAATGAGCAAAGTCTGGTTTACGTTCGGTTTAGTTGCGCGGGCTTATCATCGCCATAAATGCCACACATGTCTCAACGAGCGCGCTATAATCCGCGCCGTTTATATTCACTTACCGGAGAATTTATGGACCCCGATCCCACTCCTCATCCTCGATGGAGCAACCTTTCTTTCCGGTAAGCCTGTTTAACACTGCTTTACCGGAAAGCGTAAAGCAGTGACGTCCTTGATGTCCCTGCCATAAAAATTACATGCCTGACAGGTAGGCTTTGCTACGCCTGTTGGCAACGCTGCGTTCGCTCGCGCGAGCGCGGAGGGACTGTTTATGTTGAAAAATTATACCCGGCAGCTGTTCGCGCAGCTTAGCCGCCATCTGCCACGCCGTTTGGTCCAGCGCGATCCGCTGCCTGATGCCCGTAACCTGACCAGCGTGCCGATCCCGGACTCGCTCGGCAAGCGCTGCCTGGACGTTGCGGCGATGGATGACCAGGAGATCTGGCGTGCCTTTGACAGCCACCCTGAAGGGCTCAATGAAGGCGAAGTGGCGGCAAAGATCCTCAAACATGGTGACAATCAGATCCCGGCGCAGAAGCCCTCGCCGTGGTGGGTGCATCTGTGGACCTGCTATCGCAACCCGTTCAACCTGCTGCTGACGGTGCTCGGCATCGTCTCCTATTCCACCGAAGATCTGTTCGCCGCGGGCGTTATCGCGCTGATGGTCGGCATCTCGACGCTGCTTAACTTCATCCAGGAAGCGCGCTCGACCAAAGCGGCGGATGCGCTAAAGGCGATGGTCAGCAATACCGCCACGGTGCTGCGGGTGGTGAACGAGCAGGGGGAGAGCCGCTGGCTTGAACTGCCTATCGACCAACTGGTGCCAGGAGATATCGTCAAGCTGTCGGCGGGAGATATGATCCCGGCGGACCTGCGCATTATTCAGGCGCGCGATCTGTTTGTCGCTCAGGCCTCGCTGACCGGCGAATCGCTGCCGGTAGAGAAAGTCGCGCGCAGCCGCGACCCGCTGCAGCAGAACCCGCTGGAATGCGACACCCTGTGCTTTATGGGGACCAACGTGGTGAGCGGCTCGGCGCAGGCTATCGTCTACGCCACCGGCGGCAACACCTGGTTTGGCCAGCTGGCCGGGCGCGTCAGCGAGCAGGAAAGCGAGCCGAACGCCTTCCAGAAAGGCATCAGCCGGGTCAGCATGCTGCTGATCCGCTTTATGCTGGTGATGGCCCCGGTGGTGCTATTGATTAATGGCTACACCAAAGGCGACTGGTGGGAAGCGGCGCTGTTTGCACTGTCGGTGGCGGTCGGCTTGACGCCGGAGATGCTGCCGATGATCGTCACCTCGACGCTGGCGCGCGGGGCGGTGAAGCTGTCGAAACAAAAAGTGATCGTCAAACACCTCGACGCCATTCAGAACTTTGGCGCGATGGATATTCTCTGCACCGATAAAACCGGCACCCTGACTCAGGACAAGATCGTGCTGGAGAACCACACCGATGTCTCCGGTAAGTCCAGCGAGAGAGTGCTGCATACCGCCTGGCTCAACAGCCATTACCAGACCGGGCTGAAAAACCTGCTCGATACCGCGGTGCTGGAAGGCGTGGAACTGGATGCCGCCCGCGGCCTCGCGGAGCGCTGGCAGAAGGTGGATGAGATCCCGTTCGACTTCGAACGCCGCCGCATGTCGGTGGTGGTAAAAGAGCAGGGCGACGCGCATCAGCTGATCTGTAAAGGGGCGCTGCAGGAGATCCTTAACGTCTCGACCCAGGTGCGCTACAACGGCGAAATCGTACCGCTGGACGACACCATGCTGCGCCGCATCCGTCGGGTCACCGATACTCTGAACCGTCAGGGACTGCGGGTGGTGGCGGTAGCAACCAAATACCTGCCGGCGCGCGAGGGCGATTACCAGCGCGCCGATGAATCCGATCTGATCCTCGAAGGCTACATCGCCTTCCTCGATCCGCCTAAAGAGACCACCGCCCCGGCGCTGAAGGCGCTGAAGGCCAGCGGTATCACGGTGAAAATCCTCACCGGCGATAGCGAACTGGTGGCGGCGAAGGTGTGCCATGAAGTGGGGCTGGATGCGGGCGAAGTGGTGATTGGCAGCCAGATTGAAGCCATGAGCGACGACGAGCTGGCGGCGCTGGCGAAGCGCACTACTTTGTTTGCGCGTCTGGCGCCGCTGCATAAAGAGCGTATCGTGACGCTGCTGAAACGCGAAGGTCACGTGGTGGGCTTTATGGGCGATGGCATCAACGACGCCCCGGCGTTACGCGCGGCGGATATTGGCATCTCGGTTGATGGCGCGGTGGATATCGCCCGCGAGGCGGCGGATATCATTCTGCTGGAAAAAAGCCTGATGGTGCTGGAGGAGGGGGTGATCGAAGGCCGCCGCACCTTCGCCAACATGCTCAAGTACATCAAAATGACCGCCAGCTCCAACTTCGGTAACGTCTTTAGCGTGCTGGTGGCCAGCGCCTTCCTGCCGTTTCTGCCGATGCTGCCGCTGCACCTGTTGATTCAGAACCTGCTGTACGATGTCTCCCAGGTGGCGATCCCGTTCGATAACGTCGATGATGAGCAGATCCGTAAACCGCAGCGCTGGAACCCGGCCGATCTCGGGCGCTTTATGGTCTTCTTTGGACCGATCAGCTCGATTTTCGATATCCTCACCTTCGGCCTGATGTGGTGGGTGTTCCACGCCAATACCGTGGAGATGCAGACTCTGTTCCAGTCCGGCTGGTTTATTGAAGGGCTGCTGTCGCAGACGCTGATTGTGCACATGATCCGCACCCGGCGCATTCCGTTCGTTCAGAGCCGCGCCGCGTGGCCGCTGTTCGCCATGACTCTGGTGGTGATGGCCGTGGGCATTGCCCTGCCGTTCTCGCCGCTGGCGGGCTACCTGCAGCTGCAGGCGCTGCCGCTCAGCTACTTCCCGTGGCTGGTGGTGATCCTGGCGGGCTATATGGTGCTGACCCAGACCGTTAAAGGTTTCTACAGCCGTCGCTACGGCTGGCAGTGAAGGGCGCATTTTCGGATGAGCCACGTAAAAAAGGCAGCCACTGGCTGCCCTTTTTACTGCCAACCAAAGCGATCAGCGACGTACGGCGATGGCTTCGATCTCGATCTTCACGTCTTTCGGCAGACGAGCGACTTCCACGCAGGAGCGCGCCGGGAAGGTGGCATTGTGCTCGGTGAAAAACGCTTCGTAGGTGGCGTTAACGGTAGCGAAATCGTTGAGATCTTTGACGAATACGGTGGTCTTGACGATGTCGCCAACGGTGAGGCCAGCGGCTTCAACGATCGCTTTCACGTTGTTCAGCGACTGGCGCGCCTGCGCGGACACGTCTTCCGGGACGCTGCCGGTTTTCGGGTCGACCGGGATCTGGCCAGAGGTGATGATCATGCTGCCCAGATCAACGCCCTGAACGTATGGGCCAATCGCTGCTGGTGCATTTTCCGTCGCAATAGTTTTGCTCATGTTATCTCCAGATGAACTGAGTAATGTTACGCAAAATCATTCAGGTTGCCGCCAGAGGGTAAGCGCTGTGCCGCCGGCGCAGACGCCGCCTGAAGGACGAAGCGTAGGGTGGTAGCCATTATAGGGAGGCCTACCACCAATACCAACCGCATTTAGTTGGCCAGCACCACATAATGAGAAAACTCTTTTTCACAGTATTTGCATTTGAGTGCGATGTCATCAGCGCGTTTTTTCACTGCAAAACTGGAAGAAACCGGTTCGGCGTGGCTAATACAGTTGCTGTTCGGGCAGACCAGCACGCTGTCAATGTGATCCGGCAGGCTTGGGCGGGATTTGCCCACCACTTCGTAATCATCAATGCGGTTTACCGTCGCCTGCGGGGCGTACAGCGACAGCTGGTTAACCTGCTCGTCGGTCAGGAAGGTGTTCTCGATTTTAATCAAATCCTTGCGGCCCATCTCGCCGGAGGGCAGGTTCAGGCCGATGGTGATGCGCTGGTCGGTTTCGGTCAGTTTGAACAGGGTGAGCAGCTTAAAGCCGACCTGCGCCGGGATATGGTCGATCACGGTGCCGCGTTTAATGGCTTCTACTTGCAGTTTATTGTCGTGTGTCATCTCTCATTCCCCCTTACAGTGCCAGCTCGCTATTCAGTACCAGTGCCAGTAACGCCTGGCGGGCGAAGATGCCGTTACCGGCCTGCTGGAAGTACCAGGCGTGCGGTGTTTTATCGACATCGGTGGTGATTTCGTCAATGCGCGGCAGCGGGTGCAGCACCTTCATGTTGGCGCGCGCCCCTTCGAGGTCGGCGGCGCGCAGGACGAACTGCGCTTTCACGTTGGCGTATTCCGACGGATCCAGACGCTCTTTCTGCACGCGGGTCATGTACAGAATATCCACTTCCGCCATCACGTCGTCGATGGCGCTATGCAGGCTCCAGGCGATACCTTTTTCATCCAGCATATCGAGGATGTACTGCGGCATGGCCAGCGCGTCCGGGGCGATAAAGTAGAAGCGGTTGCCGCTGAATTTGGCCAGCGCCTGGGTCAGGGAGTGGACGGTACGGCCATACTTCAGATCGCCGACCATCGCCACGTTGAGGTTTTCGAGGCGGCCCTGGGTCTCCTGAATGGTGAACAGGTCGAGCAGGGTTTGGGTCGGGTGCTGGTTAGCGCCGTCGCCAGCGTTCAGTACCGGCACGCCGCCGGAGAATTCGGTCGCCAGGCGCGCGGCGCCCTCCTGCGGATGACGCATCACGATGGCGTCAACGTAGGTGCTGATAACGGAGATGGTATCCGCCAGGGTTTCCCCTTTTTTGCCCAGCGAGGTATTGGCGCTGTCAGAAAAGCCGACCACGCTGGCGCCCAGGCGGTGCATCGAGGTTTCAAAAGAGAGACGGGTACGGGTGGAGGCTTCAAAGAAACAGCTGGCGATAACCTTATGCTTCAGCAGCTCGGGTTGCGGATTGGCTTTCAGCTTTGCCGCCGTCGCCAGCACCAGTTCGAGGTCTTCGCGGCTGAGATCGTTTATGGAAATGATATGTTTTTGATATAGCGGGTTAGCCATGCTTATCTCCTGACGCCTGGGCAAAAAAAAAGCCCCTTAAATAAGGGGCTTCGGGAATCCAATGAGCAACGGAAAGAAAAACGCCAGGCCAGCGTCTGCGTTCAGACGCGCTAAGACAGAATGTCGTACGCAATTGGCCATGCTTCCTCCCGGCAAAACGACTGGCATTATACGCAGACCGTTATGACGATCAAGCGATTCATTCACAAACAGGTAATCGTTTGCCTGCAGAAAAGTGCGCCAGCGCAAAGAACGGTGAAACTGTACTGGTATGGCAGTGGCGATGGGGGTATAAAGTTATAAAATGAAATGCTGTTTTATATTCGAGGTAAGTGATGATTATTGGCAATATCCACCATCTGCAGCCATGGCTGCCTGCCGCGCTGCGCGAGGCCATTGAGCACGTCATCGCCCATGTCAGCGAGGCGACGCCGCTGGGTAAACACGATATCGACGGCAATAACCTGTTTTATCTGATTTCCGAAGACACCACCGAGCCGCAGGCCGCGCGCCGCGCGGAATACCATGCCCGCTATCTCGATATTCAGATTGTGCTCCGCGGCATTGAGGGGATGACCTTCAGTACCTTGCCGGCTGGAGAGCCGCAGACCGACTGGCTGGCGGAGAAAGACATCGCTTTTCTGGCCGAAGGCCAGCAGGAGAAAACGGTGATCCTCAACGAAGGGGATTTTGTGGTGTTTTATCCCGGCGAAGTGCATAAACCGCTGTGCGCCGTAGGCGCCCCGGCGAAGGTGCGCAAAGCGGTAGTGAAGATGCTGATGGCGTAAAATGGCGAGCCATATCCCGGATAAGCGCCGTGCTATCCGGGATGTGGCCACACGCGAAGGACTACTTGCTCAGCGTCGCCACCATCACCGCTTTGATGGTGTGCATCCGGTTTTCCGCCTGATCGAAAACCACGCTCGCCGCCGACTCAAACACCTCGTCAGTCACTTCCATACCGCCGTGCAGGCCGTAATCGGCGGCCATCTGTTTGCCCAACGTGGTCTGGTCGTCATGGAATGCCGGCAGGCAGTGGAGGAACTTGACCTGCGGATTGCCGGTCAGCGCCAGCATCGCGCTGTTAACCTGATAGTCGCGGAGCAGGGCGATACGTTCGGCCCATTTTTCCTTCGCCTCGCCCATCGATACCCAGACGTCGGTATAGATAAAATCGGCGCCTTTCACTCCTGCGGCGATATCTTCCGTCAGGGTGATGTTGCCGCCCTGTTGTTTGGCCAGCGCGGTACAGGTCTCCACCAGCTGAGACTCCGGCCAGCAGGCCGATGGCGCTACCAGGCGCAGATCCAGACCGGTCAGCGCTGCGGCTTCGAGCATCGAATTGCCCATGTTGTTGCGCGCGTCGCCGGCGTAGACCAGCGTCATCTGGTTAAAGGCTTTGCCCGGCAGGTGCTCTTTCATGGTCAGCAGGTCCGCCAGCAGCTGGGTGGGGTGGAACTCGTTGGTGAGGCCGTTCCACACCGGCACACCGGCGTATTGCGCCAGGGTCTCCACCACCTCCTGGCCGTGGCCGCGATACTGAATGCCATCGTACATCCGCCCGAGCACGCGGGCGGTATCTTTGATCGACTCTTTATGGCCAATCTGGCTGCCGCTTGGCCCCAGATAGGTCACGCGGGCGCCCTGATCGTATGCGGCAACTTCGAAAGAGCATCGTGTACGGGTTGAGTCTTTTTCGAAGATGAGCGCGATGTTTTTCCCTGCCAGTTTCTGGACTTCGATACCGTTTTTCTTATCAGCTTTGAGCTTTGCCGCCAGCTCGAGCAGGGCGGTGATTTCTGCAGGCGTAAAATCGAGTAACTTTAAAAAATGCTTCTGGTAAAACGCAGACATGGTTCCCTCACCTGGCATAGGCCACTAATTGAATTAAAATTCAATTTATATGTATGAATATTCATTTGCAAGTCTGTGATCGAAATCTTTCACTGAGAAGTGGAGGCAATGACGGCGGTATGTGACAATAGGGACAACTGCCGCACATTATGAGGAACGAGCCATGGCAAACCCGGAACACCTGGAAGAACAGCGTGAAGAGACGCGTCTGATTATCGAAGAGCTGCTGGAGGATGGCAGCGATCCGGACGCACTGTACACGATTGAGCATCACCTCTCTGCAGACGATTTCGAAACGCTGGAGAAAGTGGCGGTGGAAGCGTTCAAGCTGGGCTATGAAGTGACCGAGCCCGAAGAGCTGGAAGTGGAAGAGGGTGACATGGTCATCTGCTGCGATATTCTCAGCGAATGCGCGCTGAACGCAGACCTGATCGATGCCCAGGTGGAACAGCTGATGACGCTGGCAGAAAAATATGACGTCGAGTATGACGGTTGGGGTACCTATTATGAGGACCCGAACGGTGAAGAAGACGGCGACGATGACGAAGATTTTGTCGATGAAGACGACGATGGTGTTCGCCACTAAGTTGCAGATGGATACGGCGGCGCCTGCCGCCGTATAGCAAGGAACTTCCATGGATTACCCGCAGATACTCTCCCCGATTATCAACTTCCTGCACTGCCCGACGCCGCAGGCGTGGATTGATGAAGCCCGCAAGCCGGAAAACCTGCCGCTGCTGCTGACCGACCATATGGTGTGCGAACTGAAAGCGGCGCAGAACGCCATGCTGCTGGTGCGTCGCTACGTCGCGGATAAAGCCGACGCCGACGAGCTGCTGGCCTGCCTGAAGCCGTATGAAGACTTCACCTACCGCTGGGGGCCGGAGCCGGATTTCGTCGCCCTGCATAAGCGGATCAACAAAAGCGCCATGCCGCAGACCGACGACCCGTGGGGCCGCCAGTTGCTGGACAGCATGATTTTGCTGATTAAAGAGGAGCTACATCACTTCTGGCAGGTGCGGGAGATGATGCTGGCGCGTGATATTCCCTACGTCAAAATCACCGCCAGCAACTATGCCCGCGGCATGCGGCGGGAGGTGCGTTCGCACGAGCCGGTGATGCTGATCGATAAGTTGATCTGCGGCGCCTATATCGAGGCCCGCTCCTGCGAACGCTTTGCGGCGCTGGCGCCGTGGCTGGATGACGATCTGCAGAAGTTTTATCTGTCGCTGCTGCGCTCCGAGGCGCGTCACTATCAGGACTATCTGGATCTGGCGCAGAAGATTGCCGGAGACGATATTAGCGAGCGGGTGCGCCAGCTCGGCGAGGCGGAAGCGGCGCTGATCCTCAGGCCGGAGGCCGAGTTCCGCTTTCACAGCGGTGTGCCGGTAGCGGCGTAACCCTCGGTATTCGGGCCCTGTAGCCCCGGTAGCCACTAACACCGGCAGTTTCAGTAGCCATGGGGAGAGAGATAGCGTTGAGAGCTTCAGCTCGCAATGGTATGGGCCGTAGGTCGGGTAAGGCGTTAGCCGCCACCCAACAAAAAAACGGCACCGCGAGCACGGGTAAGGTGCAAGGGGTTCCATCCGGGACATACCCCGGCTTGCGCTACGCTTAGCCGGGCTACCGAACTGTAGCCCCGGTAAGCGTAGCGCTACCGGGGACGCCTGCGATATCGAGGCGCTACAGCGTTTTCAGCATCCGCACTTCACAGTCAACGTGGCCGGTGCAACCCAGCGGCCCGTCAATGTGCTCAAAGCCGAGATGTTCATATAAGCCGATCGCCTCCGTCAGGAAGGCGGTAGTTTCCAGATAGCAGCGTTTAAAGCCCTGCTCGCGGGCGTAGTCCAGCGCCAGCAGCGCCAGCTTCTTCGCCAGCCCCTGACCGCGCGCGCTGGTCATAAAATACATTTTCTGTAACTCGCAGATATCCGGCTCGCTGCAGGCGAGCGGCGCGACGCCACCGCCGCCAACCACTTCGCCCTCTTTCTCCACCACCCAGTAGGCAGAGCCCGGCTGGCTGTACAGCTCATACAGTTCATCGAGATTCGGGTCGGCGACCGTATAGCCTTTATCGGCGGTCAGGCCATATTCAGCCGAGACCTGGCGGATGACCCTGGCGATGGCGGCATTGTCTGCCGCCGTAATGCGACGCAGCAACGTCGCCGCGGGGACGCTCGTATTCATACAATGACTCATTACCAAAAAAAACGAATGATGATGTTAATAACATCGCGACAGGGGAGAGCGCAAGCGAGGATGTTTCATAAAAAAACGCCCCTTGCCGGGTGGCAAGGGGCGGGAGGATCACAGCGCGGCGATCACCGCCTGCTGCTCAATCAGCTTCGCTTTCGCTTCCGCGTAGCCTTCCAGCTTCTCGCGCTCTTTAGCGATCACCGCTTCCGGTGCGCGGGCGACAAAGCCTTCGTTGGACAGCTTGCTCTCGATGCGGCCAATTTCACCTTCGATTTTGGCCACTTCTTTCGCCAGACGCGCCAGCTCATCTTCTTTATTGATGAGGCCCGCCATCGGGATCAGCAGCTCGGCACCGTCGATAATCTTGGTCACGGAGACCGGACCTTTATCATCGGCAGGCAGCACGGTAATGCTTTCCAGACGCGCCAGGTTCAGCAGGAAGCTGCGGTTGTCGTTCACACGACGCTCGGCCTCTTTGCTGCAGCCGCGCAGCAGCAGTTCCAGCGGTTTGCCCGGGGCGATGTTCATTTCCGCACGGATGTTACGCACGGCGACGATCGCCTGTTTCAGCCATTCGGTATCGGCCAGCGCCGCGTCATCCACCTGAGAGGCATCGTACTGCGGGAACGGCTGCAACATGATGGTGTCGGCGGTGATACCGCAGATCGCTTTCACGCGCTGCCAGATGGTCTCGGTGATGAATGGAATGATCGGATGCGCCAGGCGCAGCAGACCTTCCAGCACGATCACCAGCGTATGACGCGTCCCACGCAGCTCCGCTTCGCTGCCACCGTTCATCACCGGCTTGGTCAGCTCCAGGTACCAGTCGCAGAACTGGTTCCAGGTGAACTCGTACAGGATGCCGGCGGCGATATCGAAGCGGAAGTTATCCAGCGCTTCGCGATACGCTTTCACGGTGTGGTTGAATTCCGCGAGGATCCAGCGGTCGGCCAGGGAGAGCACCATCTCGCCGCCGTTGAAGCCACAATCCTGATCTTCGGTATTCATCAGTACGAAGCGGCTGGCGTTCCACAGCTTGTTGCAGAAGTTACGGTAACCTTCCAGACGCTTCATATCCCAGTTGATGTCGCGGCCGGTAGAGGCCAGCGCCGCCAGGGTGAAGCGCAGGGCGTCGGTGCCGTGCGGCTCAATGCCGTTCGGGAACTGTTTCTCGGTGCGCTTACGGATTTTTTCCGCCAGCTGCGGCTGCATCATGTTGCCGGTACGTTTCTCCAGCAGCTCCGGCAGGGTAATGCCGTCAACCATATCCAGCGGGTCGATAACGTTACCCTTGGATTTGGACATCTTCTGGCCTTCGTCGTCGCGGATCAGACCGGTCATGTAGACGGTCTTAAACGGTACCTGCGGCTTGCCGTTTTCATCTTTGATGAAGTGCATGGTCATCATGATCATGCGGGCGATCCAGAAGAAGATAATGTCGAAGCCGGACACCATCACGCTGGTCGGGTGGAACTGACGCAGGGCGTCGGTGTTTTCCGGCCAGCCGAGGGTGGAGAAGGTCCACAGCGCGGAGGAGAACCAGGTATCCAGAACATCTTCGTCCTGACGCAGGGCAACGTCCGTACCGAGTTTGTTTTCCTGACGCACTTCGTCTTCGCTACGGCCCACGTAGACGTTGCCGTCGTTGTCATACCATGCCGGGATGCGGTGACCCCACCACAGCTGACGGGAGATACACCAGTCCTGAATATCGCGCATCCAGGAGAAGTACATGTTTTCGTACTGCTTCGGCACGAACTGAATGTCGCCATTCTCAACGGCTTCCACCGCCGGCTTGGCCAGCACGTCCGCACGCACGTACCACTGGTCGGTGAGCATCGGTTCGATAACCACGCCGCCGCGATCGCCGTAAGGGACGGTCAGATCGTGCGGTTTGATCTCTTCCAGCAGGCCGAGGGCGTCAACCGCCGCAACGACGGCTTTACGCGCCGCGAAGCGTTCCAGTTTCTGGAACTCCGCCGGGATCTCGTTGGAATAAACGTCGGATTCGTTGCCTTTGGTGTCATAGACTTCCGCGCTTTCGCGGATGTCGCCGTCAAAGGTCAAAATATTAATCATCGGCAGCTGATGACGGCGGCCAACTTCGTAGTCGTTAAAGTCGTGCGCCGGGGTGATTTTCACGCAGCCGGTGCCTTTTTCCATATCGGCGTGTTCGTCGCCAACAATCGGAATGCGGCGGTTAACCAGCGGCAGCACCACGAATTTACCAATCAGGTCTTTGTAGCGCGGGTCTTCCGGGTTGACGGCCACGCCGGTATCGCCCAGCAGGGTTTCCGGACGGGTGGTGGCGACCACCAGGTAATCTTTACCGTCAGCGGTTTTCGCGCCATCGGCCAGCGGGTAGCGGATGTGCCACATGGAACCTTTCGATTCGCGGTTTTCCACTTCGAGGTCGGAAATGGCGGTGCGCAGTTTCGGGTCCCAGTTAACCAGGCGTTTACCGCGGTAGATCAGATCTTCTTTGTACAGGCGAACAAAGACTTCTTTCACGGCATTGGAAAGCCCCTCGTCCATGGTGAAGCGCTCGCGCTCCCAGTCCACGGAGTTGCCGAGGCGGCGCATCTGGCGGGTAATGGTGCCGCCGGATTCTGCTTTCCACTGCCAGATTTTGTCGATGAAGGCATCGCGGCCGTAGTCATGACGGGTTTTCCCTTCTTCCGCGGCAATCTTACGCTCAACCACCATCTGGGTGGCGATACCCGCGTGGTCGGTACCGGCCTGCCACAGGGTGTTTTTGCCCTGCATGCGCTGGTAGCGAATCATGGTATCCATGATGGTTTGCTGGAAGGCATGACCCATATGCAAACTGCCGGTGACGTTCGGCGGCGGGATCATGATGCAGAAGCTCTCCTGGCTTTCATCACCATTCGGTTTGAAATAGCCCTGCTTTTCCCAGTGCTCGTAAAGCGGCTGTTCGATATCTTGTGGGTTGTATGTCTTTTCCATTATTTCCAGGTTGCCGTGTTCAGGTTGAAACCAGCCATGCGGTACGCTTTATAGCGTTCGCGCGCCAGTTGTTTCAGATTTTCTTCGTAAGGGACAAAGTCTATCACTTCTGTGAAAGCGGTGGCAAAATCTGCAAAGTTAAGCCGCAGACTGATCAGAATGTCCCGCGGGCTGCTGTTGCGTTTCTGCGGCCAGGCAATCTCCACCGGCGCGCCGCCTCTCGGGCCTTCGCCCGCCAGATTATGCGGCACAAAGCTCTCCGGCGGCCGCGACCACAGCGCCTCGTCGAGACGAATCGCCTGCTGCTCATCTTCACAGGCGATCAGGACGCGCTTGCCGTTGCGCCAACGTTCTGCGGCAATGTCACACACCAGCTGCTCGACGGCGCTCAGGCCTTCGACGGTGTTTTCGTTGTCCAGAAGGTAGAACGTTGCATTCTTCATATATGGGGCTTCTTGTCGTGGATTTAAATGCAAAGCCGGGTGGCGCTACGCTTACCCGGCTTACAAACGGCATCTTTCCGTAGGCCCGGTAAGCGTAGCGCCACCGGGCATCAGACGGCAATCACTCTTCGCCGTTAAAACCCGCACGATTGAGCAGGAACTGCGACAGCAGGGCGACCGGACGACCGGTAGCGCCTTTGGCCTTACCGGAACGCCAGGCGGTACCGGCGATGTCGAGGTGCGCCCAGTTGTACTTACGGGTGAAGCGTGACAGGAAGCAGCCGGCTGTGATCGCGCCGCCAGGACGGCCGCCAATGTTCGCCATATCGGCAAAGTTGGACTCCAGCTGATCCTGGAACTCGTCGGCCAGCGGCAGACGCCAGGCGCGGTCGCCCGCCAGTTCGGAGGCGCCGATCAGCTCATGAGCCAGCGGGTTATGGTTCGACATCAGGCCGGTGATGTGATGGCCGAGGGCAATCACGCAGGCGCCGGTCAGCGTCGCGACGTCGATAACCGCTTCCGGTTCGAAACGCTCAACGTAGGTCAGGACGTCGCACAACACCAGGCGGCCTTCGGCGTCGGTGTTCAGCACTTCCACCGTCTGGCCGGACATGGTGGTCAGAACGTCGCCCGGACGATAGGCGCGACCGCCAGGCATGTTTTCACAGCCCGCCAGCACGCCGATGACGTTCAGCGGCAGCTGCAGCTCGGCAACCATCCGCATCACGCCGTACACCGCCGCGGCGCCGCACATGTCGTACTTCATCTCGTCCATGCCTTCGGCAGGCTTGATGGAGATGCCGCCAGAGTCGAAGGTCAGGCCTTTACCGACCAGCACGATAGGGCGCGCGTCCTCAGACGGGTTGCCTTTATACTCGATGACCGACATCAGCGACTCGTTCTGCGAGCCGTTGCCGACAGCGAGATAGGAGTTCATCCCCAGCTCGCGCATCTGCTGTTCGCCGATCACGCGGGTAATGACGTTCTTGCTGTAGGTATCGGCCAGCTGACGCGCCTGGGAAGCCAGATAGGCGGCGTTACAGATGTTCGGCGGCATGTTGCCAAGATCTTTCGCCGCTTTGATGCCGGCGGCGATCGCCAGACCATGCTGAATGGCGCGTTCGCCGCTGGTCAGCTCGCGACGGGTCGGCACGTTAAAGACCATTTTACGCAGCGGGCGACGCGGCTCGCTTTTGTTGGTCTTCAACTGATCGAAGCTGTACAGCGTCTCTTTGGCGGTTTCAACGGCCTGGCGAACTTTCCAGTAGTTGTTGCGGCCCTTGACGTGCAGCTCGGTCAGGAAGCAGACGGCTTCCATTGAACCGGTATCATTCAGGGTATTGATGGTTTTCTGGATGACCTGCTTATACTGACGTTCATCCAGCTCGCGCTCTTTGCCGCAGCCAATCAGCAGAATGCGCTCAGACAGAATGTTTGGCACATGGTGCAGCAATAACGTCTGGCCAGGTTTGCCTTCCAGCTCGCCGCGACGCAGCAGGGCGCTGATGTAGCCGTCGCTGATTTTATCGAGTTGTTCGGCGATGGGGGAGAGGCGACGTGGTTCAAAGACGCCGACCACGATACAGGCGCTCCGTTGCTTCTCCGGGCTACCGCTTTTTACACTGAACTCCATGCACTATGCTCCTGAATCTTAAAGACAACAGTGGTGGCTACGGCTATACTCTTCGCCTTTCAAGTTGCAGATGCGCCGGCTGCGCCTGCTTACCTGATGCGGGCCTAACGCGCGCGCCAGGGGTCACAGCCCTGCTGCCTTCTTACAACTCGAAATCCATTGAGTATATAATTGCAAGCTTTCGTAACTCATGTCCGCTGTTGCGGTGACTTCGTGTTAATCTTAACGTTATTAAGGCCTGGGTTCGTCAGAAAAGATCCTGACATGCAGAACCGATGAGTCATTTAATCTTAGCGATGTTTTCAACGACCAAAGAGAATAAATGACGTTTAAGCCATGAAACAAGCAATTTTCCTGCAATAAAACGGGTTTTTACGGGCGTATTTATAGTGATAATCATAAGATATCTGGTTCGTGAGACGCTGAAAAGCCAGTTGGCGATCCTATTCATCCTGTTACTGATTTTCTTTTGTCAGAAATTAGTCAGGATCCTCGGCGCCGCGGTGGATGGCGATATCCCAACCAATCTGGTGCTCTCGCTGTTGGGGCTCGGCATCCCGGAGATGGCGCAGCTTATCCTGCCGTTAAGTTTGTTCCTTGGCCTGCTAATGACCCTGGGCAAACTCTACACCGAAAGTGAAATTACGGTGATGCACGCTTGCGGTCTGAGCAAAGCCGTGCTGATCAAGGCGGCGATGATCCTCGCGCTGTTCACCGGCGCGGTGGCGGCGGTCAACGTCATGTGGGCGGGGCCGTGGTCGTCGCGCCATCAGGACGAAGTGCTGGCCGAAGCCAAAGCCAACCCCGGCATGGCGGCGCTGGCCCAGGGCCAGTTCCAGCAGGCCAGCGATGGTAACGCGGTGATGTTTATCGAGAGCGTCAACGGCAACCGCTTCCATGACGTCTTCCTTGCCCAGCTGCGTCCGAAAGGCAATGCGCGCCCCTCGGTGGTGGTGGCGGATTCCGGCGAGCTGTCGCAGCAGAAAGACGGCTCGCAGGTGGTGACCCTCAACAAGGGCACCCGCTTTGAAGGCACCGCGATGCTGCGCGATTTCCGCATTACCGACTTCAATAACTATCAGGCCATTATCGGCCACCAGGCAGTGACCTCCGATCCGGACGACACCGAACAGATGGATATGCGCACTCTGTGGCAGACCCATACCGACCGCGCGCGTGCCGAACTGCACTGGCGCTTCACGCTGGTGGCGACCGTCTTCATTATGGCGCTGATGGTGGTGCCGCTCAGCGTGGTGAACCCGCGTCAGGGGCGCGTGCTGTCGATGCTGCCGGCGATGCTGCTTTACCTGGTGTTCTTCCTGCTGCAAACGTCGATTAAGTCGAACGGCGGCAAAGGCAAAATGGACCCGGCTATCTGGATGTGGGCGATTAACCTGCTCTATTTTGCGCTGGCGGTGCTGTTAAACCTGTGGGACACGGTGCCGATGCGCCGCTTCCGCGCCCGTTTTAATAAAGGAGCGGCCTGATGCAGGCGTTTGGCGTACTTGACCGTTATATCGGTAAGACGATTTTCAACACCATCATGATGACCCTGTTCATGCTGGTGTCGCTCTCCGGCATTATCAAGTTTGTCGATCAGCTGAAAAAGTCCGGGCAGGGTAGTTACGATGCGCTGGGCGCTGGTCTCTACACCATCCTCAGCGTGCCGAAGGACATCCAGATCTTCTTCCCGATGGCGGCGCTGCTTGGCGCGTTGCTGGGGCTGGGGATGCTGGCCCAACGCAGCGAGCTGGTGGTGATGCAGGCATCCGGTTTCACCCGGCTGCAGGTGGCGCTGGCGGTAATGAAAACTGCGATCCCGCTGGTGCTGCTGACCATGGCGATCGGCGAGTGGGTGGCGCCCCAGGGCGAGCAAATGGCGCGCAACTACCGCGCCCAGCAGATGTACGGCGGTTCGCTGCTGTCGACTCAGCAAGGGCTGTGGGCGAAAGATGGCCACAACTTTGTCTATATCGAACGCGTGAAAGGCAACGATGAGCTGGGGGGCGTCAGCATCTATGCCTTCAATCCGGAGCGTCGTTTAGAGTCGGTGCGCTATGCCGCCTCGGCAAAGTTCGATAGTGAAAATAAAGTGTGGCGCCTGTCGCAGGTGGATGAATCCAACCTGACCGATCCAAAGCAGGTGACCGGGTCGCAGATGGTGAGCGGTACCTGGAAAACCAACCTGACGCCGGATAAGCTCGGCGTGGTTGCCCTGGATCCGGATGCGCTGTCGATCAGTGGTCTGCACAACTATGTGAAATACCTGAAGTCCAGCGGCCAGGATCCGGGACGCTACCAGCTCAATATGTGGAGCAAAATCTTCCAGCCGCTGTCGGTGGCGGTGATGATGCTGATGGCGCTGTCGTTTATCTTTGGTCCGCTGCGTAGCGTGCCGATGGGCGTGCGGGTGGTGACGGGGATTAGCTTCGGCTTTATCTTCTACGTGCTGGACCAGATTTTCGGCCCGCTGACCCTGGTATATGGCATACCGCCGATCATCGGCGCGCTGTTGCCGAGCGCCAGCTTCTTCCTGATAAGCCTTTGGCTGATGATGCGCAAGGCCTAGCGGGTTAAGCCCGGAACGTATAAGCCCCCTCAACGATGAGGGGGCTTTTTTTTTAGCGCTTGCGTCCGCCCAGCAGGCTGCCCAGCATGCCGCGGACGATCTGATTGGTGACCTGGCGAACCGCGCTTTTCGCCGCGGTCTGCACGATACCGTCGCGTTTGCCGCCGCGCGGGCCGGTGCTGCCGAACAGAATATCTTTCAGGCCGCCGAGTAGCCCATCGTCATCGCCGCTCTGCTGGCCCTTCGCCGGCGGAGCCGACTGCTGCCCGGTGGCGACCTGCACCCCTTGCTGCAGCATCTCAAAGGCCGACTCGCGGTCCACCTCCTCCTCATACTTGCCGTACAGCGGCGAGTGATTCAGCAGGCCATTGCGCTCGTCATCGCTGACCGGACCCATTCGCGAGCAGGGGGCGATAACCATCGCCCGCTCGACCACCGACGGACTGCCTTTCTCATCGAGGAAGGAGATCAGCGCCTCGCCGGTGCCCAGCTCCTGGATCGCCTGCTCGGTACTGAAGGCCGGATTGGCGCGCATGGTCTGGGCGGCGGTTTTCACCGCCTTCTGGTCCTTCGGCGTAAAGGCGCGCAGGGCATGCTGCACGCGGTTGCCCAGCTGGCCGAGCACGGCGTCGGGAATATCCGCCGGGTTCTGCGAAACGAAATAGACGCCGACGCCCTTGGAGCGGATGAGGCGGATCACCTGTTCGATTTTATCCAGCAGTACCTGCGGCGCGTCGTTGAACAGCAGATGCGCCTCATCGAAGAAGAACACCAGCTTCGGTTTTTCGAGGTCGCCAGCTTCCGGCAGGCGCTCGTAGAGTTCGGAGAGCATCCACAGCAGGCTGGCGGCATAGAGCTTCGGCATCTGGTAGAGTTTTTCGGCGCTGAGGATATTGATCACCCCTTTACCACTGGCATCGACGCGCATCCAGTCGGCAATATCCAGCATCGGCTCGCCGAAGAAGTGCTCGGCGCCCTGCTGCTCCAGGGTTAACAGCCCGCGCTGGATGGCGCCGATCGAGGCGCTGCTGATATTGCCGTACTGATTCTGGAACGCTTTGGCGTTGTCGCCGATAAACTGGGTGATGGCGCGGAGGTCTTTGAAGTCGAGCAGCAGCAGGCCGCGGTCGTCCGCGATGCGAAAAATAATGTTCAGCACGCCGCTCTGCACCTCGTTGAGATTGAGCAGGCGCGCCAGCAGCAGAGGGCCAAGATCGGAGACCGTCGCCCGAACCGGGTGACCCTTCTCGCCAAAGATATCCCAGAGCACCACCGGGTTGGCGTGCGGCTCCCAGTCGCTGACACCGATCTTCTCCAGCCGCGCCTGCAGTTTCTCTGAGCTCTGCCCCGCGGCGGCAATGCCGGTCAGGTCGCCCTTGACGTCCGCCATAAATACCGGGACGCCAATCTCCGAGAACGACTCAGCCAGCTTTTGCAGGGTGACGGTTTTACCGGTGCCGGTCGCACCGGTGATCAGCCCATGGCGGTTGGCCATCGCGGGCAGCAAATACAGCGCGTTATCCAGCGTGCGCGCAATCAACAAGGGTGAGCTCATGATCGATTCCTCCATTTATCCTGCGACGATTATAGGCAACCTCGTCGTCCGGCGTTGGGGAAATTGTCACGTGCCGCGCATGCTGTCCAGAGCAGGCTTCAGGCGCAGTGGCGCTGGATAAGCGCGATGCTCTGCTCAATTTCGCGCTCGATATCCGCTTCGCTCCACTGCGCCAGTTCGGGCGCGAAGGGCTCAAAAGCGTATACCCCTTGATAGCCGCGGGCTTCCAGCGCTTTAACCTGCTCGCAGGTGCCGAGACGATCCTGCGGGGTTAGCATGATGCGCTCGGCATCGGTGAGCTGCTCGCGCGGACGGGTATCGTCCACCCCGGAAAGGTGCACCAGACCGATGTCCGCCACCTCCACCTGGCTGAACTCGTCCGCCGCCTGGGGGTAGAGATGGTGATGGAAGGTGTCGATCAGCAGCTTAAACGGCACGCGGGCGTCATGGATCAGCGTCTGCGCCTGGTGCGCAGAGCGCAGCGAGCTTTGTGGGAAGCCCAGCGGCTCCACCAGACCGTGGATGCCATAGAACGCAAACAGCGGCGACAGATCGCGCAGGGCGCTCAGGGTTTCGCTGGCCGGCACTTCGCTGCCGTCGTTGAGCGGACAGAGTACCAGCGATTTGGCGCCGATGGCCTGGGCCTCTTTCAGCAGCGATTCGGTCAACTGCCGCACCTCTTCGCTACGACGGTTAAAGGGGTAGACTGCGTTAATCGTCAGGATCTCGATGTGGTAGCGCGCCGCCAGCTCGCGCACCTGCTGATGGCTCAGATCGTCGGTCACTTTTCCGCTGGGTAAATCGTTGCGTAGCTCAACCTTATTCAGGCCCAGACGGTTCACCAGACGGAAAAACGCTTCAATGCTGAGCGCTGGCGCGATTTTGCGGTTAATACAAAAACGTTGCATTGCGATGGCCATAGGACACTCCTGACGGAAGAGGGGTAGGTTCGTTCAATTGGCTAACAGTCAAAACGTTTATTCCAAAATTAGCAAGAATGGAAATGATGAATGTTTGAGCTGTCTCGCAAAATATCACCGGCCCCGACTGCGGGAGCGACAGCAGCAGGAAGCCGGGCGTCTTGAGGCGACGAGGCGGGATGCGGGAAGCACACAGGCAATCCGTCGGCGCAAAATGCGACTGTTATCACCAAAATGAAATTTCATTTCACGACAATGTTGAAATATAAATTTCATTTTACTACGGTTATAGCACAGCAGAATCAGCGACGGGCCGGTGTGCGCTGGCCCCCTTCACTATGAGGCGAGAACATGACGATCACAGGAAACTTTATTGGCGGGAAAACCGTTATTAGCAGCAGCAACGAAACGATGCCGGTGTACGACCCGGCGACGGGCAAAGCGGTGCGCGAAGTCACGGTGTCAACCGCGCAGGAAGTCTCCGAGGCGATTCAGGTTGCTCGCGATGCGTTTGACAGCTGGTCCCGTACCACGCCGCTGCGCCGCGCCCGCGTGCTGTTCAACTTCAAAATGTTGCTGGAGCAGCACGTGGAAGAGCTGGCCGGGATCATCGTCAGCGAGCACGGTAAAGTGTGGTCGGATGCGCTGGGCGAGCTGACCCGCGGCATGGAAGTGGTCGAATTCGCCTGCGGGATCCCGCACCTGATTAAAGGCGAATACTCTTCTGACGTCGGCACCGGCGTCGATAGCTATTCGCTGATGCAGCCCCTGGGCGTAGTGGCCGGGATCACCCCGTTCAACTTCCCGGCGATGGTGCCGATGTGGATGTTCCCGCTGGCGCTGGCCTGCGGCAACAGCTTCGTTCTCAAGCCGCCCGCGCTGGCGCCGACGGCCGCTGTGCGTCTGGCAGAGCTGCTGAAAGAGGCCGGTCTGCCGGACGGCGTGTTTAACGTCGTGCACTGCAGCAATGAAGATGCTGAGCAGCTGTACACTGACCCGCGTATTGCGGCGGTGAGCTTCGTCGGCTCCTCCGGCGTGGCGGAGTATATCTACAAGACCGCCAGCGCCCACGGCAAGCGCGTACAGGCCTTCGGCGCCGCCAAGAACCACGCGATTGTGATGCCGGATGCCGATCTCGACGCCACCGTTAACGCCATTATGGGCGGCGCTTTTGGCTCCGCAGGCGAGCGCTGCATGGCGCTGCCGGTGGTGGTGGCGGTGGGAGATGAAACCGCCGACAAACTGATCGCCCGCCTGAAGCCGCTGGTGGAAGCGCTGAAAGTGGGGCCGGGCTGCATGCGCGGCCAGGAAGAGAACGAGATGGGACCGGTGGTGTCTGATACCCACCAGAAAAAAGTGCTCGGCTATATTGATAAAGGCGAAAGCGAAGGGGCAAAACTGGTGGTCGATGGCCGCAAACTGCGCGTGCCGGGTTACGACGCGGGCTATTATGTCGGCGGCACCCTGTTCGATCACGTCACCCCGGAGATGACCATCTGGCGCGAAGAGATCTTTGGCCCAGTGCTGGGGATTGTGCGCGCGGCGGACTATGACAGCGCCCTTGAGCTGGTCAACAGCCACGAGTTTGGCAACGGCAGCGCCGTTTTCACCAGCAACGGCCACACCGCGCGTGAATTCGTCCACGACGTGCAGGCGGGGATGGTTGGGGTGAACGTGCCGGTCCCGGTGCCGATGGCGTTCCACAGCTTCGGCGGCTGGAAGCGCTCGGTGTTTGGCGCGTTGAACGTCCACGGGCCGGACGGCGTGCGCTTCTACACGCGCATGAAGACCGCCACCGTACGCTGGCCGGCAGGGCAGCAGACCGTATCTGAATTCAGCATGCCGACATTAGGTTAATCGGCGAAGGAGAGCGCCATGTCGTTACTGGCTAAATCGCGAAAAGAGGGACAGATCCAGCATATTACGCCGCAAAGCGCCGGTTGGCGCTATATCGGCTTTGATGTCTGGATGTTGAAAAAAGGGCAGACCGTGACGCTGGAGAGCGGCGATCGCGAGCTGTGCCTGGTGCTGGTCGCCGGGCTGGCGTCGGTGAAAACGCAGCATGCCGATTTCCCGAATCTCGGTAAACGGATGTCGCCGTTTGAACGCACCCCGCCGTGGTCGGTCTACGTGCCGCCGCAGGATAAAGTCGAGGTAACCGCCGATTCCGATCTGGAGCTGGCGGTATGCAGCGCGCCGGGCAAAGGCCGCTTCCCGGCACGACTCATTCGGCCGGAAGACGTCGGCGTAGAGCACCGAGGGAAAGGGCGCAACCAGCGCCGGGTGCATAATATTCTGCCGGACAGCGCCGAGGCGGACTGCCTGCTGGTGGTGGAAGTGTACACCGACGAGGGGGCCACCAGTTCGTGGCCGTCGCATAAGCATGATACCGCCCAGCCGGGCAAAGAGACGCAGCTGGAAGAGACTTACTATCACCGCTTCGATCCGCCGCAGGGCTTTGCCTTCCAGCGAGTCTACACCGATGACCGCAGCCTGGACGCCTGCATGGCGCCGTACAACCACGATGTGGTGATGGTGCCGCGCGGTTACCACCCGGTGGCGGCGATTGCCGGTTACGACAGCTACTATCTGAACGTGATGGCCGGGCCGGACCGGAAATGGTTGTTCACCTGGGAAGATGACCACGCCTGGATCAACACGCCGGAGTACCCGCGCCACGACTGACGCGCGGTGCAGAAGCGGATACAAAAGGCCGGTTAGCGATGCTAACCGGCCTTCTTGTTTGAGGGCGGCGGGTGTTTGTTAGCGAAACGCTCCGCGGAATCCCACTCCCCGACCCGGCAAGCGCAGCGCCGCCGGGGAGGACACCTCCGGCACCGTACCCGTCTCGTGCCGGATGGCGCTACACTTATCCGGCCTACGGCATCCTCCCGTGAGCCCCTATACCTCAGGCCTGGCAAGCGCAACGCCGCCGGGCAGGGCATCCCCGGCGCCATACCCGCCTTTGTGCCGGATGGCGCTACGCTTATCCGGCCTACGGTATCCTCACGTGAGCTCATATATCGTAGGCCCGGCAAGCGCAGCGCCGCCGGGCGATGACCGCGGGCACGGAGCCGCTTTTATGCCGGGCGGCGGCTCACGCCTTGCCCTTCCAGGGGGTCGTGCGACCTGCCGTTGATTGACCCACTTGTGCGACTGAAACTGCCGGTGCTGACGGCCTCAAAATCGCTGAGACGTTCCCGGAAGGCCGGGGCAGCCCGCATGGATGCGGGCTGAGGGCCGTGTTTTGC
>NZ_QEQO01000009.1:154553-254794 GCF_003097195.1 Klebsiella sp. GL120222-02
TTGCTGGCCGGAGCCCGGGGGTACAGGGGGCGGCGGCGACTGGCCGCCCCCTGTGCGCTCCCTGCGCCATGGGTGACATAACGCAGACGATTAACCGGGAGCGCAAATTTCGCTGAAGTTACACGTGATAAACGCTTTTGCCTGGCTGAGAAAGTTGCAAACCGATAACAGTCTCTACGGCATCCCGCAGGCGCATATACCTTAGGCCCGGCAAGCGCAGCGCCGCCGGGCGATGACCGCAGGCACGGAGCTGCTTTTATGCCGGGCGGCGGCTCACGCCTTGCCCGGCCTACCGGCGCCTCCCGCAGGCTTATACGACTCCGCCGGGCAACTAACGCCAGGCGGCTTATCTCACGCCTTCTGCTTGGCCTCGGACTCCTGGCTGCTGTTCAGCGCCAGCGAAACCGCCAACGTCTGGGCCAGACACAGGGAAGCAACCTGCGAGCGGAAGCCATCCACCTGCGCTTCACGCACCACAAAGCAGACATCGCTGAAGGCCGCCAGCGGGCTGACCTGGCTGTCGGTAATCGCGATCTGTCGCGCTTTGCGCTGCGCGCCCAGCTCCACCAGCTCGACCACTTCCCGGGCGTACGGCGAGAAGCTCACCGCCACCACCACGTCTTTCGGGCCGACCAGACTCAGCTGCTCGGTGAACATGCCGCCGAGGCCGTCGATCAGAAAGGCTTTGCGATCGAGGTGGCGCAGCGCATAGGTCAGATAGGAGGCGACGCTGAACGACCGGCGCAGGCCAATGACGTAGATATTTTCCGCTTCGCCCAGCAGGGCCACCGCGCGCTCCAGATCATCGCTGGAGGTCTGCATCGCCAGCTGCTGCAGGGCCTGGTTGTTCACCATCGTGAACATATTGAGGATTTCCGTCGGCGTTTCCGGCGGGCTGGACTCATCGCTGGTGGTCTGGCGGAACAGACGGGCGCGCTCGGTATAGTTGGCGGTCTCTTCCATCAAATGTTGCTTGAACATCTGTTTCATTTCGTTAAAGCCGCTAAAGCCGAAGGCGTTGGCAAAACGAATCAACGTGGAAGGGGGAACATCCGCCTGTTGCGCAATGGAGGCCACGGTATCGAAAGCCACGCTATTGCTGTTATCAAGGATATAGCGGGCGACCTGTTTCAGGCGTTTGCTTAATGTATCGTAGCGACGCCTGATTTCATCCTGCAGGATGGTCAGCTGTGTTGGGTTATTGGCCATAGAGTGCGCTCTGAGAAAATGGAAGGAATATGGCTTCCAGTGTACCAAATGAAGCGAATTTTTCATTTATTGCGACGAAATACGCGATTCATTTCACGAAGAAACAGAAAAACGCCCGCTCCGCAAGGTGACGGAGACGGGCGTAGGGGGATCAGCGGCGGGCTTCGCGCCAGTAGCCAATAAGCGTCAGGTAGTTGCGTTTCACTTCCTCTATCAGGGCCTCATCGCTGAGCTCACCCTGCATCCAGCGCCGCGACGGCAGGCCAAAGATGGTGCGCCCAACGGCGAAACCTTTGATCATCGGGTGTGCGGCCGCCTCGGCGAAACCGGCGCGCAGTTTGTCGGAAGGCGCGTCGAGGCCGAGGATCAGGATCCCGCGGCTCCACGGATCTTCGCGCTCGATAAGGGCGGTGATCTGCTGCCAGCTGGCGCTGGAGAGCGGCGGCAGCTTCCACCAGTCCGGCTTGATCCCCAGCTGATAGAAGTGTTCCAGCATGGTGTGGTAATGGCGCTCGTCTTTGTCCGGGCCATTTTCCGGCAGGATCACCTCCAGCAGCAGCTCATGGCCTGACTTGTTACAGGCCTGCCACACCTCGAGCAGCAGGGCGTCCTGCTCTTCACGCAGCGCCGCCGGGTCGGCAGGATGATAGAAGACCAGGCATTTGACGACATGCTCCAGCGGCCAGTCGATCAGCTGCGAGCCGATGTTGCCATGCTCCAGACGCAGCGGTCGCGAGCTGGGCAGCTCGATGGGGCGCCCGATCCACCAGCCCTTGCCGGTAATGGCATTGAGCGCACGCTGGCCATAGGTGCCGTCGGCCAGAATGCCGCTGCGCTGATCGAGACCCGCCTCCTGCGCCGCCGCTTCGGCCGCGGCTAACAACAACAGCTTGAGCTGCGGAATGCAGGCTTCATCGCGCCCGGTCTCCCGTGCCAGGTCGGCCAGCTGTTTGCGATGGTCGAAGGCGAAAATGCACAGCTCCGGCCACTGCTGACGGCGGCTGGTGACCCGGTGCAGGTGGTTGAGGCGCTCGTCGACGTCCGGGCGCGGCACCGATTCGGCGCGCAGCAGGTAGTCATCGAGTTCGACTTTGGTCGGCATCGCTGGCGCGCATCCGTGGCGGGAAACCACCAGCGCGCCGCAGGCGTTGGCGTAACGGCAAGCCTGCTCCCAGCCTTCGTCGTTGAGCCAGCCGCGCAGCAGGCCCGACATAAAGGCATCCCCGGCACCCAGCACATTGAGAACCTCCACGCGCACGCCCTGCTGCAGCGGCACCTGGTCCCAGCTGTCCGGGATATCGCCTTCCAGCACCACGCAGCCCATCGGCCCGCGTTTGCAGACGAGGGTGGCTTTGGTGGCATTGCGCACATTTTTCAGCGCGGTCAGGGTATCGGTGCTGCCCCCGGCAATATGAAACTCTTCTTCGGTTCCCACCACCAAATCGAACAGATGCAGCACTTCCTGCAGCTGGCTGGTGACCGGTCCGGACTCAATGAAACGGGTTTCGCCATCGCCGAGCGAGGTGAGCCCCCACAGCACCGGACGGTAATCGATATCCAGTGCGGTACGCAGGCCGTGACGGCGAGCGTATTCCAGCGCCTTCAGCACCGCGGCGCGGGTGTTGGCGTGCGACAGGTGGGTGCCAGTCACCGCCAGCGCCCGGGAGGAGGCAATATACTCCTCGCTGATGTCATCAGGCGTTAAGGCCATATCGGCGCAGTTATCACGGTAGAAAATCAGAGGGAAGGTCTCCTGATCCTTAATCCCCAGCATCACCAGCGCTGTCAGGCGAGATTTGTCGGTGATCAGATACTCGGTATCCACCCCGGCGCGGTTGAGCGTTTCACGCAGGAAACGGCCGTTGTGTTCATCGCCAACGCGCGCCAGCATGGCCGATTTCAGCCCCTGAATCGCGGTGCCAAAGGCCACGTTGCCGGAGGAGCCGCCCAGATATTTCGCGAAACTGGCAACGTCTTCTAGCCGCGAACCGATCTGCTGGGCATAGAGGTCGACGGCCACCCGACCTATACAGATGACGTCGAGCCGCTTTACTGCTGCATTCATAGCTAGGATTTCCTTTTTGGTGTCTGCTGCCTGGAAGGGTCGGGATCCCGACGTCGACTCCGTGAACAGCCTGAGGGTTATTGGTTACCCTTAGTTTGAGAAATAAATATTTCATTTGCAAACTCGTTCGAAATTAAAAAACCAAAAGTGTGAGGGATCTACCACTCTGCCGCACTGAGCCTCGCGCGAGCGTGGATCGGCCCCTCTGTCGACCCGGGGGAAAATGAAACGCCAAATGGCATCCATTTACCTATGATTTTTAAGGGGATATTGTCGTGTGGCGCGGCAAAAAAGGGTCCGAAAACGTGTCTGGAATGTCAATGAAACGTATGAAATGGGTAGAGAGTTTGATCCCTCTCGCAAAATGAAATATTTCTTCTGTATTTGTATTTAATGAAAAAAATGTTTGCCTATAATCCACAGGTATTCCAGTGACGTGAACGACGGCCCCGGCGGCATCGGCGCGACGCCACACATAAATACTGAACAATAAGGATTGTGCATCATGGGCAAACTGAGACTGACGACGGCGCAGGCGCTGGTGAAGTTCCTCGATAACCAGTACCTGGAAGTGGATGGCGTAGAGCTGAAATTCGTGAAAGGCATTTTCGCGATTTTCGGCCATGGCAACGTCCTGGGGCTGGGGCAGGCGCTGGAGCAGGACAGCGGCGATATGCGCGTCTATCAGGGGCGTAACGAGCAGGGAATGGCCCACGCGGCCACCGGTTTTGCCCGCCAGGCCCTGCGCCGGCAGATTATCGCCTGCACCTCCTCCATCGGTCCGGGAGCGGCCAACATGATCACCGCCGCCGGCACCGCCAGCGCCAACCGCATTCCGCTGCTGTTGCTGCCGGGCGATGTCTTCGCCACCCGCCAGCCGGACCCGGTGCTCCAGCAGATTGAACAGAGCTACGATCTCAGCATCAGCACCAATGACGCTTTCCGCGCAGTCAGCAAATACTGGGACCGTATTACCCGCCCGGAACAGCTGATGAGCGCCTGCATCAACGCCATGCGCGTCCTGACCGACCCTGCGGAAACCGGCGCGGTGACGCTGTGCCTGCCGCAGGATGTGCAGGGCGAAGCCTGGGACTACCCGGAATCCTTCTTTGCGCGCCGCGTGCACCGTCTCGACCGCCGCCCGGCCAGCGCCGCGCAGCTGGCGGACGCCGTCGCGGCCATCAAAGCCAGCCGTAAACCGCTGATCGTCTGCGGCGGTGGGGTGAAATACTCCGGCGCGGGCGAAGCGCTGTCCCGTTTCGCCGAGCGCTACGGGGTGCCCTTCGCCGAAACCCAGGCCGGGAAGGGGACGGTGGTCTCGTCTCACCCCCTGAACGTCGGCGGCGTCGGCGAGACGGGCTGTCTGGCGGCGAACCTGCTGGCGAAAGAGGCCGACCTGGTGATCGGCGTCGGCACCCGCTTCAGCGATTTTACAACCGCCTCGAAATGGATTTTCCAGCACCCGGAGGTGCGTTTCCTGAATATTAACGTCAGCAACTTCGACGCCTGGAAGCTGGACGGCATTGCCATGCTGGCGGACGCCCGGGAAGCGATGACCGCCCTCGACGCGGCGCTGGCGGACAGCGGCTGGCAGGCCGGCTGGGGCGCGCAGATCGAGAGCGTGCAGAGCCGTCAGTTAAAAGAGACCCAGCGCGTCTACCAGGCGGTGTGGCAGGAAAAATCCTTTGTGCCGGAGATCGACGATCACCTCGATCGTGAATCGGTGTATCGCGAGTTCCGCCAGATCACCGACTCCACCCTGACCCAGAGCAGCGTCCTTGGGGTACTGAATGAAACGCTGCCGGCCGAGGCGGTGATCGTCGCGGCGGCGGGCAGCCTGCCAGGCGATCTGCAGCGCGTCTGGCGCAACCGCGCGGAAAACACCTACCACGTGGAGTACGGCTACTCCTGCATGGGATACGAAGTCAACGCGGCGCTGGGCGTGAAGCTGGCGCAGCCGCAGAGCGAAGTCTACTCCCTGGTCGGCGATGGCTCCTTCATGATGCTGCACTCTGAGCTGGTCACCTCCCTGCAGGAGCGGGCGAAGATCAACGTCGTGCTGTTCGACAACATGGCCAACGGCTGCATCAACAACCTGCAGATGGAACATGGGATGGACAGCTTCGGCACCGAGTTCCGCTACCGCCAGCCGGAAACCGGCCAGCTGCAGGGCGGCCTGGTGCCGGTGGACTTCGCCACCATCGCCGCCGGCTACGGCTGCAAAACCTGGCGCGTCACCACCCTGGACGAACTGCGCCACGCGCTGGACGCCGCCCGTCGCGAAACGGTCAGCACCCTGATTGATATTAAAGTGCTGCCGAAGACCATGGTGCACAAATACGGCAGCTGGTGGAACGTCGGAGTCGCCCAGACGGCGCTCTCTGAGCGGATCCGCAAGGTGGCGCAAATGATTAATGAAAAGCGCGCCCAGGCGCGTGATTACTAAAACGAACCTCTACCCTGAATCCTACAGACTTACGGAGAAAACCATTATGTCGCTCAAATTAGGTGTCATCGGCGCTGGCGCTATCGGTAAAGAACACATCCGTCGCTGCACCCAGGTTCTGCAGGGCGCCACCGTTGTGGCGGTGTCTGATATCAATGCCGACAACGCCCGTGCGGCGGTCGCGCTGCCGGGCGTGCAGGCGGAAGTCTACGCCGACGGCCACGACGTGATTAACGCCAGCGATGTCGATGCCATCCTGGTCACCTCCTGGGACCCGACCCACGAAGAGTACACCCTGGCCGCCATTGCCGCTGGTAAGCCGGTGTTCTGCGAAAAACCGCTGGCGATGTCTGCGGAAGGCTGCCGTCGCATCGTCGATGCCGAAATGAAGGCCGGCCGTCGTCTGGTGCAGGTTGGCTTTATGCGCCCGTACGACGAAGGCTATCTGGCGCTGAAAAAAGTGATCGACGATGGCGATATCGGCGCGCCGCTGATGCTGCGCTGCGCCCACCGCAACCAGTCAGTCGGCGAGAACTACACCACCGATATGGCGATCACCAACACCCTGATCCACGAGCTGGACGTGCTGCGCTGGCTGCTGAACGATGACTACCGTTCCGTGCAGGTGCGCTTCCCGCGCTCCACCTCGCACACCCATGCGCGCCTGAAAGATCCGCAGATCGTCTCCTTTGAAACCAAAAAAGGCACCCTGATCGACGTCGAAGTGTTCGTGAACTGCCAGTACGGGTATGACATCCAGTGCGAAGTGGTCGGCGAAACCGGGATTGCCCGTCTGCCGGAGCCGTCTGCCGTCCAGATGCGCAAGTCCGCCAGTCTGTCGACCGCCATTCTCACCGACTGGAAAGACCGCTTTATCAAAGCCTACGACGTCGAGCTGCAGGCCTTTATCAACGACGTCAAAGCTGGCCAGCTGCACGGCCCGTCGGCCTGGGACGGCTACGCGGCGTCGGTGGCGGCGGACGCCTGCATTAAAGCGCAGGGAACCAGCGAGCCGGTTGAGGTGACGCTGCCTGAGTGCCCGGCATTCTACAAACGTTAAGCGCGTTTTGCTGACGGAACTTCTTTGCACAGGTAACGACGATGAAAATTGCCTTTGATGTGGATGTGATTAAGGACCTCGGGATCACCCGCATGGTCCATCAGGTAGCGGAGTGGGGCTACAAGTACATTGAACAGTCGCCGCACCCGCAGATTAACCCGTTCTACAAGCACCCGCGCGCCAGCCGGGAGATCATGGCGGAGTACAAGCAGGCGCTGCGCGATACCGGCCTTGAGCTGTCGTCGTTTATCTGCGTCTACCGCTGGTCCGGCCCGGACGAACTGCGCCGTCAGGCGGCGGTGAAAAACTGGAAACGGCTGGTGGAAATTGCGGTGGAGATGGGCGTTCAGGTGATCAACACCGAGTTCTCCGGCGATCCGAATCAGCCCGAAATCTGCGATGAAATGTTCTATCGCTCCATGGAAGAGCTGTTGCCGATTTTTGAGCGGGAAGGCATCCGCGTGGAGATCCAGGCGCATCCCTGGGATTTCTGCGAAGAGAACAATGAAACCGTCGATATCGTGAAGTCGTTCCGCAGCGATAACGTGAAGTACGTCTACAGCGTGCCGCACACCTTTTTCTACGACAAAGGCGTCGGCGATGTGGCGAGCATGCTGCGCTATGCCGGGAGCGATCTCTCCCATGTCCTGATTGCGGATACCCGCAATCATACGAAACATTGCCGCTATATCGTTAACCCGCCGGGCGTGGATGCCGTGGTGCACCAGCATGTAGGCGTCGGGGAAGGGGATGTGGATTTCGACGCGCTGTTCCGCACCCTGCGCGAAATGAAATTCGCCGAGCAGACCTTCAAGGTCGGCGGGGAGCCGATTGTCGCCACCTCGCTGTTTGGCTACCCGGAAAAAATGAAATACCAGGCAGTGGAAACCCGTGAACTTATTGAACGTGAATTGCTGCGCCGGTAAGGCGCAGCGGCAGGAGCCCTACTATGAACAAAGATAACGTCAAACTGGCTATCGCCCCGATCGGCTGGACTAACGATGATATGCCGGAGCTCGGCAGCGAAAACACCTTCCAGCAGATCGTCAGCGAAATGGCGCTGGCTGGCTTTACCGGCAGCGAAGTCGGCAGCAAATATCCGCGCGACCCGGCGGTTCTCAAGCCGATGCTGGACATCCGCGGCATTCAGATCTGCAACGCCTGGTTCAGCACCTTTTTCGCCAACGGCCAGCGGGAAAAAACCATTGATGAATTCGTCAATCACATGAACTTCCTTCATGCGATGGGGGCGAAAGTGATTGGCTGCTCCGAGCAAAGCGGCAGCATCCAGGGGCTGGATAAACCGATCCTCGGCGATGCGAAGCCGTGCTTCAGCGAAGAGGAGTGGCAGCGGGTGGCGGAAGGCTAC
This sequence comes from Klebsiella sp. GL120222-02, assembly GCF_003097195.1. Classification (NCBI taxonomy): domain Bacteria; kingdom Pseudomonadati; phylum Pseudomonadota; class Gammaproteobacteria; order Enterobacterales; family Enterobacteriaceae; genus Klebsiella; species Klebsiella sp. GL120222-02. The sequence continues at coordinate 162,703 of NZ_QEQO01000009.1, forward strand.
AACACCCTCGGTCGCCTGGCGGCGGAGAAGGGGATGCAGGTCTGTCTGCACCACCACATGGGCACCGGCATTCAGACCACTGCGGAAATCGACAAATTTATGTCGCTGGTGGACGAGCGCGTCTTCCTGCTGTTCGACACCGGCCATGCCTGGTATTCCGAAGGCGGCGAAGCGCCGATGCTGGCGATCCTCAAAAAGTATCTGCCGCGCATCAACCACGTTCACCTGAAAGACGTCCGTCCGCCGGTGATCGACCAGGTGCGCCGCGACGGCCTGTCGTTCCTCGACGGCGTGAAAAAAGGCACCTTCACCGTCCCGGGCGACGGGGTGATCGATTTCCGTCCGGTGTTCAAGCTGCTGGACGACTTTGGCTATAAAGGCTGGATGGTGGTGGAAGCCGAGCAGGATCCTGCTCTGGCCAATCCTTTCGAATACGCCGTCAAAGCGCGCAAATATATCCGCGAAACGGCAGGGATCTAATCGTTGTGACATTTTCAGGCCATACCGGGTATGGCCTGCTTTTTTTCCTTTCACAACCGGACTCAGGGCTTAACCACGGCGCCGGACAGTTCCCTCTCCCGGGCCCAGGGCTCAACCACAGCGCCGGACAGTCCCCTCTCCCGGACTCAGGGCTTAACCACGGCGCCGGACAGTCCCCTCTCCCGGGCTCAGGGCTCAACCACGGCGCCGGACAGTTCCCTCTCCCGGATTCAGGGCTTAACCACGGCGCCGTACCGTCCCCTCTCCCTCAGGGAGAGGGCCAGGGTGAGGGTGACGATGACGGGTAAAGCGTCACTTCACTTCCGCCAGCGCGGTCTTATCCACATAAGGTTTCATCAGCGCGTCGGCTTCCTTCTGCGCCGCCTGCACCGCCGCTTCCGGCGTTACTTTGGCATCGTTGACCACCGCCGCCAGCTGGTTCTCCATTGCCTTACGCACCGCCACGGTCTCCCAGGTGGAGTACCACGGATGAGCGTACTTCAGCTGCTCAAGCGCGATCGCCGCCCGCGGATCCTGCTGCAGATAGGCCTTCATCTCCGGCGTATCATATGACGCCTTGCGCGGCGAGAAGTAGCCGGTAAAGCGGCTCCACGCGCCGTTCACGTCGGGGCTCACCAGATAGGTCAGGAACTGATACGCCGCTTTCTTCTGCGCCTCGTTGATGCCTTTAAAGCTCACCAGGCTGGCGCCGCCGATCGGCACCGCACGCTGCTCTTTGGCCGGCAGCATCGCTACCCCAAGCTCAAAATCTTTGCTGTTCTTGCGCATAAAGCCCAGCGCGCCGGTGCTGAGCATCGCCATCCCGAGCTTACCGGAGAAGAACGCGGCGCTGATCTGCTTCGAGTTCAGCACCCCGGACGGCATCACCTTGTCCTTGTAGATCAGATCCTGCCAGAAGCGCAGGGCGCCGATGGCGGTCGGCGAGTTGTAATAGACCTCGCCAGGATAGTTTTCGTTAAAGTATTTCCCGCCGTTGGCGCGTACCAGCGCCGAGAAGATCCAGCCGCCGTAGTCGTCGTTGGTCGACGGCAGCATGATCCCCCACTGGCCTTTGCTCTCGTCGGTCAGCTTTTTGGCATCAGCCAGCAGCTCGGCCCAGGTCTGCGGCGGCTGTTTGATCCCGGCCTGATCGAACATCGTCTTGTTGTAGTAGAGGATCGGCGTCGAGTTATGGAACGGGATCGCATAGGTGGTGCCCATCACCTGGGCGTTCTTATGCATCGCGGGCCAGAATTCCTTTTGCAGAAAATCGCCAGCCTTTTGATCGCCATATTTAAACAGCTCGTCCATCGGCAGGATCTCATCCTTCAGCGCCAGATCGGTGGTGAAGTTGGCGGACATGATCACCAGCGCCGGCGGCTGGCCGGCCTTCTGCGCCGATTCGGCTTTGATCTTGGTGGTGTCGTAGTTGCCGGTGAAGATGCCGCGCACTTCGACATCCTGCTGCGAGTCGTTGAATTGCTTAATGACGCGGGTCATCTCCATGGTCAGCTTGCCGTCCACCGGCGCCGGGAACATGAAGTCTATTTTCTCTTTCGCCAGCGCCGCGCCGCTCAGGGCAAGACTGAGGCCAACCGCGACTACCGTAAGGGGTTTAAACATGATTACACTCCATCAGTAAATTATGCTGGGTCTCAGCATGAAAAAGATGCACATCGGCAGGCGAGAAGCCGAGGATCAGCGACTCGCCTTTCTCCGGCACCGTGCCGCGGTGGCGGCGGCTAAAGCGCAGGGTGCCGATCGGGGTGCTGACGTGGAGCAGGTAATCGGCTCCCATCAGTTCTCGTTGCAGAACGGTGGCCGGGAGGCGCAGATGGCCCTCCTCCACGCGGTCGGTAATATGTTCCGGGCGAACGCCCAGCCAGACGCGGGTCTGATCCCGGTGGCGCGGCGGCAGCGGATGGCGCTGTTCTCCCAACAGTACTTCACCGTTGGCGCAGGCCAGCGACAGCAAGTTCATCGCCGGCGAACCGATAAACCCGGCGACGAACAGGTTGGCCGGGTTGGCGTACAGATACTCCGGGCGCCCGACCTGCTGTACGTGGCCGCCGTTCATCACCACGATGCGGTCGGCCATCGACATCGCCTCGGTCTGGTCGTGGGTAACATAGATGGTGCTGGTTTTCAGCTGCTGGTGGAGGGCCATAATGCTGTCGCGCACTTCGCTGCGCAGGCGGGCGTCGAGGTTGGAGAGCGGCTCGTCCATCAGGAACAGCCGCGGATTGCGCACGATCGCCCGGGCCATCGCCACCCGCTGGCGCTGGCCGCCGGAGAGCTTCGCCGGTTTGCGGTCGAGCAGCGCCTCCAGCTGCAGCATCTGCGCCACTTTATCCACCCGTGGCTGCCAGCTGCTTTTCTCTTCCTTGCGCACCTTCATGCCGAAGGTGATGTTGTCGCGCACCGACAGATGGGGGAACAGGGCATAGTTCTGGAAGATCATCGCGAAGTTGCGCTCGCGCGGCGTGGTGGCGGTGATGTTCTCATCATGCAGCCAGATTTGGCCTTCGCTGACCGGCTCCAGGCCGGCGAGCAGGCGCAGCAGGGTGCTTTTCCCGCAGCCCGACGGGCCGACCAGCACCACGAATTCGCCTTCGTGAATATCCAGCGACAGGGCGCTGAGCGCCGGTTTGCCGTCGAAACGTTTACTGATGTTTTGCAGACTGAGCATGGCGGTTAGCGCTCTTCCGTTGGGCAACTGATGTTTTCGTCGTACAGCCACGGCCCGGCGTAGTGGGCCAGCGAGTGCTGGTAGCTCACCCACTGATCGCCGACCTGACGGTGCATCAGGCACGAGGCCGGGGAGAGGTCGTAATAGGGCCGGGTGTCTTCGTGGCAGTACGGCACCTGATGGACGGTGCCAGGGATGGTGGAGATCAGCGCCTGGCGATACTGGGTCATGGTCAGGCTGTGGTTATGGCCGCAGAAGATGCGCGTCAGCGACGGGAAACGCTCCACCAGCGCCAGCAAACGGTGGCCGTTTTCGCAGGCGATCGGGTCCATCTGCGCATTGCCCAGCGGCAGCGGCGGGTGGTGCATAAACACCGTTGCCGGTTTGTCGCCGCCCTCGAACAGCTGGGCTTCCAGCCAGCCGATGGTCTCGTCGGTCAGCCAGCCTTTTGACGTGCCGGCGCGACTGGAATCGATAAACAGCAGGCGGGTGGCGAAGTCATCCACCGCATAGCGCATATTTTGCGGATCGTTGCCCAGCTGCGGGCACAGCGGGTGAAGATGCTCCAGAAAATGGGCTTTGTCGTCGTGGTTGCCGGGGATCAGATACAGCGGATAGTTCAGGCTGCCGAGGATCTGGCGGGCCACCTGATACTCCTCCGGGCGGCCGCAGTTGACGATATCTCCGCTCACCACCACCGCGTCCAGGCGTTCGCGCAGCGCGTTAAGCTGGGAGACCACGTCGGCGTTGGCGGCATTGACGTCGATAAAGCCGTACAGCTTCTCGCCGCGGCTGCGGAAATGGGTATCGGAAATGTGCGCTAACAGCATGAATCACTCCTTATTTGATCCCGGAGAAGCCGAAGCTCCGCAGGAACTGTTTCTGAAAAAGGATGAACGCCAGCATCAGCGGCAGGCAGACCATCAGCGTCCCGGCGCCGATGGTGCCCCACTGGCCGCCGGATTCGGCGCCCATGGCGAAAGAGACCAGCCCGACGGTCAGCACCTGCTTATCGGGATCGTTGAGCATCATCAGCGGCCACAGGTACTCGTTCCAGTGGTAGGTAATGCTGACGGTGGCGAAGGCCAGCACCGACGGCCAGGACATCGGCAGCAGCACGCGGAACAGCACCTGCCACCAGCGGCAGCCCTCCATCAGCGCCGCCTCCTCCAGCTCTTTCGGGATGGCGAGGAACGCCTGACGCATCAGGAACACGCCGAACGCCGAGGTGAAGTAGGGCATCATCACCCCGGTGAGGGTGTTGAGCAGGCCGAAGGTTTTCAGGGTCAGCATGTTCGGCACCATCATCACTACCGGCATGATCATCAGCTGCACCAGGAACAGGAGAAACAGCGTCTGCTTGCCGCGAAACTCGTGGCAGGCGAAGACGTACCCGGCGGTGGTGATGGTCAACAGCTGCACGCAGAAGGTGCCGAAGGTGAAGATAATGGTGTTGGCATACAGGCTCAGCCAGTCGGCGCTCTGCCAGGCGTCGCGGAAGTTATCGAGGGTCAGCGGCAGGCGGGGCAGCAGCGACGCCATATCGTCACCGAAGGTGGTAGCGCTGAACGAGGTCGCCAGCATCCAGATAAATGGGCTGACCCACAGCAGCGCCAGGCAGCACATTAATACTGTCAGCGTAAAGGGCGACGAGCGGCGCAGGCGCAGCCACAGCGGATGGGCGGCGGCGGGCGTGCGGACCAACAGCGGCGAGATGTCAGCGCTCATAGTGGGCTCCTTTCTCCAGCAGTTTCAGGTTAATCAGCGAGAAGGCGAACAGCCCGGCCAGGGTCAGGAAGGTGGCGGCGGAGGCTTTGCCGAGGTCGTGGGTATCCCAGGCGAGATTCTGGATGTAATAGAGCAGCACGGTGGTGGCGTTGTCCGGCCCGCCGCGGGTCATCACCGCCACGTGGTCGATCTGGGTGATGGAGTAGATCAGCGCGGTGGTGATCACAAAGCTTAGCGTCGGGCGCAGCAGCGGTAACGTGACCTTAAAAAAGACCTGCGTGCGGGTAGCCCCCTCCATCAGCGCCGCTTCCCGCGTCGAGGCCGGAATGCTCTGCAGCCCGGCGAGGAAAAACAGCATGTAGTAGCCGGCGAACTTCCATACGCCGATCAACGCCAGGGCCAGCAGCGCGCTGTTGCTGCGCCCCAGCCAGTTGTTGTTCATCGGCCCGAACAGCTTCGCCAGATAGTGGTCGAGCAGGCCGAGGCCGGGCATAAAGATAAACAGCCACAGCGCGGCGGCGCTGACCATCGGGATAATCATCGGGAAGAAGAAGGCGGTGCGCAGCCAGCGGTTGACGCGATGGTTCTCGCTCAGGGCGACCGCCAGCAGCAGGGCGAGGGTCACCCCGGGCACTACCGTCAGCAGGATATAGAGCAGGTTATTGCCCAGCGACTGCCAGAAGACGTTATCGGCAAACAGGCGGGCGAAGTTATCCAGCCCGACGTACTGCGCGCCGTCGCTGGCCATGCGGGTATCAAACAGGCTGTCATACACCGAACGCCCCAGGGGGAACCAGGTAAACAGCAGTAAAAACAGCAGGGAAGGCGACAGGATCAGCCAGGGAAGCCAGGTCTTTCTCATGGTGACGCGCATCTCGTTCAGCCATTTATCGAAGCCCGGATTGTGGGAAGCAATGACTACAGAGGCATGGCGGGGAGATGACGGTTTGATGAAGCGACGGGGAAAACGCCGGGCGAGCGGGCCGCCCGGCGGGAGAGAACCATCAGAAGTCGGCTTTCAGCACCGCGCGGTAGCGGGCTTTGCCTTCGCGAACGTGCTTCAGCGCTTCGTTAATTTGTGACATCGGGAACAGCTCGGTGGTCGGGGCCACCTTGCTGCGCCCGGCGAATTTCATCAGCGTGCGCAGTTCGGACGGATTACCGGTCGCCGAGCCGGAGATGCTGCGGTCGCCGCCGATCAGGGTAAAGGCCGGCACCGGGAACGGCTTCATCACCGCGCCGACGGTGTGGAAGTTGCCGCCGTAAGCCAGGGCTTCGAAGTACGGCTGCCAGTCGAGATCCACCGCCACGGTGTTGATGATCAGATCAAACTGACCGGCCAGCGCTTTTAAGGCTTCCGGATCGCGGCTGTTGACCACGCGATCGGCACCCATCGCCAGCACTTCCTGCTCTTTCGCCGGGTTGGAGCTGAAGGCGGTCACTTCCGCGCCCATCGCCCGCAGCAGCTTAATAGCGATATGGCCGAGGCCGCCGATGCCGATCACGCCGACGCGGCTGGTGGCGGTGACGTGGTGGGTCAGCAGCGGTTTAAAGACGGTGATGCCGCCGCACAGCATCGGGCCGGCGGACGCCAGATCGATGCTCTCCGGCAGGGGGATCACCCACTGCCAGTCAGCGCGCAACTTATTGGCGAAGCCGCCGCGGTTAAGAATGGTCGGCACCGAGCCTTCCAGACAGTTGATCTGGTTGCCGCTGATGCAGGCGTCGCAATGGCCGCAGCTGCGCGCCGTCCAGCCGATGCCGACCTTCTGGCCAATCTTCAGCCCTTTATCCTGCGCCGCGCTGCCCAGCGCCGCCACCCGGCCAATCACCTCGTGACCGGCCACCAGCGGGTAGCTCGACATCCCCCATTCGTTGTCGATCATCGACAGGTCCGAATGGCAGATCCCGCAGTATTCCACTTCAACTTCGACATCTTCCGGCTGCAGCTCGCCGGCATCGTACTCCCACAGCGACAGATCGGCGCCCGCTTCTTTGGCGGCGTAGCTTTTAATGATGCTCATGTTCATTTCCTTGGGGTTGGCGTGATAACCCAGAAAGTGTAGAGCATGGCATTCCACGGCGCTTGGCAATCGGAGGGGTCGCGAAGCGGGCGGACCAACCGCCCGTTAAGGTCAGCGGCTGGCCAGCGGCCACTGATTAAGGCGGATGCCGCGCTGCGGGGCGTTCTCGGCAAAATCATCCAGCACCGCCCGCACGTCCGGGTCGAGATAGCCGACGCTGTCGTGCTCGACGATCACCACGCTCTTTTCCGGAATCTTCGCCAGCAGGGCCAGCAGATGCGGATTGTGCATAAAGGTCAGATTCTGCTGGATGCGCAGCACGTAGTGGTCATCGTAGCGCGCCAGCTGCAGCGAGTGGCGATGGCTGCGCCAGAGGCTGAATGCCATCTGGGTGGCAAGACCAATCCCGATCCCCGCCAGCATGCCGAAGGCGATAATCCCGCCGATGGTGGCGAGGAACGGGACGTACTGCGCCGCACCCTGGCGGAACTGCTCGATGAACAGCCGCGGCGTCGCCAGCTTATAGCCGGTATACAGCAGCACGGCGGCGAGGCTGGCGAGCGGGATTAAGGTCAGCAGGCCGCTGAACCACAGGCCGCAGATCAGCAGCAGTACGCCGTGGATAAAGATCGACAGTTTGCTCTGCGCGCCATTGCTGACGTTCACGGAGCTGCGGACGATCACCGCGGTGATCGGCATCGCCCCCAGCACGCCGGAGAGCAGGTTGCCCACGCCCTGGGCGACCATTTCGCGGTTCGGCGAAGGCGGTGGATTTTGCGGACGCAGTTTTTTCAGCGCCTCCTGGCTGAGCAGGGTTTCGAGGCTGGCGACCAGCGCCAGGGTCACCGCCACCACCCACACCGACGGATTGCGCCACGCGCTCCATGCGGGAGACTCCAGCTCGCCCAGCAGATCGCCGAGGCTGCCGAACGCCGGCAGGGTAATACGCGGCAGGGCGGCCAGCTGCTGCGGCGCAAAATGGGTCAGCAGCAGGGTGGTCACGCAGCCGAGCAGGACGGCGATCAGCGGCCCGGGGATCCAACGCAGGCTCTTCACCCGGCGGATAAGCGGCGAGCCCCACAGCCAGAGCACCAGCAGACCGCCCGCGGCGACGGCAATCGCAGTGACGGAGAAAGCGGCATTGCCCTGAACCACATCGGCAAGTCCGGTCTCTTCCGCCGTGCCGAGCGCGACGGGGATCTGCTGCATAATCAGCAGGATGCCGATCGCCGCCAGCATGCCTTTGATGACGCTGGCGGGAACCAGCGAGATAAAGCGCCCGGCCCGCAGGATGCCGAACAGCAGCTGCAGCACGCCGGCCAGCACCAGCGCCATCAGGAAGACGGAGAAGGAACCCAGGGATTCGATGGCGGCGACGACGATGGTGACCAGTCCGGCGGCGGGGCCGCTGACGGCGAAGCGGGAGGGGCTGAGGGCGGTGACGACCAGGCCGCCGATGATGCCGGTCAGCAGGCCGACGAAGGGCGATAAGCCGCTGGCCTGGGCGATGCCGAGGCACAGCGGCAGGGCGACAAGGAAGACGACGATGCCGGCGAGAGAGTCCTGACGAAGCGTATTCATGGGGCGTGCTCCTGCGGTGAGAGGTGTTCGACGAGGGTGGTTAAATGGCCGGAAGCCAGATCGTAGACGCAGCCGTGCAGGCTGAGCGGCCGCCCGCTGGCGAGCACCGTCTGCACCGGTTCACTCTCCAGCAGACGGGCGAACTGGGCGCGAACGTTGGCTTCCACCAGGGCGTCCAGCGCATGGCGAGAGCGCTCCGCGTCGGTGCTGGCGCTGGCGCTGGCGCCGGGGGAGGCCGCAACACAACACCCATCGGCGATCTGCGCAATTTCGTGATGCAGGGTGTGGCGCAGCTGGCCGATGCGGCGAGCCAGCGCCGAGGATTCCTGCGCCAGCGGCAGGGTGGGCAGGGAGAGCGCCGCCTGCACGCCGCCGCAGCCGTAGTGGCCGCAAAGCACCACCCGCTCCACCTCAAGGTAGTGGAGGGCATACTGCAGGACGCTCATGACGTTGTCGTCGGCGGGGTCGAGCATGTTGGCGATATTGCGGTGGACAAAGAGCTCGCCGGGCTGACTGCCGGTGAGCACCTCGGCGGGCACGCGGCTGTCGGAGCAGCCGATCCACAGCGAGTGGGGCCGCTGCCCGTCGACCCATTTTTCGAAATAGTCCGGATCATGCTGACACTTCTGCAGCGCCCAGCTGCGGTTGCGGGCCAGCAAAGGTTTTAACGTCGTCACAAGTATTCTCCTGAGTTAATTCATCGAGTGAATATGTCCATCAAGACTCGTACAGCGACTAGTAAAAATAGTGTTTACCGGAACCCTTCACGCCTGAGGAAAATCCTGGAATAAACGGCAAAAAGAAAACTTTTCATTAATGTAAAGTTATAAAAATATTGATGAAATTAATATTTGGCTGCGGAGCGGATGAATAACAAAAAGGCATTGGCTAAAACTTTCTGGAATATATGGGAATGGTGGTGGATGGGGTTGGGGGGAATATTTGAGGAGTGGATATTGGGGATTTGTTTGAGGAGAGATGGATTGTGAAGGGGATGCAGGTGAGAGTGAGGTGAGAAAAATTTGAGATAAGTTTGAGTGGGGATTGGGTGTTATTGAGCGGGAAGGGGGAACGGCTGGCAGGTGGAGCTGGGTTTGCGGGAGGGTGAGAGGAGGGGCGCTGGTGGCCGTCGCGCTATGGAACGGCGGTAAAAGGTGACGCCGCGCAGGATAGCGCTGTTTTTTTCAACACTTAGCGCAATGGTGACACGCTGTCGCTTGCATGACCGCCGCCGACAGGTATAATCCAGAACGTTTCCGCATCCCCTTCAGTGCCGAAGTGGCGAAATCGGTAGACGCAGTTGATTCAAAATCAACCGTAGAAATACGTGCCGGTTCGAGTCCGGCCTTCGGCACCATCGGAACATCAATAGACGTCAACGGACGTCTTTTTTTGTGCCTGAAATCCAGTATCCGCAAGGCTTTCCTCGCTTTTTCACTCAACCTAAGTCAACCTGATTCAATCTACATCAACTTACTGATGCGGGTACAACTGCGGGTATATCCCGGTTCGATAATGTTTGTACCCACACAGAACCCTTGAAAGGATACTCATCATGGCTCTGAGTGATGTGAAGGTTCGTTCGGCTAAGCCTGAAGCTAAAGCCTATAAACTTACTGACGGTGAAGGCATGGTGTTACTGGTTCACCCTAACGGCTCAAAATACTGGCGGCTACGTTATCGCTTTGGTGGTAAAGAGAAGATGCTGGCGTTGGGAAAATACCCTGAAGTGTCATTGGCGGATGCCCGGGCACGCCGGGATGAGGCTCGTAAGCTATTAGCTAATGGTGTCGATCCCAGTGAGAACAAGAAAGCCGTTAAGGTAGAGCAGGAGCAAGAGGCGATAACGTTTGAAGTGGTTGCCAGAGAGTGGCACACCAGCAATCAAAAGTGGTCGGCATCGCATAGTGCTCGTGTATTGAAAAGCCTCGAAGACAATTTATTTGCTTCAGTTGGGAAGCGAAATATCAAAGATATTGGTACTCGTGACTTACTGGTTCCAATTAAAGCAGTGGAAAAGTCAGGACGCCTTGAAGTGGCTGCGCGTCTTCAACAGCGAACAACCGCAATAATGCGCTTTGCAGTACAGAACGGCTTAATTGATTACAATCCTGCACAAGAGATCGCTGGTGCGATCGCAACAGCTAAACGAAAGCATCGCGCTGCGCTAGATCTCAACCGAATTCCTGAGTTACTCCATCGTATTGATAACTACACCGGCAGACCATTAACGCGGTTAGCTGTGGATTTGACGTTACTGGTTTTCATCCGTTCGAGCGAGTTACGTTTTGCTCGCTGGACAGAAGTGGATTTTGAAACGGCTATGTGGACGATTCCGGGCGAGCGTGAGCCACTTGAAGGAGTTAAGCATTCTCAACGTGGTTCGAAGATGCGTACTCCACATCTTGTTCCTTTGTCGCGACAAGCTCTCGCTATCTTGCAAAAGATCAAAAGCATGAATGGGAACCGAGAGCTGATTTTCGTGGGCGATCACGATCCACGTAAGCCGATGAGTGAGAATACGGTTAACAAGGCTCTGCGAGTGATGGGCTATGACACGAAAACGGAAGTGTGTGGTCATGGATTCAGGACTATGGCGTGTAGTTCGTTAATTGAGTCTGGATTATGGTCGAGGGATGCTGTGGAGCGGCAGATGAGCCATCAGGAGCGTAGCTCTGTGCGTGCGGCTTATATCCATAAGGCGGAACATCTTGGTGAGCGAAGGTTAATGCTGCAGTGGTGGGCTGATTATCTGGATGCGAATCGCAATGAGGTCACATCACCTTATCTCTATGCAAAGATTAATGAACCCTTATCTTGATTGAATATAAACAGCCATTCAGTTATTTATCAATGAAATGGCTGTTTATACCCGTGTTGTGCGCTGTATCGTCAACAGCATTACGACTGCCAGGCAACCTTTCTCCTTAAAGGCGGAATTCAACATATTTTTATAATACTCTTTTTTGATGACTTCGCTGCGCCGGAGGCCATGTGTAACGTGGTTTAGAGTAAGTAATGTTGATGATCTACCCCGAGATAGATTCTTCTAGCCATTAATTTAAATTTATAACTGTTGGCTAACAACGCTGAACGGTTCTCTGCCAACGGCGGAGATAATCGGCTAGGTGTTGAAGGTATCATATTCTTCCAGCAACCAAGTGGATTTGCCGACATTGCTGCTCGTGCTTGTTAAGCCCATCAAAAAATTAATCGCTTGAACGCGGCTATTGGATTGGATTTTATACTGTCTATTTATCATTCAACTGAAACACATAAGCCATGTTAACTATATGGTTTTTATGCTTGTTCTTCAGCGCAGTCACGGTATGATTTAACAATTCGCCCTTCAGTTTATGCTATATGACTTTGCTATAAGTAAGCAATTTGGGGAAGCATGATTAGCTATTAATATCTTGAAATAGCTAATCAAAAGTCAACTTACTCCGGTGATATAAGACTGATATGTAACCAATATTTTATTTGTTGTGGTCGCTTCGGAAGGTAGTCGAAATCGTTAGTAAAAAAACATCAATGTTGAGGCGAAAAATAGTTGGCAGCTACTTTGATCAGGCGATGAAGAGATGTGCGTTCATGTTGTTGTTCGTCAGGGACGGTTCACCATTTATCGGAAAGGTGACTGCCCTATCACAGTGTGTGCTCAAATAGTAAACACGTTGTAGATATGGCCTATCCTGCACGGTTTTAAGACCGTGTCATTTGCTGCCGTAGTTGAAGTTGAAAAACACGCTCGGGAAAGTTAAGCAGACTCTAAGCAATGCACTACAGGAAGGTTTGTCCCCCTGAGTCCCGTCTTGCCAAGAGCATCTCTGAAAAGTGCCTCGAAAATATGATGAATATTTATCGAAGACGTTTTTGGCGTGGGAGTATGGATTACGGGTTTTGACGTTGAGCGTTTGGCTGAGTGGTTGCAGGTGCATTTATATTAAGGGGAAGAAGAATGAGAAAAAGCTGGACTATAGAGGAAGATTGTAAGCTGCTAACCTTGGTGCGTCAGCACTTTTCCGCGCTGGTCAGCCATAACCGGCTGAATGCCACAATGCCATTTAGCCAGCAGCTCCACGATGCATTTGACTTACCTGATCGCGATGCCGCAGCATTGTTGTATCGACTCGAACAGGCAAAAATCCTGGGATTTGCCAGCCGTCCTGGAGGCGATCCCACTAAACAGCAGTTTCGCTGTCTGATAAACAATGATTTGGCGCTATACGATTACAGCCTCACCTTCCCCACTCTCAGAAAAGCATTGCATCCTGATACTGTTGCAGCAGTGCTAAACCACTTCACGATTAGCAATCCACACGAAACTCTATCCAATACTATCAATGAAATTGCAAGAGCCTTGCATCTTGCCCCCATGCAAGTGGAAAAGACTCTGCTCGAAAGCGGCCAAATAACCATCAATAGTTACCGTAAATGTGAGCGTGTTGGAGAGAAAACTATCAATAATAATCTGCAAGATCTCATCTCCAGACAAATTCCTGACATAACGCTGGTTAAAGAGATTAACGCCTGTCGCGCCCAAGTCTCTCAACTTTACCACGTGCATGAACGTGATGGCGCTGAGGTTATTTTCAGTTCCGATGGCACGGGTTTCGGCAAAAGCTATGGCGTGATTCAAGGGTATGTTGAATATCTGGAACGTTTCGCCAAAACCCAGCAGCCAAATTACCTGTTTCCCGAAGGCGGCTTTACCAACCTGTTGTTCATGTCGCCGCAAAAATCACAAATCGACCTGGACAGTAGCCAGAAAGAGAAAATTCTGGCCTCTGGTGGCGAGTTCATTTGCGTTCTCTCCCGTAATGATATTGCCGACCTCGACTTTATGGACTGGGCCACGGGCCTGAAAAATCGCGACCGCTATATTCAGTGGTACGAAGGGGCGAAAGGTAGCAAATATATTGGCAGCGCAATGCGTTCGCTCAATTACCATGTCTCACAAATTGATCGCTGTGAAGAGCAGTTAAAAAAGCTGACAACATACGGTTCTCAGGATACCAACTACGAAAGAGAAATTCTTGAAGAGCAGCTAAAAAACTGTCGTCATAGTATCCGCAATACGATTGAGTCAGCCTGTAAATTACTATTTGGACCAGATAGTGAAAAAGCTTCCATTAAAGAGTACATTCGTCGCGGGCTCCAGGCGCGCCAAGAGCGAATGCAACACGCGGAGACAGCACGAAAACCAAGCAAGTCTGAACTAAGCGTACACGAAGTCTACTTCGAGCTTATCAAACAGGTATTGCCTTTCGAAGTTTGCCAGTACCGCCCGTCGGTGCTATTAATGACTACAAATAAGTTCGACACATCAACTTACCGACTGGCGCCTCGTCAGCGAGGTGAAGGCGTGCATTTTGAGTCCGTAGGTTTCGACTTGCTGATTGGTGGCAAGCTGGCTCCCAAAGATCCACAGATCAGCACCGTTGCGGCAGCTGGCCATACCGGGCAGGTTGCTTATCTTCGTGATGAACACTTCAGACGTAATCCAGACTGCCCTTTTCGCCAGAAAAATATTCGCTTTACGGTAATCATTGATGAACTACATGAAGCCTACACCCGTCTTGAAGAAACATGCCATGTTAAGCTAATCACACAGGAAAATAATCTGGCGCATGTTATCTCTGTCGCGGGACGTATTCACAATGCGGTACTCAGCCTGGAGCGCCGGAAAAAGCCCAAAGAAGCGCAAACGACCTTTGAGCAAGAGATGGTCAAATTCATCACCATCCTTCGAGACCTACTGGCGAAAAAGTGCGAATTATCACCCGGTACGACGCTGGGCTCGATCCTGGAGATGTTTCGCGACCAGTTAGGAGCATTCGAAGTTAACGGCGACGCCGCCGAACGCATCATTTCCATTACCCGGAATGTGTTCAGTTTTAACCCCAAAATGTACGTTAATGAAGAGGGGCTGAAACGCATTCGTATGCGCAACAGCGAAGGCGACATAACGCGCACCGAGCTATATTACGAAGTCGAAAATGATGCCAGCGACACCAATCCCACCCTGCACGATCTGTTCCAATTGGTCTCCGTCATCCTCGCCGCCTGTTCTGATATCACCAACCGACACTTTAAGCGCTGGGTAAAAAATGGTGGCCAGGATAACTCCAGCAGCCAGAATACACCTTTGGGCCAATTTGTTGACGCAGCCAATAATGTAGCTGGAGTGGTGCGACATATCTTCGATCGCACCACCGATAAAAACTTGTTGATTGATCATTTCTACGCTTATCTGCAACCCAAAACCGTATTCACGATGACGCCGATAGTTGAACTCAATTACGTGAACAGTGGAGCCGAGCGTACAATTATTCTGGCGTTTGAGATGGATCTGGTACAAGAGTTGCCTGAAGCCATGCTGCTACGTTTATTAACGGGCACGCACAATAAAGTGATTGGACTTAGCGCCACCAGTGGTTTTAGCCACACCAAAAACGGTAACTTCAATCGTCACTTCCTGGAGCGCTATAGCCGTGACCTTGGCTATCGAGTCATTGAACGTAAAAAAACAGATATCGATACGCTTAGAGCACTACGCGCGTTGAGAGCCAGTATCCGCAACGTCGACTTCAGGGTGTTCGATGATAAGCAGTTAAAATTGACCGATATCTACCAAAATTGTGAGATCTATCGCAGGACGTATGACAACTTTTTCGACGCGCTGAAGAAACCGCTGGAGTACGACCTGAAAAATACCTATAAACGGCGTCAGTACCAGCGGGAACTTGAAGCGTTATTGCTTGCCGCCTACGAGGGTAAAAACAGCCTGATTTTGTCCCTTTCAGGGACATTTAAGCGGGCCTTTATCAGCGCCTGGCGCACTCATCAATCAGCCTGGCGTCAGCAGTACGGTATGCACTCCCGGTGCGATGAAAAAACGGATAACGATAAGAAACATGACCAGATCCTGACCTTTACCCCATTCAAAGGGCGTCACACAGTCCATTTGGTCTTTTTCGATTCACCACTGGCTAATGTCGAAGATATTAGGCAAGAAACCTATCTCAAGAACAGCAATACCGTACTGGTATTTATGAGCAGCTACAAAAGTGCAGGCACCGGCCTCAACTACTTTGTGAAATACCATGACGGCGATATTAATGATATCAATGCACCACGTCTGGATGTCGATTTTGAGCGCTTAGTGCTCATCAACTCCTCGTTTTACAGCGAAGTAAAGGACAACAGCGGCAACCTTAATACATTACCTAACTACGTTACCGTGCTTAAACACTACGCTGATGACGATATTACCGTCCACAAGCTGGCCGATTTCAACGTTAATTTCGCCCACGGCGAAAACTATCGCCTGTTAATGGCCGAACATGATATGAGCTTATTCAAAGTCGTCGTGCAGGCCGTAGGGCGAGTCGAGCGTCGCGACACTCTATTGAAAACAGAAATCTTTTTACCCCGCGATGTGTTCCGTAATGTTGCATTCCAGTTCGCCGCTCTCAGTGAAGATAGCGGTAACGAGGTAGTATCAGAAAGCATGTCCTTGCTTAACCACCGCCTAATGGAGGAGTGCGAAAAGCTGAGTCAGAACCAGTCATTTAGTGATGCAGAACAGCGGTATGCGTTTGAACAGGCTATCGTAGAAAATGGTCGCCGCATCGATGCTGTTCATAAGCGAGTCCTGAAAACCGACTGGATAAATCAGGTACGCGCCGGCAACCTTGAATATCTCGAATTATGTAATTTATTCCGCGATTCTGACTCCTTTACCGATCCCATGCGTTGGCTGGAAAAACTTCAGGCTAATTCCTTGTATGCCGCCAATCGGCAAATGCAATCAATCCACCACGCCCTGTTTATCGACCGCCATCAGGGCAACCAAACTATTTTACTTTGCCACAAACGCGGCCCGGATGGACTTGTCCACAGAGATTATTCCGCCCTGTCGGATTTCGCTGGCGGCGCAAGAGAGTACCGGCCTGAGCTCACCCTCTTTCCGCAGTATAGAAACGATGTCGATTTTACCCCCGGCAACCTGGTCGGCGAGTTGATTCGTGAATGTGACAACATCCAGGAAACGGCATTCAAAAAATGGGTACCCAACCCCAGGCTAGTTCCGTTGCTCAAAGGCAATGTCGGTGAATATCTCTTCGATAAAGTGCTAAAAAGCTATGGCGTTACCCCACTTTCTGATCAACAGGTGTTTGAACGCCTTGAACCGCTAGTATATGAGTTTTTTGACCGCTTTATTGAAGTGGGTAACGACCTGCTCTGCATCGACGTTAAACGCTGGGCGACGCAGTTGGATGATTTAACGCGGGCAGAAGAAACGCTTGAGAAAAGCAACAACAAGATTCGCCAGATCCGTAATATCACCAGCCAAAAGGCGGATACAGAGGGGCAGAAACAGCTTCAGGCTGTGCTGTCAGGCCGTTACGAACGCATTCGATTTGTCTATCTGAACGTCGCCTACAGCCAGAACCCCAATAATCTGATGTGGCAAGATAACGTGGATCACACGATCCACTACCTTAACCTGTTGCAAACCGACTATCAGTACTATCAGCCCAAAAATCGAGAGAGCGGACGAGCTCAGGAAAACTCGAAACTGAGCATGACATTGGACATTAACCCAATGTTACTAACCCTGCTGGGTGTAGAAAAGTTGCCGACTAAAGGAAAAGTCTCATGATCCCTAATTTGAATGAACTGACGGATACTCCGATTGCCCGAACCAATTTGATCAAGCTTGAAGAAGATCAGCTGACGACCATCCAGCGTCTATTGGCCCCTGTATCTAATATCTATACGATAGACTTCATGGTTCAGCGCTTTACTAAAGAGCGAAAAGAAAAATCCGCTGATTACTATGCGCGAATTCATCAGGAGGTAAAATCTTGCGTGCGGCAGAAGCTTGGGCTGGAGGCCGGGCAGGAGGTAAAATATGAACTGCATTGCTTACCAAATTACCATCACGTCTTTTTTTTCCTGGCGCCTGCAACTAACCCGAACAGTCAGGCTCATAGGACGTTGGCAGAACGTATTGAAAAGCTTTGTCAGCAACTCACCGCTGAAAATCATGACCTATCTCGCCTGATTCAGGGATTATTTAGCCTGCATTTGAAAATGGTAATGCTGGAAAAAGCCAGTGAGCGCTTTTCGGTATCGCCGACTTACTTCAACTCAACGCTTTACCTTAACGCTCGTCTGAGTCAGCCCGTCACACAAAAAAAAGGCACCGGGGTGATGGAAGCCTTTGAGCTCGACATTTATGCCTCAGAATATAATGAACTCGCTTTTACCCTGCACAAACGAAAATTCTTGGTCGAACCGGCGGATGAGATGCACCTATCCCTGGACGATACCAGCGTGTGGTTTAGCATCGATAATCGTCGGCTTAAAGCTCGGCGCAAACTTGATGCCCGTGATAGCAAACTGGATTTTTTTCGTGAGCGCAGCGGTTATGGCGAATGCCAGGCCTATACCTATAACGTAGTCATGAATGCTGCCTGCGAGCGGCTCAGTGAACTAGAGATCCCCCATCAACCTATCCCATTTCAGGCTACACACGAGGTCAATCAGTTTGCTACCGACCTTGATCAACAGCTGGCTAATACGCTGTTGGTGGTTAATAACGGCGTCGAATTCAGCGCCACGCAAGAAGCTTATTTCTTTGACGCATTAGCCAACCAGTTCCCCGGGTATAAACTCTGGCCGCTGGCATCGCTTAAACATTCTCAGCAAACCAGATTTGCTGGGCTGCCTGCCAATACATCTATTCTTGTACTCAATGCGGTAGATGAAGAACGAAGCAACAGCATCCGGCAGCAAGAGAATGAATCTGTTGAGTACAATGATTTCTATGCAGCTTTTGCCGACGTCCGAAAACAACCTGAACTCAACTGGGATATTTATACCCAGCTTAAGTTAGATCGTTTGCAAGGGTGGCTAAATCAACAACCACTGCCTGTGGTTTTACAAGGAATGAACATTGATCGTAAGTTGCTGGATGCGATTGATTTTATTAATGAACAATTGATAAGCAACCCTGCTCAATACGAAATCGAACTTACGAAACCACACAGTCGTCTCAAGTCAGCAGTTACCTTATTGAAAAGTAAGGTACGCCGAACGAAAACTGAACTATGGTTCAAAGAGAGCTTACTCAATCAACATCACATTCCACTGCCAGACTTGGCGAACGGGCACTATACCGCCTATGCGGTACGCAAAACGAAAAGTAATATCCACCTGCTTGGGTATGTTGAACTAAAAATAGAGCACGGCCAACTTAGGGTGGTTGATACCGGGATCGTCGAAGGTGAATTCGAGTATCTATCTGTTGATCATCCAGCTCTGGGACGACTAAAGAAATTATTCGATAAAAGCTTCTATCTCTACGACCATACAGCAGATGTGCTACTTACCACCTACAACAGCTCCCGCGTGCCGCGCCTGATTGGCCCGGCGCAATTTAATATCGTCGATTCATACGCTTATCAGGAACAAGAAAAAGCGCTGGCGGAGCGTCAAGGTGATAAATTTAACGGGTATACTATCACCCGCTCAGCAAAATTGGAGCAAAACGTACTGCCCTATCTGATATCACCGGGCCGCTCGAAATACGACTCGTTGACTAAAACTCAAAAGATGAAGCATCACCATATTTACCTGCAACCGCATGAGAATGGAGTGTTTGTTCTGGTAAGCGATGCTCAGCCTACAAATCCTACTATTGCACGGCCTAACCTGGTAGAAAATCTGCTGATATGGGATGCCCAAGGTAAGGCCGTAGATGTATTTAATCACCCGTTAACTGGTGCTTACCTCAATAGCTTCACCCTGGATATGCTAAGGAGCGGCGAAAGTAGTAAGAGTTCGATTTTTGCCAAGCTTTCACGATTGATGGTTGAGAACTAACACGGTCTATAACCTTCGTCCCTTAATCACGAATTCTCCCCCACCGACTCAGTGTGGGGGAGTTGACCCAGCTCACTTTTTAACTATCGCTGTTTGAAATTTATGCGTTATTTCTGCGTATTACATTCCATTTTATCCCCCCTGACGCCACCCTTCATGTTATCTTTAAAGCCCTCTTTTTTATCGCAGTGTGCAGCGACATATCGCTCGGGATAGTGTTATCACCACTGCCTCATACAGACAGAAAAACCGATGAATAAGCAAAATTATGCACCTGGAATGCGGGTGGTTATTCGTGATGCAGAGTGGCGCATTCGCCGGGCGGATGACAGCGGAGATGGTGGTTACCTGCTGACCTGTGATGGCATTTCGGAGCTGGTACGCGGTAAAGAAGGGCTGTTTCTAACAAAGCTGGAGCAAAAAGTCGAGATTCTTGATCCAGCAAAAACAAATCTGGTGGAAGATGAGTCAGCCAATTACCAGGCGGCTCAATTGTACATAGAGAGCCAGCTACGCCAACGCGTCCCGACTGACAGCAAAGTCCATTTTGGACATCAGGCTGCGATGGACTCCATGCCCTTTCAGCTCGATCCCACACGCATGGCACTGGCACAGCCGCGCCAGCGGATATTAATTGCTGATGCGGTAGGGCTGGGTAAAACGCTGGAAGCCGGTATCCTGGTTTCAGAACTGATTCGCCGTGGACGTGGCAAACGCATTCTGGTGCTGGCGGTTAAATCCATGCTCACGCAATTCCAGAAAGAGTTCTGGAGCCGTTTTGCTATTCCATTGACGCGGCTTGACTCCGCTGGTTTACAAAAGGTGCGTAACCGCATCCCAACCAACCACAACCCGTTCCATTATTTCGATAAGACCATTATCTCCATCGATACCCTGAAACAGGACATCGAATATCGCCATCACCTGGAAAACGCCTGGTGGGATATTATTGTTATCGATGAAGCGCATAATGTCGCTGAACGTGGGACCAGCTCTTTGCGCAGCAAACTGGCAAAATTGCTCGCCGGGCGCAGCGATACGCTGATTATGCTTTCAGCTACGCCGCATGACGGTAAGGCTGAAAGTTTTGCCAGCCTGATGAATATGCTCGACCCGACGGCCATTGCCAATCCGAAAGAGTATGAATACGCCGATTTTGCCGATAAAAATCTGGTTGTGCGTCGCTTCAAAAAAGACGTGAAAGATCAGATGGCTGGCGAGTTTCCGGAACGTAATATCGTCAAACTCACGCACCCGGCAACCGGGGCCGAAGAAGAAGCTTATCGTCGGCTGGTTGAGAGCCAGTTCCGTGACGATGATGATGAAGACTCGCGGTCAAATAAAGGCCGCCTGTTCAAAATTACGCTCGAAAAAGCGTTGTTCTCCAGTCCAATGGCATGTGCAAGCGTGGTGGCTAACCGCCTGAAGCGGCTTGATAACCGCAAAGAAATAAACAGTCAGAGCCAGATTAACGAATTAGAGTCACTGCTGCTGGCGCTCAATAATATTGATGCCAGTCAGTTCAGCAAGTATCAGTTGTTGCTGGAGACCATCCGTAACGATCTCCGCTGGAAAGCGAATAACACAGAAGATCGTTTGGTGATCTTTACCGAGAGTATCAAAACGCTCGAGTTCCTTGAGCAGCAACTGCGTTCCGATCTCAAGCTGAAAGACGATCAAATTGCCACGTTGCGAGGCGATCAGGGCGATACAGTTCTGATGGAAACCGTCGAAGCGTTTGGCAAATCCCAGTCTCCGTTACGCCTGCTCATCTGCTCGGATGTCGCGTCTGAAGGTATCAACCTGCATCACCTCAGCCATAAAATGATTCACTTCGATATTCCGTGGTCGCTGATGGTATTCCAGCAGCGTAACGGACGTATTGACCGCTACGGACAAAAACACCAGCCACAGATCCGTTACTTGCTGACTGAAGCCAGTGAACCGCAGATCAACGGTGATATGCGCGTGCTGGAAGTGCTGATCAATAAAGACGAACAGGCGCAGAAGAATATCGGTGACAGCTCCGAATTTACTGGCAAATTTACGCAGGAAGAGGAAGAAGAGCAGGTTGCTGAATTCATGATGCAGGACGATGGTGCCAGCCTGTTCGACGACCTGTTGAATAGCAATGTCACTGAAAATACTGGAAACGACCTGTTTGGCGAAATCTGCAGCGCAGTGTCCAGCGATGCCTCAGCCGTGACCGAAAGCGACATTAGCCTGTTTGATAATGAGCAAGCATACTGCGAAAAGGCGCTGGGCTATCTGAAGGCCAGCGGCCAGACCGTGCAATACGATACCTTACCTGATAACACCTTATCGCTGGTCGCACCGGAGGAGTTACGCCGTCGTTTTAACCAGTTACCGCCGGAAATTGCGCCGGAAAACTGGCAGCTTTATCTAAGCCAGGACAAAACCGTTATCACGGAAGCAATTTCGCGTGCGCGCGGTGAGCAACATGCCTGGCCCGATGTGCAGTATCTCTGGCAAATTAACCCGGTCGTGCAGTGGCTAGACGACAAAATTCAGTCCGCCTTTGGTCGCCACCAGGCTCCGGTGATGCGCCTGTCGCACCTGTTTGAGCCTGATGAAGATCACTTCATCCTTTCCGGGCTGTTCCCGAACCGTAAGTCGCACCCGATGGTGAACCCGTGGCTGGTGGTGAGCTTTAACCGCGAAGCGTTAAGCGGTAGCCTGCCTTTTGCTGAGTTCCTGAAACGATATCCGCAACTGAGTAGCAAGCTGACAAACAGCGGCGGGAAGGATCGTAACCACCAACGCCAGCAGGATCTACTGGAAGCGGCGATCGCCCATGCGCGGGATGTCTTTGTTCACGATCGAAATGCTTTTGAGGGACATATCAATCAGCAGCTCAGTGAACATCTGCAAAAGCTGGACGTTCTGCGTGGGCGTCAGCTGAGTCAACTGGAACTGGATTTTGCCGATAATAAACAGCAGCTTTCAGTGAAACAGAGCCGCAAAGAACAACGTCAGCGCGAAATCGAACACAATTTTGACAGCTACATCCAATGGATTGAGGACACCATGACCACCGAAAAAGAGCCATACATCCAGGTTATTGCAGTAATCACCGGAGCGGAGGGCTAAACATGGCGCTGGTCGGTATTAATAACGAAAACGAATTTTACTCCAACCACTATCTGGGCGAAGTCTTTACCAGCGACATCCGCGATGTTCTGGAGCCCTGGATTGAGCAGGAAAATGCCGCTCGCGAAGCTGAACGCGCTGCCCGCGAACAGGGCAAAGAGGTTGAGGCGGGCTACCGCGCGCCATGGAATCAGCTTAACAGCCTGGCAACAGATTTTTTCCGTAGACTCACTGAACATGAAAAACAGCGCCAGATCCCGCAGCGTCTTGCCGATCAGCGCACTCGCTGGCAGCCGCTGTTAAAGGCATTGGGTTATGAACTTAATCCGCACATTCAGATGCTGGATGACGATACACCACTGCCGGTACTGGCGCGTTACAACAGCACTGACGGTAGTCCGTGGCTGTGGATTGTTGAAGCACACGATCAGGAAGAGGGAACGCTGGACCCGCTGGCGCTCTCCTTACTGACCGCGCAATTCCCGGCGGATACCGACAAACATAAGCGCGACAGCCTGCGTAAGAAAGCGAACGGCGAATACCGCAGCTGGCAGGATCTACTCTCCACGGTGGTCTTTACGCAAAATGAACCGCCGCGTTTTGTGCTGCTGCTCGGCAACCGCCAGCTGCTATTGCTGGATCGTACTAAGTGGGCGCAAAACCGTCTGCTGCGTTTTGATTTTGAAGAAATTTTAAGTCGTCGCGAGATAGATACCCTGAAAGCGGCGTCGGTGTTGCTACACAAAGATTCGCTGTTGCCAGGCAGTGGTGCTCCGTACCTCGATTCGCTGGATGACAATTCGCACAAGCATGCGTTTGGCGTGTCGGAAGATCTGAAATATGCCCTGCGTGAGAGCATTGAGCTGTTGGGTAATGAAGCGATGCGTTATCTCATCGACAACGAGCTGGCTTATTATACCGGGAAACGTGCTATTAACCCGGATGAGTTGAGCCGCGAATGCCTGCGGTATATGTATCGTCTGTTGTTCCTGTTCTATATCGAAGCGCGCCCGGAACTGGGCTATGCGCCGATGACCGCCAAAACCTATCTGCAGGGATACAGTCTGGAAACGCTGCGCGATCTGGAGATGATCCCGCTGACCAGCGAAGAAGATCGCAACGGGCGCTACTTTCACGATAGCCTGAATATGCTGTTCAAACTGGTGCGTGACGGCTACAGCGGCGGCGTGAAAATGCAGGGCGACCTGGAGAGCGGCGACCGGATCACTATTCATAGCCATCAGTTCAGTGTACCGCGCCTTGAAAGCCATCTGTTTGAAGCGAGTAACACCCGTATTCTTAACCGCGTGGTGTTTCGCAACGAAACCCTGCAACAAATTATTCAGGCGATGTCGTTAAGCCGCCCGGGTAAAGGACGTTTCAACCGCCGGGGGCGTATCTCCTATCGTCAGTTGGGTATCAACCAGTTAGGTGCAGTGTATGAAGCGCTGCTCTCCTATCGAGGATTCTTTGCCAGTGATGACCTCTACGAGGTGAAAAAAGCTGGAGAAGAGTTTAACGAGCTGGAGACTGGCTATTTCGTTAGCAAAGACGAGATCGGTAAATACCACGACGATGAGAAGGTCTACGAAAAAGACGGCAGCCTGCGTATTCACCGTAAAGGCAGCTTTATCTACCGCATGGCCGGGCGAGACCGCGAAAAATCAGCCTCTTACTACACCCCGGAAGTACTGACCCGATCGTTAGTCAAGTATGCCCTGAAAGAACTGTTTAAAGAGCAGATTGATCCGATTACCGATCCGCACGCCAAAGCCGACGCAATATTAAACCTCACCGTGTGCGAACCGGCGATGGGCAGCGCGGCGTTCCTTAACGAAGCCATCAACCAGCTAGCGGAAGCTTACCTGTTCCACAAACAGCAGGCGGAAGGTCGCCGCATTCCTCAGGATCGCTACACCCAGGAGCTGCAACGGGTGAAAATGTACATTGCCGACAACAACGTATTCGGCGTGGACTTGAACCCGGTGGCGGTGGAACTGGCGGAAGTGTCGCTGTGGCTGAATGCCATCAGCGGCGATGCATTTGTACCGTGGTTTGGCTACCAGCTGCACTGCGGCAACTCGCTGGTTGGGGCGCGGCGTCAGGTGTTCAACAAGAGCGAACTGACCTACAAAAAAGCGAAAGATCCGAGCTGGCTTAACAGCGAGCCAGCCGAGCTGGCGATGAATATTCCACGCGAAGAGAAGCAGATTTTCCACTTCCTGCTACCGGACAGCGGCATGGCCAACTACAGCGACAAAACCGTCAAGCAGCGCTATCCGGATGATTTCAAAGCGTTGGATAGCTGGCGCAAAGAGTTTACTAAAAGCTTTGCTCCACATGAGATTGTTGATGTGCAGCGCATCAGCGGCAAAGTGGAAGCGCTCTGGAACACGTTTCGTCAGCAGCTGAAAGCCGAGCGTCAGAAAACCGCCGACAATTACCCGGTATGGCCTGCGGAAAATACGGCTCAAGTTCGCTCTTCTTTAAGCAGCAAAGATGAAACCTTCAGCGGCCGCCTCGAAGATAACAGTACCTATCAGAAACTGCGCTGGGTGATGGACTACTGGTGCGCGCTGTGGTTCTGGCCGATCGACAAAGCGGATGAACTGCCGGATCGCGGTATGTGGCTGATGGAGATGGAGACTCTGCTCGACGGTATTGTCGTCACGGAAAGAGTGATAGAAAGTACAGAACAGGCCACCGGCGATCTGTTTGCCGACGAGGGCATGGTGCGTGAAGAGTCTTCGCTGTTTTCCGGTGCAGGTCGCCTGAAAACCGATGTGCTGTTCCGCCATTTGCCGCGTCTGGCGATTGTTGATGCGCTGAAAAAGCAGCACCGTTTCTTCCATTGGGATCTGGAATTCTGCGATCTGTACGCCGAGCGTGGTGGTTTTGACCTGATGCTTGGAAACCCGCCGTGGCTGAAAGTGGAATGGCAGGAAGCGGGTGTGCTGGGCGACTACGAGCCGGAGTTTGTTCTAGGCCGATTGAGTGCTTCGAAGTTGGCGACATTGCGTCATGAAACCTTCAATCGAATTCCGCTGCTCGAAAATGCCTGGCGCAGCGAGTATGAAGGCTGCGAAGGGATGCAAAACTTCCTGAATGCGCAGCAGAACTACCCGGTGCTGCGTGGCGTGCAGACTAATCTGTATAAATGCTTCCTGCCGCAGGCATGGCGCTTAGGGGCGCAGAAAGGCGTGGCAGGTTTCCTGCACCCGGAAGGAATTTATGATGATCCAAAAGGTGGGCAGCTGCGTGCGTCGGTATATCCGAGGCTGAGGGCGCATTTTCAATTTCATAATGAATTGAGCCTTTTTGCCGAGGTTCATCATGCAACGATGTTCAGTATCAATATCTATGGACCGCAGAATATAAAGCCGTCCTTTATTAACATGTCAAATGTTTACGCAGTAAGCGCTATTGATGCCTCGTTTGAACACAACAACGCTGGTCCTGTTCCGGGTATCAAAGATGAGCAGGAAATTGAAGGCAAAATCAAAGTTTCCTGGAATACATCGGGCCATCGTTCACGGCTAATTCATATTGGTTTAAAGGAGCTCTCTTTATTTGCTCGTCTGTATGACAGTGAAGGAACTCCTGCATGGCAGGCTCGTCTGCCAGCTTTGCACGCAGAACAACTTGTAGCGGTGTTGGAGAAATTTGCTAGCCAGCCGAAGCGATTAGGTGATTTGCAAGGTCAATATTTTTCAACGGTTATGTTCGATGAAACTTATGCGCAGAGGGATGGGACAATACTACGTAAGACTCAATTCCCTCAAGATGCATCACAATGGGTCTTGTCTGGCCCACACTTCTTTGTTGGGGCTCCGTTCTACAAGACGCCACGAGAAAACTGTACGTTAAACAGCGATTATGATTGCCTGGACTTGCTAACATTGCCCGACGACTATTTGCCTCGCACTAACTATATTCCGGCATGTGATGCGCAGGAGTATGCCAAACGTACTCCACGCGTTACTTGGACTGAACCGGGTGAAGATGAACCGAGAAAGGTGACGGATTATTATCGTTACGTTGCCAGAAAAATGCTGAGCCAGTCTGGGGAAAGAACTCTAATTCCAACGCTTATACCACCTGCAGTAGGGCATATAGATGGTTGTTTTTCGGCGGTTTTCAGCGATACTCATCGCCTGACATTATTTACAACGGCATCACTGTCCATTGCATTTGATTTTTGGGTTAAAAGTACTGGTAAATCAAACTTTAGAGATGAATTACTAAAACTGATGCCTTTGGTCTGCGAAGCTGGAAGGCAGTTAGTCGCACGTGGCTTAACATTGATGGGTGTAGGTACCGCTTATGCTAATCTCTGGCAATCCTGCTACACCCAAGAATTCAACACCCAACGCTGGAGCCGCGATCTCCCACAGCTCCCTCAGAATTTCTTCGCCAATCTGACCCCAGAGTGGCAGCGTAACTGCGCTTTACGCTCCGACTACAGCCGCCGTCAGGCGCTGGTGGAAATCGACGTGCTGGTGGCGCAGGCGCTAGGGTTAACTCTCGAAGAACTACTTACTATCTATCGCGTTCAGTTCCCGGTCATGCGTCAGTACGAAGCGGACACCTGGTACGATCAAAACGGCCGCATTATTTTTACCCCAAGTAAAGGCCTAGTGGGCGTTGGCCTGCCGCGTACCGCGCGTAAAGCTGACCTGAAAAACGGTTTTGTCTTTGATGTCGACAGCCCGGACTGGACCGGTGGCGACTGTACCGATCAAGCCATCGGCTGGGATGATGTCAAGCATTTTCAAACCGGCACTGTTAGCGCCACTTTTGATGATTATACCCGCAGCGATGAAGGCGAGCGCCGAACCGTCGTCTGGCAGGCACCTTTTATCAAACCTGACCGTGAAGACGATTATAAAGTGGCCTGGGCATTCTTTGCACAAGATAAGGAGAGCGCCTGATGCTGCCTTCCGTTGTTAGTCGGCAGGTTGCCGACAGCGTTGCTTCCTTTTTACGGGCTGCCTTTCCGCTTAACAGCCCGCTGTTTAACGGTGAAGAAAACAATAACGTCTCTATGCTGGAGCAATTTCTGTCCCAGCCGGAAACGCTGCTGAAAGGGCCGTATCTTTCCGCTCAGCTGCCGTTTCGTAAAAGTGACTTACCGCTGAACTTCTTCCCTTACCTGACGCTGCCGTTCCCACCGCACGCGCATCAGGCGCAGGCGTTTCAGCGCCTGGGTATCGAGACGCCTCAGCCGACGCTGGTGGCGACCGGGACGGGTTCCGGTAAAACGGAATGTTTTATGTTCCCGCTGCTTAACCATTGTGCTGGGGCATCAGAGGCCGGTGTTAAAGCGATCATCATTTATCCAATGAACGCCCTGGCAACCGATCAGGCCAGCCGTTTCGCTAAAACCATCGCCAGCGATCCGCAACTACATGGCAAAGTGACTGTCGGGCTGTTTGTCGGCGACAGTGAAATCGAGCCCAGCAAAAAGATGTCTGCGGATAAAGTCATCACCTGCAAACATACCCTGCGCGAGAACCCACCGGATATCCTGCTGACCAACTATAAGATGCTGGATTACCTGCTGATGCGCCCCGGCGATCAGA
Source organism: Klebsiella sp. GL120222-02 (assembly GCF_003097195.1). Taxonomy (NCBI): domain Bacteria; kingdom Pseudomonadati; phylum Pseudomonadota; class Gammaproteobacteria; order Enterobacterales; family Enterobacteriaceae; genus Klebsiella; species Klebsiella sp. GL120222-02. The sequence goes on from NZ_QEQO01000009.1 coordinate 190,797, forward strand.
AGCTCTGGCGCTATAACCAGCCAGGGTCACTGCGTTATCTGGTGGTGGATGAACTGCATACGTTTGATGGTGCGCAGGGGTCGGATCTGGCCTGTCTGGTGCGCCGCTTAAAGCATCATATCGGTGTTGATGACAAGCGTTTTGCCTGTGTGGGAACGTCGGCTACCGTAGGTGACGAACTGGGGCAACTACTCGATTATGCGAAAACGATCTTTGATCAGCCGTTTAGCGATGACGCGGTTATTCGCGAAGATCGCTACACGGCGGCAGAGTATCTGCAAGGTTATACCATCGAGTACAGTCAGTATCCGGGACAGGATGTCAGCGCGGCGCTGGATCCGCAAACGTACGCCAGCCCGGTAGATTATCTGAACGGACAAATTCCACTATGGTTTCCGGATAGTTCACTGCAATTACCTGCCGATCTGGACAGCGATCTCGGACGTGAAAAGCGTATTGAGTTGGGCTCATTGTTACGTCGCCACAGCATCCTGCACGTACTCCTTGAGGATTTGCAGGGGGGAATTTTGTCGGAACAGCAGTGCCTGGAAAATCTCCAGGTGATGCTGGCGGAAAGCGCCGGGCATGCAACCCGCGTGCTGCAAAGCATTCTGGCACTAATTGCCCAGGCACGCCTGGAGGTTCCAGAAAAACAGGAAGATCGGGAAAAGCGCCTACAGGTGAACAAAGCGCGGCCCGTACTGCCTTTTGTGCAACTACGTTCTCAGCTGTGGTTGCGCGAGATGCGCCGCCTGGTTGCCAGCGTGTCAAAAACACCTAAGCTTGTTTTTGCTGATGATGTCGCGGTGGAAGATCGCGAACATTATCTTCCCGTTATTCACTGTCGTGACTGCCATGCTACCGGGTGGGCGAGCCTGCGCCATGGTCAGAGCGTTCAACTCGAAACTGATCTGGACGGTATTTATCGTCAGTTCTTCGAAAAAGGCCGTTCTATTGTATTGGCCTTCCCGGATAACAACGATAAACCTGTCAGCGGTGTTCACCAGAAGCTGTGCCCTTCCTGTTTAAAGCTCAATAAGCAATCTAACGTGCAGTGCGGGCATTGTGGCCATACTGGTCTGCTACAAGTACTTATCCCGGATATGCTCAAAGAGCGTAAGGATGAGCTGGAATTTGCCAACGAATGCCCGTACTGCAACAGCAAACAGGGTATTTCGATTCTTGGGTCACAGGCAGCCAGCCTGTCGGCGGTGATGATCCATCAGCTTTATGGCAGCCAGTTCAACGAACATAAAAAACTGATTACGTTTTCTGACTCGGTACAGGATGCCGCACACCGCGCCAGTTTCTTTACCGCCCGAACCTGGCCGTTGATGGTACGCGGACAAATCGCCAGCGTGTTGGGTGAAAAAGAAACGTTACCGTTGGATGCCTTTGCGGCACGTGTCTGCCAGCAGACGCGTGAACGTTCACCGGATGATGCCCATTTTGCCGCGAGCTTCATCGCGCCCAACATGCAGTGGATGAACGATTACCAGACGTTGAAGAACGAAGGCCAGCTGGCAGAGAGTTCCGATTTACCGGAGCTGGTTTCTCTTCGTCTCGACTGGGAGGTATACAGCGAATTTACCCTACGCGCACGAATTGGACGTACGCTGGAGGCCACCGGTTACGCAGCTGCAGGAGTTGATGTTGCACGTTTCAATTCAGCGATAACGGCGCTTCACCAACAGCTTGTCGAAGAGCTGGGTGATGAAATGGTTGGGGTCAGCGTTGAGCAGGTGGCACACCTGGTTATTGGCGTTCTTTGGCATCAGCGGCAGGCGGGAGCTGTTCTGCATCCGGCGTTCGAAAGTTATCGTCGTGAGGGTAAGACCTTTATGATGACGCAGAAGGAGCGAACTTCACGCTATATGCCATCTATTGGTCCGAAAACGCGTAAACCGGCCTATGCCTCGTTTGAAAAAATAAATGGCTTCCATCGATTGATTGGTGCGAAATCCAACCCCAGCTGGTATCAGCATTGGATCAACCGCACACTCAGCAACGGTAATAATCTGTTTATCAGCAGCCTGGCAGAGACGGTTTTACGACGTCTGTTTGCGGCACTGAAAATGGCCGGGTTGGTAAAAGATTTTGATACAAAAGGCAAAGAAGCATGGGGGCTAGTACCTTCGGCGCTGGTGGTGAGCCGCGATGTTGTTCAGCTAAACTGCTCTTGCTGTCGTGAGGTTGTTCGGGCACCGGCCGATCAGGGGTGGCACTGGCGAAACGCGCCATGTCTTTCTCTGCGCTGTGAAGGCCGCTATCAGGAAACTGAAAATACAGTGACCTGGCACTGGGATAATATGGACATCGCTCGTGTTCAGGGGGCAGAGCATACCGGATTACTGAGCCGTGAAGATCGTGAGGCTACGGAACAATCGTTCTACCGCGGTAATCAGCCATGGAATATCAACCTGCTTTCGGCAACACCGACGCTGGAGATGGGTATCGATGTGGGTGACCTTTCTACGGTATTACTCTGTTCTGTTCCACCCGCGCAGGCTAATTACTTACAGCGTATTGGTCGTGCCGGGCGTAAAGACGGCAATGCACTTAACATCACTGTGGCTGAGGGGAACCCGCACGATCAGTTCTTCTTTGAAGAGCCTCTGGAGATGATGCAAGGGCAGGTACAGGCCCCTGGTGTGTTCCTGAACGCAACGGCTATCCTGGAGCGTCAGCTGGCTGCATTCTGCATGGACAACTGGGTGAAAACCGGCGTCCCGGCATCTGCTATCAGCAAAAACGTGAAGCAGATGCTGGACGAGCTGGAGTTTGGACACAAGTCTGGGTTCCCTTATAACTTCCTGCGTTATATTGATCAGCATCATGTGTATATTGCTCAGCAGTTCTCATCCATCTTCCCTGATCTTACGGAAGACACTCGTCTACAGTTACTGTCATATTTGCAAGGGGCATCAGGGCAGCGTTCTCTGGTTCAACGTATCGAACAAGCATTAAAACTGCTGGTGGAAGATCGCAAATCGTTGCGTTCCCGGATTGATAAACTCAAGCGCAGTATCGACAAGCTAGAGAGCGATCCGCACGATCAAAACTTTGACAGCGATATGCGCGAGTTGACTTCGGAACGTCAGGCGCTGATGGCCCTGGTGAACCAGATCAATAACAAGCAAACGCTTAATTTCCTCACCGATGAAGGATTACTTCCCAACTATGCCTTCCCGGAGGCCGGTATTACGCTGCGTTCTGTGCTGTGGCGGCGTAAAGACGGTGGGGAGACGCGTGAGTATCAGAACACGACCTACGAATACGAACGTCCGGCATCAACGGCGCTGGCTGAACTGGCCCCGTTGAATAACTTCTATGCGGGCGGGCATAAAGTTGAAATCGAACAGATTGATCTTAAATTGTCTGAGCCTGAAAACTGGCGTATTTGCAGCCACTGTAACTACAGCGAGAATATCGATCAGACCGGCGATCAGCATAAATACTGCCCTAAATGCGGCACACCAGGTTGGGCTGATGCCGGACAAAAAACGACGTTACTGAAGCTTCGCCAGGTTTATGCCCGCTCAAGCGCCCGGGACAGCCAGATCAGTGATGAGAGCGATAGCCGAGAACCGGCATTCTTCCAGCGACAGCTGCTGGTCAGCTTCGAAAAAGAGGATGTATCGGCCGCTTATGCCATTGATGAAGGAGAAATCCCGTTTGGCTTTGAGTTTTTGAGCAAAGTGACTCTGCGAGATATCAACTTTGGCAAAATGGCGGATGATGCCAATGAACTGATGATCGCAGGAGAGGCAAAGAAACGCACCGGGTTTAAAGTTTGCCTCGGCTGCGGCATGGTGCAGCGCCCTCGCGATCATGAACCTCGTCATGACCTGAGCTGTAAATATCGCGCTGAACCCGAAAAAGCGAAGTTTGAAGATTATCTCTACCTTTATCGCCAACTGGAATCTGAGGCATTGCGTATCCTGCTGCCAGTGACCAGCTACAGCAACGATCGCGTGGTGGAAGCCTCCCTGGGTGCAGCCATTCAGCTTGGGCTTAAACATTACTTCAAAGGTAACGTGGATCATCTGAAAGGCGTGGTGTATCGCGAGCCGGAAAATGAGGGCGAATCCTGGCGTCAGTATCTGGTGATTTACGACACCGTACCAGGGGGGACTGGCTCACTCAAAGAATTGATGCGTACACCTGACAACCTTCTGAAATTACTTGAGCTGGCCTACAAGGCGCTAGTGGAATGCAGCTGCAACCATGATACGCATAAAGACGGCTGCTATCGCTGTGTTTACGCTTACCGTGACCGCGGGCGTATGAAGTATGTATCAAGAGATCAGGCGCGTCTCTTACTGGCGAAAATCCTGAAGGCCAGTGCTTCTATACGCGTTATTGATTCCATCAAAAACATTTCGCTTGATGCCATGATGGGGAGTGAACTGGAAAAACGGTTCATTCACTGCCTGCAGGATAACAAAAATCTTCTCGTGAGCCGGAGTTATGCCCATCAGAATGCAGGCTGGATTATTAATACCCGTACAGAACCGGCGATGAGCTGGCATCTCAAAGCACAGATTGATTTAGGGGTTAAAGAAGGGGTTGGCATCCTTAGCCGACCAGATTATGTGCTCTACCCTCTGATGCAGTCAGAAAAGATAAAACCGGTAGCAATTTTCCTGGATGGTTTTGCTTTTCATAAAGATAGCGTGTCGGATGATGTCCAAAAACGGCAGGCGATTAAAGACAGCGGTAATTTTTGGGTATGGACACTGACCTGGGCTGACCTTCAAGAACAAGGCATTAAACATGTACAGAATGTTATGGGGCTTGGCCATAATCCGGATATGAAACAGCCTAAGTTTTATAACCTGTTCCATGATACAAACTTTGCTACGCTTGAAGGTTCATTCCGGGAGAGAAACAGTTTTGCACTGCTACTCGATTATCTCTCTGATCCCGGTAATAAAACTCTGCTATGGCAGAAAATGGCTGCTGCCTTTGCTTGGGTGTGGCTGGATCCTAAAAAGTCGCAGGATACTGGAGCCAAACAAAAGTACGCCTATGAAATGCAGGAGAACGCTCCCGCTTATCGGTTGAATGCACTTTTGCCTGATGAACCTTTTGTATTTGGTGGTTTACTGGATAGCTGTAGTTCATCACAACAGTTCATTGAGCTGGCAGCTGTTGTACCGCAACAAGCCATTAAATCAACGACAAGCATTGAACAAATGCGAAATTGGTTGAGGCTGCATATTTGCTTTGACGATCGTTATTCCCAGGATGATGGCTATGAAGCCGGATTTAACGGTTTCTGGTGGATGGTGAATTTACTGCAGTTCCTGCCAGATATGACATTTACCAGCCGTAAAGCGGTTCATTTACCGCAGGAGGCTGAAACGGTAAAAATGCAGACTTCGGTTGTAGTGGATATTCAGCCTGACGAGAGCTGGGCAGAAATACTTGAGTTTGGCTTATTGGGCGCAGAAGAAATCGCTTTGCTTCAGTCGTTATCGCTTCCGGCACCGACGGTTGGATATGAATTGCAGGATGACGATGGCGAAATTATTGCAGAAGCCGATCTCGCCTGGCCATTACAAAAGCAAGCCTTGATTATTGATAATCAGGAGTTTACTGCTTTATTCGCAAGTAAGGGTTGGCACGTTGCATTCGGGCCAATTGACGAAAATACATTGCAGCATCTGTCCGGAGGTGACAAATGACGATTCCAACGCCAAAGGTGGCACTTTCTGATGGTTTTCTGGGGGCTTTTGCGCGGATTCCTAAAGCGCAGCAAAAAAAGGTCCAGGAATTCATCTCTAAGTTCCGCCAGGATCCGACGAGTAATGGGCTGAACTACGAAAAGATCCACGATGCACGCAGCAATAATGTGCATTCCGTGCGTATAGACCAAACCTACCGGGGGATCGTCCTGAAACCTGAGCAGGGTGCTCTGTATATGCTGATGTGGGTGGATAAGCATGACGAAGCCTACGACTGGGCGCGGCGACACGAATGTGCGATTCACCCGGTAACCGGTGCGATTCAGGTGATTGATACCAGCTATATCAAACCTACCCCCGAGCCGACTGTTGTTGATAAACCCAAACTCTTTGCTGCGTATACGGCAGAGCAGATCCTCGCGCTGGGTGTTCCTCCTGTGTTTATTGAGCAGGTGATGGCTCTTGTGGATACCACAGGGCTGAATCAGCTGGAAAGCGTGATGCCTGCAGAAGCCTGGGAGCCCCTACACTGGCTGGCAGAAGGTCTGGATTACCAGGAAGTGCTGGAGGAGTTTAACGATCACCGTGATGAGCCTGTTGATACCAAGGACTTTATTGAGGCAATTGAGAGAAGTAAACGTCGTTTCCATGTCGTTGAAAATGAACAGGAGCTACTGCAAATGCTCAATGCGCCACTGGAAAAATGGCGTGTATTCCTGCACCCGAGCCAGCGAAAACTGGTGGAGTCTCCGGCAAATGGTCCGGTACGTGTATTGGGTGGTGCAGGCACGGGAAAAACAGTTGTTGCGATGCATCGTGCTCGTTGGTTATCCCAACGCCTGGCCGATAAACCCGGTAAAAAAGTTCTGTTCACAACCTTCACCCGTAACCTGGCGGCGGATATTCGCGCCAACCTCCAGCGTTTGTGTAGTCGTGAGGAGATGGCGCGTATTGAAGTTGTTAACATTGATGCCTGGATGAGCGAGCAACTGAAACGCCATGGATATGATTTCCGCGTGGTGTATGACAGCGATGAAGGGCGACGTAAATGCTGGAACTATGCCTTGCAGCAAGTCCCTGCTGAACTGGGTTTACCGGAAAACTTTTATTCTGAAGAGTGGCAACGTGTTGTTCAGCCGAATGCAGTTTACAGTCGTGAAGAATATCTGAAGGTGAGCCGTATTGGTCGTGGCACGGCGTTATCACGTATTCAGCGCGCGAAAATCTGGCCTGTGTTTGAAGAGTTCCGGGCACAAATGGCGCGAGCCAAACTGCGAGAGATGGGAGATGCCATGCATGAGGCAATCATTCTGTTTAAAGAAAAACAGGTGCAATTGCCTTATAGCAGTATTGTAGTCGATGAAGCTCAGGATATAGGCGCACCGGCCTTTACCCTTATTCGTAGCCTGGTTCCAGAGTCTCCTAACGATCTCTTTATCGTGGGTGATGGACATCAGCGTATTTACCGCAATAAAGTCGTGCTCGGTCAGTGTGGGATTAATGTTCGTGGGCGTCGTAGTAAAAAACTGAAAATTAACTACCGGACTACAGAAGAGACGCGACAGTTTGCCGTCGGGTTATTAACCGGCGTTAAGGTTGACAACCTGGATGGTGAAACTGATTCCTGCAACGATTATTTATCATTGCTTCATGGTGAAAAACCCATGATTACTAATGCTTCAGATTTTAAGGAAGAGGCTGAGACGATTATCAAGCAAATTCAGGCGCTGTTAGCCAATGATGTCCGTTCCCAGGATATCTGCATTACTTCCCGCACGAGGCATACGAATGAGCGCTATGTGTCAGCTCTGAATGAAGCGGGAATTGAAACTTTTAATTTAGGGAATGATAGTGGCGACAGTGATCAACGGGCCGGTGTTCGCATTGCAACAATGCACCGCATTAAAGGGCTAGAGTTCCAGTATGTGTTCCTTGCGGGTATCAACGATGGCGTTGTACCGGAAGTAAAAGCCATAGCATCTGACGATCCTGTTGAACAACGTGATGCATTATTTAATGAACGTGCGCTGCTCCATGTGGCTGCAACCCGCGCGGTAAAAGGACTGTTTGTTTCATCTTACGGTAAACCTAGTTTCTTACTGGAGCCTGAAAGCGAGTAATCCAGCCAGATAACCAGAAGCTACAGCTTCTGGTTATCTGCATTTTAGCACTCATCAATATCGGCCACTGATTTGCTGATTTGGTAAGTGCCAGGAAAGAAAGTGGAACATGGAAGGGCTTTCGCAGTGCACTGATTGCGTGTTGTTAGCCCTGTGGGCATAAGCGACTGACGCAACGAAATGTACATCGAGAAATTTCTGACTGAATACGATGACTCGCTAACGGGTGAGTTGAATGTGGATCCGCTTGGGCAATTAGTCATCTGGTCGTCCTGGGGGCAGGACATCTTTCATAGCCGTATTACTTCTATCGCAAATGATGTACGGCAATATACGCTGAATCTGCTGCATCACAGCGTATTGCGCCAGATACTGGTCGATGAAAAGCTGCAAACTTCAGGCGTGATGAAAGGTCTGTATCCCAAAAAGCAATTACATGAGTTTAGAGTTGCCTGTCTGATCCATTTGGAAAATATTTATATCTACTCCATGCTGGCGGCTGAAAAAAGAGGTGTCACTCTCACTGGTGTGCAGGGTATTAATAAAGCCAGATCTAAATGGAACGCTGCAAATAAAAATCCTCAGATACTTTTTGGTCATGAGAAAAGTAGTGAGTTACTGACTAATCAGATCGCTCTTGGTACCAATGGGCGCTATAAATCGCCAATGATGAAAATGCATTTTTTCTCTACTGATTATCGCTATGATCTGCCGGAAAGCAAGCCAGTGTGGCAGGCAGCAGAGGCATTTATTCGGAATGTACCAGAGCTGAAAAAATTACATGCAGCGGCATTGACTTACATGCAATTGAAAATGCAGGCCTCACATAAGCGCGACCTCAACCCATTTTTCGAAGATATTCCTGTCGGCCTAAAAAAGGCGTATGTAAAGGCATTCCGCGACCCGAAAATGGTCGGGGATTATTCGCGAATATTCTGGCTACAAAGAACGGGGTTAGATAAATATGCAGCGGGTGCTATTTATCGGGTACTCAAGCAGGAACGTTTGGACGAGTTAGAGCTTACAGATGCTGAAGTTTTCAAACGTGCCATGCATCAGGCGAAAAGTATGCCTGAAATGAATGAAAGTGACCTCAGGGAGTTACAACATATCAGTCAGGCGGAGCCATTTTTATCCCTGATCGACCTGATGTTTTCAGGCTTACGCCGACAGAGTAGTCAGACTTTGGCAGAATTTCGTCAATTCTGGCAGTCGCGCGGTCTTACGGAACTTGATCTGCCACAAAAGGCGGCTCAACTTCTGGAAAATGATGTGCTCCTTTCCTCGCTTTCCGGTACGCCCGCCAGACGTTTTCAGCAACTATTAGCACTGGCCTGTATGCCGTCGCTGGAAGATCAGGTTCGAGGCTTGCTGGATTATCATCACAAGATAATGGAGTCAAGGGGGCAGTTCCCGTGGCTCCTGCTTGAAGGTGATGATATTTTGCTGCAGGTACCACCATGTTCGCTACGCGAAGATCGTCAGAATAGCGACTGGGTAAACCGTTATTATCTACCACAGTTCAGACATTTGCTGAACGGTTTATGGGGGCATTCTGCATGAAGCTGTTAGATGTCTTCAAAAAGCAAATTGCTGATATGGGTATGTTGAAACGTGTCTGGCTCACCACCTTTAATCTGGATATCTCTTTTGTTGAAACGTGGGTACTTCCTGCTGTGTTGGGTATGGACCCGCCCGTTAGTCGTATGGATTACGAAGGTCTGCAGCGTGCGCTGAATGAGAGTGGTATTGATTTCCGCATCTACTGCGATCCGCGCATGATTGCGAAAGAAAAGCCGAAACGTACCTCCATTGCGGTATATCCGGTGTCGGTGCGTAAGCTGGCTCAAAGCGAAGAGTCTTATCTGGATAAAGAGCGCGGGCTGTTTCACCCAAAAGTATTTTATCTCGAAGATCACTACAGAAAGATTATTGTGGGTGCGGGCAGTGCCAACCTTACGCTTAGTGGGTGGGGGCGAAATCAAGAAACTGTGGATTTTCGTTGTGTTGCAAGTAATGCCCAATACCAGCAGGTAAAACGATTTTTTACCACAATTGATAACAGTCTGAATGATGAAGAATTTTTCCCAACCCGTCGCAAGTTTCTCGGTGATGATCCTGATTGGTCATTTATTCACAGTCTGGCTGGTTGCACACTGCTAGATGCATTAAAAAACGGCGGTGAGATTCATACACTCAGTGTTTGGTCGCCTTATCTTGCTGAGGATTTAGCAGGGTTTATCGACAATATTGGGCATGAAGTGCTCGTAGAACTGGTTCCGGATTTGGTTGAGGGACGTTATATCCGCACTCGATGGAGTGACAGTATTCAGGCAATGATTACAAATAAAAAGCTTACCGTGTATCGCTCTCCAGTGCCCAAGGACGATAGTGCATTGATGACCCACGCCAAGCTCTGGCTGGCGAAAAGCAATACCGGTACGCAACTTGCCGTGGGGTCCTGGAATTTCACCAACCCGGGTTGCAGCAGCTTACCTGAGGCAAACTGGAATGTAGAAGCGGGAATTGTGCATCCGGTCTCTCGTAACATCACGATTTGCGGCAAAGAATGGGATGATGTTAATGAAGAGAATTTCGCCAGTGAAGCATTGTTGGAGGAAGAAGCGCTGGAGCCTGATGAACTTCAACCTTTCGATCTGAGCGTTATTTTTGACTGGACTCGATGTGAGTATCAGATTTCCGGGCAATGGTTCGGTGGTAAGCCTGCGTCAGGTTATCAACTGATATTGCCCGGTATCAACGGGGCAAATGAATTGGTATGGAAAGCTACCGGTATAGGTCTGAAATCGCCCCGGCAATTGACGGTATTAAATAGCAATGCCGTATTGGATAACCCCTTTTATACCCTTCGTAGAACAGGAATAACCGACTGGCAGGGCATGATCGTTGAAAGCGGTATTGAAAACCGGCGTGCGTTGAGCTTTAAGTCGCTAGATGACTTACTTAACAGCTATCTGAATTCAGCGGATCCCGCATTGAGTGATCGCCTTATGCTGCGCTGTGCTGGAGCGCAGGATGAAGAGCAAAGTGAGGGGATGGCGCAAGTCATGAATTTAGATGCCACTAGCTATTTCCGCCTCTTTCAGGCTATCCAACAACGGCGCAACTGGCTAGCAGACGCGGACGATGGCACTCATCTATATCGTCGTTTGTTCAGTGAACCAGGTTGCTTACAGGAATTGGCTGAAATAGCCAGGGAGCGTATAAATCAACCGACTCAGCTAGTATTTAACTGGTTTCTGGCCCAAGAAGTTAACACTCTGGCCGCTCTGGCAAGAAAGCGTGTTAAAAGCATACGTCACAAACAAGGGGCTGAAGCCATATCTGTGGCTGTGCACTTGTGGGAGTCTCTACAGGTTGCAATTCCCCCCCTAACTAGCGATGCCACTAGCCTACGTTATCTCGCTGCTATCATGGAAGACTGTAGTTATGGCGAATAAGTTAAAACAGATCATTACCCCGGTTGAGGTTTCAGCCGTGATGAATTTCGATGCGACTGATACGCACTGGCAGTATCAATCCGGTGCTTCCAGCATGGCGGCGAAGCAGGCAGAGGGGGTGGCTGGGTTGTGGAATTTGCTGAATAAACAACGACTGGCACTCCTTGCTGATGAAGTCGGCATGGGGAAAACTTATCAGGCGATGGGAGTAATGTTGTTGTTATGGCAGGCAAAACCTGATGCACGCATTCTGGTTATGGCACCTAACAGGACGCTCTGTGATAACTGGGAGAGAGAATTTAGCATTTTCACAGAGATACACTATCGGGCTGAACATAATGCCTTTACCACTTTAGAGGGTAAGACAAAATATGCCCCACAAATTTATGGCAGACTGGCGGAGCTGGCGGCCGCTGTGGAGAAAAAATCTCACCATTTTTACCTTACTACTATCCATTCACTAAGCGGTCTGGTCCCTCCAGATGAAAAAAAAGATGCTTTAAATGCTGCCGCGTCTTATGGCGTGTTATATCGTCAGCAGATTAAGCAAGCTCTTGGAAAAGGAGGGTTTGACTTAATTATAATCGATGAGGCTCATTACTTTCGTAATCGAAGCGGATCACAGCGTGCCGCCGCCGCTCAGGCCTTCTTTGGTGATGCGCAGGACCGGCTGGGGAGCAATGTACTGTTGTTGACGGCAACTCCAAATCACTCAGCATCGCGAAATGTTTATGACATATTTAGCTACTTCAGTGACATGCCAAAACGTTATGCAGAGGATGATGTCCGTGCGCTGATGAATGATTTTGCCATCCGCCGACTGCGCAAAATGCAGGGCAGAGAGAGCAGCCACAGCAAATATGAATATCGTCATGAGCGCGCTAGCATTTCCAGTTTTACTAATAAGATGGATGCTGAGTTGTTTTTTGCTCTATATCAGAAACAACTCGTAGTTCAACTGGACAAAGAGAAAAAGGCAGGTGGCGGCAGGCGCATGCTATATGGCTATCTTGAAGGGTTTGAATCAACGGGCAGTACCGCAAGTGAGCGGGATAATAGTAGTGATGAAGAGGGGCAAATCCATAATGACTTCAACCACGCGCCGGATTCTGCTCTGCTCAATAGCTTGACCCGGCAGTTTCACGATATCTATAACCGCTTTCCAGATCATCCCAAATACGACACTCTGGTAGAGGCCTGCTTTACCAGTGATCCGTTCAAGCAGTCTCAGCCGCTACATTGTAGTAAGCATTTGGTTTTTGTTCGTCGAATACCATCTGTACGCGAAATTACTCAGCGCATCAACGCACGTTATGATGAAATAATGGCTGAGCGATTGATGAATGTCTGGCAGCTACCTGCAAAGGCGCTGGCAGAATGGCGAGAGTCGGGTTGGTCCCGAGATATTTTTGTTAAGCTTTTATCGGAAAAATCCAATGAAAAGTCCGATTTTGATGAGCATATGCTGGAGGACGGGGAGACAGATGAGCCTGAAACGGATAACGAGCTAAAGCTTTCAAGTAAAATTGCCGAGCTATTTGTTATGAAGAAAACGGGCCTGCGCAGTACCGACTGCGCCAACGTTAGTTTGCGTTTCCGTCGCCCTGAAAGCCTCTTTTCATTATTTCTTGAGCCTGCATTGGATGGTACGACCGGGACCTATCATTATCATTACCGCAAAGAGTCTGGTGAACGTCAACGTGACAGCTATGGTGATGCCGCGAGAGATGCCCGGCTGCAGCAGTCGACAACAGCTCAGAAAATCAAATATATCACTGCTTTGCCCACAGCTTGGGGATTGATGTTTCATGAGCTGCCGCGGCCAGCAAAAGAGCAATTGATTAAGTGGCGTGACCAGCCTAACGGTATGGCAATTATTGAGAACTTTGCCAACTATCTTCGCACGGGTTACCTGTTTGCCAGCCCTGTGATCATTGAGCTCTATTGCTGGTTTACAGAGTTCAACCGTCGACCTCAAACAGGTGAGGTCCAGCAGCGATATCAGCATTTTGTAGAATGGGTCACCCCAAAATTGAATGGATCACTGATGCTACGTTATTTTGTGGCTGCCATTGAAACTTTCGAAACGCTATGTGTGAAAATTGTTGGCCAGAAACTAGATAATACTCAATATACTTGGCGCGAGTTCACTAGCTTGAGTAGTCCAAGTTGGTATGCCAGCGGGCAGTCAAAAAATCGCGAACGTTTAATTCGTGGATTTAATTCACCTTTCTTCCCTAATGTGCTGGTAGCAACCTCTGTGTTGCAGGAAGGCGTGAATCTTCATCTTCAATGCAATCAAGTTCATCATTATGGCATCGCCTGGACTCCTGGTGATAACGAGCAGAGGAATGGACGGGTTGATCGCCTCTTTGGTCGAATCAATACAATGCTTCAAGTCCAGGGGGCGGCTGAGATGATTATCAATTATCCCTACCTTGCAGGTACCTTCGACCAGGATCAGTTGGCATCATTTATACGCCATAAACACAGTGTTGAAGAGAAGTTAGATAGTTGCGAGCTGGAGGATTTTGACAGCGAAATTGATATTCAGGAGGATCCTCAAGGTTGGCAAAAATGGCTACGGCATCCTTGTAAGGATAAAGATAAAGATAAAGAAGATCCTTACCCAGCCAAGTTTGATCAGTAGTGTTTATCATTTATGCGGTAATAATATATCAGGTGGTTACGAGCAGTTTTTTGCAGGAAACTATTTTAAATAGAAACTAGGGTCACAACACCACAGGTCAGGCAGTATTTTTTTTCATCGCAATCATTTTTACATAAAACGCAGTGCCAGAAAAAAACAGTGGTGCAGATACCAGCTCTGCCAGCATAAATCTCAGTTTTCTTTGTCGGCAATCATCCTGACCCTGAGGGGGCCAGAGCGTTATCGTCGAAAGCAATCAAGGAGTTGGCAAACATAGTATTGGTTCCTGCCAGACAATTCGCAGGTCTAACCGTCCCAGCAAGACTGACAGACACCGTGCGGTTGGATGGTTTAAAGGTGTTATGAGGGTGGGAGTAGTGTGGTTCTCACACGATGAGATGCTGGCGTAAAAAATTGCCTTACTTAGAAGACATTCTTACGTGGCCGTCTGCTTGAATGTCGTTCGGGGACCTCATTGCAACCGAACAGTAACAGCCCATGTTTCTGCTGGGTTTTGGTCATATACGCCAGTACCTGTCGGATGTTGGTGATACTGTCCGGATCGCTGTAACGTACCGGAATGTAGATGTTGGCCTCGTAATGCTCTTTAAACTCACATCTGTGATACCAGCCTTCCCGGTCAGTGATATCGCTCCAGTACAAACCGGCTTGCTGCGCCCAGGGATAGGTATTCTGAGTTTTACTACCATCCAGCCAGAACACGACATGAGCATGGTAGTGGTGGTCTTCTGTCCATTCGATAACCCAGAAGAAACCGACCACCGCTTCGAGTTGCATCATACGGTTCATCAGCTTTCGGATATCCCATTCAAGCTGCCGGTGATCCCGCAGGAAAAACTTAGCGATATGATCCTGGTAAAACAGATCTGTTCGGAGTGCCCGCAGGCAGGAGTAGCGTTCAACCATATTGTCGATATGATTGTTCAGGAGTGACTGTAAAAACAAGTCTGGCTCCCATTGTTGTTTGTTGTGCATAGGATGATTTTCTTTAGTGCTGGCGAGGGCCAGTCAGTGGAATGCACCAGGTCTTCAGGAAGGGCCATGGCAGAGGGAGTTGCATGGATTAGGGGGGGGATGGTTGTAAAAAGGGAGTGCCTATTAATTATATTAATTAACCTAAATTAATTTTCACTCCCCAATAACCCTCAAATTCTTTGCATGACTATGGATGAAGCCTGATTAAGTGGTTCCGCTGTCGTCCGCCATGCAAAGCAGACATACTCGTCCATCAGACTGGTCAGTGCAGGGTTTTCAGCCTGCCGGTCATTGATCCAGATATCCATCTCCTTGTCTTTTTTGAACCTGAGGTTGCCGGTCCAGTCATCAAGGCAATTACCCAACATCAAATCGTACCAGCACAGCCAGACCAGTTTCAGACGCAGCTCACTACCGCTGAACTGGCGGAACAAACTGATGAGCTTATTTGCCAGAGGACGCTGTTTTAAACGTACGCACTCAGACAGCAAAATCCCCTCCAGCATGGGATGGTGAGCCAGCAGATGCTCCTGAGTAAATAAACTGACGCTCAGGTCATCATTAACAGTCAGTGGAGCTGCTGCTCTGCCATAAATAATCCGGTGCAGGCACTGGGGGACAATAGCAATAACCTCTTCCTCTCCCGGAAACTTAAGGCTGCTAACCGTCAGGGTATGATGGTGGTAGATATTCTGGTGACACATACCCGATCTGATCGTCAGCTTCGTAAAATCGGTCAACCAGACCTGATAATATCTATAAAGTTCTTCGTAACGAGGCTTGTAATCTTTCATGGTTCATATTCCTTCTGGCTTAAATGACAGACAGCAGAAAACCTCCGAACGAGTCGGATAGTTATTTTCTTGCCGGGGGTTAGGTCAGAGTGGTGTTATTTACGGGACTGGTTAATACGTTCCTGAAGCCAGTTTTCTACTTCGCTCTTTAACCAGCGAGAACTGCGCCCCAGTTTGACTGGTTTGGGGAAGGCACCATCTTGAATCAGCTTATAAAACCATTTATCTG
This sequence comes from Klebsiella sp. GL120222-02, assembly GCF_003097195.1. NCBI lineage: Bacteria > Pseudomonadati > Pseudomonadota > Gammaproteobacteria > Enterobacterales > Enterobacteriaceae > Klebsiella > Klebsiella sp. GL120222-02. The sequence goes on from NZ_QEQO01000009.1 coordinate 206,737, forward strand.
TAAGCCCCGTTAGCTTCGTGATGAACCGCATATCCACCAGTTGGTCATCGAGCAAAGAAATTTGTTCTGTCATGATGCTGTCTTCCAGTATGAGATTATCCTGAGCTGGTGGGTGATTGCTCGTTACCACCAGCCCTTCCACATCAATGGATTGATACGTAAAAAAGTGCAGAACGCGAGTTACACTGTGCGAGGGCGCCCCAGTCCGCTGGGCGGCGGTATCTCACTGGCTCCGTAGTAATAGTGACCGTGCTTTTGTTCTTCTTTGGCAAGGTAACTGATGATGTAGCGCAGGTTATCGATGGCTTCGGTATCACCGTAGTTCACTGGCTTATCAATACTGACGTCATAAGTGGACTTGTATTCGCAGCGGTTGTAATACCCTTCTCGTTGCGTTATTTCCCGCCATATTGTTCCGATTCTCTCAGCTATTGGGTAGGTAGCCTGATTAAGGTGCCTGTCGAGATAGAACACGATATGGGCATGGCATCCGTGGTCTACAGAGTTCTCGAGTACCCAGAAATACCCTGCCAGATTTGTGTGCTGCAGAGTGCGTTCAACCAGCATGCGTACTTCTCGCTCAGTTTCGTTCCAGGAATGACGTTTATAGCGCTCTGTACCTTTCTGATAGAACAGGTCGAGTCTGAGTGCCTGTATTCGGGAGTATCGGTTCAGTAGCTGATTCAGGTGGTCATTGAGTAGAGACAGTAGAAACCAGTTCATCGTGTATCTGGAATTGAAAGGGTAAGGTGTGTGCATTGATTTATCCTTTGTCAGGTGGAGTACAAAGGATTGGGATGAGATGTAATTTTTAAGAGAAGCGGAGATATGGCAGATACAGGGAACTGTGTATCCAGGGGATGACAGGCAGGGTTAATGATTGGGGGAAGGCGTTGTGAACAGGGTGGTATAGAAACAGGAAGTGCCCCTTAATTATACTAAAAACCCAAATGTTCATATCAGCTGTTTAAGGATTCTAATGAGGTGAACAGAGGAGGATAGTAGAGTAAAAACTACAGTAATAATGCAGTAAAACATCAAAGTAATATCACAATAAAATCAGTAGGATATCAGTAAGAAATCAGTCATTCCTCAGCCTGTGACACGTCTCTCTCCACATAAAAGATGCTCATGCTAATCTGTGTCCGGGAGCCAGAATTAGAGGGAAGAGACGATGTTGCATTACGATATGATCCGTTACGAGATCATGTATCTAAAAATGCTGGGAGCACTTTCCAACACTGATCACTCCTTACAGTTGAGTACTTATGATTCGCCAGATCAGTTTCGACTTTTAATCTCTCAGATCCTTGAACGGCATTTCCTGGGCGATCAGGACAGAATCAAAATTGGCCGGAAAACTCTTAAAGAATGGGCTGAGCTGCTACTAATTGATAAAGATTATTTTGATTGTTTCAAAGGTACACCAAGAGCATTGTGGTTTGCTCACCATTATATTTTTGAATACCCAGTATTATCTGCAGGGCTGACGCTTGGTGGGTTGGGGAATGACGTCGGTTGTTCAGGAAGTTTTAATTCTCTTTTAATGGATAATAATATCTTCGCAAATCTTGATTTCCCTAATTTGAATATCGACTTGGACGATATCGATTGGGACCTGATAAAAAATCCACAGGCCACTACTTCGAAAAAACCGAAACGCGTTTTCTCCCGATTTTATCTGAACGCGGGAGCAAGTACCGATCTGTACAACCCCTCCCCGGTAACTGAGCGTGAACTCATCAATGGTGTGATGAGATACATTGATGAAGCTCCATGCTCACTTGGAGATAAGATCTCTTATTTCAAAAAACTGCATGAGCGCTGGCTTGAGCAATATGATTTTTTTTCTGACAGATTTTGACTGGATATCACGTGAAAATGAAACTCAGTTAGTATATCTCTGGGACTATCTCAAAGGAAAAGAACGAATAGCAGGCTATCTTCGCCCATATAACACGTCTATGCGTTATGACATGATTATTGCGGCTATAGATGTGTGGAACGTCCAACCTGAAGAGAAGCTGGAGTTTATTGAGAAGATGAAACATGCCTGGCAGTCATCAAAATCTTATCGGCGATCCGCTAAATAGCGTTGTGATCCCAGTGGTTTGTTGGTCTGATTTCTCAATGTTGTGATGAATCTGAGTAGACCTGGAGTCTTCTATCTATCTCCCTCTTTGTCCCGTTACGTATAGAGCACATACTTGTGAAAGATTACCATGGCGAGGTATGGACGATTACCTGGCTATCGGCGCGTCTATCTCTGGTACCAAGCAAACAACCTGCTGGATCTGAAGGTCAGCAATGAGCGAGGAGCGGACATCATTGTTGCCGGAAACGCTAATATCCTTTGGCTAGTCCTTTAGCATTCTAGTAATAGATTTTTTTGTTTTTTAGAGTATCATCAATAACTTATCTAAAGAAAAGCCAAATGCTAACACATTATTTGGCGACGTTAATCCAAGGAAGAGTATTAGGAGCTAAAATGGTATTTAAAAGTTTTATACGCAAGGAAAAAAATGCCCTCTATATTGGTGCACCTGAAGCAGAGGCAGAATCGTTGCCAACTTCAAAAGTCAATTTGCGAGATGTTTATGAAGATCTTCACAATCTCTACGAAGAACTTTCTGACGAGAAATTTATATTGATTGGACGCAAAGGTTGCGGGAAAAGTGCATTTGCGGAATATACATATTTGTCAGCAATCGAACAACCCAATTTATTTTGTTCATTTGTTAGCCAAGATAATTTAAGTTTGGAAAGGCTCGTTCAGTTAGGCAATGAACATAACTCGGAGCATACAAAAGATCACTTATTTAAATGGCTAATTTACACTAATATCATCAAGATGTTTTTTGAGAATGAAGCTGCTGCTCAAGCAGATGGATACAAATTACTGCAAGAATTTCTCAAAAAGAATAGTGGTTACATTGACATAAATACAGGTGAAATAGTTGAGCTAATAAAGAAACATTCCTTTGAGGTCAGCATTGAGCAATTTAAGAGATTTTTCAAAGGGAAGTTTAATTCTGATATACAAATTAAAGAATCAAGGGCAGCATTCTATAAATTGATACCTCATTTGGAAAAAGTTGTTGTAGAGGTTTTGACGAGTAAGCTCAATAGAGAGAATCAAAATTCTTACGCTTTGTTTTTTGATGATTTAGATATTGACTTTGATGCCAATGATAATAACTCAACAGACACACTGATACAGCTAATCAGAACATCTAAACATGTAAATAATACCGTGTTTGCTAAAAATAATGCATCAGCGAAAGTTATAATACTGATTCGAGATGATGTGGAGCGACTTTTATCCACGCAAGCAGCTGATATATCTAAAGTTTTCTCATCTTACTCCACAAGGCTATCCTGGAGTGAGGATGACAATGCAGGAAAGTCTGATGAAAACGATCTCGCCATTAAGAAAATGATAAATAAGCGGATTGCAAATGCTTTCCGCCAAGCAAACCTACAGTTCAAAAATAAAAATACACCATGGGAAAGTCTTATAGATGATGACTTCTCTCCAAAGACAAGTTTTAAGTATGTATGCGACCACACACTAATTCGGCCACGAGATTTGATACTTTTCTTCAAACCACTTGAGTCCGGTTACTACTCGATACCATTAAATAAAACGGATGTTAATAAGTTATTGGGGCTGTATTCAGCTGAACTTGTTAAGGAGTTAAGTAACGAACTTTCGTCGTTCTATAACCCCTTTCAGATTCAAAACATTTTCGATGCTTTAAAAGACATTAGTTTGAAGTATGACTGTACTTATTCGGAAGCTGTTGAATTTATAGAAAACAATTGTGTAAACTTGTCATCTGTAAAATTACTGCAAGAGCTATATGATCGTTCCATGATTGGTTGCATTAATGGCACTAATGGTTATGCGCACTTTAAACATCGGACAAGTAAAAAAGATGCTCATGAGTATAGACTTGATCCTACAGGGCTAGTTATAGTGCATTCAGGAATAAGTATAAACCTGCGCAACCGGTAGCTTATAGTTTCCGATATCTTTACTGTAGGTTCAGACTGAATTAAGCCACTCATTGTTAGTTAAGCCTGACTTTTAACAGGCTTAACTATAAAACTAGAGATATGCTGTATAGACCATACAGAAAAGAATGTAAGCGAGTACAAGCCAAATATACAAATGCCAATATTGAAAACAATCTTTTGAATATTTTAGTTCTTATTAGTTTATATGTAAATAATTTCGATATACGAACTTTTAGATGTCGTAATGTAATTTTAAACAAGTATTGCATTCATACTTTCTTTCATAAATGTAGGTACTCATAATTCCAGTAACGCCCGCTCTTGGCACATAGCGGTCGGCTCGTTACAGAGCTAAATAAAAGATTAGTTGCGATGTGCCCTTAACAATGAGTGCCGCCTCGGAGATTGTTAGGCTGATTTCGCCAATTGCCGATGCAGGACCTGAAGGCTAGTTCCCGCCCCTGTCCATGCAGCAGCCGAGCCGACCACATACAGGTTTTGCTTGGCGCGTGAGACGGCTACATTGATTATGTTTGGTGGGCTTGCCGCCCACTGACGTGCTCTTTGCTGACTCGCTTTCGGCGCACCCAGCAACAGGATTACCGTGTCCGCCTCTCGGCCCTGGAACGTGTGGATTGTGCCTATACGATCACGGCACCATTCATCCAGCTTTACGCCGAACGTTCGCAGCAGATCAGTTTCACTGTCGAGACGCCGACGCATGTTCTGCTCTACGATCTTGAATGGTGTGATGATAAATACGTCCGGATTTGTAATGCCCGATGCTGCCAGCTCTTTGAGCATTCGCACAACCGCTTCGCCCTCGTCGGGACACCACTTCGTCTCAGCATCGCCATTGATATCCACCCAGTGAGATCTCCCCAAAGCCGAGCCTATAGATCCGGGTTTTTTAGGCCCGACAGCATGGACCATCTGCCCGGCATAGGCGATGGAGTTAGAAACATCAAACATTGGGTTCTGGCAACGCCTGTGAACGAGCAATGGCAGCCCGACTTCTCGATCACCTACGTCCATGACGAAGGTGGATTTGAAGCGCGATGCCTGATCAGCAAGGGTCTGCGTAGATGCTGCGGGGGCAGACCATTCGACTTGGTCAATGTCAAAGAACTTGCAGATTTCGGCGTTCAGCTTTTCAGGAAGTGAAACTACAGGTGGGATTTGCAACGGGTCACCTACCACAATGGAGCGCTTTGCCCGCATGATAGCTCCAACTGCTGCCTGAGGAACGGCTTGGCCCGCTTCATCTACCAGAAGCCAACCAATGCTCTCTGGTGGCAGATCCCCGAACATCGTCCGAACAGAGGCGAATGTCGTGGACACGGTCGGCACAACCACGAAAAGGCTTGACCAAAGGTCGGGGAGAAGTTCACGGTGAGCGGAAGACTGGAAGGCACCAGCTACCATGCCTGACATCAATAACCCAAGATTGTGTTGCAAGCGGCTGGCCGAAGCATCGATGAACGTTTTATGCACAGTCAGGGCAGCGGCGAAAAGATCCTCCCGCAGGCGATGAACCTCATCGGGAAGCCATGGCGCAGTGAGGTGGATAGCCTCGTGCTCGCGCTCGAAGAACCTCTCATCAACGACCCTGTCTCCCATACGGTTTCGTGCCTGTGCCTCGGTTGCCTTCAATTTCGAGACAGCCTGACATTTGCTGGAAATTTCCTGGTCGAGTTGCTGTAACTGGGACTCAGTATTGCTCCACTCAGCCCTTGCAAGCTCTAGGGCACCGTCCGTCCCCTGCGCCCGTATGACTGATTGCTGCAAGGTCGTCGAGAGCTTCTGCAGTGTCGATCTCCACGACTTCCAGGCCGCAGTCGCAAACAAACGGGAGAAGAAACCTGGACGGCAAGCAAGATGGCTGTCGAGCATGATCTTGTCCTGCTCGATCTGCGATTTTGCCTTCTCATGCTCTCGTTGGCAGGATTCAGCAGTCTTGTGTGCCTCTTCGACGGCTTCATTCAGACTCGGTCGACGCTGTTCAGCCCTTTGAAGTTCGGTGATCGCTCCCTTGAGCGCCTGGATATCCCGTCGCATCTCTTCGATGCTGGCGATTTCGGCGTCTACCGTCTCCTTAAGTTTAAGAAAGACGGTTCGCGCTTTCAGCCAGGCCGCAGCAGCATCCGCTTCGTTGGTGCTGGGCCGCTCATTGACAACCACGCTGGGCATCACACGATCGATGGTTTCGCCAGTTCGCTCGTCCTTGATCTCACGCATGACATTTATGCCGCGAGCTGCTTTCAGGTAGGTAAGGAAACCACCGTCTTCATTCCACCAGAAACCTTGCTGAAACGCGCCTCGGTTGCTGCTCTTGCCGAGAGCAGCGGCGATCAGCCCCCAGGTTTCGACAGTGTCGGAGGGGATGTCCCCCTCGGCCTCGGCTTCGAAATAGCCGGCGCGTTTGGGATTCGCAATCAGGTCGCTGATGGACCGGAAGTAGGCGATCTGTTCATGGCGACCATTGGCTTCCTTGAGAGGAAGCTCTTTACTGACGTTTTCGACCGCTTTGTTATTGGAGGAGGCTACGACGATCTCATGGCCCCTCAAGGATGCATGTAACTTGTAGAAGTGCAGGAATGCATTGGAACCGAATGCCAGCTTCTCGCCTGTTGTGGAAAAGGCATCCTGCGGTTTGTTGAAGCCGGACATCGCCGTGGCCCGATCGAGAATGCATCCAACGACGATATCCCGGAGAAGAGTGGTCTTACCGGTTCCCGGAGGCCCATTGACGCCGATGATACCTGGAGCATCATTCAGCTCAGCACGCGCCGCATTCACGGCAGCCTGTTGAAGCAACACCAGTGGATGGCCGCCTTTCGAAGGCCAACGAGCCTGCGGCATGAGCGACGGTGCGACGAACGGCTCAACTGCGGAAATGGGCGATAGCACGTCGATTTTCTGGTCAGGTCTGCCAATTCCCATGTAGCGGCGCAAACCGGTTCCGGCTTTGCCCGTCTCGAGCAATTTGGTTGCTTCACCGAGATCTTCAAGATAGAAGGAATTCAGTAACGAAGGTTCAGGCGGCGCCTTAGCCTTGAAATGATGAAACACCTTAATCGCGAATGTGGGTGGCTCAACCAAATGCTCGGGTACACTGAACTGCGATACAAGCCATTTATAAGCGTTATGAACAACATTCAGATCGATCGGTATGGGTTCTCCATCTTTGTTGTGGTGGCGAACCATTCGATCCAGATGCTCGATAATGCGCGGCTCAACATTCGGCCAATTCCCTAAACTCCCAAGCTTAAGATCGAGAGCCGGCTTGAGTGCCCAGGCAAAACTGGACACGGCAACGCCTTTTTCCTCAAGCACATAGCCTTCTTTGTCGATCAGGATCGAGCCGATGGCCGCTTTCTTACCGTCCGGGCGTGAACGCTCCTCATCCTCGCCAAAAACCTTGACCAGCTCGTCCGTCGCCTTGTCGAGAGCGATGGAGCCGAGGACGACCTCGAAATAAAGCTTATGGCTGGGCTTGCTGCGGGCATTTGGTCCCCATGGTACACCTCGCTCCAATAGGGCAACCCTAGAGCGGTCGCCGGTTGCCATATCCTCTGGGCGTTTATAACCTTGAGGCGACAGTGCTTCGAGGGCTGTCCATGCTGCCAGTATTGCTCGCGCATCATTCGACTTACCTGTCGGAGAGAAAGATGGGAGTGGACCTAGGTCGATCTGGTCTTCGCCGAATTGCTGTTGCATGACAGGAGCTGGATTAGCCTTGGGTTGCTGTTGCACTACCGCTGCAGGCTCATCACGGGGCGGAACTTGGGAGGATTGTGTGGACGACGAGCCAGGATGACGCGCTGATGGACTGGAATCCGACATTGAGATCACGCAGTGACCACTAAGTACAGTTCGGGCTTGCTCGATTTTAGTCCTCAACGTTCGGGCCTTGGCAGTATTGCGGAAGGTCAGTTCGTTCAACAGCCGTTCAAGTTCACTAGCATTGTTCCGTGACCGCTCGAAAATTTCCTCCAGATCGAAGATTGATTTTTGCGCATACTGCCTTGTAGTCATTTTTTCTGCAACTCCAGACCCCATCAGTTGAGAGATTTTATGCTAATTAGCATGATTTCTAAAACGGTAAACTTCCGCTCCTTGCACGGAGCAGACCTAAAGCAAGTCCGTTAGGTCCGCTGTGAGCGAAGAGCGGACCCAACTCAATATAATTTGTTAAAATTTTCGAGTTGATCACTAGTATCTTTCATGAAACCCAACTTACTGATATTCTCGTAAAAAAGAATTCTTAACTTGTGTGAATGTAGATAATAGCAGGAACTAAAGCTTAATAACTTAGGAAGCTTGATATGTCTGGTAGCCACAATGATAGTAACATTAGTGCACACTCTGGAAATGCGCAGAACAAGGCTGAAGTTGTTAAAGCATCTTTAAACATAGGCAGTGCGCTATTGGTCGCAATAATCGCAGCTTTAGGGGGAATGGCCGGCTCATATCTCACGGGTTCAAAGTTAGTTGAAAGTACAAGAGTCCCAGCACTCATCAATGCCAGAACGATTTGTACTACTGCTGTTAACGAAGATGAATACAAATTTCGTGAAAAAGCCTCTGATTTTTTGGCTGCGGTAGCTGCATTTGATGCTGATAAATCTCTTTTATATAAAGCTAATCATAATCAACTTTACCAACCAGCGAAATCAGCCATAACTAAAGCAATGTCGATAAGTTCTTATTCTTCTGAACGTCTATCAGTACTGGCAGTAAATATTGCATCATCTATAAAACAACTTGCAATTTCTGATATGGATTATGTTATTTCAGATAGTGGCGCTTATAAAAAACTATCTTCCTCAATGGAGGAATGGCCAGAGGCATATAATGAATATATGAAAACCTTCGATGTAAAACGTGCTTCTTGCAACTCCGATGCTATAAGCTATAAATCAGAAAAATAAGGAATGAAATGACTTCAAGACAGTTGGCCAACTTCTAAAGAATCAGCATTACAGAATGCTGATATCATCTGCTTCAGGCATGAAGCAGACATCGTTCAATCCTATATTGCACAAGGTCCTTTACGTGTTAATCTAAAATTCCAAATTATTTCAGACAGATATTATCTCAGTGAATCCCCGCCTTCCTGACTAGATCGCGGGATTTTTAATTTTTCACGCTGAGACTACTGTATGAATAAACCTGATGGCCTTCAGGCCCTTGAACAACCGCTCGCGTCGCTTCCTCACACGCTTCGTCAGCTTATTCTTGAACGTATCCAGAACCTGACCCACTACGAGCCGTTGATTGGCATCATGGGCAAAAGTGGTGCTGGTAAATCCTCTCTTTGCAACGAGCTTTTCCGGGGCGAGGTGTCGCCGGTATGTGACGTGAACGCCTGTACTCGCGACGTACTGCGCTTCCGGCTACGCAGCGGGCGTCACAGTCTGGTAATTGTCGATTTACCGGGTGTAGGTGAAAACGGGCGGCGGGATCATGAGTACCGGGCCCTGTACCGTCGTATGCTGCCGGAGCTGGACCTGGTGCTGTGGGTCATTAAGGCCGACGATCGGGCACTGACCGTGGACGAGCAGTTCTGGCACGGCGTGATGCAACCTTACAGGCAAAAGGTACTGTTTGTGATTAACCAGGCCGACAAAATCGAACCCTGTCATGAATGGGATAGCGCGATCGGCACGCCCTCGCCACAACAACAGGTAAATCTTAAAGCGAAGCAGGTTGCGATTATGGCAATGTTTAAACCGCATCATCCGGTCTGTGTGGTGTCCGCCAGCACTGGATGGGGCATTGAGGATATGGTGGCAAACATGATGTGTTGTCTGCCTGACCGCGCCACCAGCCCGGTGGTGACACAACTGCAAGGGAGACTCTGCACAGAGCCGGTAAAGTCGCAGGCCCGCGACAGTTTCGGTGAAGCTGTGAGCCGGGTTTTTGATACGGCAGAGTCATCGTCGTTCCTGCCTGCATCGCTGAAAACGGTGATTCGTACCGTGCGTGATGTGGTGGTGTCCGTCGCCCGTGCCGTCTGGGACTGGATTTTCTTCTGAAACCAGACTTTATACTCCTCCCGGTCAACCGTGGGCATGAGTCTCATTCCCAGACCCACTTCTTGTAATCAGAATACCCCGTTGCCCCCACTTCGTGGCACCGGATACCTGAGTCCCTGTTCTGTCACACATTTTCCCCGAAAGGGATGACAACCCTTGCTCTTATTAATAGAGTGTAACGATCGATATCTATTTTATTGATCGTTATTATCGATCGATATCTAAAGGCATCTGCTCAGTCTGCAGCGCACCAGGTACGCCGTTGCGGGCGCTGACTCCGGATTTTCTGAAATGGCTAAGGAATGAAAAATGAAAATGAGGTTTGCAGTTTTTGCGCTGGTCTTCTGCGTCAGTCTCAGTACCGCGGCACGGGAACGGGTCGATATTCCGGCGAACACTATCTGGTCGTTTAAGGACCCTGGTGGTCGGGTGTTATGGGATGTCTGTGGGGGAAAACAAAGCTCCTGCACCATCGTGTTGGCGGCAACGAACAGGGTGGCCATCGTTAATCGTAAATCCACTAACGGCTGCGCCCTGGGGGATTTTTACGTAGTGGGTAAACCCGAAAAAGCCTGGAACCAGTACGACACGGGGACCTGCAGCAGCAATGCTTACTTCAGTCAGGGGACCATGAACAACGGGCAGTACCGGACTATCGATGTCCGTCTCAACGGGGAACTGGTAAAACGATTCCCGGTGGAATACTGGTCGATGGTGAAATCCTTTTCGGGTAGCAACCGGCCAAAATGGAAGGACAAAACGACAGACAGATAAGAGCGTTGATGAAATTAATTAAGGTTGTCCGGGTTCCCGGTGCGCTTCAGCGCGCCCTGACGGATTCCCTCCCTCTGATGTTAATGAAAGGAAATCACTTATGCGTTTATCTCATGCCGCCCTGGCGTTCGTTATGCTGGCCTCAGCCTCCGTTGCACAGGCCATCCCCAATATGTGGAGCAGCGGCTTCGCTCAGGGTGTGACCGAATACATCATCACCGGCCCGGAGAAAGTGGTCTTTAATCTTAACTGCACCACCAGCCCCGATGAGCAGAATGTGCTGCAGCACAGCGTATACCTGACCCTGCCCGACGGTACCTTGCTGAATTCTCACGATGACGGAACCGACATCACCGTGGTGATGGATGACAGCCAGTATCCGTTACCGTCATTCCTCGGCTGGCGAAACGGTGACAATGCCTGGGTGTCATTTATTGACGCCCTGAGCCAGGCTGCGAATTTTGATGTTTACGTCAACGATAAAAAAGTCGGCACCTTCAGTCCGGGGCTGAAGAATACGGAGAAAGAATTATCTGACCTCAGTGGCTGCAGAACCACCCATTACAGCGATTAATCCTCCACATTTCAGTTCTCTACAGCCCGCAACACACCAACACCAGATAGCAACAGGCCATGCTCCTTCGGGAACATGGCTTTTTGTTTTTATTTCATTATCAGATAAGGAGTTAGCCATGCGATTAGCCAGCCGCTTTGGCCGTATAAACCAGATACGCCGTGACCGGCCTCTGACCCACGAAGAGCTGATGAGCCATGTCCCCAGCGTGTTCGGGAGTGACAAGCATGAATCTCGTTCAGACCGTTACACCTACATCCCTACCATTACCATTCTCCAAAGCCTGCAGCGTGAAGGCTTTGAGCCGTTCTTTGCCTGCCAGACAAAGGTTCGCGACCAGAGCAAGCGGGAACACACCAAACATATGCTTCGCCTGCGTCGTGCCGGTCAACTGACCGGACATCAGGTGCCGGAAATCATTCTACTTAACAGCCATGACGGCTCATCAAGCTACCAGATGTTGCCGGGGCTATTTCGAGGCGTCTGTACCAACGGTCTGGTCTGCGGACAGTCATTTGGCGAAGTGCGGGTACCACATAAAGGGAATGTTGTTGAGAGGGTGATTGAAGGGGCTTACGAAGTGCTCGGTGTGTTTGACCGGGTGGAGGAGAAGCGCGATGCAATGCAGTCACTGGCACTGCCAGAACCAGCCCGTAACGCACTGGCGAATGCCGCGCTGAAGTATCGCTTTGGTGAAGACCACCAGCCGGTCACGGTATCGCAGTTGTTGACCCCACGTCGCCGGGAGGACTACAGCGATGACCTGTGGACCGTCTATCAGCGGCTACAAGAGAACCTGATGAAAGGAGGTCTGTCAGGGCGAACCGCTCTGGGGAAAAGTAGCCGCACCCGTGCTGTTACCGGTATTGATGGCGATGTGAAGCTCAATCGCGCCCTGTGGGTTATGGCTGAAAACATGCTCGAATTTTTCGGGCGTTAAACAACCGTTCCGGCATAAGGAGATAGTTTAATGAATACACAAAATCATCAGTTCGCGGAGCATACCGCAATTACTGCCTCAGTGGTCCCGGACGAGTTACGCATCGGCTTCTGGCCGCAGCACTTTGGCTCCATCCCACAATGGATAACCCTTGAACCTCGCATTTTCGCCTGGATGGATCGGCTGTGTGCCGATAACCACGGTGGTATCTGGCGTTTTTCGACACTCAGCAACGGCGGCGCTTTTATGGCTCCCGAGTCAGATCACGATGAGAAGTGGACATTGTTCAACAGCATGAACGGCAATGGCGCAGAGCTTACCAGTGAAGCTGCAGGGATGGTCGCCTGTCTGATGGCTTACAATCACCACGCCTGTCGCACCGAGTGTGACGCGATGACTGAGCACTATTATCGCTTACGCGACTACGCGCTGAACCATCCAGAGTGCAGAGCCATTATGCATCTCATCGACTGAGGGATACCGAACATGAATACTGTATTATCCCCGCTGTCATCTCAGCCTGAACTCTTTCCACTGGCGATTATGGCCCAGCATGGTTGTTTGCTTCCCGCGACCTCCGGATTAACCCCCTATGCCCAACGCACCATTCGTCGTGCCATCAACCTGCTGGATAAATATCTGCGCCAGCCCGGTATATCCTTTACCTCCAGTACTGCTGCCCGTAACTGGCTTCGGTTACATCTGGCAGGACAAGAACGGGAAGTGTTTATGGTGCTCTATCTCGATAACCAGCACCGTTTACTGGAGAGTGAAACGCTATTTGCCGGTTCGATTAACCATGTCCAGGTCCATCCCCGCGAGGTAGTGAAGTCAGCGCTTCGCTTCAATGCTGCAGCTGTCGTCCTCGCACACAATCATCCCTCCGGCGATCCGGAGCCCAGTCAATGTGACCGCAACATTACGGGTAGGCTTAAAGAAGCGTTAGCACTGGTTGATGTGAACACGCTCGATCATCTGGTTATCGGATCAGATGGCATTGTGTCGTTTGCAGAGCGAGGCTGGATATGAGGGTACTTCAATGAAATCTACTGACTCAGAGAACGATTCATTTCTCAAGTGGGGTCTGAATCGTAATGTGACACCTTGCTTTGGCGCTCGTCTGGTACAGGAGGGAAACCGGCTGCACTATCTGGCTGACCGGGCCAGTATCACCGGTAAGTTCAGCGAAGCAGAATGTCTTAAGCTGGATGTGGCATTCCCGCATTTTATCAGCCAGATGGAATCGATGCTGACTACTGGTGAAATGAATCCTCGCCATGCCCACTGTGTCACCCTGCACCACAATGGTTTCACCTGCGAAGCCGATACCCTTGGCAGTTGCGGCTACGTATACATCGCCGTTTACTCCACCCATCGTTAACTACTTTCACAAGAGCAAATATGAAAACTCTACCTGCAACAAATCCGCAGGCGGCGAAGCTATGTCTGTCGCCCGTGGCTGTCTGGCAAATGCTGCTTGCACTCCTGCTGGAACAACATTATGGCCTGACTCTCAACGACACGCCATTCAGTGATGAAACGGTAATTCAGGAACATATCGATGCCGGTATATCTTTGGCCGATGCCGTTAATTTTCTGGTGGAAAAGTACGGGCTGGTTCGTATTGATCGCAGGGGATTCGACTGGCAAGAACAGTCCCCATATCTGCGGGCAGTCGATATTCTGCGGGCGCGACAGGCAACAGGTTTATTGAAAGCGCGGCACGGTGAACATTGGGAATAGCCTTCCTGATTCACACTGCAGCTTTCCTTACTTATTTAATTTACTCATTCCAAAAAGCACCTGCCGATGCTGGTTGGTGCTTTTACTTATATGGACGAAATATCATGCAAATTGAAGCTGTAATTTTAACTGGGCACATTATCGCAAGCACAATCCGGGAATGCTGGGCCGTCGTTGTTGATGGTTTTGACGCATACTACGATCAAGCTTATGATCCAGCATAATTTCTTTTCCTCATGAAGGGACTGGTATGGGCAATAGAATGTGGATGATCCGCGGTGACGGCGGCAAGCTCTATGACGATTTTCGCGATAAGCAAATTGTAGGCATCGGTTGGTCTCAGCTGGCTCCATTAGTCAAATCCGGCCTATCCCGAGCCCAGTTACTCGCCTTATACCAGGAGGCTGATCCCTTAACAAAGCTCGGAACAGCCCGTTCTGGCGCATCGCAGGTCTGGCGTTTTGTGAATGAGATCCAAAAGGGTGATTGGGTTATTACCTATTCGCCAGCCAACCGTACTTATTTGCTAGGCAAAGTTACTTCAGACTTCCAGTATCATCCTGAATGGGTGGAAGAGGGGATGGGTATCGCTCGGCAGGTTAAATGGAATACTCAAGAAATCGACCGCGATAGACTGTCTGTTGCTACCAAAAACACATTGGGTTCTACGCTGACGGTTTTCCAGCTTCCAGAATATGCGCTAGAAGAGCTTTTGCAGGATAAGAAACCCACTGCAGATGTAATTACTCAGAATCCAATTGCGATGGATGAAGATGAGGCTGTTTCGGATCCGCTTCGCGATATGGAAATGCTGGCGTTTGAGGGTATCAAAGATCGTATCAACTCTCTTGACTGGGATGAGATGCAAAATCTTGTTGCCGGAGTTTTACGCGGCATGGGCTATAAAACGCAGGTCTCACCTGCGGGAGCCGATCGGGGTAAAGACATTATTGCTTCACCTGATGGATTTGGTTTTGAAAATCCACGTATTATCGTTGAGGTAAAACATCGCAGGGAGCAAATGGGGAGTCAGCAGATCCGCAGCTTTATTGGCGGTCGTCATCCAGAAGATCGTGGGCTTTATGTCAGTACGGGGGGCTTTACGAAAGATGCTCGCTATGAAGCCGACCGCTCACAGATACCTCTGACGCTCTGGACGCTGGACGATCTTGTCAGAGCCCTCATTGAAAACTATGAGCAGGTTGATATCGAAACCAAACTTTTGGTGCCTCTGAAGAAAACTTTCCTTCCTGCCTGAATCCTGCTTTGATAGCCATATCGGTGTTCTACTGGTATGGCTTTATACCCACTTGAAATGTCTATTTTTTGTACGGATTTTAACTTGTGGGTACAAGTACGGGTATAACTATTTATTTCTGTTTATAAACAATATTGATATCAGCCTATTAGGTGTGAAATTCGAGTCCGGCCTTCCCCATCGGAACATCAATAGACGTCGACGGACGTCTTTTTTGTGCCTGAAATCCGCGCTACGCAAGGCTTTTCGCGATTCTCCTTTCAACAGAAGTCAATCTGAGTCAACCTGTAAGCATCCCGGTAAACCGGACCATTCACATTTAGAGATCTTCCGGCATACTGAATATATCCCTGGAGGAGATCGCCATACGCAAAGCCCGATTCACCGAACACCAGATCATCGCCGTTCTGAAGTCCGTCGAAGCCGGACGCACCGTCAAAGATGTGTGCCGCGAAGCCGGGATTTCTGAGGCTTCGTACTACAACTGGAAAGCGAAGTTCGGCGGTATGGAAGCCTCTGATATCAAAAAGATGAAGGACCTCGAAGATGAAAACCGCCGGTTGAAACAGATGTTTGCAGACCTGAGCCTCGAGTGCAGCGCATTGAAAGACGTTATTGAAAAAAAGCTTTAAAACCAGCGATAAAGCGTGAGTTGGTCAGCTATCTGACCGCGCAGTTTGCCATGAGCTTACGTCAGGCATGCAGGATATTGTCGCTGAGCAGGACGGTATTTCGTTATCAGCCGGATACGCAACGTGATGAGCCAGTCATTATGGCGCTGACCGTGGCGGCTGAACGCTATCCGCGATACGGATTTAAAAAGCTTTTTCAGGTGCTGCGCAGGCAGGGCAAAAGCTGGAACCATAAGCGCGTTCACCGGATTTACTGCCTGCTGAAACTGAATTTTCGCCGTAAGGGAAAACAGCGCCTGCCAGTGCGCAATCCGGTTCCGCTGGTGACGCCAGAGGCGATGAACCAGAGCTGGTCCATCGATTTTATGCACGACGCGTTGGTCTGCGGCAGAGGCTTCCGGACCTTCAATGTGGTGGATGATTTTAACCGTGAAGCACTGGCGATAGAAATCAACCGGAATATCCCGGCTCAGCGAATCATCCGGGTGCTGGACAGGATCGTGGCAAACCGCGTCTATCCGCTGAAAATGCGGATGGACGACGGGCCAGAACTGGTCTCGCGGGCACTGGCACAATGGGCCGAAGAACATGGCGTGCAGCTCGAATTTATTAAACCGGGTAAACCTACACAAAATGCTTTTATCGAACGGTTCAACCGGACATACCGGACAGAAATTCTTGATTTTTACCTGTTCAGAACACTGAATGAAGCACGGGAAATTACCGAGCGCTGGCTGATAGAATATAACAACGAGCGGCCTCATGAGTCCCTGAACAACCTGACGCCGGAAGAGTACCGGCTGATGGCTGAAAAACCGGAACTCTCAGAAAGTGCGTGGAACTAAAACAGGTGTGCTTAAAGTGGTATCGACATTACTGTCGTAACGGATAAAAGCTTTAATACCAAAGACGTCAGTTATGAAAAGCGCAAAGCAAAACAGCAGCGCCTTAATGATGCAGTGGAAAAACTAAATGCGCTGGGCATTGTGACTATGTTGGTCAAACGTGTTCACAGTAAAATCGTGATTGGTGATGAAGGGCTGCTGTGCATAGGATCGTTCAACTGGTTTAGCGCTACGCGTGATGAGAAGTACAAACGATACGATACGATACGATACGTCGATGGTATACCGTGGCGAAAGCTTACAAGCGGAAATTAAAACGATTTATTCCAGCCTGGAACAGCGGAAGTTATAGGGGGCTTAAAGCAATGCAGGTATCGAATGGGCTGAATTAATTTAGCGCTACTCAAGGAGGTATAGCTTCAAGATGCTATGCCTCCAAACCATGCGGTTGCATTTGGATGGCTTGTTTGGCGAGGGTGGTTTAAATCATCAGTTAAACTTAGAAAAGGCCACTTTTTTGAATGGCCTTTAGTCTAAGGGGAATTTATGCCGTTGCCCTGTGGTTCCAGGAATCTTTGTAAATGATATTCCCATCGCAATGTTTCCAGGTGATGGCCTCATACCTTAACTGAATCGTCTCGCTGTGCGTACCTGTACCAGAATCAGGAAATAAGTTGGGGGTAATTCCGGTTACTTTTACATTCTCTAATATAATATTAAAATATTCGCTTTCAACACCTGCATCAAGGATCTGATACATCTTTATGGTTGCCGACTTTAATGTTTGATTCTCACTCAGCGCTTTGTATAAAAGGGGCGTTGTTTTATCAAAATCTTTCTGTACCGTAATAGGCGTATGTACTCTGGTTCCTGTTAATCTCCCGGTGTTTCCATCCACAGGAATGGATAGGTGGTGCGTTACCGCTTTTAATTCAATAGCGCCAATACGCCCTGTAACGAGAGAACTACCCGTTATAGGGGAGCCGTTTGTATCGGTTAGCCAAAGATATGCTGGATTTGACATGATTATTCCTTATCTCTATTTATAAATGAAGGTAAACAAAACATTATAATGACCCATAAAAACAGACCAATAACCTTAACCGGCCACGGGTCAAGTAAGGCTATGCAAACAATAGCGCCAATAATTAATAGTGGGCCTGATAGTAAATTAAAAATACCGCTTAACACACCTATCTTTGTTCCCAGTAATCTATTCAATGCAATGGCGATGATATAAGCGCTGCCGATTATAATCGTCACTGAGATTATTTTATTCTGCCAGTTATTAAACTCAGTCAGGCAAATAAAGCATGTGGTAATAATATAGGTGCAGAGAACTATATCGACGAGTGGCGTGATGATTTTTTTCATATCACCCAGCCTTAGCATTCGTATTTAAATGATCTTCCACTCTTTTCATAATCTTATCGAACACGGAGTTGTCCTCAGTGTATCCTGCATGGATGGCATCCACAAAAGGTTGTACCGCATCGGCAAATAAGAAATAAAGCAGATCATAATCGCGGGGTATTAATAACGAGTATACCTCGGGCGCTTCATTCCTGAGTTTATCAGAGGTCCTGATGGAACGCTCTGCCATTCCACCAAACAAGAGGATAGTACTTAAAAAGGCTATTGGATTCCCTTTCCCCTTAAATACTACATAAGTAAATGACGTTTTTTCTATAACGGCTTTAGCGATGTTCGATGCGATAATATTCGTAGAGATTCTACCCACGATAGAGGTAACTACACTTCTGTATATTCTATCTTGTTCTGATTCGGATAGATATTTATTAAATAACTGAAGGATTAATTTAACTGCATTAACGATATTTTCATAGTTAAGGATGTCATGTCTTATCGCGGTCATCATACGGATTCTTTCTGTTTCACGTTCATATCTTGTATCCGTATCAAAGATACCGTAAATCAGATAACCATAATCTAAAGGAACAGATAATCCGCCATTGATAAGTCCTGTAACTGTATCAGGAGAAATAATGATGTCATATATCTTCCGAGCTATCCCTTCTATGTCTGCCATATAGCTATCCTATGTTTGAATAAACGACTGAAAATTTACATCACTTTTTCAAGAGACAATCGATGATAATTTATAAGAGAATAAATAAATTGATAAATGTTACTATAATCTAATTGTTACAGATTGTATTGTAAAATGGTTTTGAATCATTGGTTTCAATAAGGTGTAAAACATCATTGTATATCAGTTTTTGGTAAATTATTATAATGAATTATCTTGATGTGAGAAGTATTAATTCAATAAATTATAAAGCGCGTATAAATATTAGATTAGTGATTGGATACGCATAAACTTGGATGTTAAAATTATCAGTTTATATATATTTTCTCTGACTTGTTCATGGCAGAAACAGGTTATGACTCATGAACAGGCGGTTTATGTGAACACATCGACAGCATCATGTTGTGCCGTCGATATCCTTCACGAGCAAACATTGACGGATTCACCAGAGTGATATCCGCTTCCGGCGTGAGAGCGGGGGCTATAGCCAAGTGTTTGAAAATAAATAAAAGCAGGGCTAACACCAATCGTTTCATTACGTCCTGCCGCGAACTACGGCGGGGGAAAAGCGATTGGTTTGCATTATGGAGTGACGACCGCGGAATTGACGATGAGACGTGGGTAGAGGGTGTGAAACGTGGTAACTTCCGTTTGCATCCGGGTACGGTTTCCGAGGGTTGTATTACTATCACCCATAATTCTGATTTTGCCATGATCCGAAATGCGCTTATGAATACATCGTTAGTACAGGTTCCCTGCATGCGTTCCCTGATGGCTCGCGGTTGGGTGGAGGTTGTTGCCAGTGGCTCTAATAACGTTTGCTCGTAAAATCAGTAAGATTATTTATTTTATATTGCTGTTTTTGGTTCTGGGACGTGCACTTCCAAGGCCGGAAATCTATCTCGATTATGATATCGCAAGGGATATTTGCCACTTCTTGTTCGGGAGTGTGAACGCCGATACGATGTATGACACTTTCTTTTATATATCGCTGATAATAGTAATATTCCTTTCAGCTGTACTCTACATTATTACATTGCAGTTAATTTCAACGATAAGGAGCAAATGAGATGCCAATTCCTCCGTATATGTGTCTTAAAGACGATGGTGGCGCAGACACGAAAAGATCTGTTGATGTTCAGGAGCGAGAAGGTAGCATCGAAACCCGCTTATCACCATCCCCCCTCATCCCCTGAACACCTCCCGCCGGTGCCACGCCACAAACCCTTCCTGCGGATAGCATTCTTTCCCCTGCGGCAAGGTAATCGGCTTACCATCAAAATCCCAGAACAGCCTGCCAACAATGCCCCCGCCGTTCACCGCTGGCGAAACCTGGATGCGCATATCCTCATCCAGACCAATGGATCCTTTATCAAAGGCCTTATGGTGAATCGCGCAGAGCGCCAGGCCGTTAGGGATTTCGCAGGGGCCGCCGTGCTGCTTCCATTTGATATGGGCCGCTTCCAGAGCGACGGAGGTATTATCATGGCGCATATTGAAGCCGCAGATCGCGCACTCATAGTTATAGGCGCGCAGCACCTGCTGGCGAAAATGCGGGTCGCGCTCTTTACGGATCTGCTGCAGATCAAACCCCATCTCTTCTGCCAGTTCTTCCTGAATACTCTCCGGAAAGTGCGCCTCGAGGATCTGATGGGCGAGGGTATTGATCAGCTTCTTATTTCTGTTGAGTAGCGCAAAATGCGGCTCATCAAAGCCGCCGGCGACGTGGCAGAGCTCCAGCTCTTTGCCGGGCGGCTGTCGGCTGCCCTGGGTTGAGCACTGTTCGCTGTTGTGCAGCTCCCAGAAGCCGTCGCCTTTCAGGCGCCAGAAGGGCATGTCCGGCCGGTACTGGCGGCGCTGCGGGCCAAAGCGTTCCAGCAGGCTATGCAGCTCATCGCGTATCTCCGAGGCGTAGTCGAACATCCGCGCATGGCCGCGCTGGTACTGCGAGAGGACGTACAGCAGCAGCAGTGGCTTATGTGGCGCACGCTGTTCGCCTTTGCGCCAGATGGTGATGTTCTCGATCGCGTGTTGCAGGGTCGTGCTGGAGGGCATAGCGTGATATTGGCAGCTAAATAAATGCGATGATGCTCGCAAAATCCTTGCCGATCAACCCACCAGATGCGGCGGTTCTACGTGGATCGCGATTTAACTATCACTGCTAGTTATTTGTTCGAAAAGCCCATAGCTTTCTATTTATACTCAAGCTTCGCGCCATCAGATAGCTATGTCTTATGAAAAAACTACCGGACCATTTATCCAGGGAATGCATCATCGCCGCCATTCGCGCTTACGATGCAGGCGTTGCGCATCAGTTTAAAAGCGCGCGTCTGTATGAGATCGAGTTTGAGGGGCGTCGGTATCCTTCAAAAGCCATCGTCGGGTTAGCGGCCACGCTTGCGACAGGCACGGAATTTACCCCGGCGGATTTCAGCGGAGGGATTAAATCCAAATGCGTGCGTCTGTTACTGGATCAAGGATTTACGATCGCGTCGCAGGGCGCTGGCGATGACGAGGTTGCGCTTTTCCCCGATGAGGGACAGACGACTATGGAGTTCGTGGAAGGGGCGGCGATGCAGGTGGTGGTCAATCGCTATGAGCGCGACCGTCAGGCTCGTCAGGCGGCGCTTCGCCTGCATGGCTGCCGGTGTCAGGTATGCGGTCTGGATATGGCCAGCCGCTATGGCGAAATCGGCCAGGGTTTTATCCATATCCACCATCTCATTCCGCTGGCCGGGATCAAGCAGGACTACCGTCTGAACCCTGAAACCGATCTGATCCCGGTATGTCCCAATTGCCATGCAATGCTGCACCGGCGAGATCCGCCGTTTACTCCCGAAGAGCTGAAGGCCCGGCTGCGCCCCGCAGACTGACATCCGACAGCGCTCGATTTACGTTCATCAAACACCCCACAAAACCCACGCTACCTTACCGGTAGCGGGGGCTCACACTCTCTTACTTATCCCGCGTCTCGCCAGCCTCCCAGCTATAGCTCCCATCGGCCGCTAACCTATCGCCCAGCTCCTGATACTCGAACTGATAAAACTCAGCCTGGGTGCCGTACCCGGCGTAGTCTACCGCCGCCAGGCCGACGAACGCCCCGGTAAAGAACCCGCCGTAGCTCTGCAACACATAGTCATCGGACAGTACCGCGGCATCCAACTGGACCGGGATCTCGGTGAAGGTCACGCCATCGAAGCTGTATTCATAGCTGTAGGTCTGCTTGCGGACTTTGGTCCGGAACCAGACGTATTCCACGCCGTCCGGCACCTTGATGGCATTATCTTTCAGGTACGACGTGTATTTTCCGCGGTTATTTTCGCCAACTTCGATGACCTTGCCGTTAATTTCATTCCAGGTCAGGAAGACAAAGCTCCAGTGGCGGTCGTTATAGTAATTCGTTAACCCGGCCATCTGCTGGTAGCTGAAGGGCTCGAATTTCACTTTCACTGCGGCGTCAAAATAGAAAGCCTGCCAGCGGCGGGCAATCAGCGACAGGTCATGCGTATTGGCTAACGAACCCTGGCCGATTAAGGTTAATTTGCCATCGCCGGTGGTGCCCATTTTGGCCGTAAACGGCACCCGGAGGGTATTCCAGTTCGGGTCGAGCGCTGGCGAGGTAAAGTCATCCTGCTGGCTGTTATCGCTGGCGCTTTCGGTGAAGATGGCGTCTTTCGGCCCTTCGACGAAGGTTTTCCCGCCGTGACCGCCTTCAATACGCGGCCAGCCCTCATCGTCCCAGTACACTTTCTGGATCGAGGTTTCCCGGCCGAGGGTTGACCAGCCGCGCGGGTCGTAGATGGATTCCCCCGGGCGATTCCACGGCCGGGCGCAGAGCGAAGCGTAATACCATTCGCCTTCCGGAGTGGAGACCAGCGCGCCATGGCCCTGTTTCTGGATGTAGCTGTCCGGGGTATCGACGTTGGTTAAGAACACGTCGCCCGGCTCGGTTTCGAAGCTGTCGGCCTCGAGGGTTTTCGACCGCGCCACCACCTCCTGGTGGGTAAACACGGTGCCGCCCTGGGCGGCAAACAGATAGTAGTAGCCGTTCAGTTTATAGAGGTGCGGCCCCTCGACCAGCGCCACGGCGGTGCCGCGGTAGATGGTGCGCGCGGTTTCCGGCATTAACTTCAGCGTTTTGGTATCCAGCTCCGTTAAGGTAATGCCATCGAAGGGGTGATGATACTCCCGGTGATCCCAGGTTTGCTGGACGATATATTTCCGGCCATCGTCGTCATGGAACAGCGAGGCGTCAAACCCGACGCCGTTCAGCTTGATCGGGTCGCTCCACGGGCCCCGAATATCCTTCGCGGTAGTCAGGTAGTTGGTCATGTCTTTAAAGGCGCCTTCGGTGACCTTCACATCGGTATACACCAACCAGAATTGCCCATCGGCCCAGGAGAGCGCCGGCGCCCAAATGCCGCCGGAGGAGGGGTTGCCCTTCATGTCCAGCAGGGTGGTGGTGGAGAGCGGCGAAGGCAGCAGGTTCCAGTTTTTCAGGTCTTTCGACTCATGTAAACGCACGCCCGGGAACCACTCAAACGTCGAGTTGGCAATATAGTACGTATCCTCGACGCGAATAATACTGGGGTCGGCATTAAAGCCGCGTAATATCGGGTTTTGAATAAGTGACATTTCATTACACCTTTTAAAATGGAAAGTGACGAATCGGTCTGATTTATAATTTTTTTAACTACACGCGGATCTCATCCAGCTGACGGTTAATGTCGGTAACATGTTTATCGGAGATCGGATAAACCTGGATAATCACCATCGAAATAGCGGCCAGCGCGATCGGGATCCACACCGCGGTCATAATGATCCCGTCGATGGCGCTGGCGCTCTGCACGGCGCCGCTTTCATTAAATCCATACACCGCCAGCAGCCACAGCGGGATCGCGCCGCCGATGGTGAAGCCGATCTTGAAGAAGAGTCCCATAATGGCATTGATAATGGCGGCATTGCGTTTGCCAGATTTTAATTCGCCATACGCGATGACTTCCGGTACCAGCGCCCACATAAAGCCGGTGGCGGAGGTTAAGCCCCACTGTTTAATAAAGGTGGCGATATAGGCCAGCCACAGGGCGTCGTGCATCCCTTCGCGGGACCAGACGTAGGTCAGCAGTTCGCCGACGATGAACATGGCGAGGAACAGATGGAAGAAGCCTTTTTTACCAAAGATTTTTTTCAGTTTCGGCCAGAACACCGGGAAGGCGATGCCTGGAATAGACGCAACGAGACCCACGGCGCCCATCCATTCGGAATGGCCGACGACGAACTGGTTGAAGAAGCCGTTAACGGTGTTCATGAAGAACATGAAGGTAAAGGCCAGCATAAAGAACATGCCGAGAATAACCAGCGGGCGGTTATGTCTGAGTTCGTGGAAAAGGTCGGTGGTTTTGACGTTGGCGGTCTGCTCGGCGGTCGCGACAACGCGTTCTTTGGTGAATTTATAACAGATAAACAGAGCCACCGCGCCGATGATCATATAGATGGCGTATACGCCAAACCAGGCGTAGTTCGCCGACGGATCGGTATAGTTGCCCAGATTCAGCTCAAGGCCAAAAAAGCCGGTGTCTTTCAGGCTGCGATCTTTCGGCGCCGCCATCTGCACGAACATCGGGAACAGGGTATAGACCAGCAGGTTGGCGCTGTTGGCCAGCATCATGCGGGTACTGGTCAGTTTATCGATCGATTCCGGGTCGCGGGTCAGCGACGCATTCAGCGAGCCATAGGGAATATTGACTAAGGAATAAACTAAGTCCAGCGCCAGATAAATAATAAAGGCGAAAGCCACCGAACCTTTCACTCCAGGGATCGGCGCGAACAGTAATGCCGACAGGATCACCAGCGGAACGCCGGCTCGTAACAGCCACGGACGATATTTCCCTGCTTTCGAGGTTCGTTTATCCACGTAGGTTCCGACCATCGGATCCCAAAACACATTAATGATACGGACAAAAAGAAAAATAAAGCCTGCCGTTGCTGTGCTGATGGTATTTACCGTCAGCATATGCAAAGCCAGAAAACCCCCAATTGTGCCGAAAACCAGGTTTTGCGCAAAGTCGCCCATGCCATAACCAATTCGTTCTCCACGGGTTAATTTATGATATTCATCATGCCGACTGTGCATTATGTTTTTACTCATTCTAAGCAGACTCCGGTTTGTTTTGTGTAGGTGAAACACTTTCTGACACAGTTGACCTGGAAGAATCTATTACGTTTTTAAATTACGTAATTATGTTTTTTTACTTCTGTGATCCTCGAAGCAAAGGCCTGTATCGCCTGCGTTGAACCGTTATCCGCCGCTAATTTTCTGGCAGGCAGGCATTGTGACAAAACCGGCATTTTAATTTGGTATGGATACCTGAATTCCCCAGGAAGTGTACGCTATACGCGCGCGAAGCGAGATATTTAAAATAGTTTTATTTGCGAGATGGCTCACATTTGAGCATTTTCTCAATCGCTGAGTGAAATAACGTAATTGAGCAACCGACGATGAGAATACACGATGTGTCACAGTTGTTAATTTTCCTGTTTCTCAATTTCGGAGTTCATCATGCAAACCTATTTCGACCAGGTTGATCGCGTTCGCTTTGCCGGACCCAAAACCGATAATCTGCTGGCGTTTCGCCACTATAATCCGGATGAAATCGTGCTGGGAAAACGCATGGCAGACCATCTGCGTTTTGCCGCCTGTTATTGGCATAACTTCTGCTGGAATGGCGCGGATATGTTTGGCGCCGGCTCGTTTGAGCGTCCCTGGCAGGCCGCGGGCGATGCGCTGGAAATGGCCAAACGCAAAGCGGACGTGGCGTTTGAATTTTTCTACAAGCTCAACGTGCCGTATTACTGCTTCCACGATGTCGACGTCTCGCCAGAAGGCGCGTCGCTGAAAGAATATCTGCACAATTTCGCCCTCATGACCGAGGTGCTGGCGGAGAAACAGCAGCAAACCGGCGTGAAACTACTGTGGGGCACCGCCAACTGCTTTACCCACCCGCGTTACGGCGCCGGGGCGGCGACCAACCCCGATCCGGAGGTGTTTGCCTGGGCGGCCACGCAGGTGGTGACCGCCATGAACGCCACTCACCAGCTCGGCGGCGAAAACTATGTGCTGTGGGGCGGCCGCGAAGGTTACGAGTCGCTGCTTAATACCGACCTGCGCCAGGAGCGCGAGCAGATTGGCCGCTTCCTGCAGATGGTGGTGGAGCATAAGCATAAGATTGGCTTTGGCGGCACGCTGCTTATCGAGCCGAAACCGCAGGAGCCCACCAAGCATCAGTACGATTACGATGTCGCGACGGTGTATGGCTTCCTGAAGCAGTTTGGTCTTGAAAATGAGATCAAGGTGAACATTGAAGCCAACCACGCCACCCTGGCGGGGCACTCTTTCCACCATGAAATCGCCAGCGCCATCGCGCTGGGGATCTTTGGCTCCGTTGATGCCAACCGCGGCGATGCGCAGCTCGGCTGGGATACGGACCAGTTCCCGAACAGCGTGGAAGAAAATACCCTGGTGATGTACGAGATCCTCAAAGCCGGGGGATTCACCACCGGCGGCCTGAACTTTGACGCCAAAGTTCGTCGGCAGAGCATCGACAAATACGACATGTTCTATGGCCATATTGGCGCCATGGACGTAATGGCGCTGTCCCTCAAGCTGGCCGCGCGCATGATTGAGGATGGCAAGCTCGATCAGGGTCTGGCAAAACGCTATGCCGGCTGGAAGGGCGAGCTGGGGCAGAAAATTATGACCGGGCAGATGTCGCTGGATAATATTGCCCGATACGCTGAGCAGCATAATCTGAATCCGCAGCATCAGAGCGGGCGTCAGGAATTACTCGAAAATCTCGTCAATACCTATATCTTTGGTTAAATTTTGCTGACATGCCCCTGCGGGGGCATGTATTACGCCGTCTGCCTGCAGCCGAAAAATAGCGTTTATTGGTTCGTGCTGTGTTTTTTGTCAGTGGCGAAAGACCACCTGTTTAATATCAGCGAAGGAGGGAAAATAGCGATAATTGTGTAATGCCTCTGTGACCGTACAAAATAAAAAATAACTTGTTCTGATGATAGCGATATATTCTGTCAGCTCAGAATAGGCTGGTTATTGTCTGAATAAAATTAACCTATATTGAGAAACTCATGACAATGATAAAAAAGCTTCCATTAACCATGGCGGTTATCGCCGCGTTTTTTCCGCTTACCTCTGTAATGGCGCAAGAATTTACTCAGGAACAGATCGACGCCATCGTCGCCAAAGCCGTTGATAAAGCGCTGGCCGATCGCCAGGCGAAAATCGACGCCGCGGCCAACAAAAAGGTCGATGTGATCACCAACCCGCAGACCACCGCCGCCTCGCCGGATATGGCCATTCCGTTCGGCCTCAAGTTCAGCGGCTATGCCCGCTATGGCGCCCACTTCCAGACCGGCGACCAGAAATATGTCGGCGTCGACGGCTCCTATAACGGCGCCTCGGCGATCGGCCGTCTCGGCAACGAAAGCAACGGCGGCGAATTCCAGATCAGCAAAGCCTTCAAAAGCGCGCAGGGGGCTATCTGGGATCTCAACGTCATGTTCGACCACTGGAGCGACGAAGTTAACCTGAAGAAGGCCTACGTTGGCGTCACCAACGTCCTCGACTCCAACCCCAACGCCTATATCTGGGCCGGGCGCGACTTCCACCAGCGTCCGCAACAGGGGATCAACGACTACTTCTGGATGAACCACGACGGCCAGGGCGCCGGGGTGAAGAACTTTGATATCGGCGGCGTGCAGTTCGACGTGGCGACGGTCTCGCAGGTGAAATCCTGTAGCCCGGAAGTGATGGCCGATGAGACCAACCCGTCGCGTATCACCTGTACCGGCAGCTCCGACACCGGCGATAACGGCCACTACGCGCTGACCACCAAAACCCACAACATCAAGGCCGGGCCGTTCGACGTCGAGGTGTACGCCAACTACGGTTTTGACTCGAAGGCGGTGGACAGCGACGCGCGCCTCGAAGCCTGGCAGGGCGGCCTGGTGCTGAGCCACACCAACGACAGCGGGGTGAACAAGGTGATCCTGCGCTACTCCGACAACTCGGATAACAGCGTCTACAACAAAACCGACGACCTGACCACGGTCTACGCCAGCTTCGAGGGCAGCCATAAGTTCACCCAGCAGGCGCAGATCGAATACCTGCTGGCCTTCCACGACTACGACAACGGCAATGACAACACCGACAACCGTAAAAACTACGGCGCCATCGTGCGGCCAATGTACTTCTGGAACGACGTGCACTCCACCTGGCTGGAAGCGGGCTACCAGCGCGTGGATTACGACCAGGGCGGGGATAACCACGGCTGGAAGCTGACACTGTCGCAGAACATCGCCATCGGCATGGGGCCGGAGTTCCGTCCGATGCTGCGCTTCTACGTGACCGGTGGCCAGGTGGACAACGAGCATACCGCGAAGGTTAACGGCACCCAGGACCAGCAGCTGGATTCGCTGAACGTCGGCGGGATGTTTGAGGCGTGGTTCTGATGCGATAACGTTGTCGAAGGCGCGTTCCCGGCTGGCGCTACGCTTAGCCGGGCTACGACTGAGGAGGCCTGCGGGATCCCCCCGTAGGCCCGGCAAGCGCAGCGCCGCCGGGCGGCCAGGCACCGTACCCGCGGCAGTGCCGGATGGCGGCATAAATGCCTTATCCGGCCTACAGAAAACCTCCTTCCCCCCAGGACCGGCAAGCGCAGCGCCGCCGGGCGGTCAGGCGCCGTACCCGCGGTAGTGCCGGATGGCGGCATCAATGCCTTATCCGGCCTACAGGAAACCTCCTTCCCCCCGTAGGCCCGGCAAGCGCAGCGCCGCCGGGCGGTCAGGCACCGTACCCGCGGCAGTGCCGGATGGCGGCATAAATGCCTTATCCGGCCTACAGAAAACCTCCTTCCCCCGTAGGCCCGCGCAAGCGCAGCGCCGCCGGGCAGCTGGCCCAGGTTCCCTCAGTTCACCGTCAGGCGCAGGGCCAGATCCTGCGGGTAGGGGTCAAAATAGTTCTGCGCCTGCAGGTAGCGATCCGGATACTCGGCCAGATAGTGCTTAAGCAGCGTCAGCGGGGCGAGGATCGGCAGCAGCCCGGCGCGATAGTTGAGGATCACCTCCCGCAGCTCGCCGCGCTGGCGGCTGTTCAGCTGGTCGCGGAAATAACCCTGAATATGCATCAGCACGTTGGTGTGGTTTTTCCGCGAGGCGGGCTGCTTGAGGATCGCCATCAGCTTTTCGCGATAGACCTCGAAGAAAGCCTCCAGATCCTCCCATTCATGCAGCGAGGCGACGAACGGGCCGATCTCCCGGTAGCCCGCCTGGTGGTGAGCCAGCAGCTGCAGCTTGTAGCGGCTGTGAAAGGCCAGTAGGCCGTGGCGGGTCAGGCCGCGGGCGCGCAGGGCGTTGAGTTCATGCAGGGCGAAAACGCGCTCGACAAAATTCTCCCGCAGCAGCGGATCGTGCAGCCGGCCATCCTCTTCCACCGGCAGCCACGGGTAGCGCGCCATCAGGGCGCCGGTAAACAGCCCCACGCCTTCCTTACGTCCGCGATTGCCTTTTTCGTCATACAGCCGCACGCGCTCCATCCCGCAGCTCGGCGATTTGGCGCAGACGATAAAGCCCGACAGTTCGCCCAGGGTTGCCAGATGGGCGCTGGCGAAATCAGCCATCTTCTCCGTCACATCCTCGTGCGGGGCGTGGCTGAAGCGCATGCGGATCTCCCCGACCGGGGTCTGCACCAGGCGGAGCGCCGGGCGGGGAACGGGCAGGCCGATCGCCATCTCCGGGCAGACGGGTTTAAACGCCACCCACTGCGCGAGCTCATCCATCACAAAGCCCATACGCTTATGCCCGCCGTCGAATCGCACGGCTGAGCCGGTTAAACATCCGCTGATCCCAATGACAGGTTGCGTGTTCATGGCGCTGTCCTCTCTTCTGCTGTGGTTCGGGTAAAGAAAAGGGTCACGGTGGCGACCGTAATGCCGAATTTCTTCATCTCGGTTTTGTTAAACAAATGGCTGCCGTCCTGCAGGAACATCCAGTCGTCAAAGTGCAGCAGCCACCGGCTGCCGCTGGCCTCGACGCTCATGCTGTAGCGCCAGTGAAAGGCATTGCCTGCCGCCTGGCCGCTGGCCACCCCTTCGATATCGCCGGCGGTGCCCTGATAACGGTTATCGCCGGTGCGGCGAATGCGCCATACCCGCTGCTGCTTCTCGCCGTCGTCATAGACAAAGCGCTCATGGAGCGTCAGGGTGTCGCCGACGACGTCGCCATCGATCGCTACATGGAAGCGGCGCAGCTGCTTGCCGCTGCGATCCTGCACCATCCCCCACGCCTCGGTTCGGCCCTGAAAATAGTGAAAGATGTCGAGGGCGGGCTGCTGCTGCCGGTATTCGGTGACCTCGGTGCTGCAGCCGGCGAGAATCAGCATCAGCAGCGCCAGGCCAAGGGTCAGAATGCGTTTCATGGTGTACCTCCGATTAACTGCTGACGCAGTTCGGGATAAGTGGTGCGCGGATCGAGCCAGATGGCGAGAAAGCGGGTGCTGAACGCCGCCGACTGGCGCGGGCCGAGCGGGGTAAAGGCGGTCTGCGCGGCGCTGGCGCGGTACCAGAACTGCCCCTCGCCGCCGCTGACCACGAACGCCAGCTGGCTGCCCGGCGCGACGTCCGGCCAGATCCCCTGCAGCATGCGCAGCCAGGCTTCGCTGCGCGGCTCCTGCTGCAGAATGCCCTGCGCCTGCCACTGGTCGCGGGTGGCGTCCACCAGCGCGTCGCGATCGATGTCGCGCCGGTAGGTGATGATCAGCGCCCGATCCTGTTGCGGGCCGTCATACCGGCCATTGGGCGTGCGCAGCTGCGAGTGATAGACGGTGAACGGCCCCCAGGTGAGGGTCGCCTCGCCGACGCGACGCCACGTCAGCCAGTCGGCGGCGTGGGCCGCCGGGGCGAGGGTGGTCAGCCACAGCAGTAACAGGGCGAATCTCATTTTCGCCTCCCCATCCCCAGATGGAATAACAGCATGAGCACCAGCCAGCCGCAGGCCATGGCGGCCACGGCAAGCGCCATCGGCACCAGCAGGCTCATGGCGCCGAGGCGAGCGCCGATCAGGTAGGCCACCGGGCCGCCGACGGTCGCCACCGTGGCCAGCACCCAGCCGGGAAGCGTCGTGGCGCGGGTCAGTCGGGTCCAGACGACGGCGAACATCAGCCACAGGGCCACCATCCACAGGGGCAGCAGGCTGTCGCCGCGAAAATCGATCAGCCCCGCCAGCGCCCAGCAGGCGTCCAGGCCGCAGCCCGCCGCGGCCAACAGCAGGGCGGGCGGACGGCTGGCCGCCGGCAGCCGCAGCCAGGCGAAGAGGGCCAGCGTCAGCCAGATCAGCAGACCGCGCTCGCGCAACATCACCACCAGCGTCCAGTAAACATCGAACGCGAGGGCCATCAGCAGGTGCTGCGCCGGGCGTGTCATACCCGCTCCGCGGTGAGCTGCACCACGCTGATGGTGCGGGCGTTAAATCCGGCTTCGCAGTAGCCGAAGTAGTAGAGCCACATCCGGCGGAAGCGCTCATCAAAGCCGAGCTTTTCAATATCCTGCCAGGCGTGGGTAAAACGCTGCCGCCAGTGCGCCAGGGTGCGGGCGTAATCCGGGCCCATGTCGAACAGGTTGCGCACCACAAAATCGGTATGGCGGGTCATCAGCTCGCTCATTGCGGTGATGCTGGGCAAAAAGCCGCCGGGGAAGATGTAGCGCTGGATAAAATCGACGCTTTTGCTGTAGTCGCGGTAACGCTGATCCTGGATGGTGATCGCCTGCAGGGCCATTCTGCCGCCCGGGCGCAGGCGCGCCTGGCAGGTGCGGAAGAAGGCCGGGAGGTAGCGCTGGCCCACCGCCTCAATCATCTCCACCGACACCAGTTTGTCGTACTCGCCGCGCAGATCGCGGTAGTCGCAGAGCAGCACTTCGACGCGATCCTGCAGCCCGGCGCGGGCCATGCGCTCGGTAGCCCAGCGGTGCTGCTCCCGGGAAAGGGTGGTGGTGGTGACCCGGCAGCCGTAATGGCGGGCGGCGTACTCGGCCAGCGCCCCCCAGCCGGTGCCAATCTCCAGCAAATGATCGCCGGGAGTGAGCGCCAACTGATCGCACAGGCGCGCCATCTTAGCCCGCTGGGCCTGGGTCAGATCCTGCTGGTCATCGGTAAACAACGCGCTGGAGTAGAGCAGGTCGTCATCCAGAAAGTGGGCATAAAATTCGTTGCCGAGGTCATAATGGGCGGCGATATTCTCCCGCGCCTGGGCGCGGGTGTTGCGGCGGGTCCAGTGGTGCAGGCGGGCGACGGGCTTGCCCAGCAGACGAAAGCCGCGCTCCAGACGCCCCAGCACCTCGCCGTTGCGCGCGAGGATCTGCAGCAGCGCCGTCAGCTGGTGGCTCTCCCAGTCGCCGTCCATCCAGGCCTCGGCCGCCGCCAGGCTGCCGCCGGTCAGCAGACGCCAGTACACCTCCGGCGTGCAGACCCGCGCCTCGGCGCGCAGCGCGGCGGCGGGGTCGCCAAAATGAAACGTCTGCGCCCCTTCGCGCACGGTGAGCGAGCCTTCGCGGAGGCCGCTCAACAGACGAAAGAGCAGCCAGCGCGCGAGCCGCACGTTGCGCGGCACATCGGGTTCAAGCGCAAAGACGGGATCGGTCATGAGCGTTCACTCCTGCTGACAGGATGGTTGTACAGCGGCACGCGCTTCAGCCACAGCCGCAGCGCCTGCCAGTAGATGGCGAGGACGGTTTTCAGGGTCATCAGCGGCAGACGCAGCAGCAGCCCGCGCAGGTTGGCGCGGGTCAATGGCACGCGGCTCAGGGCCAGGGTGGCGTCGAACACCTTGCTGGCCTGATGGTTTTCAATATGCATGTGCAGCGTTTTGCCGGGCGCGTTGAAGCGCCAGTGATAGACCATGTCCATCGGGTTAAACGGCGAAACGTGAAAGGCTTTCTCCAGCGGGCGCGCCTGCTGGCCGTCCACCGCGTAGTAATGACGCTCATTCCACGGCGTGTTACGCACTTCGGCCAGCACCCAGCGCAGGGTGTCGGCCTCGTCATAGCAGTAGTAAAAGTTGACCGGATTAAAATGGAAGCCGAAGTAGCGCAGCTGGGTCAGGAGCATCACGCGTCCCGCCGGGCGGCAGCCGGTCAGGCTCTCCAGCCGGTTCAGCACCTGGGCCTTCAGCGGCGCGCCCAGCGGATAATCGGCGTCGTACCAGGCAGCGGCGGCCAGGCGGTTGCGGCGGATGCCCGCCTCAGGCAGCCTGTCCAGTTCGTCGAGGTCGAGCCAGGCCATAAACAGGCGGTAGACGAAGTGGTGCGCCTTCGGCTGCAGGCGACGGTGGCGCAGGACGCCCTGATAGAGGCAGCTGTTCATCTCAGTTGCCCTCCGCCGCGGCGATGCCCTGCACCACGTCGAGCGCGCTGCGCACCCCGTCCTCATGAAAGCCGTTGTACCAGTAGGCCCCGCAGTACCAGCTCCGCTGCTGGCCGTTAATCTCTTCGCGCCGCAGCTGGGCCGACCAGCTTTGCGGGTTAAACAGCGGATGCTCATAGACGAAGCGCTGCCAGACGTAGCGGTCATCCACCGGCGCGTCCGGGTTCAGGGTGACGCAGAACAGCGGCGCGTCCGCGGGCAGCCCCTGGAGAATATTCATGTTGTAGGTGACGCAGGCCCGGGCCCGATCCCCGTCGCTCAGGCGATAGTTCCAGCTGGCCCAGGCGCGCTGGCGCTCCGGCAGCCAGCGCGGATCGCTGTGCAGCACCACCTCGTTGCGCTGCCAGCCGATATCCCCGAGGACTTCGCGTTCGGAATCGGTGGGCGCCGCCAGCATCGCCAGGGCCTGCGCGGAGTGGCAGGCGAAGATCACCTGGTCAAAATGCGCCTCCCCGGACGCCAGCCGCAGGGTGACCCCCGTCGGGTGACGGTCCACCTGCTGTATCGGCGCGTTGAGCCGCAGATTCAGACGATCGCCGAGCCTGGCGAGCAGGGCGCGAACGTACTCCCGGGAACCGCCGGGCACCACGTACCACTGCGGGCGATCGCGAATATCCAGCAGGCCGTGGTGTTCAAAGAAGCGTAAAAACAGCGGCAGCGGGAAGCGACGCATCTCCTGCAGCGACGACGACCAGATGGCCGCCCCCATCGGCAGAATATAGTGGCGGGCGAAGAAGGGGCTGAAGCGGTGGCGGGCGAGGAAGCTCTCCAGCGTCGCCCCCGGATCCAGCGCCTCGGTCAGCGCCAGTTTCGCCAGCCGGTTAAAGCGGACGATCTCGCTCAGCAGCCCCCAGAAGGCCGGCTTCAGCAGATTGCGCCGCTGGGCGAAAAGCGAGGTCAGGCTGTGACCGTTGTACTCCAGGCCGCTGGTCGGGTTGTGAACCGAGAAGCTCATCTGCGTTTTTTGCCCGTCGATCCCCAGCTCGCTGAGCAGGCCCATAAAGCGCGGATAGGTGCGATCGTTGTAGACGATAAATCCGGTATCGATGGCCCAGGTGCCCTGCGGCGTGGCGACATCCACGGTGGCGGTGTGGCCGCCCGGCGTGGCGCCCGCTTCGAACAGCGTCACCTGATGGTGTCCGGCCAGCCGCCAGGCGCAGGTCAGCCCGGCGATGCCGCTACCGATGATGGCGATGTTCATGAGCGCACCATCCTGCGCAACAGCAGGCGCTGGATACCCGATGGCAGGCTGGCCAGCAGCCGCAGGGCCAGGCTGAAACCGGTGGGGAAGGCAATGTGGTTTTGGCCTTTCGCCAGGCCATGGCGGATCGCCGTCACCGCCCGATCCACGCTCACCCGGCCGGGCATGGCGAAGTCGTTTTTGCGCGTCAGCGGGGTGTCGACGAAGCCCGGAGAGACCACCGTGACGGCGACCCCTTTCGGCTCCCAGTCCAGACGCAGGCTGTTGGCAAACCAGGTCAGCGCCGCCTTGGAGGCGCCATAGGCTTCCGCGCGCGGGAAGGGTAGCCAGTGCGCCATCGAGCTGACCAGCACCACCCGATCGCCTGCCTCCAGCTGCGTCTGCAGCGCCGCCAGGCAGTTCACCGGCCCGAGAAAGTTGGTGGCCATCACTCGCTCCACGAGGGCGGCATCCACCTGCCCGTGGTCGAGGTATTCGCAGGTCCCGGCGCAGAGAATGATCAGGTCGGCAAAACAGCCCGTCAGCGCCTGGCGACAGGCGTCCCTGTCTGTCATATCGAACAGGCGCCCGCTGATGTTGGGGCTGAACTGCTGGAGCGCCGACAGGCGCGAAGCATCTCGCCCGCAGGCGATAACCAGATGGCCATCCGCCGCGAAGGATTTCGCCAGACCGGCGCCGATCCCGGAGCTGGCGCCGGTGATGAGTACCGTCATCATGAGCGCACCCTCCGCTTCACGCCGCGCACCGCCCAGCCCAGTAGAGGAAGATGCTCGTAGATCATCTCCCCGGCGTCGTAGTAGTCGCGCTGGTGAAGGATCTGCTCCCCGGCGATGTCCACCATGGAGCAACCCGGCAGGGCCAGGGTTTCTCCACCGGCAATGCGCGGATGCGACCAGTGCATGGTCCAGGTCACGGCGAACCGTTGGCCGTCGCAAAGCGGCGTGTCGATGGTGAACCGGCACTGCTCCACGTTGGCCAGCAGATGGGTAAAGTAGCGCTGGATGGCGAACAGCCCCTGATGCTGACCAAAAGGATCGCTCAGCGTCGCGTCCGGATGGTACAGCGCGGCCAGCGCCGCGGGCGGCTGCGCATCCAGCCCGGCGTAGTACTCAACGAAACGACGAATCACAGACGGCGAGGTGCTCATGGATCACATCCTGGCTAGATACGGTAGCGTAATGGCATACTTAAAACTTACACAAATAAAATTATTTGTCCAAGTTTGTAGAAAAATATATTTTATTTGTGTTAAAAATCATGTTGTTATGATTGGTGTTTTAAGGGGGGATCGTGAGTGGTGCGAAGGGCAAGCGTGCGCCCGCCGCGCCACCGGGCGCTGGCGGAACAGAGAGTGGGGTAAGTTAAAACAGGGGGTTAGAGCGGAATCACCTCGAGGGAGACGACCTGCTGCTGCCAGAGTTCGACCTGCCTCTGGCGGGCGGCGGAAAGTTTGCCGCTGGTAACCAGCAGCCAGTTGCGCTGGGGGAAAATCTCCGGCGCCAGGGCGGCGGGAGGCACCGGCAGAACGTCGATGCGATGGCCCTGGCCGGTACGTTTGAGCGCTTCAAGCCAGATTTCGCAGGCGTCGGTCAAGTGCCAGCCGGTGATCAGAAAGTTGTCCCCGGGCGCCTTCTTGTCGCCTTCGAGGCAAAACGAGGTATAGGCGATGATGATGCCGTCGAGAATTTCGCGCAGCGTCATGATGGCCGGCACGTTGGCGGAGACCTGGCTGCGCAGCGGACGCAGCACCTCGGTGACCAGCTCCTGGCGCGGATATTCGCGCCCGGCGTCGTAGATCAGCTGGCGCAGGGACTCGATTTTTCCCTCTTTCAGCCTCTGCAGCATGGTCTCCTGCAACGTCAGCCAGTTGTTGGTGCGCCGCGCGCCGGGGCGCGACAGCAGGGGCTTCACCTGGCTGACTGGTACCCCTTTTTTCACCCAGTCGAGGATCTTCAGCGCCTGCTGGACGTCGTCATCGCTGTACTGACGGTGACCACCATCGGTGCGCAGCGGCTTGAGCAGGCCATAGCGGCGCTGCCAGGCGCGAAGCGTGGTCGCATTTATCCCGCATAGTCGGGCAAATTCGCCGATGGAGTAAGGCATGGAGGCCACCTGTTAACAAAGAATATTCTCAATATACTACGAATCACGTCGGCTGGCGTGAAGTGTAGTGGCTTTGCACTACACTTTCCCCTACCGCGTAAATGAAAGGAGTTCTCATGAAGCTATGGCCTGTTGTCACTGGCGTTGCTATCGCGTTGACCCTGGTGGCCTGCAAATCGCCCACCCCGCCGAAGGGCGTTCAGCCGATTAGCGGGTTTGACGCCAGCCGTTACCTTGGAAAATGGTATGAAGTCGCCCGCCTGGAGAATCGCTTCGAGCGAGGCCTGGAGCAGGTGACCGCCACCTACGGCGCCCGCAGCGACGGGGGGATCAGCGTCGTCAATCGCGGTTATGACCCGGTCAAAAAACGCTGGAATGAGAGCGACGGAAAAGCCTACTTCACCGGCGCCCCCACCACCGCGGCGCTGAAGGTGTCGTTCTTCGGGCCATTCTACGGCGGCTATAACGTGATCCGCCTGGACGATGACTACCAGTACGCGCTGGTCAGCGGCCCCAACCGCGATTATCTGTGGATCTTGTCGCGCACCCCCACCATTCCGGCGGCGGTGAAGCAGGATTACCTGAATACCGCGCGCGAGCTGGGCTTTGACGTCGATCGCCTGGTGTGGATCCGCCAGACGCCGCGCTAGCCTCGCCCCTTAGCGGCTGAGCAGGTGGGTATAAACCACGTACAGCCCGGCCAGCGCCGCCACGTTCAGCGCCACGCTGACGAAAAACCACCGCCGGAAGGGCTGCTTTTGCGTTTTATGACGAAAGCACTGCTGGCCGAGGATGGCCCCCGGCCAGCCTCCCGCCAGGCCCAGCACCAGCAACGTGGTTTCCGGCACCCGTCGCCAGGCTTTGCGCGCCGCCAGCTTGTCGGCGCCATAGATAAGCCATGTCAGAAGGCTGCTCAGTAAAAACCACATCGCCAGCGGGTAGGGCAGCAGGGCGCTGCCCACGGCGGTGAGCAGCAGCAGGGAATAACACACCAGGTTCAGATTCATAGGGACGTTCACGCCGGCCAGAAGAATGGCGCCACTATAGCCA
Organism: Klebsiella sp. GL120222-02; assembly: GCF_003097195.1. NCBI lineage: Bacteria > Pseudomonadati > Pseudomonadota > Gammaproteobacteria > Enterobacterales > Enterobacteriaceae > Klebsiella > Klebsiella sp. GL120222-02. The sequence goes on from NZ_QEQO01000009.1 coordinate 244,461, forward strand.
ATTTCCCGGACCGGCGTAAACGCGGCGGGTTATTCGCTACGCTTGCCCCGATGCCGGGACAGCCACATCAGCTTATATGCCGCCGGAATGATAAATAGCGACAGCAGCGGGGCGGTGATCATCCCGCCAATCATCGGCGCGGCGATGCGACTCATCACTTCCGACCCGGCGCCGGTGCCCCATAAAATCGGCAACAGGCCGGCGATAATCACCGCCACGGTCATCGCCTTCGGCCGCACGCGCAGCACCGCGCCCTGGTACAGCGCCTCGTCGAGCTTATCGGCGCTGAAGGTCTGCGGATTCTCCAGCGATGGCTCCGCCTCGATGGCGTGGCGCAGGTACATCAGCATCACCACGCCAAACTCCGCCGCCACCCCGGCCAGGGCGATAAAGCCGGTCCCGGTGGCTACCGATAAATGGAACCCCATCCAGTAGAGAAACCAGATCCCGCCGACGAGGGCGAACGGCACGCTGGTGATAATCAGCAGCGCCTCGCCGACGCGGCGGAACGCCAGATACAGCAGCACGAAGATAATCATCAGCGTCATCGGCACCATCAGCTTCAGCTTCTGATTGGCGCGCTCCAGCAGCTCAAACTGCCCGGAGTAGGACACACTGATGCCCGGCTTCAGCTTCACCTCCTTGCCGATGGCCTGCTGCAGATCGTGCACTACCGACACCATGTCGCGGTCGCGGGCGTCGATGTAGATCCAACTGGTCGGGCGGGCGTTCTCGGTCTTCAGCATGGATGGTCCGGTGACCACCTTCACCTCAGCCACGTCGCCGAGGACGATCTGCTGCTTCAGCGGCGTGAGGATCGGCAGCTGGCGCAGGGTCTCCGGGCTGTCGCGATAGCTCTGCGGGTAGCGGATGTTGATCGGGTAGCGCTCGACGCCCTCTACCGTTTCGCCAACCATCGCGCCGCCGATGGCGGACGAGACGAACAGCTGCACGTCGCCGACGGTCATCCCGTAGCGGGCCGCCTTCTCACGCTGAATATCAATATTGAGGTAGCGCCCGCCGACCAGCCGCTCGGCTAATGCCGACGTGACTCCCGGCACGCTGCGCGCCACCCCTTCAATTTGTTCGGCGATGGCGTCGATATCGGCCAGATTAGTGCCGGAAACTTTAATGCCAATCGGGCTCTTGATGCCGGTGGAGAGCATGTCGATGCGGTTGCGGATCGGCGGCACCCACAGGTTCGCCAGCCCCGGCAGGCGCACGGTCTTGTCCAGCTCCTCGACGATCTTCTCCATGGTCATCCCCGGTCGCCACTGATCCTGTGGCTTAAGCTGAATGGTGGTCTCTACCATCTCCAGCGGCGCCGAGTCGGTAGCGGTTTCGGCTTTGCCGGTTTTGCCGAACACCCGGGCCACTTCCGGCACCGTCATGATCAGCTTATCGGTTTTCTGCAGCATATCCGCCGCCTGCGCAGCGGAGATCCCCGGCAGCGTGGACGGCATATACAGCAGATCGCCCTCGTTGATCTGCGGCAGAAACTCGCCGCCGACCCGGTTAAGCGGCCAGGCAACCGTCAGGATCGACAGGAGCGCGATCAGCAGGGTGGTCTTCGGCCAGTGCAGCACCTTCAGCAGCAGCGGGTGGTAAATACGGATCAAAAAGCGGTTCAGCGGGTTGCTGCTCTCCGCCGGGATCCTGCCGCGGATCCAGAAGCCCATCAGGATCGGGATCACCACGATCGCCAGCAGCGCCGCCCCGGCCATCGACCAGGTTTTGGTGAAGGCCAGCGGACCGAACAGTTTGCCCTCCTGGCCTTCGAGGGTGAAAATCGGGATAAACGACAGGGTAATGATCAGCAGGCTGATAAACAGCGCCGGGCCGACCTCCACCGACGCCTCGGTAATGATTTTCCAGCGGATGTCGTTGCTGAGCTTCTCTCCCGGGTGCTGATGTTCCCACTCCTCCAGCCGCTTGTGGGCGTTCTCAATCATCACGATGGCGGCATCGACCATCGCCCCTACCGCAATGGCGATTCCGCCCAGCGACATGATGTTGGCGTTAAGCCCCTGGAAATGCATCATGATAAAGGCGAAGCACAGGCCGAGCGGCAGCGAAATAATCGCCACCAGCGCCGAGCGTACGTGCCACAGGAACAGGGCACAGACCAGCGCGACGACGATAAACTCTTCCAGCAGCTTATGGCTGAGGTTGTCGATGGCGCGGTCGATAAGCTGGCTGCGGTCGTAGGTGGTGACCACTTCAACCCCTTCCGGCAGGCTGCTTTGCAGCGACGCCAGCTTCGCTTTGACCGCCGAGATCACTTCGCGGGCGTTCTTGCCGGAGCGCAGGATCACCACGCCGCCGGCCACTTCGCCTTCGCCGTTAAGCTCGGCGATACCGCGGCGCATTTCCGGGCCGATCTGCACCCGCGCGACGTCGCCGAGATAGACCGGCACACCGTTGTCACCGGTTTTCAGCACGATGTTTTTGAAGTCGTCGAGCGTCTGCAGGTAGCCGCTGGCGCGTACCATATATTCGGCTTCCGCCAGTTCGACGGAAGAGCCGCCCGCCTCCTGGTTAGACGCATCCAGCGCCGATTTCACCTCGCCGAGGCTGATGCCGTACTGGGTCAGCTTCATCGGGTCGACAACAATCTGGTACTCCTTGACCACGCCGCCCACCGACGCCACTTCCGAGACGTTAGGGATGGTTTTCAGCTCATATTTTAAGAACCAGTCCTGCAGGGAGCGCAGTTCGGCGAGGTCGTGCTTGCCGCTGCGGTCGACCAGCGCGTACTCGAAGACCCAGCCGACGCCGGTGGCGTCCGGGCCCATTTCGGCGCTGACCCCGGCGGGAAGTTTGCCCTGCACCTGGTTGAGATACTCCAGCACCCGCGAGCGCGCCCAGTAAGGATCGGTGCCGTCTTCAAAAATCACATACACGTAAGAGTCGCCAAACTGCGAGAAACCGCGTACCGTTTTCGCGCCGGGGACTGACAGCATGGTGGTGGTCAGCGGCCAGGTGACCTGGTTTTCGACGATCTGCGGCGCCTGCCCCGGATAGCTGGTTTTGACGATCACCTGTACGTCGGAGAGGTCCGGCAGAGCGTCCACCGGGGTATGGACGATGGTCCAGGTCCCCCAGATGCTGAGAAACAGCGCCGCCATCATCACCAGGAAACGGTTGGCCACCGAGCGGCGGATAATCCATTCAATCATGGTTCCGTTCCTCAGTGGGCGTGGGCGGCAGGGGCCGCGGTACCGGGAGCCTGCGCACGCATGCGCTCCAGCGCACCGGCGATATTGGCCTCCGAGTCGATCAGGAACAGGCCGCTGGCGACGACTTTCTCACCCTCCTGCAGCCCGCTGCGAATGGCCGTGACGCCAGCGGATTCATGGAATACCTGCACGAGTTTCGGCACGAAGCGCCCCTCGTTATCCACGGTAATCACTCGCTGCTCGCTGCCGCTGTCGATCAGCGCTTTTGACGGGATCAGCAGCATCGGTTCGCTTTCACTGGTCAGTTGCAGATAGGCATTCATCCCCGGCTTCAGCGCTTCATCCGGGTTGTTGACCTGCAGGCGCAGCTGCAGGGTGCGGGTGGCGCTATCGACGCTGGGGAGAAGGGTCCATTTGCTGATGCTGAAAGTTTTTCCTGGCCAGGCGGGAACCTGAATGGTGAACTGCGAGGCGTCTTTAATCAGCCAGGCGATGGATTCCGGCACCGCCACGCTGACCCACACCGGATCCATGCCCTGAATTTTCGCCACCACATTATCTTTGGCGATGTTCATTCCGGCACGCAGATCGAAGGCGGTAATCACGCCATCGATCGGTGCTTTGAGGGTAAAGCGGGTCTGGATTTTACGCGTGGCTTTCAGGCGGCGGATATCGTCATCCGGCATTCCGGCAAGGCGCAGGCGTTCGAGGATCCCCTCAACCTGGGTGGCGGTGCCCCCAGTTTCCTGCAATAACAGATATTCGCTCTGCGCTTCCACCCAGTCAGGGATGGTCAGCTCGAGGAGCGGCGTGCCTTGTTTCACCTTGTCGCCGACGGTCAGCGGATAGACTTTATTGATAAAGCCCGCCGCCCGCGCCTGCATAATCACGTACTGGTACTCGTTATAGCTGATGTTGGCCGGGAAGGTCTGAGCGTAGCGCAGCGGCCCGCGGGTGACCGCGGCGGTTTTTACGCCGAGATTCTGGGTCTGCGTCGGGTCGATACGCACCCCCGACGCACCAGCGGCGGCATGCTCCTCATCGGCGTATTTCGGCACCAGATCCATATCCATAAACGGCGATTTACCCGGTTTATCGAAGCGGGTGTTCGGGTACATCGGATCGTACCAGAACAGCACTTTACGCTGCTGCTCGGCCGCCGGAGCGGCAGAGTGGGTCGGTGCCCATCGGGCGTACAGCGCCGTGGTAAGCGCGCCGCCAATCACCATGCTGCCGAGGATCAGCGCCGTATTTTTCAGTGTCAGGGATGCCATGTGTCGTCCATTTAGTCGTTGAGGGGGCCTACCGTCGCCGGGCCGTTATTGGGCGCGGATATCCTGTAACAGCGACAGATTGCCCTGCTGAACGAAGGTGAAGTCCACGCTGTCGCCATTCTTCACATTGTTGAGCTGCGTCTGCGGGGTGATGGTGAAGCGCATGGTCATCGGCGGCCAGTTCACCGCCGGGATGGCTTCGTGGGCGATGGTGATTTTTTTGCTATCCATATCAATAGCTTTAATGACCCCTTTGCCGCTGATGCTTTGCGTCTGCGTGACGGCGGGTTGTTCGTGCATCGCCATGCCGGCATGCGGGTCGGCGGCCTGGACGGCGAACACCGCGCCAGAAATCAGAGTGAACAGGGCGACTTTAGAGAGTGAATTCATGATCGGGACTCCTTGGGTTATTCCATCCAGCCGCCGCCGAGGGCGGTGAAAAGGGTGATTTCATTTGCCTGACGGGAATAGTTGAGTTCCAGCAGGGTTTGTCGGGTGGTAAAAATGTCGCGCTGGGCGCTCAGGACTTCGATGTAGCTGACCGCGCCGTGACGATAGAGCGCAGTAGCGCGCTGCAGGGTGATATTTAGTGAAGCGAGATAGCGCTGCTGGGCGGCAATCTGATCGGCCAGGCTCTGGCGCAGGGCCAGCGCGTCGGCCACCTCTTTAAAGGCGGACTGTATTTTTTGCTCATAGTTGACCACCTGCTGCTGCTGGCGGATTTCCGCCAGATCGAGGTTGGCCTGATTGCGCCCGGCGTTGAAAATCGGCAGTTCAATTTTGGGGATGAAGTTCCACATCGCGCTGCCGGCGTTAAACAGGCTGGAGAGCTCGCTGCTGCTGCCGGAGAGCGAGCTGGTCAGGGTGATCGCCGGGAAGAAGGCCGCCCTCGCGGCGCCGATATTGGCGTTGGCCGCCAACAGGCTGTGTTCGGCCTCTAAAATATCCGGCCGCTGCAACAGGATCGCTGAGGAGAGCGATGGCGGCAGAGTGACGCCTTGCAGATCGATGGCGCTGCTGGCGCTATCGTCCGGCAGATGCTGGTAGCTGCCGAGCAGCAGCTGCAGGGCGTTATTGGCCTGCGCCAGCTGGCCCTGACGTTTGGCGATATCGGCACGGGTGCTCTCGATCATCCCGCGCGCCTGCTCCAGCGCCAGCACGGTGGTGCTCCCGGTCAGCAGCTGTTTTTCAACGAAGGCGTAAGACTGCTGATAGTTCTGTAAGGTGTCGTTGGCCACCTGCAACTGCGCTGCCGCCAGCCGCTGGTTGAAGTAGCTTTGTGAAACGTTAGCAATCAACAGGATATGCACCGCACGCCGCGCCTCTTCGCTGGCGAAGAAGTTCTGCCGGTCGGCCTCGCTGAGATTTTTCAACCGGCCAAAGAAGTCGAGGTCATAGCTGAGATTCAGACCGGCGGCATAATCGCTGCTGGTGGTGGTGTCGCCTTTAAGCTTGCCGCCATAGGTGGTGCTGCCGTCACCGTTCAATTGCGGGGAGCGGTCGGCGTCGGTAACCCGGTACTGGGCGCGAGCTTCCTGCACTTTCAGCGTCGCCATCCGCAGGTCGCGGTTGTTGGCCAGCGCGGTGCTAATCAGGCTTTTCACCTGCGGGTCGACGAAAAAGGTGCGCCAGCCGGTCTCCTGATAGCCCGCTGTCGCGGTAACCAGCTTGTTCTGGCTGAGAGAGAACTGCTGCGGCACCGGCGCGGCGGGGCGCTGGTAGTCCGGAGCGAGCGACAGACAGCCGGTTAAGGCAAATATCACGCTGAGGGTAAGTAGCTGTATAGAACGCATGGCGGCAGACGGTTTCGACGATTTATCCATGGCAGCTACTTTACGTAGCGGGCTCTGTTCAGGGCGTGACAGGAAAATGACAAAGCTGTCATTTTCCTGATATTTCATTGCTATCCGGAGGCGCTCCTCTAAAATTGAATACCCGCACAGAACGCGCGTGAAGGAGCCTGCCGTGAAGATTTTGATTGTCGAAGATGAGAAGAAAACCGGAGAGTACCTGACCAAAGGGCTCACCGAGGCCGGCTTCGTCGTCGACCTGGCCGATAACGGCCTTAACGGCTATCACCTGGCAATGACCAGCGATTACGATCTGCTGATCCTCGACATCATGCTGCCGGATGTGAACGGCTGGGATATCGTCCGCATGCTGCGCGCCGCTAATAAAGGCATGCCGATTCTATTGCTCACCGCGCTTGGCACTATTGAGCATCGGGTGAAGGGCCTGGAGCTGGGCGCCGACGACTATCTGGTGAAGCCATTTGCTTTTGCGGAGCTGCTGGCGCGAGTGCGGACCCTGCTGCGCCGTGGAGCGGCGGTCATCGTCGAAAGCCAGTTTCAGGCGGCGGATCTCAGCGTCGATTTGGTCAGCCGCAAGGTGACGCGCGGCGCGACGCGTATCACCCTGACCAGTAAGGAATTCACTCTGCTGGAGTTCTTCCTGCGCCATCAGGGCGAGGTGCTGCCGCGTTCGTTAATTGCCTCGCAGGTCTGGGATATGAATTTCGACAGCGACACTAACGCCATCGACGTGGCGGTGAAGCGGCTGCGTGCCAAAATCGATAACGACTTCGAGCCGAAGCTAATCCAGACCGTGCGCGGCGTCGGCTATATGCTTGAGGTGCCGGATGGCCGCTAAGCGCCCCTTTTCCCTGGCCACTCGGCTGACCTTCTTTATTAGCCTCGCCACCATCATCGCTTTCTTTGCCTTCACCTGGATCATGATCCATTCGGTGAAGGCCCACTTTGAAGAGCGCGACGTGCACGATCTCAGGCAGCTCAGCACCACGCTGGAGACGGTCCTCGACCACGCTGACTACCCGCAGGCGCGGCGGCTGGAGATCGTGAGGAATATCATTGCGGGTTACGCCAACGTCTTTATCTGTCTGGACGACGGCCAGGGCAATATTCTGTTTCAGTCGCCCGACGGGCCGGATCTCAGCCATATGCTGAGTACGCCGGGGCTGGCGATGCAGCTGCGCGACGGGAATGTGATTTCATGGACTGACCCGCAGCCGCGAAAGATGGTTCATGATAATCATCCAATGGAGACCCGCGCCTGGCGGCTGATCATGCTGCCGCTGGGCAAGCAGGCGGACGGCAAACCGGCGTACCACCTGCTGATGGCCTTATCCATCGATTTTCACCTGCACTATATTAATGAGCTGAAAGCGAAGCTGATTTCCGCGGCGACGATAATCAGTTTGCTGATCATCGCCATCGTGCTGTTTGTGGTCTATCAGGGGCATAAGCCCATCCGCCAGATCAGTCGCCAGATCCAGAATATTACCTCGCGGGATCTCGACGTGCGCCTTGACCCGCAGGCCGTGCCTATCGAGCTGGAACGGCTGGCGCTGTCGTTTAACCATATGCTGGAGCGCATAGAGGACGTCTTTACCCGCCAGTCCAACTTCTCCGCCGATATCGCCCATGAAATCCGCACGCCGATTACTAACCTGGTGACGCAAACTGAAATCGCCTTAAGCCAGAGCCGCAGCCAGCAGGAGCTGGAAGAGGTGCTCTATTCCAATCTTGAAGAGTTCTCGCGGATGTCACGGATGGTCAGCGATATGCTGTTCCTCGCCCAGGCGGATAATAACCAGCTGATCCCTGAGCAACAGGCGCTGGATCTGGCTGATGAAGTGCATAAGGTGTTTGAGTTCTTTGAAGCGTGGGCGGAAGAGAAGGCGGTGGCGCTGCGCTTTGTCGGCAGCCACTGCCGGGTGACGGGCGATCCGCTGATGCTGCGGCGAGCGATCAGCAACCTGCTGTCGAATGCGATCCGCTACACGCCGGCCGGCCAGGCGGTGACCATCCAGTTGAGCGAAAGCGCCGAGACGATCCGTCTGGTGGTGGAGAATCCCGGTACGCCGATTGCCGTCGAGCATCTTCCGCGGCTGTTTGACCGTTTCTATCGCGTCGACCCCTCGCGCCAGCGCAAAGGCGAGGGCAGCGGTATCGGCCTGGCGATTGTGAAATCGATTATCAGCGCCCATGACGGCAGCGTGGCGGTGCAGTCCGATCGGCGTTCGACGCGGTTTATTGTGGTGTTGCCGAAATATGCGCAATAACGGCTGAAAGCCAGCGGGCAGCGCCAGGTGGCCGCCCGCAGTATTGCCGCTCTCTTACTCTTCGAAGTACCAGTAGCCCTGATTAATCAGCCGCGTCAGTTCGCTCACGAACGCCGGATTCTGCAGGCCGCTGCCGAGCTCCTCCTGACCTAATGAGGTATAGCGGCACAGCGCATCCAGCGCTTCGGCATCGGTGGTGTCCAGCTGTTCGCTATGCACGAAGAAGCTGTCGCCGATATGCAGAACGCGCAGGCCGCTCAGACGAGAAAGCTTTTCGCCGCCCAGCAGCGCATCGACCACTTCCTCTTCTTCATACGGTGGTTCCGCCGGCGCAATATCCAGCTCGTGACGCGGGGTGGTCACGAAACTGCCGAACCACTGCTTGAAGTCTTCCGGCTGGCGAATCATGTCGATCATCATGGTGCGCAGACGTTCGAGTTCATACTCCTCAACCCGGCCCGGATGCTCGCGGCAGGTGAGGTCCGGATCGCTGTAGTGCTCGCCGCCAAGATCGTTCTCCAGCACATAGTCGGCGAAGCTGCTGATCAGGTCGCGACCGTTTGGCCCGCGGAAGCCGACGGAGTAGTTCAGTGCGGTTTCGTGGGTCACGCCATCGTGCGGGAATCCTGGTGGAATATAGAGGATATCGCCCGGCTGCAGATCTTCATCAATGATCGGCGGGAACGGATCGACGTGCAGCAGTGCCGGATGCGGGCAGAACTGACGCATCGGCAGCTTATCGCCCACGCGCCAGCGGCGGCTGCCCATGCCCTGAATAATAAAGACGTCATACTGATCGATATGCGGGCCGACGCCGCCGCCGGGGACGGAGAAGGAGATCATCAGGTCGTCCAGACGCCAGTCCGGCAGTACGCGGAACGGGCGCACCAGCTCGGCGGCGGGCATATGCCAGTGGTTTACCGCCTGGGCCAGCAGCGACCAGCCGGTTTCGCCCAGCCCGTCGAAATGTTCAAAAGGACCATTGCTGGCCTGCCATTTGCCGTTGGTCAGGCTGACCAGTCGGCTGTCGACTTCCGGCTCCATGGCTAATCCGGCCAGCTCGTCCGGGGTAATCGGGTCGACGAAGTCCGGAAACGCGTTTTTTAATACCACCGGCTGTTTCTGCCAGTATTTTTCTAAAAACTCGGGCCAGTTAATGTTGAGTTGATAAGCCATCGATTATTACCAGTAAGAAGAAACGGGCCTGATTATAGAAACGGGGGCCAGGTGGGCGCTTTGTCGTGGGTCAAGAGTGGTGCTTAATTCACCATCGGCGCGATAATGGCGTTGGGTAAGAGAGAAAAATCACATTTTTGCCAAAAACCGATCCTGGCGTAAACTGCGCTGCAGGCCGCATGAACACTGGGATGGTGGCTTTAATGGTAACAGGATGAATAAGCGAAAAGTTCAAATAATGAGCGGTCGATAAGATTTTTCTATTTTAACGCTTGCTACTTCCGGCGAACTCCCTATAATGCGCTCCCACTGACACGGCAGATGTGAATCACTTCACACAAACAGCCAGTTCGGTTGAAGAGAAAAATCCTGAAATTCAGGGTTGACTCTGAAAGAGGAAAGCGTAATATACGCCACCTCGCGACAGAGCGCTAAAGCGCGTCGCAACTGCTCTTTAACAATTTATCAGACAATCTGTGTGGGCACTCAAAGTGACATGGATTCTTAACGTCCTCGGACGAAAAATGAATACCAAGTCTCTGAGTGAACATACGTAATTCATTACGAAGTTTAATTCACGAGCATCAAACTTAAATTGAAGAGTTTGATCATGGCTCAGATTGA
>NZ_QEQO01000010.1:0-162399 GCF_003097195.1 Klebsiella sp. GL120222-02
GGTATGTCTCCCCGGTGGCGCTGCGCTTACCGGGGCTACGGATTCGCACCCGCCCTGCACGACCTGTAGCCCGGACAAGGTGCGCAGCACCGCCTCCGGGGAAAACCCTGCCATACCCGCCCCATTATCTTCATTCAAAGCAACATAAAACCCCGTCATGGTAATCCCTTCATCATAATCTACTTTTTCCTTGCCCCTGCGCTGGCGTTAATCGCGAAAACCACTCTTACGAAAAAAAATGTGAATACAGTCACATATAAAGATATAACAATTATATAACATTTAGTTCACTAACTAATTTGTCTACGTGACGTGGTACGCCCGACAAGACAGATTGCAGTCTTTGCTGGAGCAATATAACAATGACAGAAAGTAGCATTACCGAACGGGGCGCGCCGGATCAGGCCGATACCCGTCGTCGTATTTGGGCAATAGTTGGCGCTTCCTCGGGGAATCTGGTTGAGTGGTTTGATTTTTACGTTTATTCATTCTGCTCGCTCTATTTCGCCCATATCTTTTTTCCATCTGGCAATACCACCACCCAACTGCTGCAGACGGCAGGCGTATTTGCCGCCGGATTCCTGATGCGTCCCATCGGCGGATGGCTGTTTGGTCGAATCGCCGACCGCCGCGGACGTAAAGCCTCTATGCTTATCTCGGTGTGCATGATGTGCTTTGGCTCACTGGTGATTGCCTGTCTGCCGGGTTATGCGGTCATCGGCACCTGGGCCCCGGCGCTGCTGCTGCTGGCGCGTCTGTTCCAGGGGCTGTCTGTTGGCGGAGAATACGGCACCAGTGCGACCTATATGAGTGAAGTCGCGGTGGAAGGTAAGAAAGGCTTCTATGCCTCCTTCCAGTACGTTACGCTGATTGGCGGTCAACTGCTGGCGGTATTAGTGGTTGTCGCGCTCCAGCAGGTGCTCAGCGATGAAGATCTCCATGCCTGGGGATGGCGTATTCCTTTTGCTCTTGGGGCGGTACTAGCTATCGTCGCGCTGTGGCTGCGTCGCCAGCTGGACGAAACCTCAAAGCAGGAGACCCGGGCGCTGAAAGAGGCTGGATCATTTAAAGGGTTGTGGCGCAATCGCCGGGCCTTCGTGATGGTGTTGGGCTTTACCGCCGCCGGATCGCTGACCTTCTACACCTTTACTACCTATATGCAAAAGTATCTGGTCAACACGGCGGGCATGACGGCTAGCACCGCCAGCGTGATCATGACCGCGGCGCTATTCGTTTATATGCTGGTTCAGCCGCTGTTCGGCGCCTTTTCGGATAAAGTTGGCCGTCGCACCTCCATGCTGTGCTTTGGCGTGCTGGCGACGTTATTTACCGTGCCTATTCTCAGTGCTCTGCAGAAGGTGAGCTCACCGTATGCCGCCTTCGGACTGGTGATTTGCGCCTTGCTGATCGTCAGTTTCTATACCTCGATCAGCGGCATCCTGAAAGCAGAGATGTTCCCGGCTCAGGTCCGCGCGCTTGGGGTAGGGCTTTCCTATGCCGTCGCGAACGCGCTGTTCGGCGGCTCTGCGGAGTATGTCGCGCTGTCGCTTAAGTCGGCGGGGATAGAGCACGCGTTCTACTGGTATGTGACGGTGATGGCGGCCATCGCCTTCCTGGTTTCCCTGATGCTGCATCGTAAGGGGAAAGGCCTGCGCCTGTAACGCTTACTGGTGCGCCAGTTGCCACACAGCATAGCCGGTGGTCGCGCCGGCGACATCCCAGGCGAAATCTTTCCAGCTCCAGCCGCTCCCTGCCGGGCGGCTGTCCCAAAGCTCTTTTGATGCGCCAAGACTGATGGAAAACATCAGGCCAATGGCGGCGCTGCGGTCCCGGCTGTAACCCTGATGTTGCGCATACTCATTGCCGGCGGCAGACAGCATCGCCGAGGCCAGAAAATGCTGGGCTTTGTCCTGACCGGACCATGCATCATTTGCCATGTGGCTGCAGCCCGATAACAGCAGCGATGTCATCAATATTATCGAACGCATAGCGCTTCCAGAAAAAAGCCCCGTCGACGCGGGGCTGATAGTCAGAGAATACGGCTGATCAACCGGTCAATGCGGATCCGTCGCAGGCGGCGGATCAGTTTTCGCACTTTCACCGGATAGTCGGCGATACTTTGCAGATCCCGATAATGTTTCACTACCGTGGTGTGGGTGCGGATGAGTTTCAGCTCTTTTTCCCGCATGGCCCCCAGCTGCCGCTTTGGATCGTGGATCAGAATGGCGTTTTCCAGATCGAGCCGCCAGGCGCGTGGGTTAAGGTTATTGCCAGTGAGCAGCATCCACTCATCGTCAACCCACATGCCTTTCAGATGGTAGCTGTTATCGTCATCCTTCCACAGGCGAACGATCAGCTGATCGGTATTGACATAATATTGCAGTCGGCTGAGGAAACGCCGCAGGTTGATCTCATACAGATAGGGAAGCGCACCGATAATTTTAAACGGTTGATCTTCCGGAATGTAGAAATCGTTAGCGGTTTTATCGCCGACAATAATCTCCACCTGTTTACCGTCCCGCAGCAGCTGGATGATATTTCTCACCAGTACGGCAGGGAGGTTGAAGTAGGGGGTACAGATCGTCAGCTTGTGCTCGGCACAAGGCATCAGGTGAAAAATAGTTTTGTTCAGCAGGCTGGATTTCCCCAGTCCTACCAGCGGGGTGACGGAGAGTTCTTCGTCACCAGCGGTGCCGACAAAATGGTAGCTGCGGTCGCGGAGCTCCTGACGGTACTGGCGAATGTCGTTTTTGATTTCCGGGCTTTTTGGCCGATCCGGTCTGTCGAGACGATTAACGCCGCGCCCCTGAACCAGATTATTGTCGACCCAGTCGAACATGACGTCCGCCATTTTGCCGTTACGGATGCACTGATAGCGGTCATAACGGTACTTGTCGTGCTGATGCAGATAAACATCGTTCAGGCTGGCGCCGCTGTAGAGGACGCTGTCATCGATAATAAAGCCTTTGAAATGGAGAACGCCGAGCGCCTCCCGGGTATTAATCGGCACGCCGTAAACGGGGATATCCACACCTGGGTTTTCATCGGCCATCCGGCAATACCAGTCGGCATTGGTGTTGGAGGCGGCGGCGCCGATACGACCACGTTGAGCACGGTGCCAGTCTACCAGAACGCGGACATCCAGTTCCGGACGCTGGCGTTTGGCGTCGTAGAGAGCCTGCAAAATTCCTTTTCCGCCATCATCTTGCTCCAGGTAGAGCGCAATAATGCATATACGCTGAGTGGCGTGGGCAATCCGGGTCAGTAACGCTTCCCTGAAATCCGCAGGGGCGTAAAAGAACTCTACATCATCAACTGACTGAGAAAGCTTAGGGAGTTGGGCAAGGTGTTGTTGATGTTTATTACGCTTAAATTTTGACAACATCACAGTGCGTTTCTTCTCTGTTTATTGAAGGGTCTTCTGTACCATGCAGACGACGTAAGCGGGCAATAATACCATTACTACCCGCTAATGTGGTCAACAATTGCGGTCAGCGTGGCGCGATTATCCCTGATTCAGGGGCAGCGATAGACTGACAATCCCATCTTCCAGCTGAATATCAACGGTGAATCCCAGCTTTCTGGCCAGGCCGATCATGCCTCTGTTATTCGGCATCGTAATGCCATTAAGGCGTTGCAGGCCATGGCTTTGCGTATAGGCGATCAGCTTTTCCAGCAGCCTTCGCCCCAGGCCTAACCCTTTTAAATCTGAACGGACCAGAACGGCAAACTCGGCGTCAATATTATCGGGATCGGATATCGCCCGCGTTACGCCGAGAATTTCGCTTTTCTCAGCGGTGGTCCTGACGGCAACAAACGCCATTTCTCGATCGTAGTCGATCTGCGTCATATTGGCTAAATCGTCGTGGGTAAATTCGTTGATCTCACTAAAATAGCGATAATAGAGATCTTCTTTGGTGACCTGAGCGATAAACGCGAGCAGCTGCGGCTCATCTTCCGGAAGGATCGGCCGAAACAGGCAGCGATCGCCATTTTTCATCACCACCCACTCCTCCTGCTGGTGCGGATAGGGACGAATCGCAAGGCGGCTTTCACTGTCGCCGTCAAAGGGGGCCAGGCCTAGCGTGACGTCCAGCGCCGTAAACTCGTTGCCGGAGGCGAGCAGGGGATGAATGTCCAGGCGCTGGATCTCCGGGCAGTCGACGATCAGATTCGATACCTGAACCAGCAGCTGGCTCAGGCCCGCGATATCCAGCGGGCGCAATGCGCTGCGACCGCGGATCTTTTTATTTTTGATCGCCTGGATCACCAGATAACGCGCCAGGTTCATATTCAACGGCGGCAGCGCCACCGCGGCCTGATCCTCGGCCCGCCACTCCACGCCGCCTTCGCCCAGCATAATCAACGGGCCGAAGACGGGATCGTGTTCAACCACCACTCTCAGCTCCTGGGCGCCGGCGCGATTAGCCATACTCTGCACCAGCAGACCATGGATGCGCGCCTGGGGCCAGGCCAGTCTGACGCGATCGATCATCGCATCTGCCGCCTGCTGCACCTCGGCGGCGGTGCGCAGATAGAGCATGACCCCCTGTACTTCCGATTTGTGCGGGATATCCGGAGAACGCAGCTTCAGCGCGACCGGATAGCCTATCTGCTCAGCGATATGCACTGCTTCTGCGCTGTCAGCGGCAATCCATGTCGGCAGAGTATGGATGCCATAGGCCCGGAGAACCGGGCTGACCTCATGGGTATCCAGCGTGGTGGCGCCGTCATCTATCGCTTGCTGCAGCAGAGCATGCGCTTCGCTGGTATTGGCGGTTAACGAATCCGGTAGCACCGGCGTCTCGCGCAGTTGTTTCTGGTTGCGACGGTATTCCACCATATGCATAAAAGCGGTGATCGTGCCCTCTGGCGTACGGTAGGTTGGGAGGCCGGCATCGCTGAATAAACGTCGCGCTTCCTGCGAGGAAAATTCGCCGCACCAGTTGGTCAGCACGGTGACATATTTACCGCGCGGATGATGCTTCAGGGCGTCAATCAGGGCCAGCGCACTCTCCGTGCCCGGCGCGGCCGCGCTGGGCGAGTGGATCACCAGCAGCGCGTCATAGTCCTGACTGTTGAGCAAAATATTCACGGCCTGCTGATAATGTTCGCTGCTGGCATCATCGCGCAGATCTAACGGGTTGGCGATCTCGACGCCAACCGGCAACGCCTGGCGCAGGGCGTCGCGGGTCTCCTCGCTGAGGACCGCCAGTTTGCCATTCCGCAGCCAGAGTTCATCCAGCGCCAGTGCCGCCGGAGCCGCGCCATTACTGACGATCATCAGCTTTTCACCGCGTAGCGGGCGCATATGGCTGAGCGTTTCCACGGCGGAGAACAGCTCATGGGTGTCCTGCACCCGCAGCAGGCCAGCACGCTGTATGGCTGCATCCCATGCCGGATCCATCCCGGAGTTGACGTGCAACAGCTTTTGCGCCGCGGGGCTACGGCCGCTTTTAATCACCAGGATAGGCTTGTTTCGCGAAGCGCTGCGCGCAGCGGAGACAAATCGGCGCGCATCGCTTAGATGCTCGAGGTAAAGCAAAATGGCGCTGGTCTTGCTGTCGCGGGCCAGAAAGTCCAGCAGGTCATCGACATCAATGTCCAGGCTATCGCCCAGCGCGATGAAGTAGGAAAACCCCATCTCGCGCTGCTGCGCCCAGTCAAGGATGGTATTAGAGACGGCGGCCGACTGCGAGATAAAGGCCAGTTTACCGCGATGGATCGCGACCGGCGAGAAGCTGGCGTTCAGGCCTTGCCACGGCGCCAGCAGTCCCAGGCTGTTCGGGCCGAGCAGGCGCATCTGATAGCGCGCGGCGCATTCGAGCAGCGCCGGATACTGTTCCGGCTGCGAAGAGAGAATGATGCAGGTTTTACACCCTTTCTGCCCTAAGGCTTCGAGCAATTCGATATTACGCCGGGCGTTAGTACAGAGCACCGCCAGATCCGGCGTAAACGGCAGGCTCTCAATCGTGGGCCATGCCAGCACCCCGAGCACCGCCTTCCAGGCGGGGGTCACCGGCAGTACCGGGCCATTGAAACCGCCGGCTAACAGGTTGCGCATCATGAGATAGCCAGCGCGCTGCGGCTTCATTGATGCGCCAATAACGGCGATGGACTTTGGTCGCAGCAGTGCTTCCAGGCCTCGTTGGCTCATACCGGTCTCCTTTCATCCCAGTGACCGAATGATTTTAAACGTTTTCCACCTGGTCCGCTGTGATACTGCCCTTATGCTGGGTTTTTCCCGCCAGATAGCGGGTCCGGAAGCGGGTGAAGTGCTCGCCAAGCGCAGCGGCGGCCGGGGCATCGCCCGCCAGATCCAGCAGGGCGATGGCTACTTCCGCGGTACAGTATTGTCCGTCGGCGTGCGCCTCGCGCAGATGATAGGCAGAGATGCGTGACAGATCGACGGAGATTATCGGTAGCGCGTCAAGATAAGGGCTCTTGCGGAACATTTTGCGCGCTTCGGTCCAGGTGCCGTCGAGCATAATAAATAGCGGCGGCTTGCCGGACGGCGGCGCGCTCAGGATCTGGCGCTCCGGCCCGGCATAGGAGGCAGGGAAAACCACCATCGGTTGATAATCAGGATGCGCGACCAGATCGAGCAGCGCCTGCGGCGGCTCGGTTCTCGACCATTGAAAAGCCTCGGTATCAGGCAGAATATCGGCGATGAGCCGGCCGGTGTTGCTGGGCTTCATCGGTTCTGTATCAAACATCACCAGGCAGAAGCGGCTGGTGGCCTGCGCTGGCACTAATGTTGCGCACAGGCACTGCTTGAGCGGCAGCAGGCAGCGCTGACAGCGGCGGATGCGGTTGCCGCGAGCAAGGAAAGGCCGGGTAGCACGCGCGAGGCGTTCAGCGCGCAGGCGAAGGACTGCGTTTTCAATCATGGGAGTCGCTAGAGAAAAACGCTATTGTCGCAGAGGTGAAAACGGGGCACAAGCGGTGCCCCGGAAGGATTACTGTTGGCCGGCTTCGTTCAGCCAGCTATCAAATGGCGCTTTTGGCACCGCGCCATTGAGCATGTCGATCACTTCGCCATTTTTGAACATCATAATGGTCGGGATGCTGCGGATACGAAACCGGGCGCTAAGCTCACGTTCCGCTTCGGTGTTGACTTTCACAAAACGCATCTTCCCGCTACGCTCTTCCGCGACATCTTCAAAGATCGGCGCGAAGCTACGGCAGGGGCCGCACCATGGCGCCCAGAAATCGACAACGACCGGCAGATCGTCCTTTAAGAGTTTATCCAGCGTTGCCCCGGTCGCGTTGATGACGTCGCCGTCAAAAAGATCGTGACCGCAGCGTCCGCACTTTGCGCCATCCGCGCTACGATCGTCCGGGAGGCGGTTCAGAGCCTGACAACTGGCACAAACGGTATTCATAACTAACCTCTGGTTATGGGTTGCAACGTGGCACGTGGCCGATATGTTTCTGTGATGTTACATATTATCGATTAAGTGTTATTTAAGGACAATGCGTTTTGTTCGATGAGTGCAATAGAGGCCGGCTTTTAAACGAAATCATGGCGAAGCGATGACACATCGGGTAATCTGCGCGCTTCGCGCAGCGCAGGTGGAGAAAATTGATGAGCGACGAACTGAAAAATAAAAGCGGCAAGGTCAAAGTGATGTATGTCCGCAGTGATGATGATTCTGACAAACGCACCCATAACCCACGTACCGGGAAAGGGGGAGGTCGTCCAGGAAAATCTCGTGTTGACGGCCGCAGCCGCCCTGCGCGTGACGAACGAAACAGCCGCGGCGACGATCGCAAACGTGACGACCGTAAGCGTGACGATCGCAAGCGCGATGATTTTCATCGTGACGATGCGTCTCCGTGGCGTACCGTTTCCCGTGCTCCTGGCGATGAGACGCCGGTAAAAGAAGATCACGGCGGGATCAGCGGGAAGAGCTTTATCGATCCGGAAGTGCTGCGTCGTCAGCGTGCGGAAGAGACCCGCGTGTATGGCGAAAACGCCTGCCAGGCGCTGTTCCAGAGCCGTCCGGAAGCTATCGTTCGCGCCTGGTTTATCCAGAGCGTCACGCCCCGCTTTAAAGAGGCGCTGCGCTGGATGGCGGCCAACCGTAAAGCCTATCATGTGGTGGACGAAGCCGAGCTGGCGAAAGCCTCCGGCACCGAGCACCACGGCGGGGTCTGCTTCCTGATCAAAAAACGCCACGGCACTTCTGTTGCCCAGTGGGTCGCGAAGGCGGCAGAAGACGATTGCGTTCTGGCGCTGGAAGACGTGGGTAACCCGCACAACCTCGGGGCGATCATGCGCAGCTGCGCGCACTTCGGCGTGAAGGGCGTGGTGGTTCAGGATGCTGGCGTGCTGGAGTCCGGGGCGGCGATCCGTACGGCGGAGGGCGGGGCGGAGCATGTTGAACCGATCACCGGCGACAGCTTTATCGATACCCTGGATCAGTTCCGCAAAGCGGGCTACGCGATTGTCTCAACGTCCAGCCATAATGGTACGCCGCTGTTTAAAGCCGAGCTGCCGAAGAAAATGGTGCTGGTGTTAGGCCAGGAGCGTGATGGTCTGTCCGATGCGGCGATTTCCAGCTCCGATCTCAGCGTTGCCATCAACGGTACCGGCAATGTCGAAAGCCTGAACGTCTCTGTGGCGACCGGCGTCCTGCTGGCAGAATGGTGGCGTCAGAACAAGGCGTAATTCGCCTGCCTGAATGCGAAAAAGCCAGCTGATGCTGGCTTTTTTTATGGCTGTCGATCACTCGCTTTCGGCGGGGAGGACCGGCATCCAGTCGATCGGCGCTTCGCCGCGGTCAGCCAGCCACTGGTTGGTCTGTACGAAATGGTTGCTGCCAAAGAAGCCGCGATGCGCAGAGAGCGGCGATGGGTGCGGCGCCTTCAGCACGCAGTGGCGCTGACGATCGATAATCGCGCCTTTCTTCTGCGCATGAGAACCCCACAGCAGAAAGACCACCCCCTCGCAATGCTCATTGATTAACGCGATAACTTTATCGGTAAAGGTCTCCCAGCCAAGGCTGGCGTGCGAGTGCGCCTGCCCGGCGCGGACGGTCAGGACCGTATTAAGCAGAAGTACGCCCTGACGCGCCCAGCTTTCGAGATAACCGTGAGTGGGGCGAGTAAAACCGGGGATCGTGGCCTCCAGCTCTTTGTACATGTTCAAGAGCGAGGGCGGGATCGCGACGCCCGGGCGAACCGAGAATGCCAGACCGTGGGCCTGACCCGGGCCGTGATAGGGATCCTGGCCGAGAATGACGACTTTGACGTCGCCCAGCTCGGTAAAGCGAAACGCATTGAAGACGTCTTTTTGCGGTGGGTAGATGGTGATCCCGGACTGGCGCTCTTCGGCGACGGTCTTCAGTGTATTGAGAAAATAGGGTTGTTGCTTTTCATCCGCCAGCACGTCATGCCAGGTTAAAGAGGTGGTCATCTTGCTCTCCTGCAAAGGGTCATCGCTATAGCTTAACGGCTTCTTTCTACAGAACAAAATCGGCACGGCTTGATGTGGGCTTTTATGCAAAAAAAATTGAAAATTTACAAAATTATTTATGAGACCCCATGGCCTAACTTGATGTAAAACAATAAAATCCCCCTATACCCACTTTGTGTGAGTGGTTTTTATTGATTTATATCAAGGAATGCCGAGGGTGCGGCTGATATATATACACTCATACAACAATGGTTTTACCAATTGGCCGCGAAGAGGCCAAAATCGAATAAACACTGCCTGGGAGGCATCAAATGATTACTGGTATCCAAATTACTAAAGCGGCAAACGACGACCTGCTGAACTCTTTCTGGCTGCTGGACAGCGAAAAAGGCGAAGCGCGCTGCCTGTGTGCCAAAGGTGGTTTTGCGGAAGACGACGTGGTGGCGGTGAGCAAACTGGGTGAAATCGAATACCGTGAAATTCCGGTAGACGTGAAACCAGAAGTTCGCGTGGAAGGCGGTCAGCACCTGAACGTGAACGTGCTGCGTCGCGAAACTCTGCTGGACGCGGTTGAGCACCCGGAAAAATACCCGCAGCTGACCATTCGTGTTTCCGGCTATGCGGTACGCTTCAACTCCCTGACTCCGGAACAGCAGCGCGACGTTATCGCCCGTACCTTTACCGAAAGCCTGTAAGGCTGAAGCCAGATGTGAAAACGCCGGGATGTCCCGGCGTTTTTTTTACTCTTCAGTGGACGTTGATGGCGTCCCGGCCGCGCTTGGCTTACGGCGCTTACCGATATTTTTGGTGTCGCGGTGGCGTTTCTTCACCCGCGGTTTCTCTTTTTCTTTCTCTTTTTTCTCGGCGCGCTTCGCCAATACTTTCTTCGACGGTTTACCGGTTAACTTCTCGCTCGGCGCGCGGGTTTTCGGTCGCAATTCATCAATCACGCGGGCTTTCAGCGGTTCTTCAACGTAGCGGCCGATCTTGCCCAGCAGCAGGTGGTCATGCGCTTCAACCAGCGAAATGGCGATGCCTTTTTTACCGGCGCGGCCGGTACGACCGATACGGTGCAAATAGATATCGGCGGTGCGCGGCATGTCGAAGTTAAACACGTGGCTGACATCCGGGATATCAATACCGCGTGCGGCGACGTCGGTGGCGATCAGCACGTTCACGCGACCATCGGTCAGGCGTTTAATCGCTTCGTTGCGCTTAATCTGCACCATCTCGCCCTCCAGCCAGCAGGTGTTAATCCCTGCTTCGTGCAGCTTAGCGGCGAGTTCGTGAACGCGCTCGCGCTTACGCACGAAGACGATGGAGCGGGTTGCTTCCGGCTGCTTCAGCAAATGAATCAGCAGCGCGGTTTTATGCTCGATATCGTCGGCGCGATAGTACCACTGATGAATTTTTTTACGTTCGCGGGTCGATGGGGTAGCGGAGACTTCAACCGGCTCTTCCAGCAGGCGTTCGGCAAAATCTTTGATCGCATCGCCTTCCAGCGTGGCGGAGAACAGCATGGTCTGCTTGCGCCAGCGGGTTTCACCGGCGATGGTTTCGATATCCTGAGCAAAGCCCATGTCCAGCATGCGGTCGGCTTCATCGAGGATCAGGGTCTCGACGGCGCGGCAGTCAAAGTTCTCTTCTTTAATATACTGCAGCAGGCGACCGGTGGTAGCGACCACGATATCCTGGTTTTCGCTGAACACTTCCGCGTGGTTCATGTACGCTACGCCGCCGGTAATGGTGGCGATATCCAGATGGGTATGCTTCGCCAGCTCGCGGGCGTGGTCAGCCACCTGCATCGCCAGCTCGCGGGTCGGCGTCAGGATAAGAATGCGCGGCGGCCCGGATTTCTTACGCGGGAAATCGAGCAGGTGCTGCAACGCTGGCAGCAGATACGCCGCCGTTTTACCGGTGCCGGTCGGCGCTGAACCGAGAATGTCACGGCCATCGAGCGCAGGCGGAATAGCGGCGGCCTGAATGGCTGTCGGGCGAGTGAAACCTTTATCCTGGAGGGCCTCCAGCAGGTTTTCGTCGAGTTCAAGTTCGGAAAAAGTCGTTACAGTCATGTTCTACCTCTGAGTGGGCCGCCGATTATAGACGTTACTGACGTAATGTTCATCTGTTTGTAAGGCTATCTGTTCTCCGGTATTGTGCATAGCCTTACGTTCAGGAGTTTTGTCGGCAAGGTTATTGAGGATGTCTCAGTCGAAGTTTGCGCTGCCGCGCAATGGTTTTACCTTCAAACAGTTCTTTGTCGCCCACGATCGTTGCGCGATGAAGGTGGGCACTGATGGCATTTTGCTTGGCGCCTGGGCGCCGATTGCCGGGGTGAAGCATGTGCTGGATATTGGCGCGGGCAGCGGCCTGCTGGCGCTAATGCTCGCCCAGCGTACCGGTCACGATGTGCAAGTCGATGCGGTCGAACTGGACGAGGAGGCAGCCGCTCAGGCGCGGGAAAATGCCCTCGCGTCACCGTGGTCTTCGCGCATAGAAATCTGCCAGGCCGATATCCATCAGTGGCAGCCGTCGCAAACCCGACGCTATGAACTGATAATCAGTAACCCGCCTTTTTTTGCCGAAGGCGTGCCATGCGCTACCTCGCAGCGGGAGCAGGCGCGGTATACCACGACGCTCGATCACGCCTCCCTGCTGACCTGTGCCGCAGAGCATATCACCGAAGAAGGTTTTTTTTGCGTGGTGCTGCCGGTGGATATCGGTAATGCGTTTATCGAGCGGGCAACGGCGATGGGGTGGCATTTGCGACTGCGCACTGACGTGGCGGAGACCGAACTGCGGCCGCCGCACCGGGTGCTGCTGGCGTTCTCCCCGACGGCAGGAGAGTGTTTCTGCGACAGACTGGCGATCCGCGGGCCAGAGCAGCAGTACTCTGAAGGGTTTACTGCTCTGACCGGGGATTTTTATCTCTTTATGTGAGCCAGGGGCGACAGTATCGACGGGCCGCTGTTCGGCAGCGGCTGCGGATAGTCGAGGGTATAGTGCAGCCCGCGGCTCTCCTTACGTAACATCGCGCAGCGTACGATAAGCTCCGCCACCTGCACCAGATTGCGCAGCTCCAGCAGATTATTCGAGACGCGGAAGCGGGCGTAATACTCATCCAGCTCCTGCTGGAGCATGGTAATGCGCCGCAGGGCGCGCTCCAGTCTGCGCGTTGTGCGCACAATGCCGACATAATCCCACATCAGCAGGCGCAGCTCGTGCCAGTTATGCTGGATAACCACCAGTTCATCCGGGATCTCCACCTGACTTTCATCCCACGCCGGCAGGGTGGTGACCTTCTGAGCCAGCGGCAGGCGCCGGGCGATATCCTCCGCGGCGGACCAACCGTAGACCAGACACTCCAGCAGCGAGTTCGAGGCCATGCGATTGGCGCCGTGCAGCCCGGTATAGCTGACTTCGCCGATGGCGTATAAGCCATCGACGTCAGTACGGCCATTATCATCCACCATCACGCCGCCGCAGGTGTAATGCGCGGCGGGGACGACCGGCACCGGATCTTTGGTTAAATCAATTCCCAGACCGAGCAGCTTTTCGTAAATCATCGGGAAGTGCTGGCGAACAAACGCCTCGGGTTTATGGCTGATATCAAGGAACATACAGTCAACGCCCAGGCGCTTCATTTCATGGTCGATGGCGCGGGCGACGATATCGCGCGGGGCCAGCTCGCCGCGCTCGTCAAAGTCCGGCATAAAGCGGGTGCCGTCCGGGCGTTTAAGGTGGGCGCCTTCGCCGCGCAGCGCTTCAGTAAGCAGGAAATTGCGCGCCTGTGGATGATACAGCGCGGTGGGGTGGAACTGGTTGAATTCGAGATTCGCTACCCGGCAGCCCGCCCGCCAGGCCATCGCAATGCCGTCTCCGGAAGAGACGTCAGGGTTAGTGGTATATTGATAAACCTTGGCGGCCCCGCCGGTCGCAAGCACCACCGCCTTCGCGCTGCAGGTTTCTACCCGCTCTTTATTGCGGTTCCAGATCCAGGCCCCGACCACCCGGCGCGTGCCCGGCAGGCCAATCTTGTCCGAGACGATCAAATCAACGGCATTGCTGCGCTCAATGATGCGGATATTCGGATGAGCAAGGGCTTTATCGACCAGCGTTGTCTCTACCGCTTTGCCGGTAGCGTCGGCGGCGTGAAGAATGCGTCGATGGCTGTGCCCCCCTTCGCGAGTGAGATGGTAGCTCTCTTCGCCATTGGCCTGGACCTGGGTGTCAAACAGCACGCCCTGATCGATAAGCCATTGTACGCACGGTCTGGCGTTGCTGGCGACGAAGGTGACCGCATGGCGATCGCAGAGTCCCGCGCCGGCGATCAGCGTATCTTCAACATGGGATTCGATACTGTCCGTCTCATCGAAGACGGCGGCAATCCCGCCCTGCGCATAGAACGTCGAACCTTCGCTGATCGGCCCTTTACTCAGCACCGTCACCGAACTGTGCTCCGCCAGGCGCAGCGCGAGGGAGAGACCGGCAGCGCCGCTGCCGATAATCAACACATCACAAGAGAAGTCAGGAGTGGTATTCATCGTCTTTGTTTAATTTACTAAACACATTTAGCTCACAATAGCACCAGCGCGTGAGGAATCGTACATATTTTTTTGCCTGGTGTTGTGACGGCTAAACAGAAGGGGCCGGGAAAAGGGGCGTTGTGCGGTAAAAAAGAGAAGTGGAGCAGGTTGTTAGCATTGGATTTTATAGTGAAATAAACACTGTGTTACGATACCCTTCAGTCGGGCCTGCGCTTTTTCTTATTGACTAACCTGTTGTTTAGCAACCTGGGCATATAATGATTGATAACGATCTGCCGCCGTTGCCAGACAAAAAACAAAAGCGTAACGGAACTTTATTGTTTTCATGCACTCCAACAGTCAGCTTGCTCATAATGCAGATTTTGGGTGGTGTTTTGAAGACGCATGGGAATTGGGTTTGGGGAGACATTACCTCGGATGAGCGAGCAGTTAACGGATCAGGTCCTTGTTGAACGGGTCCAGAAAGGAGATCAGAAAGCGTTTAATTTGCTGGTGGTGCGCTATCAGCATAAGGTCGCGAGTCTGGTTTCCCGCTATGTACCGCCGGGCGATATCGCTGACGTTGTTCAGGAATCGTTCGTTAAGGCATGGCGTGCGCTGGACTCTTTCCGGGGAGATAGCGCTTTTTACACCTGGTTATACCGTATCGCCGTCAACACGGCGAAGAATTATCTGGTTGCTCAGGGACGCCGTCCGCCGTCCAGCGATGTTGACGCCAACGAGGCGGAAAACTTCGAAAGCGGCGGGGCGTTGAAAGAAATTTCGAACCCTGAGAACTTAATGTTGTCAGAAGAACTGAGACAAATAGTTTTTCGTACCATTGAATCGCTCCCGGAAGATTTACGCATGGCAATTACGTTACGGGAGCTGGATGGCCTGAGCTATGAAGAGATAGCCGCTATCATGGATTGTCCGGTTGGGACGGTGCGTTCGCGTATCTTCCGGGCGCGAGAAGCTATTGATAATAAAGTTCAACCGCTTATCAGGCGTTGACGATAGCGGAATACTGGAAAAGGGTATCAGGCATGCAGAAAGAACAACTTTCGGCTTTAATGGATGGTGAAACGCTGGATAAAGAACTGCTCAACGAGCTGAGCCGTTCCTCTGAGATGCAAAAAACCTGGGAGAGCTATCATCTCATTCGCGATACGCTGCGTGGCGATACCGCAGAGGTGCTGCAATTCGATATCTCCGCCCGGGTGATGGCCGCCATTGAAAATGAGCCCGTTCGTCAGACGGCGCCGCTTATTCCTGAATCTCAGCCCGCACCCCACCAGTGGCGACAGATGCCGTTCTGGAACAAAGTGCGTCCATGGGCCAGCTCACTCACCCAAATGGGCGTTGCCGCCTGCGTATCGCTTGCGGTTATCGTCGGCGTCCAGCACTATAATGGGCAGTCTGATGCGACTCAGCAGCCAGAGGCGCCAGTGTTCAATACCCTGCCGATGATGGGTAAAGCGAGCCCGGTAAGCCTTGGCGTGCCGGCTGACGCATCAGCGGGTAGCGGCCAGCAGGCGCAAGTCCAGGAACAGCGCCGCCGGATTAACGCCATGTTGCAGGACTATGAACTGCAGCGCCGCCTGCACGCTGAGCAGCTGCAGTTTGGCCAGGCCCAGACTCAGCAGGCAGCAGTCCAGGTGCCGGGTTATCAAACTTTAGGAACGCAATCGCAGTAATGAAGCAACTTTGGTGTGCCATGTCGCTCATGGCAGGCAGCCTGTTGTTCTCTGTCAACGCCTCGGCTGATACATCGTCCGGGGCGTTGTTGCAGCAGATGAACCTGGCCAGCCAGTCCCTCAATTATGAGCTGTCTTTCGTCAGCATCAATAAACAAGGCGTTGAGTCGCTGCGCTATCGTCATGCGCGACTGAACAATCAACCGCTGGCGCAGCTGCTGCAGCTGGACGGCCCGCGCCGGGAAGTGGTCCTGCGCGGCACGGAAATCAGCTATTTTGAACCCGGTCTCGATCCTTTCACCCTCAACGGCGACTACATCGTCGATTCGCTGCCATCGTTGGTTTATAGCGATTTCAAACGCCTCTCCGCGGCGTATGATTTTATCTCCGTTGGCCGTACTCGTATCGCTGATCGCCTCTGCGACGTGATCCGCGTCGTAGCTCGCGACGGTACGCGCTATAGCTTTATCGCCTGGCTGGACGCCGAGACCAAACTGCCGCTGCGCGTCGATTTGCTCGACCGCGACGGTGAAACGCTGGAGCAGTTCCGGGTTGTCTCCTTCAACGTTGGCGATAACGTCAGCGCCAGCATGGAGACGCTGGCAAAAGCGAATCTACCGCCGCAGCTGTCCGTCCCTGAAGGGGGCGACAAAGCCAACTTCAACTGGGCGCCAACGTGGCTTCCCCAGGGGATGGCTGAAGTTTCCAGCAGTCAGCGCCGTCTGCCCACTTTTGACGGTCCAGTCGAATCACGTCTCTATTCCGACGGCTTGTTCAGCTTCTCGATCAATATCAACCGCGCCACGGCGGCCAGCAGCGACCAGCTGTTGCGCACCGGCCGACGTACCGTCAGCACGACGGTACGCGATAATGCGGAGATCACCGTGGTGGGCGAACTGCCGCCGCAGACGGCGAAGCGTATCTCTGACAGTATTAAATTCAAGGCAGTACAATGATTAAAGAGTGGGCCACCGTGGTTTCCTGGCATAACGGCGTGGCGCAGGTGCACTGCGACGTTAAAGCCTCCTGCAGCAGCTGCGCTTCCCGTGCCGGCTGCGGTAGCCGGGTGTTAAACAAGCTGGGGCCGCAGACCAGCCATACCATTAGCGTGCCCTGCGAGCAGCCATTGGCCGCGGGGCAAAAAGTGGAGCTGGGGATCGCTGAAAGTAGCCTGCTGGGCTCAGCGCTGCTCGTCTATATGGCGCCGCTGGTGGGGCTGTTTGTGATGGCGTCCATTTTCCAGGTGCTGTTTGCCAGCGATATCGCGTCACTTTGCGGCGCGCTGCTGGGCGGCGTCGGCGGCTTCCTGGTGGCGCGCGGTCTGTCGCCGCAGCTGGCTGCTCGCCAGTCATGGCAGCCGGTGATTTTAAGCGTCGGTTTGCCGCCGGATCTGCTGCGTGTTGATACGCCCTCCTCTGAAATGGGGCAGTGATTTCACTGCCCCTCATCTTTATTTACTCTTCCTGTAACAACGCCACAATTTCTGCCGTTATGCTGGATCTAACAGCATTTCCTGGTTTCACGGATGTAGTGTAGAATGCGGCGTTTTCGGATTAAAAAACGTCAGGCACAGTACAGCGGCCTCATGATACTCGTAAGGCATAATTAACTCTAAATATGAAGAATATACGTAACTTTTCGATCATCGCTCACATCGACCACGGTAAGTCGACGCTGTCTGACCGTATCATCCAGATTTGCGGTGGCCTTTCTGATCGCGAAATGGCGGCCCAGGTTCTGGACTCCATGGACCTTGAACGTGAGCGCGGGATTACCATCAAGGCGCAGAGCGTCACCCTGGACTATAAAGCCAGCGATGGTGAAACTTATCAGCTCAACTTTATCGACACCCCGGGCCACGTTGACTTCTCCTATGAAGTATCGCGCTCCCTGGCGGCGTGCGAAGGCGCGCTGCTGGTGGTTGACGCCGGACAGGGCGTAGAAGCCCAGACCCTGGCGAACTGCTATACCGCCATGGAAATGGACCTCGAAGTCGTTCCGGTGCTCAACAAGATCGACCTGCCTGCGGCCGATCCGGAGCGCGTAGCGGACGAGATTGAAGATATCGTCGGTATCGATGCTCACGACGCGGTTCGCTGCTCGGCGAAAACCGGCGTTGGCGTGCCGGACGTGCTGGAACGTCTGGTGCGCGATATTCCGCCGCCGGAAGGCGATCCGGACGCGCCGCTGCAGGCGCTGATCATCGACTCCTGGTTCGATAACTACTTAGGCGTCGTGTCGCTGGTGCGTATTAAAAACGGCACCATGCGCAAGGGCGATAAAATTAAGGTGATGAGCACCGGCCAGGTCTATAACGCCGACCGTCTGGGCATCTTCACCCCGAAACAGGTCGACCGTACCGAGCTGAAATGCGGCGAGGTAGGCTGGCTGGTCTGCGCGATCAAAGACATCCTCGGCGCGCCGGTGGGCGATACCCTGACCGCGGCGCGTAATCCAGCGGATAAAGCGCTGCCGGGCTTCAAAAAAGTGAAGCCGCAGGTCTATGCTGGTCTGTTCCCGGTGAGCTCTGATGACTATGAAAACTTCCGTGATGCGCTGGGTAAACTGAGTCTGAACGATGCTTCCTTGTTCTATGAGCCGGAAAGCTCAACGGCGCTGGGCTTCGGCTTCCGCTGCGGCTTCCTCGGCCTGTTGCACATGGAAATCATTCAGGAGCGTCTGGAGCGTGAGTACGATCTTGACCTGATTACCACGGCGCCGACGGTAGTCTATGAAGTGGAAACGACCTCCAAAGAAGTTATCTACGTCGATAGCCCGTCCAAGCTGCCGCCGCTGAATAATATTCAGGAGCTGCGTGAGCCTATCGCCGAGTGTCACATGCTGCTGCCGCAGGAGTTCCTCGGCAACGTGATCACCCTGTGTATCGAGAAGCGTGGCGTGCAGACCAACATGGTTTACCACGGTAAACAGGTGGCGCTGACCTACGAAATCCCGATGGCGGAAGTGGTTCTCGACTTCTTCGACCGCCTGAAGTCTACCTCCCGTGGCTATGCGTCGCTGGATTATAACTTCAAACGCTTCCAGGCCTCGAACATGGTGCGCGTTGACGTGCTGATCAACGGCGAGCGTGTCGATGCGCTGGCGCTGATCACCCACAACGACAACGCCCCTTATCGTGGTCGCGAACTGGTCGAGAAGATGAAAGAGCTGATCCCGCGTCAGCAGTTCGATATCGCCATTCAGGCGGCTATCGGCAACCACATCATCGCGCGCTCTACTGTGAAACAGCTGCGTAAAAACGTCCTGGCGAAATGCTACGGCGGCGACGTCAGCCGTAAGAAAAAGCTGCTGCAGAAGCAGAAAGAAGGTAAGAAGCGTATGAAGCAGGTCGGTAACGTTGAACTGCCGCAGGAAGCGTTCCTCGCCATTCTGCACGTTGGTAAAGACGGCAAATAATTAAGGAGTTGGCATGGCGAACATGTTTGCCCTGATTTTGGTCATTGCGACCCTTGTGACAGGGCTGTTGTGGTGTCTGGATAAGTTCATCTTCGCACCAAAACGTCGTGAGCGTCAGGCCGCTGCTCAGGCAGCGACCGGCGAGCAACTGGACAAGAAAACGCTGAAGAAAGTGGGCCCGAAACCGGGCTGGCTGGAAACTGGCGCCTCGGTCTTCCCGGTGCTGGCGATTGTGCTGATTGTGCGTTCGTTTATCTATGAACCTTTCCAGATCCCGTCAGGTTCGATGATGCCGACCCTGCTGATTGGCGATTTCATCCTGGTGGAGAAATTCGCTTACGGCATTAAAGATCCGATCTACCAGAAAACGCTGATCGAAACGGGTCATCCAAAGCGCGGCGACATCGTGGTGTTTAAATATCCGGAAGATCCGCGTCTCGACTACATTAAGCGCGCGGTGGGATTACCGGGCGATAAAGTCACCTACGATCCGGTTGCCAAGCAGGTCACTATTCAGCCGGGCTGCAGCTCCGGACAGGCCTGCGGCAACGCGCTGCCGGTGACCTATTCCAATGTTGAGCCGAGCGATTTCGTTCAGACCTTCTCCCGCAGCAACGGCGGCGAAGCGTCCAGCGGTTTCTGGCAGTTGCCGAAGGGCGAAACCAAAGCTGACGGCATTCGTCTGACCGAGCGTCAGGAGACGCTGGGCGACGTCACGCACCGTATTCTGATGGTGCCGATTGCCCAGGATCAGGTTGGGATGTACTACCATCAGTCCGGCCTGCCGCTGGCCACCTGGATTGTACCGCCCGGTCAGTATTTTATGATGGGTGACAACCGGGATAACAGCGCCGACAGCCGCTACTGGGGCTTTGTGCCGGAAGCGAACCTGGTCGGAAAAGCGACCGCTATCTGGATGAGTTTTGAAAAACAGGAAGGTGAATGGCCGACCGGCGTGCGGTTATCGCGCATTGGTGGAATTCATTAATTTCCCCTGTTGAATTCACGTCGCTGCGATAACCGCAGCGACGTGAATTATTTAATATTTAAATCCATTCAAACTAACGACATCACGTGTCGTTGCGTATAGAATATCCCCCCGAAGTTTTTGGTTGTCGCTCTGCCGGGTGACACTGCACACGAAAGCGTATTGGACTGTTTCAACTTGCTGTATGAAGCGTATGCTCAGGTCGGTTTCGTGTGCTGCATCTTTGACGCATTCATTTATTGGTAACGCATGAACCCCATCGTAATTAATCGGCTTCAACGAAAGCTGGGCTACACTTTTCATCATCAGGAGCTGTTGCAACAGGCATTAACTCACCGCAGTGCCAGCAGCAAACATAATGAGCGCCTGGAGTTTTTAGGTGACTCCATTTTAAGTTTTGTGATCGCGAATGCGCTCTATCATCGTTTTCCTCGCGTAGACGAAGGCGATATGAGCCGCATGCGCGCGACGCTGGTGCGTGGCAACACGCTGGCGGAGATCGCTCGCGAGTTTGAACTGGGCGAGTGTCTGCGCCTCGGGCCGGGCGAACTGAAAAGCGGCGGTTTCCGTCGCGAATCCATTCTCGCTGACACCGTTGAAGCGTTAATTGGCGGGGTTTTCCTCGACAGCGATATTCAGAACGTTGAACGCTTAATCCTCTCCTGGTACCAGACCCGTCTGGACGAAATCAGTCCGGGCGATAAGCAAAAGGATCCGAAGACGCGTCTGCAGGAGTATCTGCAGGGACGTCATCTGCCGCTGCCGTCCTACCTGGTGGTCCAGGTGCGTGGCGAAGCGCACGATCAGGAATTTACTATCCACTGCCAGGTCAGTGGCCTGAGTGAACCGGTGGTTGGCACAGGTTCCAGCCGTCGCAAGGCGGAGCAGGCTGCCGCCGAACAGGCGCTGAAAAAACTGGAGCTGGAATGAGCGAAGAAAAAAGTTATTGCGGATTTGTCGCCATCGTTGGTCGTCCAAACGTTGGCAAATCCACGCTGTTGAATAAGCTGCTTGGGCAGAAGATTTCGATCACTTCCCGAAAAGCGCAAACGACGCGTCACCGCATCGTCGGTATCCATACCGAAGGGCCGTATCAGGCGATTTACGTCGATACCCCGGGCCTGCATATGGAAGAGAAGCGTGCTATTAACCGCTTAATGAACAAAGCGGCCAGCAGCTCAATTGGCGATGTTGAACTGGTCATTTTCGTGGTGGAAGGCACTCGCTGGACGCAAGACGACGAGATGGTGCTCAACAAGCTGCGTGACGCGAAAGCGCCAGTGATCCTCGCGGTCAATAAGGTGGATAACGTGCAGGACAAAGCGGAGCTATTGCCGCACCTGCAGTTCCTCGCCAGCCAGATGAACTTCCTCGACATTGTGCCGATCTCTGCGGAAACCGGCACCAACGTCGATACTATCGCGGCGATCGTGCGTAAGCATCTGCCGGAAGCGATCCATCACTTCCCGGAAGATTATATTACCGATCGTTCCCAGCGCTTTATGGCCTCCGAGATCATCCGTGAAAAACTGATGCGTTTTCTCGGTGCTGAGCTGCCGTACTCCGTCACTGTGGAAATCGAACGTTTCGTAACCAATGAGCGCGGCGGCTACGATATCAACGGCCTGATCCTCGTCGAGCGCGAAGGGCAGAAGAAGATGGTGATTGGCAATAAAGGCGCCAAAATTAAAACCATCGGTATCGAAGCGCGTAAGGACATGCAGGACATGTTTGAAGCGCCGGTACACCTCGAGCTGTGGGTCAAAGTGAAATCCGGCTGGGCCGATGACGAGCGCGCCCTGCGCAGTCTCGGTTACGTTGACGACCTCTGAGTTAACGCAACGTGGATGGATGGCAGCGCGCCTTTGTCCTGCATAGCCGACCGTGGAGCGAAACCAGCCTGATGCTGGACGTCTTCACGGAAGAATCGGGTCGTGTGCGCCTGGTGGCCAAAGGCGCACGCTCCAAACGCTCTAATCTCAAAGGCGCTTTACAGCCCTTTACCCCCTTACTGGTTCGCTTCGGCGGCCGCGGCGAAGTCAAAACCCTGCGCAGCGCGGAAGCCGTCTCGCTGGCGCTGCCGCTCAGTGGTATCACGCTCTACAGCGGTCTCTATGTGAACGAGCTTATCTCCCGCGTGCTGGAGCACGAAACACGCTTCTCCGAACTCTTTTTTGACTATCTGCACTGCATTCAGGCGCTTGCCGGAACCAGCGGCTCGCCGGAGCCCGCGTTGCGGCGTTTTGAGCTGGCGCTGCTCGGGCACCTGGGCTATGGCGTGGATTTTCTTCACTGCGCGGGCAGCGGTGAGCCGGTGGATGACACCATGACCTATCGCTATCGCGAAGAAAAGGGCTTTATTGCCAGCCTGGTGATTGATAACAACACGTTTACCGGGCACCATTTGAAAGCGTTGGCGAGTCGCGAATTTCCAGATGTAGATACGCTGCGCGCCGCGAAGCGCTTTACCCGTATCGCCCTGAAGCCCTATCTTGGCGGCAAACCGCTTAAGAGTCGGGAATTGTTTCGCCAGTTTATGCCCTCGCGAAAGGCGCGGGCGGATAATACGAATAATGATTAACGAGGATTGTCATGGCTGAATTACTGTTAGGGGTCAATATTGATCATATCGCGACCTTGCGTAACGCGCGCGGCACCGCCTATCCGGATCCGGTTCAGGCAGCGTTCATTGCCGAGCAGGCCGGCGCTGACGGCATCACCGTGCATCTGCGCGAAGACCGTCGCCATATTACCGATCGCGATGTGCGTATCCTGCGCGAGACGCTGCACACCCGGATGAATCTTGAAATGGCGGTCACCGAAGAGATGCTGACGATCGCCTGCGAAACCAAACCACACTTCTGCTGCCTGGTGCCGGAGAAACGTCAGGAAGTCACTACCGAAGGCGGACTGGACGTGGCCGGGCAGCGCGACAAGATGCGCGATGCCTGCCAACGTCTGGCGGATGTCGGTATCCTGGTCTCTCTGTTTATCGATGCGGATAACGAGCAGATCAAAGCGGCGGCAGACGTTGGCGCGCCCTATATCGAAATTCACACCGGCTGCTATGCCGATGCCAAAACCGATGCTGAGCAGGCGAAGGAGCTGGAACGTATTGCCAAAGCGGCCACCTATGCCGCCAGCCTTGGCCTGAAGGTGAATGCCGGCCACGGTCTGACCTATCACAACGTGAAAGCGATTGCCGCGCTGCCGGAAATGCATGAGCTGAATATCGGCCATGCGATTATCGGTCGCGCAGTGATGAGTGGCCTGAAAGAGGCTGTCGCGGAAATGAAGCGTCTGATGCTGGAAGCGCGCGGCTAATGGCCATTCTCGGGCTGGGTACCGACATCGTCGAGATCGCCCGCATCGAAGCGGTGATCGCCCGCAGCGGCGATCGCCTTGCCCGCCGGGTGCTGAGCGACCATGAATGGAGCATCTGGGAGCAGCACCAGCAGCCGGTGCGTTTCCTGGCGAAACGCTTTGCGGTCAAGGAAGCGGCGGCGAAAGCGCTGGGAACCGGGATCCGTAACGGACTGGCGTTTAATCAGTTCGAGGTATACAACGACGAGCTGGGCAAGCCGAAGCTGCGACTATGGGGCGAAGCAAAGCTTTTGGCGGAACGAATGGGGGTAAGCGCTATTCACGTTACTCTCGCCGATGAACGCCACTACGCCTGCGCCACGGTGATTGTCGAAAGCTAGCCAGGATGGCGGTTAAATTTTATCCGCGTGGTGCATTAGCACGAATTTATCCCACAGCTGTTCTTCACTCTCGACGTGTGCCGGATCTTTCAGGATCGTATTCGGGATCGGGCACACTTTCTGGCAGGTTGGCGTGTCGTAATGACCCACACACTCGGTGCAGCGGTCGCTGTTAATTTCATAAATGCTATCACCCATCGAAATGGCCTCATTCGGGCACTCCGGTTCGCACATATCGCAGTTGATGCATTTTTTGGTAATTAACAGCGCCATCAGGAAAGTCTCAGAAACAACACAAACAGGGCGGGCATTATACGCCCATTTTCTGCTCAGACCAGCTTTTTCACCAGCGCTTCGCTATGGCGAATGCGCTCCGGCGCCCGCTCCAGATCCTGCTGCACCAGCCCCATAAACAGCAGGTCGGTGAGCATCATTTGCGCGCTGGTGGAGGAGATGGCCGCGCTGCGCGTCGCCTGCTCTTCGGCAATGGTATACAGGCAGTGGGTTGCCTGCTGCTGCAGGGCGTTAGGGCTAAAGCCGGTGATCGCCAGGATCTTGCAGCCCACGCGCAGCGCTTCACCTGCCGCCATATTGATCTCCCGGCGCTCGCCGGAGTAAGAGATCGCCAGCAGCAGATCGTCGCTGGACATGGCCTGCACTGTCGCCAGCAGGGCGTGCATATCCTGCTCAGAAACCGCGTTGATGCCGATCTTCATCAGCTTCCAGCTAAAGTTACGCGCCACCAGACCGGACGCGCCGATGCCGGTGACGATCACCCGCCGGGCGTTGCGCAGCAGCGTGACGGCTTCCCGCAGCGTCTCTTCAGTATTGACGTCCAGCGAGGCATGCATGGCGGCGACATTGTCTTTAATGAGTTTCTCGCCGACCAGACGCAGCGGGTCGTCACCGCGAATGTGGTTATGTACCGGAACCGAGTGCGGATCCGGGCTGCTGGCCAGCGCTTCACTCAGCGCCAGCTTCAGCGCCGGAAAGCCTTTGAACCCCAGTTTCTGGGCAAATTTAACCACGCTGGACTGACTCACACCGGCTTCCGCCGCCAGCTGCTGCGAGCTGAGGTGCCGGGTCTCATCGGGCTGGCTCAGAATATAATCGGCCAACTTTTTGTCGCTCGCCGCCAGGGTGGGATAGCGCTGACGAATACGCGTTAAACAGTTCATTGGAGCTCCGCTGGAGCCGTCCGGCTCGTGACTGACAGAATTTTTATTCGATTATAAGGGGTATACCACGAATTAAAAATTCTTGAGCCACAATTTTTCCTTCGCCTGCTAATTTAATTGTTCCTTAACGGCAGGGGATGTTTTCCCTCTTCGCGGCGTAAGGCTGTTAAGCTTAACCTAACGAGAAGCGAGTCCTGACATAAGGAGGCAGTTTGCAGCACAATGAACGGAAAGTGGTGTTTTTCGATCTGGACGGAACCTTGCATCAGCAGGATATGTTCGGCAGTTTCCTGCGCTACCTGCTGCGTAATCTGCCGCTAAACCTGCTGCTGGTGGTGGCGATGGGGCCGGCGATCCTTGCCGGGCTGGCGGTGTGTGGGCGGGCGGCGCGCTGGCCAATGAGCCTCCTGCTGTGGGCGTCAACCTTTGGCCGTCGCGAGGCGGTACTGAAGCGGCTGGAAGCGGAATTTGTCGGCTGGTTTCGCCATCATGTGACGGCGTTTCCGGTGGTTCATGCGCGGCTCACGGCCTACCTGACCAGTACCGATGCCGACGTCTGGTTGATCACCGGCTCGCCGCAGTCGCTGGTGGAGCAGGTCTATCGCGATACTCTCTGGCTGCCGCGGGTGAATCTGATAGCCAGCCGCACCGCGCGCCGCTGGGGCGGCTGGGTATTGACCCTGCGCTGCCTGGGGCATGAAAAAGTGGTGCAGCTGGAGAAAAAGATTGGCGCGCCGCTGCGGCTGTACAGCGGCTATAGCGACAGCGAGCAGGACAACCCGTTGCTCGGCTTTTGCCAGCATCGCTGGCGGGTAACGCCTCAGGGAGAGCTCCAGCAGCTGGAGTAATAGTGTGTAATTGATAGCGCCCATGTATAATGCGCCCCGCTTTTTCTGCTGGAGTGGCCGCTGTGTCTGACCTCGAACTCAATGATGAATACTGGATGCGTCATGCCCTGACGCTGGCAAAGCGCGCCTGGGAAGAGGGCGAGGTGCCGGTGGGCGCGGTGCTGGTGTATAACAACCAGGTCATCGGCGAGGGCTGGAACCGGCCGATCGGCCGTCACGACCCCACCGCTCACGCGGAAATTATGGCTTTACGCCAGGGCGGGCTGGTGCTGCAAAACTATCGCCTGATCGACGCCACGCTGTACGTGACCCTGGAGCCTTGCGTCATGTGTGCTGGCGCCATGGTGCACAGCCGTATCGCCCGCCTGGTCTTTGGCGCCAGGGATGCCAAGACCGGCGCCGCTGGCTCGCTAATAGATGTCCTGCACCATCCGGGAATGAATCATCGGGTTGAAATAAGCGAAGGCGTGCTGGCGGAGTCCTGCTCTACCATGCTGAGCGACTTCTTTCGCTGGCGGCGGGAAGAGAAAAAAGCGCTGAAGAAAGCCCGGGAGCAGACCGGAGAAGGTTAATACAGGTGGCCGGGGAGTTTTAACCGGGCATTATCCATCTGCTTATCGGCGCGAAACTTGAAAAAGGGCAGGGTGGTCTCCTGCGGCTGTTCGAGTTCATTCGGGAGCACGGCCGGGTAATCCTCCGCCAGGGCCAGCGTTTGCTGTTGCTGGCGCTCCTTCTCTGACAAATAGCCGACAAGGCTTATCTGATATTTGCGGATGTTTTCCACATAGGCGTAGGCCTCATGGCCGCGCGCGTAGCCGTATTTAAGTTTGCTGTAATAGGGCTTCTGGCTCAACAGGGGTAAACGCAGCTTAACGTCTGCCCAGCTGTTGGGATTGCCTTTTTGTTTGCGGGTGAGCGCCATGGCGTCCAGCATATGGGCATAGCCCATATTGTAAGCAGCCAGCGCAAACCAGATGCGTTCGTCTTTCGGAATCGAATCCGGCACTTTATCCATCATATCCTGCAGATAGCGCATGCCGCCGTCGATACTCTGCGCCGCATCGGTCCGGTCAGTCAGTCCCAGACTTTGCGCGGTGTTGCGCGTCAGCATCATCATGCCGCGCACGCCGGTGGGGGAAGTGGCCTGCGGATCCCAGTGGGATTCCTGCCAGGCGATCGCGGCCAGCAGGCGCCAGTCAATCTCGCGGGCGTACTTTTCAAATAGCGGCTGCACGTCCGGGAGAATATTTTCCACTGCACGGAGGAAGGTGCGGGTGTCGACATAATCGAAGTCGTTGCCGTGGCCGAGGTATTTCTCCTCCAGGCGCGCCAGCGTCCCGTCTTCATTAATGTTATTGAAGAAATCAAGCATTGCGGCCGACAGCGAATTATCTTCGCCCCGGGCGCTAAACCAGGTGACCGGCTGTTCGTCGGTGATATCCAGGGCCACCGCCAGCTCCGGATGGACGCGCTGAAACAGGCTGACGGCCACCGAATCGGCGACGGTGTAATCGAGTTTGCCGTCAATCACCGCCTGCATCAGCGCCGTGGTACCGCGCTTCTCGTCCACGCGCCAGGTAAGATCCGGATATTTCTCCGCTTTTAAGGCCTGCAGGTCGTTGATCGCCACGTGGCCCGGAGCGATAGTGAGTTGCTCGGCGGTTAGCGACGCGAGAGTGCGCGGCCGGATATTACCGACACGATAGACCAGCTGTTGGGAAACAGAATAGTAGGTGGGGCCAGCCTGGTAGTTTTTCACCCGCTCCTGGTTATAAACCAGACCGGCAGCCAGCATATCGGCCTGACCGTCGTCGAGGTCGTCAAACAGCTGGCTGATATTCTGCCGGACGGTTATCTTAAGCGTCACGCCCAGATAGTCAGCAAACTGCTTCGCCAGTTCATAATCCAGACCGAACGTTTTATCGTTCATGGTGGCGAAGGTCATCGGCGAGTTGATGGTGCTGATGCGCAGCTCGCCGCGAGCGATAATACCCGCCACCCGGTTCTCGGGTTTACTGGACCAGGGGATTGACGGCCACAGGGCCGCCGCCAGCAAAAGGGTGACAATGCCGATCAGCAGATAATTAATCTTTAATTTTTTCAGAGCGTTAATCTTCTGCAGCTTCAGGTTCCTCAGCAGGCGATGTCCGGAAAAAACGCAAGGTTGTCGTCGAATGTGCGGCATTCTGCTTAAGAATGCGCCAGTTGGCAACTTATTCGCGATGGTCGTCACATTTATTGATAAATAGCATCAATGATTTTATTTCTACGCAAACGGTTTCGTCGGGGCGCAGGATTCACTATAATGACGCCCGTTTCCCCCCCTGGCTCACCCTGAAAGCTTCGAAGACGAGAGACTTATGATGGAAATTTTGCGTGGTTCACCTGCACTGTCGGCATTCCGTATTAATAAACTGCTGGCACGATTTCAGGCGGCCAACCTTCCGGTAAGCGCCATATATGCCGAGTATATTCATTTTGCCGATCTGAACGCTCCGCTGAGCGCTGACGATCGCGAGCGCCTGGCGCGACTGCTTCAGTATGGCCCGAGCTTAAGCAGCCATACCCCGACCGGTAAATTACTGCTCGTGACCCCTCGCCCTGGCACCATCTCTCCCTGGTCTTCTAAAGCTACCGATATCGCTCACAACTGCGGTCTGACTCAGGTCGTGCGCCTGGAGCGCGGCGTGGCGTATTACGTTGAAGCCTCAACCCTGACCGAAGCGCAGTGGACCGTCGTGGCGGCGGAACTGCACGACCGCATGATGGAGAGCGTCTTCGACGCCCTGGAAGCGGGCGAGACGCTGTTCGCTCACCATCAGCCGACGCCGGTCACCAGCGTTGACCTGCTGGGCGAAGGCCGTCAGGCGCTGATTGACGCCAACCTCCGTCTGGGGCTGGCGCTGGCAGATGACGAAATTGACTACCTGCAGGATGCGTTTACCCGTCTGGGCCGCAACCCGAACGATATTGAGCTGTATATGTTCGCTCAGGCGAACTCTGAGCATTGTCGCCACAAGATTTTCAACGCCGACTGGATCATCGACGGCGAACAGCAGCCGAAGTCGCTGTTCAAAATGATCAAAAACACCTTCGAAAAAACGCCGGACTACGTCCTGTCGGCCTATAAAGATAATGCCGCGGTGATGGAAGGGTCTGAAGTGGGGCGCTATTTTGCCGACCACCAGACCGGGCGCTACGACTTCCATCAGGAGCCGGCGCACATACTGATGAAGGTGGAAACCCATAACCACCCGACGGCCATCTCTCCATGGCCGGGCGCGGCAACCGGCTCCGGCGGCGAAATCCGTGATGAAGGCGCCACCGGCCGCGGCGCGAAGCCGAAAGCGGGCCTGGTGGGCTTCTCGGTTTCCAACCTGCGTATTCCGGGCTTCGAGCAGCCGTGGGAAGAAGATTTCGGTAAACCGGACCGCATTGTCACCGCCCTGGACATCATGACCGAAGGCCCGCTGGGCGGCGCGGCGTTTAACAACGAGTTTGGTCGTCCGGCGCTGAACGGCTACTTCCGCACCTATGAAGAGAAAGTCACCAGCCACAATGGCGAAGAGCTGCGCGGCTACCACAAACCGATCATGCTGGCCGGCGGTATCGGCAACATCCGCGGCGAGCATGTGCAGAAGGGCGAGATTACCGTCGGGGCGAAGCTGATCGTGCTGGGCGGCCCGGCGATGAACATCGGTCTCGGCGGCGGCGCGGCCTCTTCTATGGCCTCCGGCCAGTCCGATGCCGACCTCGATTTCGCCTCCGTACAGCGTGACAACCCGGAAATGGAACGCCGCTGTCAGGAAGTGATCGACCGCTGCTGGCAGCTGGGCGACGCCAACCCGATCCTCTTTATCCACGACGTTGGCGCGGGCGGTCTCTCCAACGCCATGCCGGAGCTGGTGAGCGACGGCGGCCGCGGCGGTAAATTCCAGCTGCGCGATATTCTCAGCGATGAGCCAGGGATGAGCCCGCTGGAGATCTGGTGTAACGAATCGCAGGAGCGT
This sequence comes from Klebsiella sp. GL120222-02, assembly GCF_003097195.1. NCBI lineage: Bacteria > Pseudomonadati > Pseudomonadota > Gammaproteobacteria > Enterobacterales > Enterobacteriaceae > Klebsiella > Klebsiella sp. GL120222-02. The sequence continues at coordinate 29,790 of NZ_QEQO01000010.1, forward strand.
TATGTTTTGGCGGTCGCCCCGGAGCAACTGCCGCTGTTCGACGAACTGTGTCGCCGCGAACGCGCGCCTTATGCCGTTATCGGCGAAGCTACCGCGGAGCAGCACCTGAGCCTGAGCGACAGCCACTTTAACGATCAGCCGATCGACCTGCCGCTGGACGTTCTGCTCGGCAAAACACCGAAAATGACCCGCGATGTGCAGACCCTGAAAGCCCAGGGCAGCGCGCTGGATCGCCAACCGATTACCCTTGCTGATGCGGTAAACCGTGTTCTGCACCTGCCGACGGTGGCCGAGAAAACCTTCCTCGTGACCATCGGCGACCGCACCGTGACCGGTATGGTCGCCCGCGACCAGATGGTCGGCCCGTGGCAGATCCCGGTGGCCAACTGCGCGGTGACCACCGCCAGCCTCGACAGCTACTACGGCGAAGCGATGGCGATGGGCGAGCGCGCCCCGGTTGCCCTGCTGGACTTCGCGGCCTCTGGCCGTCTGGCCGTCGGCGAAGCGCTGACCAACATCGCCGCCACGCAGATTGGCGAGCTGAATCGCGTGAAGCTGTCGGCTAACTGGATGGCCGCCGCAGGTCACCCGGGCGAAGACGCTGGCCTGTATGAGGCGGTGAAAGCGGTAGGCGAAGAGCTGTGTCCGGCGCTGGGCCTGACCATTCCGGTCGGTAAAGACTCGATGTCGATGAAAACCCGCTGGCAGGAAGGCAGCGAGCAGCGCGAGATGACCTCCCCGCTGTCGCTGGTGATCTCCGCTTTCGCCCGTGTCGAAGATGTTCGTCATACCGTCACGCCGCAGCTTTCTACAGAAGATAACGCTCTGCTGCTTATCGACCTCGGTAAAGGGCACAACGCGCTGGGCGCGACGGCGCTGGCGCAGGTCTATCGCCAGCTCGGCGACAAGCCGGCAGACGTGCGTGATGTCGCTCAGCTGAAAGGCTTCTGGGATGCGATGCAGGCCCTGGTGGCGCAGCGTAAACTGCTGGCCTATCACGACCGCTCCGACGGCGGCCTGTTGGTGACTCTGGCGGAAATGGCCTTTACCGGCCACTGTGGCCTGGAAGCAGATATCGCCGCGCTGGGCGATGATCGTCTGGCCGCGCTGTTCAACGAAGAGCTGGGGGCGGTGATCCAGGTGCGCGCTGCAGACCGTGAGGCGGTGGAAGCCATTCTGGCGGTTAACAGCCTGGCAGACTGCGTGCATTACCTTGGTAAAGCGGTCGAGGGCGATCGCTTCGTGCTGACCGCCAACGGTCAGACGGTGTTTAGCGAGAGCCGCACTACGCTGCGCATGTGGTGGGCGGAAACCACCTGGCAGATGCAGCGTCTGCGCGACAACCCGGCCTGCGCCGATCAGGAGCACGAGGCGAAAGCCAATGACGCCGATCCGGGCCTCAATGTGAAGCTTTCGTTTGAGATTAATGACGACATTGCGGCGCCGTACATTGCCACCGGCGCGCGTCCGAAAGTGGCCGTCCTGCGCGAGCAGGGGGTGAACTCCCACGTTGAAATGGCGGCAGCCTTCCATCGCGCCGGCTTTGACGCCATCGACGTGCATATGAGCGACCTGCTGGCGGGCCGCACCGGTCTGGGGGATTTCCATGCCCTGGTGGCCTGCGGCGGCTTCTCCTATGGTGACGTGCTGGGCGCGGGTGAAGGCTGGGCGAAGTCGATTCTGTTCAACGAGCGCGTGCGCGATGAGTTCGCGACGTTCTTCCATCGTCCGCAGACGCTGGCGCTCGGCGTGTGCAACGGCTGTCAGATGATGTCCAACCTGCGCGAGCTGATCCCGGGCAGCGACCTGTGGCCGCGCTTTGTGCGTAACCAGTCTGACCGCTTCGAAGCGCGCTTTAGCCTGGTGGAAGTGACGCAAAGCCCATCCCTGCTGCTGGAAGGCATGGTTGGCTCACGGATGCCGATTGCGGTCTCCCACGGCGAAGGTCAGGTGGAAGTGCGCGACAGCGCGCATCTGGCCCAGCTGGAGAGCAAAGGTCTGGTGGCGCTGCGCTTCGTGGATAACTTTGGCAAAGTGACCGAAACCTATCCGGCGAACCCGAACGGTTCCCCGAACGGTATCACCGCGGTGACCAGCGAAAGCGGGCGCGCGACCATCATGATGCCGCACCCGGAACGCGTCTTCCGCACCGTAAGCAACTCCTGGCACCCGGAGAACTGGGGCGAGGACAGCCCGTGGATGCGTATCTTCCGTAACGCGCGTAAACAGCTGGGTTAACCTTCCGGCAGCGCCTCATGTGAATGTATCAGCCCCCTGCTCAGGCAGGGGGCTTTTTTTATCTGTGATGGCCGGCACGCCAGGGTGTCGGGAATTGCCGACAACCCCTATGTTATGGTGTCGTCAATAGGAGACACTTAACATATTGATTTTATTGAGCAGTGGTGCGGCGCCTGTTTAGTGTCGTCAATTAGCGACAATATGAATAAAAAATGTACGGTTCCGGTATGGCAATGATCGTGAGCTAATATCATATATATCAGCGTGTTAATAAAATGTTTTGAAAGGTGGCATAGTTCATGCATAATATTAACCAGTGGCTCATTCACCTTCTTATGTCAGCCCCTTCGGGACGCGCTACATAAACTTCGAATGACGCACAAACAGGTGCCTGCCGTCCAACTCCTGATAACAGCCTGGCTTTATCAGACATCGGGCGAAACGTCGAGTAAGGCACCGCCTCATTCCTGAACAAAGCCAGGCCTTGCGCCTGGCTTTGTTGTTTCTGCGGCGCAGTAACCAGCGGTAGCGCTTTTCTCCGGCGCGCTCCTCAGTTAGCATCGACCAGAGCTAATGATTGAGACAACATCCTTGAAGCGACTCTCTCTTTTTCCCCGTTCGCTGCGTCAACTGGTGACGCTCTCCTTTGTGCTGATCCTGCTGCCGCTGTTGGTGCTGGCGTGGCAGGCCTGGCAGAGCCTGAATGCCCTTAGCGCCCAGGCGGCGCATATTAACCGCACTACGCTGGTCGATGCCCGACGCAGCGAGGCGATGATCAATGCCGCGCTGGAAATGGAGCGCAGCTATCGCCAGTACTGCGTGCTGGACGATCCGACGCTGGCGCGGGTGTATCAGAATCAGCGACAGCGCTACAGCCAGATGCTGGATGCCCATGCCGGCGTGCTACCGGACGAGAAACTCTGGCAGGCGCTGCGTCAGGACGTCAGCGATCTGGCGCAGTTGCAGTGTAAAAATAGCGGCCCCGATGCCCAGGCGGCCGCCAGACTGGAAGTTTTCGCCAGCAATAACAGCGATATGGTGCAGGCGACCCGGGCAGTCGTCTATTCCCGCGGCCAGCAGCTGCAGCAGGAGATTGCCGAACGCGGCCAGTTTTTCGGCTGGCAGGCGCTGGTGCTGTTTCTGCTGAGCCTGGCGCTGGTGCTGCTCTTCACCCGTATGATTATCGGTCCGGTGAAAGGCATAGAAAGAATGATCAATCAGCTGGGGGCAGGGAAGTCGCTGGACGACGCCGCATTGTTTACCGGCCCGCGCGAGCTGCGCTCGGTGGGCAAGCGCATCATCTGGCTCAGCGAGCGCCTGGCGTGGCTGGAGTCGCAGCGGCATCAATTTCTTCGTCATCTGTCGCATGAGCTGAAAACCCCGCTGGCCAGTATGCGTGAAGGTACCGAGCTGTTGGCCGACCGGGTCGCCGGGCCACTGACCCCTGAGCAGCAGGAGATCGTCGAGATCCTCGACAGCAGTAGTCGTAACCTGCAAAAGCTGATTGAACAGTTGCTGGACTACAACCGAAAACAGGCCGACAGCCCGGTGGCTCGCGAAGCGGTGGATCTGGTGGACCTGGTGGAAAACGTCGTGGCGGCGCACAGCCTGCCCGCGCGGGCTAAACTGATGCATACTGAACTGACGCTGCAGGCGCGGCGTTGCCTGGCAGAGCCTGCACTATTGATAAGCGTAATGGATAATCTCTACTCCAATGCGGTGCACTATGGCGCTGAATCCGGTAACATCCGTATCCACAGCTACCGGCACGGAGAGCAGGTGCGTATTGATGTCGCCAACAGCGGCGAACCGATCCCGGCCGCGGAAAAGAATATGATTTTCGAGCCTTTTTACCAGGGGAGTCACCAGCGTAAAGGGGCCGTTAAGGGCAGTGGGCTGGGGTTGAGTATCGCCCGCGACTGCGTCCGGCAGATGCAAGGGGAGCTCAGCTTAGTTGACGCGCCCGCCGGGCAGGTCTGTTTTCGCATTACGCTTCCCTCAGCGCCGGAATAATCCAACTTATGAATCGATATCGGGGAACTATGTCCCAATTCCTGGCCTGGCGCCGTTCCCTTCGCGGATGGCTGCTTTCAGGCATTGCTTGTCTGACGCTGGCGGGGTGTTCCGCCGGCTTTTCACCGCATACCGCGGAAGGTACCGCCGCCCCCGGGCAGGCGCAGCATCAGGTGGCCGATTTTGTCGCGGTAGACTGCGCGGACATCTGGGCCCACAGCAGCGATGCCAGCGACAAAAATCCCCTCTACTGGCTGCGGGGCATTGACTGTGCCGATCGCCTCGCACCGGCGCAGGCGCGGGCGGAGGCGAAACGCCATACCGACGACAGCTGGCAGGACGCGTTCCGTCGCGGCATCCTGCTTGCTGATGCCAAAATTACTCCCGACGAGCGTCGCGACCTGGTGGCGCGTCTCGATACCTTCAGCCCGCAAATCGCCGTTCAGGTCCGCCCGCTGTATCAGCTTTGGCGCGACGGCCAGACCCGTCAGCTGCAGCTGGTGGAAGAGCGTGCCCGTTACGCGAAGCTTCAGCAGTCCAGCGATAGCGAACTGGAGACGCTGCGACAGCAGGAGCAGGCGCTGCGCGAACAGCTGGAGCTGACCACCCGTAAGCTGGAGAACCTGACGGATATCGAACGCCAGCTCTCCAGCCGCAAGCCGGGCGGCAACTTCGGCAGCGAAAAAGTGCCGGAGGTGATCCATGACGATCCGTAAACCGGCGCGTTTGCTGCTGGTGGATGACGATCCGGGACTGTTGAAGCTGCTGGGCATGCGCCTGGTCAGCGAAGGCTACAGCGTGGTCACCGCCGAGAGCGGGCCGGAAGCGCTGCGCGTGCTGGGGCGTGAGAAAGTGGATCTGGTGATTAGCGATCTGCGGATGGATGAAATGGATGGCCTGCAGCTGTTCAGCGAGATCCAGAAGGGGCTGCCCGGCATGCCGGTGATTATTCTCACCGCCCATGGTTCGATTCCCGACGCCGTGGCCGCGACCCAGCAGGGGGTGTTCAGCTTCCTGACCAAGCCGGTCGATAAAGATGCCTTGTATAAAGCCATTGATGAGGCGTTAGAGCAGCGCTCGCCGGCCACCGACGAAGCCTGGCGCCAGTCGATTGTGACCCGCAGCCCGCTGATGCTGCGTCTGCTTGAGCAGGCCGGGATGGTGGCGCAATCGGATGTCAGCGTGCTGATTAACGGCCAGAGTGGGACCGGGAAGGAGATCGTCGCCCAGGCGATCCATAACGCCAGCCCGCGTCATGATAAACCGTTCGTGGCGATCAACTGCGGCGCGCTGCCGGAACAGCTGCTCGAATCCGAACTGTTTGGCCATGCGCGGGGCGCCTTTACCGGCGCGGTCAGTAACCGTGAAGGATTATTCCAGGCCGCTGAGGGCGGTACGCTGTTTCTCGACGAGATCGGTGATATGCCGGTTGCGCTGCAGGTGAAGCTGCTGCGCGTCCTGCAGGAGCGTAAGGTGCGTCCGCTGGGCAGCAACCGCGATATCGAGATCAACGTGCGGATCATCTCCGCCACCCATCGCGACCTGCCGAAGGCGATGGCCCGCGGCGAGTTCCGCGAAGATCTGTTTTACCGACTCAACGTGGTGAATCTGAAGATCCCACCGCTTTCCGAACGGGCTGAGGATATCCCGCTGCTGGCTAATCATTTGCTGCGCCAGTCCGCCGATCGCCATAAGCCGTTTGTCCGGGCGTTTTCCAGCGATGCGATGAAGCGGCTGATGGCCGCCAAGTGGCCGGGTAACGTGCGCCAGCTGGTGAACGTGATTGAGCAGTGTGTGGCCCTGACCTCGTCGCCGGTGATTGGCGACGCGCTGGTGGAGCAGGCGCTGGAAGGAGAGAATACCGCGCTGCCGACCTTCGTGGAGGCGCGCAATCAGTTTGAGCTGAACTACCTGCGCAAGCTGCTGCAAATTACTAAAGGCAATGTCACCCACGCCGCGCGGATGGCAGGGCGCAACCGCACCGAATTCTATAAACTGCTGTCGCGCCATGAGCTCGACGCCAACGACTTTAAAGAGTAGCTCCGTAACATAGCGCAAGTTATGATACGGTAAGCAACCGGTTACGCGACTAAGACAGGAACACCATGAAAAAGATTGATGCGATTATTAAACCTTTCAAACTGGATGACGTGCGTGAAGCGCTGGCCGAAGTCGGCATCACCGGGATGACGGTGACGGAAGTGAAGGGCTTTGGCCGCCAGAAAGGTCATACCGAGCTGTACCGCGGTGCGGAGTACATGGTGGATTTTCTGCCAAAAGTAAAAATTGAAATCGTGGTGACCGACGATATCGTCGATACCTGTGTGGATACCATCATCCGTACGGCGCAGACCGGCAAGATTGGCGACGGCAAGATCTTTGTCTTCGACGTCGCGCGGGTCATTCGTATCCGTACCGGTGAAGAAGACGACGCGGCGATTTAATCCTCGCCGCTCGCTGCAGTATTGCCGGGTGAGGCTGCGCTTACCCGGCCTACAAATCCCCGCGTCGTCGGGGCTTACAGGACCTTATGCGGGCCGAAACATTCGTAATGAATGTTGTCTTTATTAACCCCTAATTCTACCAGCTGCTTCGCTGCAAACTGCATAAACGCTACCGGGCCGCAGAGATAGAACTGCATCTGCGGGGCGCGAATATTGTCCGCCACTGCCGCTAAATCCATCAAACCTTCGCTATCAAAACGTCCAGTCTGACGGTCGGCTTCGCTCGGGTTGCGATACCACACGTGCGAGGTAAACGCCGGCAGCGCCGCGCCAAGCGCACTCACTTCATCGGCAAAGGCGTGAACGTCGCCATTTTCCGCCGCATGGAACCAGTTCACCTGACCCTGATGACCGCTCTTCGCCAGCGCATCCAGCATCGCCAGCATCGGCGTTTGCCCGACGCCCCCGGAGAGCAGGGTGACCGGCGTCTGTGGTTCAACGTTAAGGAAGAAGTCACCCGCCGGGGCGGCTAAATAGACCACATCGCCTTCGCTGGCATGGTTATGCAGCCAGCTGGAAACCTGACCGCCGTCCTCACGTTTTACCGCGATGCGGTAGCCTTTGCCGTCCGCTTTGCGGGTCAGGGAGTACTGGCGGATTTCCTGATATTCGAAGCCTTCCGGTTTCAGCCAGATGGCCAGGTACTGGCCAGGCTGGTAATCGGCGACCGGCTGGCCATCAACCGGTTCGAGCTCAAAGCTGGTGATAAGCTGGCTGCGCGGGGTTTTCTTCACGATGCGGAACGCGCGGGTCCCTTCCCAGCCGCCGGTTTTACTGGCGTTTTGCTGATAAATTTCTGCTTCGCGGCCGATAAAGACGTTCGCCAGCACGCCGTAAGCTTTTCCCCAGGCATCAAGCACTTCCTGACCCGGGCTGAACATTTCATCGAGGGTCGCCAGCAGATGGCTGCCAACGATGTTGTACTGCTCCGGTTTGATCTGGAAGCTGGTGTGTTTCTGGGCGATTTTTTCCACCGCCGGCAGCAGGGCGGGCAGGTTATCGATATTGCTGGCGTAGGCGGCAATGGCGTTGAATAACGCTTCGCGCTGATCGCCGTTGCGCTGGTTGCTCATGTTGAAAATCTCTTTGAGCTCCGGATTATGCGCGAACATACGATCGTAGAAATGGGCGGTGAGCTTTGGGCCGGTCTCTACCAGCAGGGGGATGGTGGCTTTGACCGTGGCGATGGTTTGAGCGTCGAGCATAGCGTGCTTCCTTGTGTGTTATCTTATTGATGCATTTTAAATGCATCTTATAGAAATAACCCTGCTATGTAAATGGTTCTTTAACACTTAATCCCGATGCCGTTACAACATGAAGAATTTGCATCACAAACCTGAAAAGAAATCCGTTGATAATGAGAGAGACGTTATTGCTCAAAGCCTTGTGTCATGCGGAGCCAATCGTTTGCGTAAAATCCTTTGTCAAGACCTGTTATCACAGAATGATTAGGTTATACTGTGGGCCGTTGTCCAATCGGACCGCCTTTTTAGGCCGAAATTTTATTGTTAGCTGAGTCAGGAGATGCGGATGTTAAAGCGTGAAATGAACATTGCCGATTATGATGCCGAACTGTGGCAGGCTATGGAGCAGGAAAAAGTACGTCAGGAAGAGCACATCGAACTGATCGCCTCCGAAAACTACACCAGTCCGCGCGTCATGCAGGCGCAGGGCTCTCAGCTGACCAACAAATATGCTGAAGGGTATCCGGGCAAGCGTTACTACGGCGGCTGTGAATATGTCGACGTGGTTGAGCAACTGGCTATCGACCGCGCGAAAGAACTGTTCGGCGCTGACTATGCTAACGTCCAGCCGCACTCCGGCTCTCAGGCTAACTTTGCGGTCTACACCGCGCTGCTGCAGCCGGGCGATACCGTGCTCGGTATGAACCTGGCGCAGGGCGGCCACCTGACTCACGGCTCTCCGGTTAACTTCTCCGGCAAACTGTACAACATCATCCCTTACGGTATTGATGAGTCCGGTAAAATTGACTATGACGACATGGCGAAGCAGGCTCAGGAACACAAACCGAAGATGATCATCGGTGGTTTCTCCGCTTACTCCGGTATCGTTGACTGGGCGAAAATGCGTGAAATCGCCGACAGCATCGGCGCTTACCTGTTCGTCGATATGGCGCACGTGGCTGGCCTGATTGCCGCGGGTGTGTATCCGAACCCGGTTCCGCATGCTCACGTTGTGACCACCACCACCCACAAAACCCTGGCGGGTCCGCGCGGCGGCCTGATCCTGGCGAAAGGCGGTAGTGAAGAGCTGTACAAAAAACTGAACTCTGCCGTGTTCCCAAGCGCGCAGGGCGGCCCGCTGATGCACGTTATCGCGGCGAAAGCGGTGGCGCTGAAAGAAGCGATGGAGCCAGAGTTTAAAGTTTACCAGCAGCAGGTTGCGAAAAACGCCAAAGCGATGGTGGAAGTGTTCCTGAACCGCGGCTACAAAGTGGTTTCTGGCGGTACTGAGAACCACCTGTTCCTGCTGGATCTGGTGGATAAAAACCTGACCGGTAAAGAAGCTGACGCCGCCCTGGGCCGCGCCAACATCACCGTGAACAAAAACAGCGTGCCGAACGATCCGAAGAGCCCGTTCGTGACTTCCGGTATCCGTATCGGTTCTCCGGCTGTGACTCGCCGCGGCTTCAAAGAAGCGGAAGTTAAAGAGCTGGCTGGCTGGATGTGTGACGTGCTGGACAATATCAATGACGAAGCGGTCATTGAACGTGTGAAAGGCAAAGTGCTGGATATCTGCGCCCGTTTCCCGGTTTATGCGTAAGCGTTAACGTTGCAATAAAAAAGGCCGCGATTGCGGCCTTTTTTGTGTCTGCCGATTAGCGGCGGTCGAGCGAAATCGCTCCGGGGCCGGTAATCGCCAGCAGCAGAAAAGCGCCGGCGATGCTGACGTTTTTCCAGAAATTAATCATGTTCGGCAATACCGCATCGCCGGTCATATCCCAGTAATGATGGCCAATCACCGCCGTACCCAGCGTATAAAAAATAAAGATGACCGCCAGCGGGCGGGTGAAAAAGCCCAACACAATTAAGATCGCGGCAGGGACCTCCATTATCACAGCGATAATCGCCGCCAGCGTCGGCATCGGCGCGCCGGAGGCGGCCATGTACTGCACCGTACCGCCAAAGCCTAACAGTTTCGGATAACCAAAAAGGATAAACAGGACCACCACGGCGATGCGGGCGATGAGCAGCAGCAAGGAGCGGGAAGCGCCAAAATCAAAATAGCGGAGTGTGTTCATAATCAGCTCGTTATGAGAGAAGTGTGATTTAAACGTAATACACAAATTTGCCCGCCGCCATGGTGAGAAAATAATAATGTTGCGCTTCGTTTCATCAGGATTTGGCTGCGGGTTGCTCGCACTTTGATGCCCGGTTATCGGATTTTATTTAATACAACCGGCGATGGGATGGTGCTCGCTCTGTGATGTGTGTCACGATTTAAAGACAAATGTACTCAACTTCCATATAGAGAGTGAGACACCGGTTTACTCAAGATGGGGTTTGTCGCCAGACTGTCGCCACCATTCGGGAGGAAATCATGGTCTTGCACTCCACGCGCTGGCTGGCGCTCAGTTATTTCACCTACTTTTTTAGCTACGGTATTTTTCTGCCCTTCTGGAGCGTCTGGCTGGCCGGAAACGGGCTGACTCCGGAAACCATCGGCCTGTTGCTTGGCGCTGGCCTGGTGGCTCGTTTTCTTGGGAGCCTGCTGATTGCCCCGCGGGTCAGCGATCCCTCCCGGCTCATTGCCGCGTTGCGCGTGCTGGCCCTGTTAACCTTACTTTTCGCGCTGGCCTTCTGGGTCGGCAGTCACGTGGCATGGCTGCTGGCGGTCATTATCGGCTTCAACCTGTTCTTTTCGCCGCTGGTGCCGCTGACGGATGCCCTGGCCAATACCTGGCAAAAGCAGATCACCATGGACTATGGCCGGGTGCGGCTATGGGGCTCCATTGCCTTTGTCATCGGTTCGGCGCTGACCGGCAAGCTGGTCAGCCTGTTTGATTATCGGGCGATCCTGCTGATGTTAAGCCTGGGTGTCGCCTCGATGCTGCTGGGTATGCTGCTTAAGCCGTCGGTGATGCCCCACGGGGAGTCGCGCCAGCAGCAGGGAGCAGGACTGACGGCCTGGCTGACGCTGGTACGCCAGAGCTGGCGCTTTCTCGCCTGCGTCTGTTTGCTACAGGGGGCGCACGCCGCCTACTACGGCTTTAGCGCCATCTACTGGCAGCAGGCCGGCTATTCTGCCTCGGCGGTCGGTTATCTGTGGTCGTTAGGCGTGGTGGCGGAAGTGGTGATCTTCGCGTTGAGTAAAAAGGTGTTCCGCCGCTTCAGCGCACGCGACCTGCTGCTGCTCTCCGCCGTCTGCGGGCTGATTCGCTGGGGACTGATGGGCTGGACCACGGCGCTGCCGGGACTCCTCCTTGCGCAGATCCTTCACTGCGGCACCTTCACGGTGTGTCATCTGGCGGCGATGCGCTATATCGCCGCCCGTCAGGGCAGCGAAGTGATCCGCTTGCAGGCCGTCTACTCCGCGGTGGCGATGGGCGGGAGTATTGCCATCATGACCGTCTTCGCCGGTTTCCTCTATCAGCACCTGCACCAGGGCGTGTTCTGGGTAATGGCCCTGCTGACGATCCCGGCGCTGATTATCCGGCCAAAAGCGGTGGCGGCCTAGTCCTCAAGCATCGCGCAGATATGCTGCTGCTGGCGTTCAGTGAAGCAGTTCTCCGCGTGGATCAGCGGCGGCGAAAACAGCGGTAGCGCCGTCGCATAAGGGGTGACGATAAGCGTCACCCCTTTGGGCGCACCTTCCTTCTGAAAGCGCTCTACGCTCTGGTATTTGATATTCAGCGGCAGCAGCGTGAGTTCGCGCAGCTGCTGTTCCAGAGCCTCTTCTATAGCCGGGTTGTCATCGGTTAGCAACAGCACCTGTTTTTCGTGCAGGTCGCTTTTCTGCATCAGCCAGGCGCCAAAGATCACCGCGATTAAGCCGGTCTCTTCCTCATTAAAATGGATGTGCCAGGCTTCCTCGAATTCGCTCAATGCCGCCTGGGTGGTACGCAGTAAGCGAGGATAGAGCCGGCTCACTTCCTCCGTGAGCGTGCTGTCGATGCCGATGGCAAACACGCTGCGGATCAACGCCTGCGATAAATGAATATAGAGTTGATCGCTGAGCCCCTGCTCATCACTGAAAGCCCTGCCGGCGAGGACCTGGAAGCGATGGATCAGGCCGGAGATAGCCAGTCGCAGGCGGCGATCGTGCGGGTGACCGTCGCGGACCGGGTCGGGGGTTTTGAGCAACATAAACAGTAGCGAGAGGAAGAAGGGCTCTCCAACATGCGGCGGAGCGCCGACCCGGCGCTGCCAGTGGCGGACAATCTCCTGCGCCAGGGTAAACTCGGCGGCGGTCTGGGCCCAACGCTGCTGTTCATCATTGAAGTCCGGAGAGTATCCCCGGTGATGCTCAAGCAGACAGTACTGCAGATATAAGCGCAGAAACTGCACGTCGCGGCAGTCAAACTGGCGATTGAGCGCCCGCGCGCAGCGGTTCACCAGCGCCTGCAGATTGGTATCATCGTATAAGGTACGGGCAATGCCTTCCTGTTTAAGCTGCGTTTTCAGGGCCGGGGTAAAATGATGATTGACGAACTGCGGGCAGAGGCGTAGCCCCCGCCGCAGCGCATGCAGCAGACATAAACGTTGGTCGAGCGCGGCGCCTTCAATCCGATAGCTGCCGTCCACCTCTGACCGGAGGGTCAAACGGTGGTAACGCTGAATTTCGCGTCCGGTCTCCTCAATATCCTGCCGGGCCGTGGTCTCATCAACGAGGTTGATCCTGCCAAGCCGTTCAGTCGTCACCGACTGTCCGGGCAGATAAAACATCAGGAGCACCTGGCTACGGCGCTGTGGACTGGAAAGCGCAGATGGTGGTTCAATGACGGTCATCATCTGGTAAGTTCCAGTTAGGGTTTTCGCTAAGAATAGACAATGGCAGAGGCGGGGGCAGGGCGAAACGCCCGCTTTAGCTCAGGATTGCTGGTGAAGTTCACAGAATTTTTCACGTGAGGAACAGATGAACAGAGTGAAACAATGCACCAGCGCGGCGTTTTTCATGGTTTTATCATTTTCAGCCGCCGCGCATCCGCATAGCTTCATTAGTTTGCAGAGCGAGCCGGTGGTTAAAGACGGTCTGCTGAGCGGGTTTAAAATGCGCTGGACCATGGATGAAATTACCTCATCGGATCTGCTCTATGACGCCGGTAACGCCAAACCGGGCAGCGAAGTATGGAAAAAGCTGGCGGCGGAGGTGATGGCCAACGTACTCGGCCAGCACTATTTCAGCGAGCTGTGGCACAACGGCCAGCGGGTGAAATTTGAAAATCGTCCCGACGGCTATGGCCTCGAGCGTGACGGACTGCAGGCGGTACTGACCTTTACGCTGCCGCTGGCGACGCCGCAACCCGTTGCCGGGCAGACGTTTACCTTTTCCACCTTCGACCCGACCTACTACGTCGACATGTTTTATGACAAGGATAGCGATTTTTCCCTGCCCGCCGCGCTGCGGGCCGCCTGTAAGGCAACGGTGATGACGCCAAAACCGAACGACAAAATGCTCTCGTACGCTCAGTCGCTGGATAAAGCGGATGCGCCGCCGGAGGATATGGCGCTGGGCAGCTATTTTGCCCAGAAGGTGACCCTGACATGTCAGTAATTTTCACCCCCCGCGCGCGATCCTCGCGCTGGAAAGCGCTGTGGCCGCTGGCGCTGTTGCTGGCTGTGAGCATCATCGGCGGCATTTGGCTATGGCGGGCGTGGCCGCAGGTGCTGATGCAGAGCGCGGTCTGGCAGCGCTCGTTGAATCTGGAACTCAGCCGCCTGCTGCAGGCGGTGGCGGAGAACCCGGCAGCGGCGGGCCTGTCGCTGCTCGGGTTCAGTTTCGTTTATGGTGTAGTGCATGCCTTAGGGCCCGGCCATGGCAAAATTGTCATTACTACCTGGCTCGCCACCCATCCCTCGAAGCTGAAATCAAGCATTAACCTGACGCTGGCCGCCTCTTTATTACAGGGACTGGTGGCCATCGCGCTGGTGGTCGTGGTGCTGGCGCTGCTGCAGCTGCCGGCGCGCCAGCTGCATCTCAGCAGTTTCTGGCTGGAGAAGGGCAGCTATCTGCTGGTGGGCGCATTAGGCTTGCTGCTGTGCTGGCGGGCGTTAAAAAAGCTGCGTCTGCTGCTGAGCCGGCCAACGTTTACCGCTTTTACCCCACATCATGTTCATCACGAGCATTGCGGCTGCGGGCATCAGCATCTCCCGGCGCCGGATCAGTTTCAGAGCGGCGACGACTGGCGGGCACGCGCCGCGATCGTCCTGTCGATGGGCATGCGCCCCTGCTCGGGAGCGATCATGGTGCTGCTGTTCAGCAAGGTGATCGGGGTGTTCAGTTGGGGAATGGCGGCGGCGCTGGCGATGGCGGCGGGAACCTCGTTGACCATCACGGCGCTGGCGCTGCTGGTGCACAGTTTTCGCCAGCTGGCGGTGAAGCTGGGTCAGCATCAGGCGCCGCCGCTGTGGCGTCAGGTGGGCTGGCTGACGCTGGCGCTGGCCGGCGGCGTGATTTTGCTGGCGGCGGCAGGAGTGATGTGGTTCACCGCGGTCCCGGCCGGCGGTGGGATCCGCCCGTTTTAGTCAGACGCCGGGCGCAAATCCGAAAGTGGGCGCCTGTGCTTGCCGCTGGCGAAGCGATGCTCTAGTTTTCCGCTTTTCGGCGGATGACAAGGAGTCGCTATGGCCGCAAATATCGTTTCTTCCGCACCGAGCGGGCGGTTTTATTATGGCTGCGCCGGTGCCGCCGGGCTGCTGGCGGGCCTGGCGATCGTCTACTGGTTTCCGGCGCTGGCCAGCTGGTGGCCGTCAGATCTGGTGCGCGTCTACCACGCCATGTCGTATGTCATGGGATTCGGGGTGTCGCGTATCGGGGATATCCCGCTGGTGGCCTACGCCACCTTAACGCTGTCGGGTTTCGTCATGGCTTTTTGCCACCCCGGGCACAGTAAACTGCCCATTGTTGCCTGGGCTGTGCATAATCAGCCCTCGCCGCGGGAGATGGTCGATTGGATCCTGCGCAGCTGGGTATTGCAGTTCGGTTTCCTGGTGATCATTTTCTGGCGTTTTGCTTTCATGGGGAAGCTGACCAGCTATCGGCTGATGCAGTTCGTGGGCATCTTTAACGACGTCTGCTATCTGGCCACGCTGGTGCTGGCTGGGATACTGCTGCGCGATAGCTGGCGAGACTTTCAAGGCGTTTCCGCACCGGCAAGCAATATTCGCATTCCGCTGATCTTTGCCCTGAGCTTTTATCTGCCGTTTCAGCTGGTATGGATTTTACTCAGTGCGCAGCAGTTCGAGTTGCCGCTGTGGGGATGGCTGCTGCTGGTTCCGGCGATGGTCGGCGTGCTGTTAGCCCGCCTGGCGACAGTAGGAATAGCGTTGTGTTTCCGGCGCTGGCTGGGACCGCAGGGCTGCCTGCGCTGGCGCGGGCCGCTGGCCTTGTTTAGCGGCCTGACGGTACTGTGCATCGGCGGCAATGCGGTGATTCGCCAGATCCTCAACATGATAAAATGACATAAAAAAAGGAAGCCGCGGCTTCCTTTTTGACATCTGTAAGAGATTAACGCTTCAGCGCATCGCTCAGCTGCTCACGCATATTCGCCAGCATCGCTTTCACCACGCGCGGGTTACCGGCAACGATGTTGCCCGTCAGCAGGTAGTTATGGCCACCGGTGAAGTCGCAGACAATAGCGCCAGCTTCACGGGCGATCAGCTCGCCTGCGGCGAAATCCCAAGGCTTCAGGGCGATCTCAAAGTAACCGTCAACGCGGCCGGCGGCTACATAGGCCAGATCCAGCGCGGCAGAGCCGGTGCGACGGAAGTCGGCACATTCGGTAAACATGTTGCCGAGAATATTCATGTAAGTGGTGGCGTGCTGCTTCGCTTTGAACGGGAAGCCGGTCGCGATGATGGTGCCGTCGAGGTCGCGAGCGTTGCTGCCGCGCAGACGGTAGCCGTTCAGCTGCGCGCCCTGGCCGCGGGTCGCGGTAAACAGTTCGTTACGCATCGGATCGTAAACCACCGCGACTTCAGTACGACCTTTGATGCGTACGGCGATGGAAACAGAGAAGTGGGGCAGACGTTTAACGAAGTTGGTGGTGCCATCCAGTGGATCGATAACCCATTGAACATCCTGCTCTTCACCAGCGTGTTCACCGCTTTCTTCGGTGATAATGGTGTGCTGCGGGTAAGATTTGCGAATGGTTTCGATAATAATCGCTTCAGCGGCTTTATCGACGTTGGTCACAAAATCATTGCTGCCTTTCTGGCTGGTTTCTACGGTGTCTGGCGTTTCGTAGTGCTTGGCAATTAAATTACCCGCCTTGCGCGCGGCGCGCACGGCGATGTTCAGCATCGGATGCATCGGTCTCTCTCACTGGATGTTAAAGAACGGGAAAAAACGGCGCATATAATAACAGCGAAATCTGCTTATGTCTCCGTTTTATGGTAGCATGCCCGAATAATCTTTAGCCGAAGAACCATAATGCTGCAAAATATTCGAATCGTACTGGTAGAAACCTCCCACACCGGCAATATGGGCTCTGTAGCCCGCGCGATGAAAACCATGGGCTTAACTAACCTGTGGCTGGTCAACCCACTGGTCAAACCCGACTCACAGGCGATAGCCCTCGCCGCGGGCGCCAGCGATGTGATCGGTAACGCGCAGATCGTCGATACCCTTGATGAAGCCCTGGCGGGCTGCAGCCTGGTGGTGGGTACCAGCGCGCGCTCCCGTACACTGCCGTGGCCAATGCTCGATCCGCGCGAATGCGGCCTGAAAAGCGTCGCCGAGGGGCAGCATGCGCCGGTGGCGCTGGTCTTTGGCCGCGAACGCGTTGGCCTGACCAACGAAGAGCTGCAGAAGTGCCACTACCACGTGGCGATCGCCGCGAACCCGGAGTACAGCTCGTTGAACCTGGCGATGGCGGTGCAGGTTATCGCTTATGAAGTGCGGATGGCCTGGCTGGCGACGCAGGAGCAGGCGCAGCCTGCGGTTGACCATGAAGAGGCGCCGTACCCGCTGGTGGACGATCTGGAGCGTTTCTACGGCCATCTTGAGCAGACGCTGCTGGCGACGGGCTTCATCCGCCCGAATCATCCGGGGCAGGTGATGAACAAGCTGCGTCGTCTGTTCACCCGCGCGCGTCCGGAAAGTCAGGAGCTGAACATTCTGCGCGGCATGCTGGCGTCTATTGAGCAGCAGAATAAAGGTAAGTAAGCGCGTTAACGCCGGATGGCGCTTCGCTTATCCGGCCTACGAATCTACATCTCTGTTGTAGCCCGGGCGAGGCCTTTGGCCGACCCCGGGAGCGGCTCGAAATTAATAACGGCACGGAAAGCCAAATACCTGACTAAAACAGTCAAGTAAATAGTTGACCAAATTACTCGGGAATGTCAGACTTGGCCCTGCTATGCAATACCCATATTAATAAAAAGCCCGGCCAGGGGCGAGTTTGAGGTTAAGTAAGACATGAGACTGACATCTAAAGGGCGTTATGCCGTGACCGCGATGCTTGACGTTGCGCTCAACTCTGAAACGGGCCCGGTGCCGTTGGCAGATATTTCAGAGCGTCAGGGAATTTCGCTTTCCTATCTGGAACAGCTGTTCTCTCGCCTGCGTAAAAATGGCCTGGTTTCCAGCGTTCGTGGTCCAGGCGGTGGTTATCTGTTAGGTAAAGATGCCAGCAGCATCGCCGTCGGCGAAGTGATCAGCGCGGTAGACGAATCCGTTGACGCGACCCGTTGCCAGGGCAAAGGCGGCTGTCAGGGCGGCGATAAGTGCCTGACTCACGCGCTGTGGCGCGATTTGAGCGAACGCCTGACCGGCTTCCTGAACAATATCACCCTGGGTGAACTGGTGAATAACCAGGAGATCCTTGATGTGTCCGGCCGTCAGCATCAGCACGAAACCCAGCGCAATGCGCGCACCCAGGACGCGATCAACGTTAAGCTGCGCGCCTGAGTGACCCGTCCCGTTTCGGACTGCGGCTGACAGGGCGAGGCAGCACGAAACGGTCGGGACAACGATTATAAAGAGCTTTCAGAATCAGGCCGGGATGCGCCAGCATTCCGTGTACTCGGTCGTACATCAAGCCGGTTGCCTGATTCCTTGCATTGAGTGATGTACGGAGTTTAAGAGCAATGAAATTACCGATTTATCTCGATTACTCCGCAACCACGCCGGTGGACCCGCGTGTTGCCGAGAAAATGATGCAGTTCCTGACCATGGACGGGACCTTTGGTAACCCGGCCTCCCGTTCCCACCGTTTTGGCTGGCAGGCTGAAGAGGCGGTTGATATCGCCCGCAATCAGATTGCCGAACTGGTCGGTGCCGACCCGCGCGAAATCGTCTTTACCTCTGGTGCGACTGAATCCGACAACCTGGCGATCAAGGGTGCAGCCAACTTTTATCAGAAAAAAGGCAAGCACATCATCACCAGCAAAACCGAGCATAAAGCGGTTCTGGATACCTGCCGTCAGCTGGAGCGTGAAGGCTTCGAGGTGACCTACCTGGCGCCGCAGCGCAACGGGATTATCGATCTCAAAGAGCTGGAAGCGGCGATGCGTGACGACACCATCCTGGTTTCCATCATGCATGTGAATAACGAAATCGGCGTGGTGCAGGATATCGCTACCATCGGCGAGATGTGTCGCGCCCGCGGTATCATTTACCACGTAGACGCCACCCAGAGCGTGGGCAAGCTGCCTATCGATCTGAGCCAGCTGAAGGTGGACCTGATGTCCTTCTCCGGCCATAAAATCTATGGTCCGAAAGGCATTGGCGCGCTGTACGTTCGCCGTAAACCGCGTATCCGTATCGAAGCGCAGATGCACGGCGGTGGCCACGAGCGCGGTATGCGTTCTGGTACTTTGCCTGTTCACCAGATCGTCGGCATGGGTGAAGCTTACCGTATCGCCAAAGAAGAGATGGAAAGCGAAATGGCGCGTCTGCGCACGCTGCGCAACCGTCTGTGGAACGGCGTGAAGGATATGGAAGAAGTTTATCTCAACGGCGACCTCGAGCAGGGCGCGCCGAACATTCTTAACGTCAGCTTCAACTACGTTGAAGGTGAGTCGCTGATTATGGCGCTGAAAGACCTGGCGGTTTCCTCCGGTTCAGCCTGTACTTCCGCGAGCCTTGAGCCATCCTACGTGCTGCGCGCGTTAGGCATGACTGATGAACTGGCGCACAGCTCTATTCGTTTCTCTTTAGGTCGTTTCACTACCGAAGAAGAGATTGACTACACCATCAAACTGGTTCGTAACTCCATCGGCCGTCTGCGCGATCTTTCTCCGCTGTGGGAAATGTTTAAGCAGGGCGTGGATTTGAACAGTATTGAATGGTCACATCACTAATTCGGCACCGATAAGGAGAATTCAACATGGCATACAGCGAAAAAGTTATCGATCATTACGAGAATCCGCGCAACGTCGGCTCTTTTGACAACAGCGACGAGAACGTCGGCAGCGGTATGGTCGGCGCGCCGGCCTGCGGCGACGTGATGAAGTTGCAGATTAAAGTCAACAATGAAGGTATCATTGAAGACGCGCGCTTCAAAACCTACGGCTGCGGTTCCGCCATCGCTTCCAGCTCCCTGGTTACCGAGTGGGTGAAGGGCAAATCCCTGGACGAAGCGCAGGCGATCAAGAACACTGATATCGCCGATGAACTGGAACTGCCGCCGGTGAAAATTCACTGCTCTATTCTGGCGGAAGACGCGATTAAAGCCGCGATTGCGGATTACAAAAGCAAACGTGAAGCAAAATAATTAGTTGAGGTTTTGTTATGTCGATTACTCTTAGCGACAGTGCTGCAGCGCGAGTCAATGCCTTTCTGGCGAACCGCGGTAAAGGGTTTGGCCTGCGCCTGGGCGTGAGAACCTCCGGCTGCTCGGGTATGGCCTATGTACTGGAGTTTGTTGACGAGCCGGCGGCAGAAGACACCGTGTTTGAAGACAAAGGCGTGAAGGTCGTGATCGACGGCAAAAGTCTGCAATTCCTCGACGGCACTCAGCTGGACTTCGTCAAAGAAGGTCTCAACGAAGGGTTCAAGTTCACCAACCCTAACGTCAAAGACGAGTGCGGCTGCGGCGAAAGCTTTAACGTATAATCGGTCATCCCCAACCCCACCGCGGTTACGCCGCGCGTGGGGTTTTCATTTAGATGCATGACCCTGAGGTTACTATGGACTATTTCACCCTCTTCGGGTTACCAGCCAGCTATACCCTCTCGCTTGAACAACTGGCTGTCCGGTATCAGGATCTGCAGCGCCAGTACCATCCGGATAAATTTGCCAGCGCGCCTGCTGCGGAACAGCTTGCGGCGGTTCAGCATTCCGCGACCATAAACCAGGCCTGGCAGACGCTGCGCCATCCGTTGACCCGGGCGGAATACCTCCTCTCGCTTCATGGCTTCGATCTGGCCAGCGAGCAGCATACCGTTCGCGATACCGCATTCCTGATGGAACAGCTGGAGCTACGCGAAGAGCTCGACGAGATCGGTAAGGCGAAAGACGATGCGCGGCTGGAAGCCTTTATCAAACGAGTGAAAGCGCTGTTTGATACCCGCCATCAACTGATGGTTGACCAATTGCATAATGAGAGCTGGGAGGCGGCGGCGGATACGGTACTTAAGCTCCGTTTTCTTGATAAACTGCGCAGCAGTGCTGAAGAACTCGAAGAAAAACTGCTCGATTTTTAATTTTCGGAAGCAATTATGGCCTTATTACAAATTAGTGAGCCCGGCCTGAGCGCCGCGCCGCACCAGCGTCGTCTGGCGGCCGGTATCGACCTGGGCACCACCAATTCTCTGGTGGCTACCGTGCGTAGCGGCCAGGCCGAAACCTTGCCCGACCATCAAGGCCGCTATCTGCTGCCGTCGGTGGTGAACTACCACGCTTCGGGGCTGACCGTCGGCTATGATGCCCGGCTTAACGCCGCCCAGGATCCTGCCAATACCATCAGCTCGGTGAAGCGAATGATGGGGCGCTCCCTCGCCGATATTCAAAACCGCTACCCGCATCTGCCGTATCAGCTGCAGGCCAGTGAAAACGGCCTGCCGATGATCCAGACCGCCGGCGGCCTGCTGAACCCGATTCGCGTCTCCGCCGACATCCTGAAAGCGCTGGCTGCCCGGGCAACCGAAGCGCTGGCTGGTGAACTCGACGGCGTGGTGATCACCGTTCCCGCTTATTTCGACGACGCTCAGCGTCAGGGGACCAAAGACGCGGCGCGTCTGGCGGGGCTGCACGTGCTGCGCCTGCTCAATGAGCCGACCGCGGCGGCTATCGCCTACGGCCTCGATTCCGGTCAGGAAGGGGTAATTGCGGTCTACGATCTCGGCGGCGGCACCTTTGATATTTCCATTCTGCGCTTAAGCCGCGGGGTGTTTGAAGTGCTGGCGACCGGCGGTGACTCGGCGCTCGGCGGCGATGATTTCGACCATCTGCTGGCCGACTATCTGCGCGAGCAGGCGGGCTTCAGCGACCGCAGCGATAACCGCCTGCAGCGTGAGCTGCTGGATGCCGCCATCGCGGCGAAAATCACCCTCAGCGATGCCGAGGCAGCGCACGTCGAGGT
Source organism: Klebsiella sp. GL120222-02 (assembly GCF_003097195.1). Classification (NCBI taxonomy): domain Bacteria; kingdom Pseudomonadati; phylum Pseudomonadota; class Gammaproteobacteria; order Enterobacterales; family Enterobacteriaceae; genus Klebsiella; species Klebsiella sp. GL120222-02. The sequence goes on from NZ_QEQO01000010.1 coordinate 51,252, forward strand.
CGGTGGCTGGCAGGGCGATATCACCCGCAGCCAGTTTAACGATCTGATTGCCCCGCTGGTAAAACGCACTTTACTGGCCTGCCGTCGCGCGCTGAAAGACGCCGGCGTTGAGGCGCAAGAGGTGCTGGAAGTGGTGATGGTCGGCGGTTCCACTCGCGTGCCGCTGGTGCGCGAACGCGTTGGCGAATTCTTTGGCCGCACCCCGCTGACCTCCATCGACCCGGACAAAGTCGTCGCCATCGGCGCGGCGATTCAGGCGGATATTCTGGTCGGCAACAAGCCGGACAGCGAACTGCTGCTGCTCGACGTTATCCCGCTGTCGTTAGGGCTGGAGACCATGGGTGGCCTGGTGGAGAAAGTGATCCCGCGTAATACCACCATTCCGGTGGCCCGCGCGCAGGAGTTTACCACCTTCAAAGATGGTCAGACGGCGATGTCCATTCATGTGATGCAGGGCGAGCGTGAGCTGGTGCAGGATTGCCGCTCGCTGGCGCGTTTTGCGCTGCGTGGGATCCCGGCCCTGCCGGCAGGCGGGGCGCATATTCGCGTCACCTTCCAGGTCGATGCCGACGGTCTGCTGAGCGTCACGGCGATGGAAAAATCGACCGGCGTGGAAGCCTCTATCCAGGTGAAACCGTCTTACGGTCTGACCGATGGCGAAATCGCCACCATGATTAAAGATTCGATGAGCTACGCCGAACAGGATGTCCAGGCGCGCATGCTGGCTGAACAGAAAGTGGAAGCCGCCCGCGTCCTGGAGAGCCTGACAAGCGCGCTGGCCGCCGACGCCGCGCTGTTAAGCGCCGCGGAGCGTCAGGTTATCGATGCTGCTGCGGAGCAGGTACGCGCCGCGGCGGCAGGCGACGACGCCGACGCCATTAAAGAAGCGATTAAAAATATCGACACACAAACCCAGGAATTCGCCGCCCGCCGTATGGATCAGTCGGTCCGTATCGCGCTGAAAGGCCAATCCGTGGACGAGGTTTAAAATGCCAAAAATTGTATTTCTGCCCCACCAGGACCTGTGTCCGGATGGCATCGTTGTGGAAGCTGAGACTGGTGAAACTATTCTGGATGCGGCGCTGCGTAGCGGCATCGAGATTGAACACGCCTGCGAAAAATCCTGTGCCTGCACCACCTGCCACTGCATCGTGCGTGAAGGCTTTGACTCGCTGGCGGAAAGTACCGAAGATGAAGACGATATGCTGGATAAAGCCTGGGGACTGGAACCGGACAGCCGCCTGAGCTGCCAGGCGCGCGTCACCGACGAAGATCTGGTCGTTGAGATCCCGCGTTACACCATCAACCACGCACGCGAGCATTAATATGGCACTGAAATGGACCGACAGCCGTGAAATCGGCGAAGCGCTGTACGACGCTTATCCGGATCTCGATCCGAAAACCGTTCGCTTTACCGACATGCATCAGTGGATTTGCGATCTGGAAGAGTTCGATGACGACCCAAACGCATCCAATGAAAAAATTCTCGAGGCGATTCTGTTAGTCTGGTTAGACGAAGCCGAATAATTTTCGCGTTATGATTTATGCGACGGTATTAAGTCGGATGAATCATCGAGCGAGAGAACATTACGGGCTGCCATACGGTGGCCCGTTTGCTAAGAAGGATAATGATAATGACCGAAGCCATGAAGATTACGCTTTCTACTCAGCCAGCCGATGCGCGCTGGGGAGAAAAGGCGTCTTACAGCATTAATAACGACGGCATCGCCCTGCATCTCAACGGCAAAGACGACCTGGGCCTGATTCAACGCGCGGCGCGTAAAATTGACGGTATGGGCATCAAACATGTCGCGTTAAGCGGCGAAGGCTGGGACACCGACCGCGCGTGGGCGTTCTGGGCGGGTTATAAAGGTCCGAAAGGCACCCGTAAAGTTGAATGGCCGACCCTGGACGATGCGCAGCGTAGCGAGCTGGACAACCGTCTGACCATTATTGACTGGGTGCGCGACACCATCAACGCGCCGGCGGAAGAGCTGGGCCCGGAGCAGCTGGCACAGCGCGCCGTGGACCTGCTGTGCAGCGTGGCGGGCGAGCAGATGAGCTATCGCATCACCAAAGGCGAAGATCTGCGTGAGCAGGGCTATCTCGGTCTGCACACCGTAGGCCGCGGCTCCGAGCGTCCGCCGGTCCTGCTGGCGCTGGATTATAACCCGACCGGCGATAAAGAAGCCCCGGTATACGCCTGCCTGGTGGGCAAAGGCATCACTTTTGATTCCGGCGGCTACAGCATCAAACAGAGCGCCTTTATGGATTCAATGAAATCCGATATGGGCGGCGCGGCGACCATCACCGGCGCGCTGGCTTTTGCCATTACCCGCGGGCTGAACAAGCGCGTGAAGCTCTACCTGTGCTGCGCCGACAACCTGATCAGCGGTAACGCCTTTAAACTCGGCGATATTATTCATTATCGTAACGGCAAAACCGTTGAAGTGATGAACACTGACGCCGAAGGCCGCCTGGTGCTGGCGGATGGCCTGATTGACGCTTCGGCGCAGAAGCCGGCGCTGATCATCGATGCCGCCACCCTGACCGGCGCGGCGAAAACCGCGTTGGGTAATGACTACCACGCGCTGTTCAGCTTTGACGATGCGCTGGCGAATCGCCTGCTGGCGAGCGCCCAGGCGGAAAACGAAGCCTTCTGGCGTCTGCCGCTGGCCGAGTTCCACCGCAACCAGCTGCCGTCGAACTTCGCTGAACTGAACAACACCGGCAGTGCCGCCTATCCGGCTGGCGCCAGTACCGCGGCGGGTTTCCTGTCCCACTTCGTGGAAAACTACCATCAGGGCTGGCTGCATATCGACTGTTCGGCAACCTACCGTAAATCTGCCGTTGAGCAGTGGTCGGCGGGCGCGACGGGTCTTGGCGTGCGTACCATTGCTAACCTGCTGACGGCTGAGTAACGGCCTTGCCGGGGGCGCTACGCTTACCCGGCCAGGAAAACCGTATGCCCGCGTGGACGAATGGCCGCCGGGCAATTCATTGTGAAGTAGCCAAACTATGTCTGATACGAAAAATGAATTAGAAACCCTGCTGGAAAAAGCGGCGACCGAGCCTGCCCACCGTCCGGCATTTTTCAGCGCGCTGCTGGAGGCGACCGTCTGGGTACCCGGCAGTGCAGCCGATGGTGAGCAGATTGTCGAAGACAGCGCGCTGGATCTGCAGCACTGGGAAAAAGATGACGGCAGCTCGGTGATCCCGTTCTTTACCTCGCTGGAGGCGCTGCAGCAGGCGGTGGAAGACGAACAGGCTTTCGTGATGATGCCGGCCCGTACGCTGATGGCGATGACGCTGGGCGAATCGCTGTTCCTCAACCCGAAGCTGCCGAGCGGCAAAGAGTTCACCCCGCGTGAAATCAGCCATCTGCTCGGGGAAGAGGGCAGCCCGCTCAGCACCCAGACGGTGCTGGAAGGGGGCGAAGCGCTGTTATTGTCTGAAGTCGCTGACCCGCCGGCGCAGATGGTCGATTCGCTGACCACGCTGTTCAAAACGCTGAAAACCGTCAAGCGGGCGTTTCTGTGCTCGATTAAAGAGAGCGCCGACGCGCCGGCCAACTTGTTGATCGGTATTGAAGCGGAAGGGGATATTGAATCCGTTATCCAGACCACCGGCAGCGTGGCGACCGATACCCTGCCCGGCGATGAGCCGATCGATATTTGTCAGGTGGTGGAAGGCGAGAAGGGCATCAGCCACTTTATGATTGCCCATATCACACCGTTCTATGAAAAGCGCTGGGGCAGCTTCCTGCGCGATTTCAAACAAAACCGCATTATCTGACAGAGGGGGCGGCTGCCCCCGCTGTTTCTTTATGCTTCCAGTGTGAGGCCGAAAATCGGCTTTGCCAGGGTTAATGCAGCGCAGCAAAGATCCGCGGATAGGCTGACGCCATGTTATAGATAAGAAATCCCGTCACACACAGCGTGACAATGCCGTTGAAGAGCGCCATATCCCCACGCCATGCCCGACATCTCTCCTCGCCCAGCAAAGAACGTAGCGCTGCCACCAGCCCGCCGACCAGCATAAACGCCAGTAACACCCCTGCCATTTGCGCGATAACAATGTACCAGCCCAGCGGCGTATTCACGCCCCGGGCGCTCATCAGCGCGATCTGCGCCGGCAAAATCGTCTGAAACCCCAGCGTGAGTATCACGAGGAGGCGCAGGTCCGCCAGCTGAGCGTCGAACGTGCGGGCCAGACGTCGGGCGTCACGCAGGAGCAGCCCCCCTGACGCCACCGCCGCGGCAACGCTGACGTGCTGGAGAATAAAAATATATAACGCCAGGGTCCCGGATCCGACCCGGGATAAAAAGAACAGATTGCAAAAGACGATAATCAGCAGGCCAAATTTTATGCCCCAGGCGCGGAGAACCTCGCCGGGCCAGCGCCGGCTTGACGCAGGGTTATGCATCATCCACGCGGCAAGGGTCGACTTACCGTAACCGGGCGCGAGCAGCACCATCAGAAAACCCAGCAGCGCCTGGTGACCATAGGTTATTAACGGGACCTCTTCCAGCGTGACCCCGAGAAAGCGGGTATAAACAGAAACCGGCACAGGCACCAGGCTTAACCATGTCCGGTTCCATTGCGGCCAAAAATAAAGAATGACGCCGCCCGCCAGCAGGCCAGCTATGCCTCCCAGCCAGGGACGGCGCGGTGAATCAGCAGAATGTGGGTTAGAGACTAATGCCATTTTCACTCCTTGTGGTGACATCAGATTGGGACGGACTGGATGCGCTATCAGTCCTGAGGAATTCCGTATCGGTGCTCTGCCTCCTCATCAGGCAAAGCGAATACGGCAGGTACAAACCCTGCGGCAGCACAGAGTAACCGGTTTAGCGAGAAGCAGAAGGAGGGGAGAGGGAAAATCAGAAATTATTTAGTGACCGCGGGACGGGAGGCCCGCGGTCACGCCGTGTTTACGGAGCGGCAGAGGCCGGTTCAATCGGCAGATCGCTCCGCGCGCCCCATTCGCTCCAGGAGCCGTCGTACAGGCAGACGCCGTTCACGCCAAGCGTGGTGAGCGCCAGCACGACCACCGCCGCCGTCACCCCCGATCCGCAGCTGGCGATGATTGGCCGTTCAAAATCGACACCTTGACGTAAAAAGATGTCGTTCAGCTCGTCGACGGTTTTCAGTTCGCCGTTAATCACCAGCTCCGTCCACGGCACGTTAAGCGCGCCGGGGATATGCCCGCGACGCAGGCCCGGGCGCGGTTCGTCGGCCTGGCCGTTAAACCGGGCCGCCGGACGCGCATCGACAATCTGCGCCGACCCTTCATGGCTGACCAGCAGGACGTCGGTCAGGCGCTTAATTTGCTGGGGATCGAAACGCACGTCGAATTCCCCTTCGGCCACCTCGGGCACGCCTTGCTCCAGCGGCAGTTCGTCACGTCGCCAGCCCTCCAGCCCACCGGCCAGAATGGACACCTTCTCCACGCCAAAGGTGCGCAGCATCCACCAGGCGCGAGGCGCGGAAAACAGATTGCCTTCGTCATAAACCACCAGGTGCTTATCGCTGCAGACGCCCAGCTCGCGCATGGCGACGGCAAACGCCTCGGCGCGCGGCATCATATGCGGCAGCGGGCTGGTGTGATCGGACAGCGCCTCGATATCGAAAAACAGCGCGTTCGGCACGTGGCCGGCGCGGTATTCCGCGGCCATATCGCGCAGGGCCTCCTGCCCGGCGGGCGCCATACGGGCGTCGATAATCTGGATCTCCGGGTCATCAATATGTTCTGCCAGCCAGTCGGCGGCGACAAAAAACGAGGTGGACATGGGTGCCTCCGTTTTACAATTCATGACTGAATTGTCGGCGTTTTATCTCACGCTGACAAGTTAAGGACGTCAGAGTGGGGACGACGTCACGGCACTTTTCTGATTAATCGGCAGAAACCCGCGTCATCACTGTTGAGAAGTGCCGCCTTAACGCATAATAAAAAGTGATAATTTGCATCAGGCCCACCGGCCGAGGGGTTAGAAGGATGAAACCATTTCGTTTAGCGGCGCTGTCACTGGCGCTCCTTACCGCATTTTCATTAACCGGGTGTGATGACAGCGGTACGCCGCAGGCCACGGCCCCGGCGCCAGCTGCGGATAGCAACCCAGGCGCGACGGCAAAACCGGACCGCGTCCAGCTGGCGGCGCTGGCGGAAAAAAGCCAGGGCAAAGCGCTGACGCTGCTCGACGCCTCGGAGGTGCAACTGGATGGCGCCGCGACCCTGGTGCTGACGTTTTCCGTGCCGCTGCAGCCGGACCAGGATTTCTCCCGCAGCGTGCATCTGGTCGACAAGAAAAGCGGTAAGGTCGACGGTGCCTGGGAACTGGCGCCGAATCTGAAAGAGCTGCGTCTGCGTCACCTTGAGCCAAAGCGAGAGCTGATTGTCTCGGTCGACCCGACGCTGACCGCCCTGAACAAGGCCACGCTCGACAAACCGTTCGAGAAGACCCTGACCACCCGCGATATCGCACCGAGCGTTGGTTTCGCCAGCCGCGGCTCGCTGCTGCCGGGCAACGTGGTCGCCGGGCTGCCGGTGATGGCGCTGAACGTTGATAATGTCGACGTTAACTTCTTCCGTATTAAGCCGGAATCACTCTCCGCGTTTGTCAGCCAGTGGGAATACCGCAACTCGTTAAGCAACTGGGAGTCTGATGAGCTGCTGAAGATGGCGGATCTGGTCTATACCGGCCGCTTCGATCTCAACCCGGCACGCAATACCCGCGAAAAGCTGCTGCTGCCGCTGAACGATATCAAGCCGCTCCAGCAGCCGGGCGTCTACGTGGCGGTGATGAACCCGGCGGGCCATTATAGCTACAGCAACGCGGCGACGCTGTTTACCCTCAGCGATATCGGCGTCTCGGCGCATCGCTACCACAACCGGCTGGACGTCTTTACCCAGAGCCTGGAAAACGGCGCCGCCCAGTCTGGTATCGACGTCCAGCTGCTCAACGCCAAAGGGCAGACCCTGGCGGAGGCGAAAAGCGACAGCCAGGGCCACGTTACTCTGCAAACCGATAAAGAAGCCGCGCTGCTGCTGGCGCGTAAAGAGGGGCAGACGACGCTGCTCGATCTCAAGTTGCCGGCGCTGGATCTGGCGGAATTCTCTATCGCAGGGGCGCCCGGCTTTAGCAAACAGTTCTTTATGTTTGGCCCGCGCGATCTCTATCGGCCGGGCGAAACGGTGATCCTCAATGCGCTGTTGCGCGATAGCGACGGCAAGCCGCTGGCGGAGCAGCCGGTGAAGCTGGAGGTGGTTCAGCCGGACGGCCAGGTGATCCGTTCGGTGATGAGCAAACCGGTGAATGGTCTGTACCAGTTCACTTATCCGCTTGACAGCGGCGCGGCTACCGGCATGTGGCACATTCGCGCCAGCACCGGCGATAACCAGCCGCGCGAGTGGGACTTCCACGTCGAAGACTTTATGCCGGAACGCATGGCCCTGAACCTGACGCCGCAGGCCGAGCCAGTCGCGCCGGATGCCGACGTCACCTTTGGCGTCAGCGGCGCTTATCTCTACGGCGCGCCGGCCAGCGGCAACCAGCTGCATGGCAAGCTGTTCCTGCGCCCGCTGCGCGACGCCGTCGCCGCGCTGCCGGGCTTCCAGTTCGGCGATATTGCGGAAGAAAACCTCTCCCGTAGTCTGGATGAAGTCCAGCTGACGCTGGACGAAAAAGGCCATGGCGAAGTGACCACCTCAAGCCAGTGGCAGGATAGCCATTCGCCGCTGCAGGTGGTGTTGCAGGCGAGCCTGCTGGAATCCGGGGGGCGTCCGGTGACCCGTACCGTACAGCAGCCGATCTGGCCCGCCGGGGCGCTGCCGGGGATCCGCCCGCAATTTACGCTGAAGGACGTTTACGATTACCGCACCGATACCACCGTGAAGCAGCCGGTGGTCGATGAGAACAGTAACGCTGCGTTTGATATCGTCTATGCCGACGCCAAAGGCGAGAAAAAAGCGGTCTCGGGCCTGCAGGTACGGCTGATCCGCGAGCGCCGCGACTACTACTGGAACTGGTCCGACAGCGAAGGCTGGCAGTCGCAGTTCGATCAAAAAGATCTGCAGGAGGGCGAGGAGTCGCTGGATCTGCAGGCCGGACAAACCGGCAAAGTGAGCTTCCCGGTAGAGTGGGGCTCATATCGCCTGGAGGTGAAAGGGCCGGACGACGTGGTCAGCAGCGTGCGCTTCTGGGCCGGCTATAGCTGGCAGGATAACAGCGAAGGTACCGGCGCGGCGCGTCCTGATCGGGTCACCATGAAGCTGGATAAACCGAGTTATAAACCGGGCGACACCATCAAGCTGCACATCGCCGCCCCGGCGGCGGGTAAAGGCTACGCGATGGTGGAATCCAGCGAAGGGCCGCTGTGGTGGCAGGAAATTGACGTCCCGGCGGAGGGGATGGATTTGTCTATTCCGGTGGATAAAGCCTGGAACCGCCACGATCTCTACCTCAGCACGCTGGTGGTTCGCCCCGGCGATAAATCCCGCTCGGCGACGCCGAAACGCGCGGTCGGCCTGCTGCATCTGCCGCTGGGCGATGAAAACCGCCGCCTGACGCTGGCGCTGGAGGCTCCGGACAAAATGCGCCCCAACCAGCCGCTGACGGTGAAAGTGAAAGCCAGCGTCAAAGAGGGCGAGGCGCCGAAACAGGTCAACGTCCTGCTCTCGGCGGTGGATAGCGGGGTACTGAATATCACCGATTACGCTACCCCGGATCCGTGGAACGCCTTCTTTGGCCAGAAGCGTTACGGCGCAGATATCTATGACATCTACGGCCAGGTGATCGAAGGGCAGGGACGTGTGGCCAGCCTGCGCTTCGGCGGCGATGGCGACGAGTTAAAACGCGGCGGCAAACCGCCGGTCAACCACGTGACGATCGTCGCCCAGCAGGCGCAGCCGGTGGTATTGAACGATCAGGGCGAAGGCACGGTGACGTTACCCATTGGCGATTTTAACGGCGAGCTGCGGGTGATGGCCCAGGCGTGGACGGCGGATGACTTCGGCAGCAGCGAAGATAAAGTGGTGGTGGCCGCCCCGGTCATCGCCGAACTGAACACCCCGCGCTTCCTCGCCAGCGGCGATACCACACGGCTGGCGCTGGATCTCAGCAATCTAACCGATAAACCGCAAACCCTGCAGGTACATCTTACCGCCAGCGGGCTGGTGACCTTGACCGATGGCCAACTGCCACCGGTGCAACTGGCGCCGGGGGCGCGCAGCACGCTGTTTATACCGGTGAGCGCGCTGGCGGGATTCGGCGATGGTCAGGTCAATGCTACTATCAGCGGCCTGAGTCTGCCGGGAGAAACCTTCGCCCCGCTGCAGAAACAGTGGAGAATCGGCGTCCGTCCGGCATTCCCGGCCCAGACTGTCAACAGCGGCGCGGTGCTACAGCCCGGCGAAAGCTGGCAGGCGCCGGCGGCGCAGAGCCAGGGGTTCGCCCCGCAAACGCTGCAGGGCCAACTGCTGCTCAGCGGGAAACCGCCGTTGAACCTCGCGCGCTATATCCGCGAGCTGAAAGCCTATCCTTACGGCTGCCTTGAGCAGACCGCCAGCGGCCTGTTCCCGTCGCTGTACACCAGCGCGGCGCAGCTAAAAGCGCTGGGCATCAGCGGCGATAGCGATGAAAAACGCCGCGCGGCAATCGATGTTGGTATCTCACGCCTGCTGCAGATGCAACTGGAAAATGGCAGCTTTGCGTTGTGGGATAAAGAGGGGCCGGAAGAGTACTGGCTGACCGCCTACGCCATGGACTTCCTCGTCCGCGCGGGCGAGCAGGGCTATAGCGTACCGGTCAACGCCATTAATAAAGGTAACGAACGCCTGCTGCGCTATCTGCAGGAGCCGGGGCTGATGACCGTGCGCTACAGCGATGACGCCCAGGCCAGCCGCTTTGCCGCCCAGGCATACGCCGCGCTGGTGCTGGCGCGTCAGCAAAAAGCCCCGCTCGGCGCCTTGCGTGAAATCTGGAGCCGTCACGACCAGGCGCGATCCGGCTTGCCGCTGCTGCAGCTCGGCATTGCGCTGAAAACCATGGGCGATGCGCCGCGCAGCGATGAGGCCATGAAGCTGGCGGTTGCCACCCCGCGCCAGGATGAGAATCGTTGGCTGGGCGATTACGGTAGCCCGCTTCGCGATGACGCCCTGAAGCTGGCGCTGCTGGAAGAGAACAAGCTGCTGCCGGAGGTGCAAAACACGCTGTTGAGCACGCTGTCGGAAGAGACCTACGGCCAGCGCTGGCTGTCGACCCAGGAAACCAACGCCCTGTTCCTTGCCGGACGTACGCTTGCCGACCTGCCGGGCAACTGGCAGGCGCAAACCTCGCTGCAGGCTGAGCCGCTGGCCGGCGACAAAGCGCAAACCCGTAACCTCGACGGCGATCGGCTGGCGACGCTGCAGGTGAGTAATACCGGCAGTCAGCCGCTGTGGCTGCGTCTCGACAGCAGCGGCTATCCGCAAAGCGCGCCACAGCCGGGCGGCAACGTGTTGGGGATTGAACGCGCTATTTTCGATACCCACGGCCAGCAGAAATCGCTGACCTCGTTGCGCAGCGGCGAACTGGTGCTGGTGAAGCTGGAGGTGACCGCCAAACGCAATGTGCCTGACGCGCTGGTGGTCGATCTGCTGCCGGCCGGTCTGGAGCTGGAAAACCAGAATCTGGCCAACAGCAGCGCCAGCCTGCAGGAGAATGGCGACGCGGTGCAAAATCTCCTTAACCAGATGCAGCAGGCGGATATTCAGCATATCGAGTTCCGTGACGACCGTTTCGTCGCCGCTGTCGCTGTCAATGAAGGCCAGCCGGTGACGCTGGTCTATCTGGCGCGGGCGGTGACGCCGGGCACTTATCAGGTCCCGCAGCCCCAGGTGGAATCGATGTATGTGCCGCAGTGGCGGGCGACCGGGGCGGCCAGCGGTCCGCTCACCGTGACGCCGTAAATGCGCGTATTGCCTCGGGTTAAACGCCGCTGGCGCTGGCTGGCGGCGTTTATTTTTCTGCTGTGGCTGGCGGTGCTGGTCGCCGATCGCTTGTGGCCGCTGCCGCTGCAGGACGTCACGCCTGCCCGCGTGGTGGTGGCGGAAGACGGCACGCCGCTCTGGCGCTTTGCCGATGCGCAGGGCGTCTGGCGTTATCCGGTGACTCTCGCCGACGTGTCGCCGCGCTATCTGCAGGCGCTCATTCAGTATGAAGACCGCTGGTTCTGGAAACATCCAGGGGTCAATCCCTTCGCGGTGCTGCGCGCCGCCTGGCAGGATTTAACCTCCGGGCGGGTCATTTCCGGCGGCAGCACGCTCACCATGCAGGTCGCGCGTCTGCTCGACCCTCATCCGCGCACCTTCGGCGGCAAGCTACGCCAGCTATGGCGGGCGCTGCAGCTGGAGTGGCATCTGTCAAAAAACGACATTCTTACCCTCTATCTGAACCGCGCGCCGTTTGGCGGCACCTTGCAGGGGATCGGCGCGGCCAGCTGGGCTTATCTTGGCAAACCGCCCGCTCAGCTCAGCTACGGCGAGGCGGCGCTGCTGGCGGTGCTGCCCCAGGCGCCCAGTCGTTTGCGCCCGGACCGCTGGCCGCAGCGGGCCCAGGCGGCGCGCGATAAAGTCCTCACGCGCATGGTCAGCCAGGGCGTCTGGCCGCAACGGCCGGTACAGGAAGCGATGGAGGAACCTGTATGGCTATTCCCGCGGCAGATGCCGCAGCTGGCGCCGCTTTTTTCGCGCCGGGCGCTGGCGACCAGTCGCGACGAAAAGGTGACGACAACGCTCGATGCCGGGCTCCAGCGGCAGCTTGAGGATCTGGCGCTGAACTGGAAATCGCGCCTGCCGCCGCGCAGTTCACTGGCGATTGTTGTCGTCGATCACACGGATATGAAAGTCCGCGGCTGGGTGGGATCGGCGGATATCACCGACGACAGCCGCTTCGGCCACATTGATATGGTCTCGGCGGTGCGCTCGCCGGGTTCGGTGCTGAAACCCTTTGTCTACGCGATGGCGATGGATGACGGGCTGATCCATCCGGCGTCGTTATTACAGGATGTTCCACGACGCTTTAGCGATTATCGTCCCGGCAATTTTGACAGCGGATTTCATGGCCCGGTGAGCGCCAGCGAGGCGCTGGTGCGCTCCCTGAATCTGCCGGCGGTGCAGGTGCTTGAAGCCTACGGGCCCAAACGTTTCGCGGCGAATTTACGCAACGCCGGGCTGCCCCTGACGCTGCCCGCTGGCGCAGAGCCGAACCTGTCGCTGATCCTCGGTGGGGCCGGGGCACGGCTGGAAGATATCGTCGCGGCGTACAGCGCCTTTGCCCGTCACGGCAAGGCGGCGCGGCTGCGCCTGAAGCCCGACGCCCCGCTGGTGGAAAGATCGCTGATGTCACCCGGTGCGGCGTGGATTGTCCGGCGCATTTTGGCCGGCGAAGCGCAACCGGTTCCCGATGCCTCACTGCCGCAAGTGGTGCCGCTGGCGTGGAAAACCGGTACCAGCTATGGCTATCGCGATGCGTGGGCGGTCGGCCTCAATGCGCGATATCTGATAGGTATCTGGACCGGACGGCCAGACGGTACGCCGGTGGTGGGCCAGTTTGGCTTCGCCAGCGCCGTGCCTCTGTTAAACCAGGTCAATAATCTGTTGCTGGCGCGCCAGGCGATGAGCCGCGGCGGGCTGCCGGTCGACCCGCGCCCGCAAACGGTGAGCCGCGGGACTATTTGCTGGCCAGGCGGGCAGGATCTACCGGCCGGTGACAGCAACTGCCGCCGGCGCTTAGCCAGCTGGCTGCTGGATGCCAGCCAGCCACCGACGCTGCTGCTGCCCGGGCAGGAGGGCGTGCGCGGGATCCGCTTCCCGGTGTGGCGCAACGCAGCAGGGGAAAGGGTGGCCGCGGATTGTCCGGGTGCGACTGAAGTCGTTATTGATGTCTGGCCGCTGCCGCTGGAACCGTGGCTGCCGGCCAGGGAGCGCCGTCGCGCGCGTCTGGGGCCGGTATCGAAAGTGTGCCCACCGTTGCAAACTCAGAATGCCGCGCCGCTGGTGTTGTCAGGTATTCGCGAAGGGGCGTTAATAAAACGTCTGCCGGGCGAGGCGCGGGTGATGTTACCCGTGCAAACCAGCGGTGGAGAAGGGCGGCGCTGGTGGTTTATCAACGGCCAGCCGTTAGATGCCACCGGTGCGACAACCACGCTAACGCTGGATAAGCCTGGCGAGTGGCAGCTGGTGGTCATGGATGAGGCTGGGCAAACGGCGGCCGCCAGTTTCACCCTGCAATAACCAGGGTAAATTTGTTGTTGGCGGTTTGTGTTTCCAATACTCATCTTATTTTAACAAAATGTTACCTTCATCCGTAGGCATCGCCGACGTTGCTCATTATAATGCGCGCCAGGCCATACGATCGTATGCGCAACAACAGAACATTTAATTAGAGGTAATCATGGCTATTGAACGTACTTTTTCCATCATCAAACCAAACGCGGTGGCAAAAAACGTTATTGGCAGCATCTTTTCTCGCTTTGAAGCTGCAGGGTTCAAAATCGTCGGCACCAAAATGCTGCATCTGACCGTTGAGCAGGCTCGCGGTTTCTATGCTGAGCACGAAGGTCGTCCGTTCTTCGATGGTCTGGTTGAATTCATGACCTCCGGCCCGATCGTGGTTTCCGTCTTGGAAGGCGAAAATGCGGTTCAGCGTCACCGTGACCTGCTGGGCGCCACCAACCCGGCGAACGCTCTGGCCGGTACCCTGCGCGCTGACTACGCTGATAGCTTCACTGAGAACGGCACCCATGGTTCCGATTCTGTAGAATCCGCTGCTCGCGAAATCGCGTTCTTCTTTGCTGAAGGCGAGGTTTGCCCGCGCACTCGCTAATCTCCTGCGTCTTTCACGCCACAGCATTGTTGGCTTCCTTCGCGCACCCCGGTCACATAGTTATCTATGCTCCCGGGGATTTGCGAACTCGCCGCCTCGCTGTGACCTGAAATACTTTGGAGATACAAACCTCGTCTTTTCGACCGTCGCGGCGTTGGCTGCGCGCGTTCACCCCGGTCACATAGTTATCTATGCTCCCGGGGATTAATGAGAGGCTCCTGCCTCTCACTGGAGGCCAGCCTACGGCTGGTCAAATTCGTTCCCGACGAATTTGCCACTTGCTTGCCGCCTTGCGACAATCGAAAAGCCTTAAAGGATTGAGCAGTCAGTTACAGATTTTTTATCATTGCTTTGTGCAAACGTGGCAATGATGCGCCAGAATTTGTAGAATATAGCGCCCCTGGACGAGCAGTCGCTCTCCGGGGCGTTTCTTTTTCAACCCACCTGGGGCCATAACGTGTAATAACGAGGCCGGAAAACATTATGTCTGAACAAATTGTCACGCCTGATACCGCCGCTCTGACGGTGCCGAACAAAGATGCCAAAATCAACCTGCTGGATTTAAACCGTCAGCAGATGCGCGAGTTTTTTAAAAACATGGGCGAGAAGCCTTTCCGCGCCGATCAGGTGATGAAATGGATGTATCACTACTGCTGCGACGACTTTGATGAAATGACCGACATCAACAAAGTCCTGCGCGGCAAACTGAAAGAAGTCGCTGAGATCCGTGCCCCGGAAGTGGTGGAAGAGCAACGCTCAACCGACGGCACCATCAAATGGGCGATCGCCGTTGGCGATCAGCGCGTTGAGACCGTCTATATCCCGGAAGAAGACCGCGCCACCCTGTGCGTCTCTTCACAGGTAGGCTGTGCGCTGGAATGTAAATTCTGCTCCACCGCTCAGCAGGGCTTTAACCGCAACCTGCGGGTGTCCGAAATTATTGGCCAGGTCTGGCGCGCGGCGAAAATCGTCGGCGCGGTGAAGACCACCGGCGTGCGTCCGATCACCAACGTGGTAATGATGGGCATGGGCGAGCCGCTGCTGAACCTCAACAACGTCGTCCCGGCGATGGAAATCATGCTGGATGACTTCGGTTTTGGTCTCTCCAAACGTCGCGTCACCCTGTCGACGTCTGGCGTGGTGCCGGCGCTGGATAAGCTCGGCGATATGATCGACGTTGCGCTGGCGATTTCCCTGCACGCGCCGAACGACACCATTCGTGACGAAATCGTCCCGATCAACAAAAAATACAACATCGAGACCTTCCTCAACTCGGTGCGTGGTTATATTTCGAAGTCCAACGCCAACCAGGGCCGGGTGACCATCGAGTACGTCATGCTGGATCACGTCAACGACGGTACCGAGCACGCCCACGAGCTGGCGGCGCTGCTGAAGGACACCCCGTGCAAGATCAACCTGATCCCATGGAACCCCTTCCCGGGGGCGCCTTACGGCCGTAGCTCCAACAGCCGCATCGACCGTTTCTCCAAGGTCCTGATGGAATATGGATTTACGACCATCGTGCGTAAAACCCGCGGTGACGATATTGATGCCGCCTGCGGCCAGCTGGCGGGCGATGTTATTGACCGTACCAAGCGCACGCTGCGTAAGCGGATGCAGGGTGAAGCGATTGACGTAAAAGCGGTCTGACAAATGATGACCCGTGCAGCACAGGCGGCGCGGGTCATATTTATGACCAATAACCAGGCGAAATACGCTGATTCAGTTAATAATTACGGTGCGTTTTTGTCGACTTTGAGGCAGTATGTAGCGGCACAACAACCGCTTAGCATTCAATTTTGATTCGTCTCTGTGATCGCGCGCCTGACAGTCCTATACTGTGAGGCTGACGTAACACAGATGTCTCGCGGCGCCGGCGTTTTCCCGCGCTGAACTTTAAATTTCACGTACCAGTAGTTGTAGCGAATGAATACTGAAGCCACTCAAGATCATCAAGAAGCAAACACCACGGGCGCGCGTTTGCGTCACGCCCGCGAACAACTCGGACTTAGCCAGCAAGCGGTGGCCGAACGCTTATGCCTGAAGGTGTCCACGGTTCGTGATATTGAAGACGATAAGGCACCTGCCGACCTCGCCTCCACCTTCCTGCGCGGTTACATCCGCTCCTACGCTCGCCTCGTACATATCCCTGAAGAAGAACTGCTGCCGATGATGGCCAAGCAAGCGCCTATCCGTGCGGCAAAGGTCGCGCCAATGCAGAGCTTCTCTTTAGGCAAGCGTCGCAAAAAGCGCGATGGCTGGCTGATGAGCTTTACCTGGCTGGTGCTGTTTGTGGTTATCGGCCTGAGCGGTGCCTGGTGGTGGCAAGACCATAAGGCGCAGCAGGAAGAGATCTCGACCATGGCCGATCAGTCTTCCGCTGAGCTGAACGGCGGTGACGCCAACAGCCAGAACGTGCCGCTGGATACCAGCGCGCCGGTAGACTCAGGCACCGATAGCGCCGCGAACAGCGCGCCAACCGATACCGCCAGCGCACCGACCACCAGCGCCCCGGCTCAGACGCCAGCGGACAATAACGCGGTCGTGGCACCTTCTCAGGCTAATGTCGATACCGCCGGAACGGCCCCGACGACCCCGGCAACGCCGGCCTCGCCGTTACCGACCGATCAGGCGAACGTCACGACCCCAGCGGCGTCGGCACAGGATCTGGTGATGAACTTTTCCGCCGACTGCTGGCTGGAAGTAAGCGATGCCACCGGTAAAAAACTGTTCAGCGGCCTGCAGCGTAAAGGTGGCAACCTGAACCTGAGCGGTCAGGCGCCGTATAAACTGAAAATTGGCGCCCCGGCAGCGGTACAGATCCAGTTCCTCGGCAAGCCAGTCGATTTGAGTCGTTTTATCAGAACTAACCAGGTTGCGCGTCTGACCCTCAATGCCGAACAATCACCGGCGCAGTAACAGACGGGTAACGCGGGAGATTTTTCATGCATAACCAGGCTCCGATTCAACGTAGAAAATCTAAACGTATTTACGTTGGTAATGTGCCAATTGGCGATGGGGCCCCCATCGCCGTCCAGTCAATGACCAATACGCGTACCACCGATGTGGCCGCGACGGTAAGCCAAATCAAAGCGTTAGAGCGCGTCGGCGCGGACATCGTCCGCGTCTCTGTTCCGACGATGGATGCCGCTGAAGCGTTCAAACTGATCAAACAGCAGGTCAACGTCCCGCTGGTCGCCGATATCCATTTTGACTACCGTATCGCGCTGAAAGTCGCCGAATACGGTGTTGACTGCCTGCGTATCAACCCGGGCAACATCGGCAACGAAGAGCGCATTCGCACGGTTGTGGACTGCGCACGCGATAAAAACATTCCTATCCGCATCGGCGTCAACGCCGGCTCGCTGGAAAAAGATCTGCAGGAAAAATATGGCGAGCCGACGCCGCAGGCGCTGCTCGAATCTGCTATGCGCCACGTCGATCATCTCGATCGCCTCAACTTCGATCAGTTTAAAGTCAGCGTTAAAGCCTCCGACGTCTTCCTGGCGGTAGAGTCTTATCGCCTGCTGGCGAAACAGATCGATCAGCCGCTGCATCTCGGGATCACCGAAGCGGGTGGGGCACGCAGCGGCGCGGTGAAGTCCGCGATCGGCCTGGGCCTGCTGTTATCCGAGGGGATCGGCGATACGCTGCGCGTCTCGCTGGCGGCGGATCCGGTGGAAGAGATCAAGGTCGGCTTCGATATCCTCAAGTCCCTGCGCATTCGTGCTCGCGGCATTAACTTCATTGCCTGCCCAACCTGCTCGCGTCAGGAGTTTGACGTTATCGGTACGGTCAACGCCCTGGAGCAGCGTCTGGAAGATATCATCACCCCGATGGATGTTTCGATCATCGGCTGCGTGGTGAATGGTCCGGGCGAAGCGCTGGTCTCCACCCTCGGCGTGACCGGCGGCAACAAGAAAAGCGGCCTGTATGAAGACGGCGTGCGTAAAGATCGACTGGACAACGACGACATGATCGACCAGCTGGAAGCGCGTATTCGTGCCAAAGCCTCGATGCTCGATGAAGCCCGTCGTATTGACGTTCAACAGCTTGAAGCAAAATAACGTGTTGGGAAGCGATACGCTTCCCGTGTATGATTGAACCTGCGGGCGCAAGGCGCCGGGGTTCATTTTTGTATATATAAAGAGAATAAACGTGGCAAAGAACATTCAAGCCATCCGTGGCATGAACGATTATCTGCCGGGCGAAACCGCTCTCTGGCAGCGCATTGAAGGCTCACTGAAGCAGGTGCTCGGTAGCTACGGTTACAGCGAAATCCGTTTGCCGATTGTAGAGCAGACCCCGTTATTCAAACGCGCGATCGGCGAAGTGACCGACGTGGTTGAAAAAGAGATGTACACCTTTGAGGACCGCAACGGCGACAGCCTGACGCTGCGTCCGGAAGGGACGGCGGGCTGCGTACGTGCCGGCATCGAACATGGTCTGCTGTACAATCAAGAACAGCGTCTGTGGTACGTCGGGCCAATGTTCCGCCACGAGCGTCCGCAGAAAGGTCGCTACCGCCAGTTCCACCAGATCGGCGCCGAAGTGTTTGGCCTGCAGGGCCCGGACATCGATGCCGAGCTGATTATGCTGACCGCGCGCTGGTGGCGTGAGCTGGGCATCTCCGATCACGTCAGCCTTGAGCTGAACTCCATCGGTTCGCTGGAAGCGCGTGCCAACTACCGCGACGCGCTGGTCGCTTACCTGGAGCAGTTTACCGATAAACTGGATGAAGACAGCAAACGCCGGATGTACACCAACCCGCTGCGGGTGCTGGACTCCAAGAACCCGGACGTGCAGGCGCTGCTGAACGACGCGCCGGCGCTCGGCGACTACCTCGACGAAGAGTCGAAAACCCACTTTGCCGGCCTGTGCGCGCTGCTCGACGATGCCGGGATCCGCTACACCGTCAACCAGCGTCTGGTACGCGGCCTCGACTACTATAACCGTACCGTGTTCGAGTGGGTAACCACCAGCCTCGGTTCCCAGGGCACCGTCTGCGCCGGCGGCCGCTACGACGGTCTGGTTGAGCAGCTTGGCGGTCGTGCCACCCCGGGCGTGGGCTTTGCTATGGGGCTGGAACGTCTTGTTTTACTGGTCCAGGCAGTGAATCCGGAATTTAAAGCCGATCCTGTTGTCGATATATACCTGGTAGCCTCCGGGACCGATACTCAGTCTGCTGCAATGCGTCTGGCTGAGCAGGTTCGCGATGCGCTGCCCGGCGTCAAGCTGATGACCAACCACGGCGGCGGCAACTTTAAGAAGCAGTTTGCCCGCGCCGATAAGTGGGGCGCCCGTATCGCCCTGGTGGTCGGTGAGTCAGAGATCGCTGACGGAAACGTGGTAGTGAAGGATTTACGCTCAGGTGAGCAAACTACCGTAACGCAGGAGAGCGTTGCCGCGCATTTGCGCACACTTCTGGGTTAATCTCCCGGGAATTATTAGTCAGGAGAAGGACTGCGTGGAAACTTTTAACAACGAGAACGATCAGGTCGATGCGCTGAAGCGCTTCTTTGCCGAAAACGGCAAAGCGCTGGCGGTCGGGGTGATTTTAGGGATTGGCGCGCTGGTTGGCTGGCGCTACTGGACCTCCCATCAGCAGGATACGGCCAGAGACGCGTCTCTGGCTTACGAACAGGCGACTTCCGCGCTGAAATCGAATACGCCAGAAGTACTGTCAGGGGCGGAGAAATTCGCGGCTGACAATAAAAATACCTACGGCGCCTTCGCCTCTCTCGAGCTGGCACAGCATTTTGTTGAACAGAACGATCTGCCTAACGCTGAAAAGCAGCTGCAGCAGGGGCTGGCGGCCGCGTCTGATGATAACCTGAAATCGGTTATCAGCATGCGTCTTGCCCGCGTTCAGCTGCAGATGAAACAGGCTGATGCGGCGCTGAAAACCCTCGACAGCATCAAAGGTGAGGGCTGGACCGCCATTGTGGCCGATTTGCGCGGCGAAATTCTGTTGAGCAAAGGCGATAAGCAAGGGGCCCGTGCGGCGTGGGAAGCTGGCGTGAAAAGCGATGCTTCTCCTGCGCTCAGCGAAATGATGCGTATGAAAATGAATAATTTGTCCATCTGAGAGGGACTCGATGCAATTGCGTAAATTACTTTTGCCAGGGCTGCTTTCCGTTACCTTGCTGAGCGGGTGTTCGCTGTTTAATAGCGAAGAAGATGTGGTGAAAATGTCACCGCTGCCGACGGTAGAAAACCAGTTTACGCCGTCCACGTCCTGGAGCACCTCGGTTGGCGATGGTATCGGCGAATTTTACTCTAACCTTCATCCGGCCTTCGCCGACGGCGTAGTGTATGCTGCTGACCGTAAAGGCACCGTCAAAGCGCTGAACGCGGACGACGGCAAAGAGGTGTGGTCTGTGAACCTGGCGGAGAAAGATGGCTGGTTCTCGCGCGTGCCAGCGCTGCTTTCCGGCGGTGTGACCGTCTCTGGCGGCCATGTTTATATTGGCAGTGAGAAAGCGCAGCTGTATGCGCTGAATACCAGCGATGGTACCGTTGCCTGGCAAACCCGCGTTGCTGGCGAGGCGCTGTCGCGACCAGTGGTGAGCGATGGCATGGTGCTGGTGCATACCAGTAACGGCCAGCTGCAGGCGTTGAATGAGACCGATGGTGCCGTGAAGTGGACCGTTAACCTCGATATGCCGGCACTCTCCCTGCGCGGCGAGTCTGCGCCTGCGACCGCTTATGGCGCGGCGATCGTCGGCGGCGACAACGGCCGCGTCAGTGCAGTATTGATGCAGCAGGGGCAGATGATTTGGCAGCAGCGTATTTCTACGGCCACCGGCCCGACGGAAATTGACCGCCTGAACGACGTCGACACGACGCCGATCATCGTTAACGGTGTGGTTTATGCGCTGGCTTATAACGGTAACCTGACCGCGCTGGACCTGCGTAGCGGCCAGATTATGTGGAAACGCGAGCTGGGTTCGGTGAATGATTTCATCGTCGATGGTAACCGTATCTACCTGGTTGACCAGAACGATCGCCTGCTGGCACTGACCACCGATGGTGGTGTGACCCTGTGGACGCAAAGCGATCTGCTGCACCGTTTGCTGACCGCGCCGGTGTTGTATAATGGCAATCTGGTCGTCGGTGATAGCGAAGGCTACATGCACTGGGTGAATCCGGAAGATGGCCATTTTGTGGCACAGCAGAAAGTCGATAGTTCCGGCTTCCTGACCGATCCGGTGGTTGCAGATGGTCGACTGCTGATCCAGGCGAAAGACGGTACGCTGTACGCGATTACGCGTTAATTACCGCTGTCGTGAATGATTAAGAAACGGCCCCTGGCAGACAGGGGCCGTTTTGACTTTTTTAAAAACGTCGTTAAGACGATGTTGCTTAGTGATTGTATGAGGCATTTAACATGATACCTGTGGTCGCGCTTGTCGGGCGCCCTAACGTTGGAAAATCCACGCTCTTTAACCGCCTGACGCGCACTCGTGATGCGCTGGTTGCGGATTTCCCGGGGCTGACTCGTGACCGTAAGTACGGTCGGGCCGAAGTCGAAGGCCGCGAATTCATCTGTATCGATACCGGTGGTATTGATGGTACGGAAGAGGGCGTGGAAACCCGGATGGCGGAGCAGTCGCTGTTGGCTATCGAAGAGGCCGATGTGGTGCTGTTTATGGTCGATGCGCGCGCAGGCCTGATGCCGGCGGACATCGCCATCGCTAAACATCTGCGCTCTCGTGAAAAGCCCACCTTCCTGGTGGCCAATAAAACCGACGGCATCGATGTCGACCAGGCGATGGCGGACTTCTGGTCCTTAGGCCTGGGTGATATCTATCCTATCGCTGCTTCGCACGGCCGCGGCGTGACCAGCCTGCTGGAGCAGGCCCTGCTGCCATGGGTGGATGAGATCAGCCCGCAGGAAGAGGTGGATGAAGACGCCGAATACTGGGCAAAATTCGAAGCCGAGCAGAATGGTGAAGCGGAAGAAGAGCCGGAGGACGACTTCAATCCGCAGGATCTGCCGATCAAGCTGGCGATTGTTGGACGCCCTAACGTCGGTAAATCAACCCTCACCAACCGCATCCTCGGTGAAGATCGCGTGGTGGTTTACGATATGCCGGGCACCACCCGCGACAGTATTTACATCCCGATGCAGCGTGACGAGCGTGAATATGTGCTCATCGATACCGCCGGGGTACGTAAGCGCGGGAAAATCACCGACGTCGTGGAAAAGTTCTCGGTGATCAAAACGCTGCAGGCGATTGAAGACGCCAACGTCGTGCTGCTGGTGATCGATGCTCGCGAAGGGATCTCCGATCAGGACCTCTCGCTGCTGGGCTTTATCCTCAACAGCGGTCGTTCGCTGGTGATCGTTGTCAACAAGTGGGATGGCCTGAGTCAGGAAGTGAAGGAGCAGGTGAAGGAGACCCTCGACTATCGTCTGGGCTTTATCGACTTTGCCCGGGTGCACTTCATCTCCGCCCTGCACGGTAGCGGCGTCGGCAACCTGTTTGAATCGGTACGCGAAGCCTATGACAGCGCCACCCGCCGCGTAAGCACCGCGATGCTGACCCGGATCATGAACATGGCGGCGGAAGATCATCAGCCACCGCTGGTGCGTGGCCGTCGCGTGAAGCTGAAATATGCCCACGCCGGGGGCTACAACCCGCCTATCGTGGTGATCCACGGTAACCAGGTGAAGGATCTGCCGGATTCCTACAAGCGCTACCTGATGAACTACTTCCGTAAATCCCTGGACGTGATGGGTACGCCAATCCGGATCCAGTTCAAGGAAGGGGAAAACCCGTTCGCCAACAAGCGCAACACCCTGACGCCGAACCAGATGCGTAAACGTAAGCGCTTGATCAAGCACATCAAGAAAAGCAAATAATCATCAAACCCGCTTCGGCGGGTTTTTTGTGGCCGCCATGCCGGTAAATGTCAAAACCTTCCGCCATAATCCCGCGATACTTCGCGGGGAACAGAGCGGCTCAAAGGTGGACTTACTATGCAGATTGGTTTTATCGGCCTCGGCGCGGTGGTGGAAACCGCCTATTTACCGGCGCTGCGTCGCCTGGGATACCGTATTGACAGCTGCCATGGCTATGACCTGGACTGCAGCAGAGCGCTGCCGGGGATCCAGCGCTGTAATTCGCTGTCGGCACTGCTGGCCGAACCTCTGGATACGCTCTTCATTACCACCTCATCACTTCAGCATCTGCCCGTGCTGGAGAGGGCGTTAGCCAGCGGCATTTCCCGCATCGTGGTGGAAAAGCCGATCGTGGCCAACCTTGAGCAGGCCGCCCGGCTGCGGGCGCTGCTGGCGCCGCATGAGCAGGCCGCGCGGGTGCTGGCTCTTGACCACTGGATGGCGCGAGGCGTTGCGCTGAACGCTCCTGGCCCACGGTGGCGGGCGGAAGGGGAGGCCAGCCGCCTGCCGCCGCCGCACCTGTCAGCGCAGGATATCGTCTGGCTCGAAGGCTATTTACAGGAGCCAAGCGGCTTTAACGCTGCCGGAGAGCCGGTCGCGCTCAATTTTGCCACCGGGGAGCTGGATACCCGGCAGCTGCGTCACCCTGATGGGGTGATCCTCGATATCGGCACCCATGTCCTGGCGATGCTCCGCGAAACCCTGCACGCCAGCGGAAGCGATACGGCGCTGAGCCTTTCCCTTCGGGTGGCGAAAGACCGCCTCGGCCATGACATTGCCCCTGGGGATACGGTCACCGCAGAGGGGGAGGCGCATCTGCAGGGAACCCTGGGCACTATCCCGCTTAATATCTGGCTAAACAAATACGCGGGCCCCGCGGGCGGGCAAAAGGGAATGCGGATAGGGCTGCGGGACGGGCGAATCCTCATCCTCGACCGCTCCCCTGAGGGCGAAGTGGTGACGCTGCACGACGGCGAGCGGATCCAGCGCTGGACCCGCCCCGGGACGATCTATTCGCACTGCCTCGATGAGCAGATCCTCGGCGCGGATAATCTGTTTATCCGGGCGCCCGACAGCGTGGCCGGGTTGACGCGACGTCGGCTTGAGGAAGTGGAATGGCTGCTCCGGCTACAGCAGCAATTACGCGGCCCTCATTAAACCCGGAACATGATAAAATAGGTGCAGATAAACGTTGAAAGGAATGGTTATGGAACTTGATTGCCCTCTGTGCCACGCGCCGTTAGATGTCAAAGGCAGCAGCGCGCATTGCGCCCAGTGCGAAAGGGTATTTGCCCTCGAGGCCCGCTGCCCGGAATGCCACCAGCCGCTGGAGGTGCTCAAGGCGTGCGGCGCGGTGGATTACTTTTGCCAGCATGGGCATGGCCTGATCTCGAAAAAACGGGTGGAATTTATTCCGCTGGTTTAGTGGGCGAAGGCTTTCTGGCTCGCGTTTTTTTTACCGGCGCGATCTGCTTCACTTCGCTTTCGACCCAGCCGTCTTTCAGGCGGGTGGTGAGCAGATCGCCGGTTTTGACCTGTTTTGTCTGTTTCAGCACCGTACCGTCGCTCACCGAGGTGACGCTGTAGCCGCGCGCCAGAGTGGCTAAGGGACTCACCGCCTCCAGATGGGTCACCGCGTTGCCAAACCGTTCACGCCGCTCGCTGAGGCGGCCACGCATATTTTCCGCCAGCCGGTATTCCAGCTGCTGGATCCGCGATTGCGCCCGGTGGATCCGTGGCTGCGGGTTGTAGTGATCCAGACGTTGAACGGTGCGCTTTTGCCGCTGTTCGGCGCGCTTAAGCTGCGATTCCACGGCGATACGCATCCGCTGGCGCAGGCGTTCCAGGGCGGTCTGCTGGCGGGCCAGGCGCAGCTGCGGATGCTGTTGCTGCAGGCGATGGAACAGCTGGGTAAAACGGCGCTGGCGACTGGCGAGGAAATAGTCCATCGCCATCTCCAGACGCTGCTGTCCGGACTGCAGCTGGCGCAGCAGTTCCTGCTGATTGCGGCTGACGATCTCCGCGGCGGCTGAGGGAGTCGGTGCTCGCAGGTCGGCAACAAAATCGGCGATCGTGACGTCGGTTTCATGGCCGACGGCGCTAACGATAGGGATCTGGCTGGCGAAAATAGCCCGTGCCACCCGTTCATCGTTAAAACTCCACAGATCCTCCAGCGAACCGCCGCCGCGTCCGACAATCAGTACGTCACACTCCTGGCGCGCGTTGGCCAGCGCGATGGCGCGCACAATCTGCCCGGGGGCGTCGTCACCCTGGACCGCGGTTGGGTAGATGATCACCGGCAGCCCGGGATCGCGGCGCCTGAGAACATGGAGAATATCGTGCAGCGCCGCACCGGTTTTCGAGGTGATGACGCCGACGCAGTGGGCGGGTGAGGGGAGCGCCTGCTTATGTTTTTGCTCGAACAGTCCTTCCGCCGTTAACTGCGCTTTGAGCTGCTCATACTTCTGCTGTAATAACCCTTCGCCGGCGGGCTGCATGCTTTCGACGATAATCTGGTAGTCGCCGCGCGGCTCATACAGGGTGATGTTGGCGCGAACCAGCACCTGCTGCCCGTGCTGTGGGCGAAACGTCACCCGGCGGTTGCTGTTGCGGAACATCGCGCAGCGCACCTGGGCGTTATCGTCTTTTAAGGTGAAGTACCAGTGGCCAGAGGAGGGCTGGCTGAAGTTAGAGATCTCGCCGCTGATCCAAACCTGGCCCATTTCGCGCTCAAGCAGCAGACGCACCGTCTGATTGAGGCGGCTTACGGTAAAAATTGCGGGGGATTGAGAGGGTAACATGTGAGCAAGATCAAACTTTAAATCAGCAGGTTATTCAGTCGATAGTAACGCGCTCAGAGGGGATGGCAAGTATTATTTGCAAAAAAGGGTAGATGCAATCGGTTACGCTCTGTATAATGCCACGGCAATATTTATCCACCCTGGTCGAGATATTGCCCATGCTACGTATCGCTAAAGAAGCCCTGACGTTTGACGACGTCCTCCTCGTTCCCGCTCATTCTACCGTTCTGCCGAATACTGCCGATCTCAGCACTCAGCTGACGAAAACCATTCGTCTGAATATTCCTATGCTCTCCGCAGCCATGGATACCGTAACGGAAGCGCGTCTGGCTATTGCCCTGGCACAGGAAGGCGGCATCGGCTTTATTCACAAAAACATGTCCATCGAGCGCCAGGCGGAAGAAGTTCGTCGCGTGAAGAAACATGAGTCCGGCGTGGTCACCGACCCGCAGACCGTTCTGCCAACCACCACCCTGCGTGAAGTGAAAGAGCTGACCGAGCGTAACGGCTTCGCCGGCTACCCGGTGGTTACCGAAGAGAACGAGCTGGTCGGTATCATCACTGGCCGCGACGTGCGTTTCGTCACCGATTTGAACCAGCCGGTCAGCGTCTATATGACCCCGAAAGAGCGCCTGGTTACCGTACGTGAAGGCGAAAGCCGCGAGGTGGTCTTCGCTAAGATGCATGAAAAACGCGTTGAGAAGGCGCTGGTCGTGGATGAGAGCTTCCACCTGCGCGGCATGATCACCGTTAAAGATTTCCAGAAAGCAGAACGTAAACCGAATGCCTGTAAAGATGAGCAGGGACGTCTGCGCGTAGGCGCGGCGGTCGGCGCCGGTGCCGGCAACGAAGAGCGCGTAGACGCGCTGGTAGCCGCGGGCGTTGACGTTCTGCTGATCGACTCCTCGCACGGTCATTCTGAAGGCGTCCTGCAGCGCATTCGTGAAACCCGCGCGAAATACCCGGACCTGCAGATCATCGGCGGCAACGTGGCCACCGGTGCAGGCGCGCGCGCGCTGGCGGAAGCCGGTTGCAGCGCGGTGAAAGTGGGTATCGGCCCGGGCTCCATCTGTACGACCCGTATCGTCACCGGTGTGGGCGTGCCGCAGATCACCGCCGTTTCCGACGCGGTGGAAGCACTGGAAGGGACCGGTATTCCGGTTATCGCTGACGGCGGTATCCGTTTCTCCGGCGATATCGCCAAAGCCATCGCTGCCGGCGCGGCCGCGGTGATGGTCGGCTCTATGCTGGCGGGTACCGAAGAATCCCCGGGTGAAATCGAACTCTACCAGGGCCGTTCTTACAAATCTTACCGCGGCATGGGCTCTCTTGGCGCGATGTCTAAAGGCTCCTCTGACCGCTACTTCCAGAGCGATAACGCCGCTGACAAACTGGTGCCGGAAGGTATCGAAGGCCGCGTGGCCTATAAAGGTCGCCTGAAAGAAATCATTCACCAGCAGATGGGCGGTCTGCGTTCCTGTATGGGTCTGACCGGCTGTGGTACCATTGACCTGCTGCGTACCAAAGCTGAATTCGTACGCATCAGCGGTGCGGGCATTCAGGAAAGCCACGTTCACGACGTGACCATCACCAAAGAGTCCCCGAACTACCGTCTGGGCTCCTGATTTCTTCGCCCGACCTAGCGTCGGGCGATTTATTTACTCTGTTTCACTTGCCTCGGAATTAGCGTCAATGACGGAAAACATTCATAAACATCGCATTCTCATCCTCGACTTCGGCTCTCAGTATACTCAGCTGGTGGCGCGTCGCGTGCGTGAGCTGGGCGTCTACTGTGAGCTGTGGGCGTGGGATGTCACAGAAGCACAGATCCGCGAATTCAATCCAAGCGGCATCATTCTTTCCGGCGGCCCGGAAAGTACTACCGAAGAGAACAGCCCGCGCGCGCCGCAGTATGTGTTTGAAGCCGGCGTGCCGGTATTTGGCGTCTGCTACGGCATGCAGACCATGGCGATGCAGCTGGGCGGCCATGTGGAAGGTTCTAACGAGCGTGAGTTTGGCTACGCGCAGGTTGAAGTGGTTAACGACAGCGCGCTGGTGCGCGGTATCGAAGACTCCCTGACCGCGGACGGCAAACCGTTGCTGGACGTGTGGATGAGCCACGGCGACAAAGTTACCGCCATCCCGTCTGACTTCGTCACCGTCGCCAGCACCGACAACTGCCCGTTTGCCATTATGGCCAACGAAGAAAAACGCTTCTACGGCGTGCAGTTCCACCCGGAAGTGACCCACACCCGTCAGGGGATGCGTATGCTGGAGCGCTTCGTGCGCGACATCTGCCAGTGCGAAGCCCTGTGGACCCCGGCGAAAATCATCGACGACGCCGTCGAGCGTATCCGCCAGCAGGTTGGCGATGACAAAGTGATCCTCGGCCTCTCCGGCGGCGTGGACTCCTCCGTGACCGCGATGCTGCTGCACCGCGCCATCGGCAAAAACCTGACCTGCGTATTCGTGGATAACGGCCTCCTGCGTCTGAATGAAGCGCAGCAGGTGATGGACATGTTTGGCGACCACTTTGGCCTGAACATTGTTCACGTCGAAGGCGAGCAGCGCTTCCTCGACGCGCTGAAAGGCGAGAACGATCCGGAAGCGAAACGTAAAATCATCGGCCGCGTCTTCGTGGAAGTGTTCGACGAAGAAGCGCTGAAGCTGGACGACGTCAAATGGCTGGCGCAGGGTACCATCTACCCTGACGTTATCGAATCTGCCGCTTCCGCTACCGGTAAAGCGCACGTCATTAAATCTCACCACAACGTGGGCGGCCTGCCGAAAGAGATGAAGATGGGGCTGGTTGAGCCGCTGCGTGAGCTGTTCAAAGACGAAGTGCGTAAGATCGGTCTGGAACTGGGCCTGCCGTACGATATGCTCTACCGTCACCCGTTCCCGGGCCCGGGCCTCGGCGTGCGCGTGCTGGGCGAAGTGAAGAAAGAGTACTGCGACCTGCTGCGTCGTGCGGACGCTATCTTCATCGAAGAGCTGCACAAAGCTGACCTGTACAACAAAGTGAGTCAGGCGTTTACCGTATTCCTGCCGGTTCGTTCCGTCGGCGTGATGGGCGATGGGCGTAAATACGACTGGGTCGTTTCCCTGCGTGCAGTGGAAACTATCGACTTTATGACCGCGCACTGGGCGCACCTGCCGTATGATTTCCTCGGCCGCGTCTCTAACCGTATCATCAATGAAGTGAACGGTATCTCCCGCGTGGTGTATGACATCAGCGGTAAGCCGCCAGCAACGATTGAGTGGGAATGATCCCCGTCGTTAGCTGAATGAAACGAAACCCTCTGTTTTTACAGAGGGTTTTTTACTTTAGACATCCCTTCAATCCCGTCGTCCCAGAAGGTTATCTGGCAGGGTGAGGTTTCCCTGTGAATTCCCCATTTGCGGTTCCGGCAGATGTTCAGCTGGCCCATTTTTTGCCGCCGTCGGATGAAGGGCGGGAAATTTGCCCGGCTGTGCCTTGCCCGCCCCGCGCACCATCGCCAGCGCCAGTCCGGCAACGATCAACGTTAATCCGGTGGACACCCACATTCCGCCGATAATGCCCAGCCGGTGGTTCAGCCATGCGTAGGCAAAGGGTGAGGCAGCCGCCATCAGTTGCCCGGGGATTAGCAGGATACCGGTGCGGCAGGCATAGCTTTCTGCGCTAAACAGCGCCAGCGGTAGCGTCGCTTTGACAATCGTCACCAGCCCGTTAATCGCGCCATACCCCAGCACAAACCCGGCTGCAAACCCGGCATAAGCCGTGCTGCTCAATCCAAGGAGAAAACAGAGTGGCATGGCGAGCGCAGTAAAACGCGTCAGCGTGAGTGGGGTGACCCGGGGACCGGCCAGCACTTCCCCCAGCCGGGCGCCGGTCTGGCCGAATCCCCACAGCATACCGACGGCAACCGGCAGACCAAAGTGGCTGATAAACTCCGGCAGATGGGTGGAGGTGCCGTTAGAGATGAAGGTGATCAGCGCAATAAAGATCGCGTAACGCACTCCGTTACGCCGATCGCCCTCTGCTGTAGTCGTTGGGGCTATCATTTTCACCGATGTACTGAGTCGCTGGCGTGGCAACTGATAACTCAGACAGGCGCTCAGCAGGCCAAACAGCGCATAGATCCGCAGGGCATCCTGCCAGGACATGACGGTTAATAACGCCTCGCCCAGCGGCCAGAAGAGGGCAGAGGCCAGACCGCCAGCGAGAGTGATATGAGAGATAGTTTTCCGCGCCTGCTGACCGTACAGATTCACCACTGCGGCGAACAGCGCATCATACAGCGAGAGCCGCATGCCGATGCCGGTCAGCAGCCAGGCGCCGTACCAGCCGGCCAGCGAAGGGCGCCAGGCCATCATGGCGCAGCTGGCGGCTATCAGTAAGGTTCCGCTGGTGACCACCAGCCTTCCGCCAAAGCGAGCCAGCAGCCTGGCAACGAACGGAGAAACAGCGGCCATCATCAGCATGGCGAGCGTCAGGCCGAGATAGATCTGCGGTAAGGACCATCCTTTGTCGGCGGCGATAGCCCCGGCAAAGGTGCCGGGCATATAAAAAGAGATCCCCCAGTTGATCAGTTGCTGACCACCCGCGGTGAAGGCGAGCCGTCGGGGAATAGCGCGTGTTTCCATGGTTTTCATTCCGTTAAGGCAGTTGTCCTGAGCATACCCGGCAGGCTATTGTTCTGGCAGAGCGGCCACCTTATGTGCGGTATAAGAGAAACTTTGTATGACAACACTGAACCTGGGAAACCTGGCGACCTTCCGGCTGGTCGTACAGCGCGGCAGCTTTTCTGCCGCCGCCGACGCGCTGGGGATCTCCCAACCTGCCGTTAGCCTGCAGGTGCGTCAGCTGGAGCAGTTTTTACAGACCCGTTTGCTGGAGCGTACCGGCCGCGGGATCAAGGCGACGGCGGCGGGAATGGCACTGCTGGCCCACAGCGAGCAGATCGATCGGGCGGTGAATAGCGCAATGCAGTCGGTCAGCGCATTCAGTCAGGAAGTTAATGGGGCGGTAACGCTGGGGACCGGCGCGACGGCCTGCATTCATCTTCTCCCGCCGCTGCTGCAGCATCTTCGTCAGCAGTATCCGCTGTTGACGGTGGGGGTGACCACCGGCAACACGCTGGATATCGTCCGGGCGGTGGAGGAAAATCGCCTCGATCTCGGGCTGGTTACCTTGCCCGTACAGGGACGCAGTCTGGCGGTGACCTCAGTGGTTGACGAGGAGTTCGTGGTTATCCATGCCAGTCACGAGACGGGGACGCTGGCGGATTATACTCCTGCAGAACTGCTGGCGCTGCCGCTCATTGCCTTCGAAGCAGGCAGCGGCACCCGGGATCTGATTGACCGCTGGTTCCGCTCGGCGGGAGTGGCGGTCACGCCGGTGATGCAGTTGGGCAGCATCGAGGCGATTAAACGGATGGTGCGGGCAGGGCTGGGCTACAGCATCGTGCCCCGCATGGCGGTGGAGCAGGAGAAGGATCGCGACGGATTAAGCGTGCACTCGCTGGCGCCGCGGCTATATCGACAGCTGGCGGTAGTCATGCGTCAGGACAAAATTGTGACAAAAGGTATCGCAGAAATGCTGCGCCTGCTGCATGCCGTGCGCTGATAAATCGCCGACGGCAAAATTACCGCATCAAAGACAATACATCAGCAGCGAGCGACTCTGTCTGCGGAGTGTGGCGCTTCCAGTATTATAATCAAAGGATTACTCGCGAGCGGAGGGCTCGACGGTGAGTGAAGACTCCTGCGACGCTTTTTTATCCTGGTGATGGTACCAGGCGCCGATGGAGGAGTAGACAAAGCGTCCAAAGAAGAAGAGAAAGCTGATAAGCAGTACGATACGGGTCATGCGACGGTTAAATCGATGTCGTTTACGCATACTGGGTGCCTGACTCACAAAAGGTTCCTTGAAGTATACCCGAAGATGGGCGATGGGGGTATTAAGGCACAGGAACGAGGTGGGGTCAATTGATGCAGATGTAAAAGTGCCGCAGTGAAAACATTAATTAATGTTATATAAGATAATCATCGTATTTACATGCTCACTTTATTAGCAATAAAAAGGTAAAAAAATAAGTTTTATTAATGTTAGCGTCAGTATTTGTTGATTTATATCAACAGTCCCATTCTCTTGACCACTAAAATCAGCGAACATTACCGTATCGTTATTACTTATGCGGTCAGCATGGGGTGGTTGGATGCCTGCCTGAATATGCCTCGCAGGAGCAGAGGCTCTCTGTAGAGCACCTATGAATTTATTAAAATATTATCAACAATATCGCGACAAGTGGTGGGCTTTACCGCTTGTTCTGCCCTCGCTGTTATTACCCTTCGCCAGATGGGCGAATACCTACACCATGCTCAATGGCCACATGGTATTCCTTTATTATCTTCCTCTGGCATTAGTACTCAGCCTGATGATGTTTTTCGGTTGGGCGGCGATCCCGGGTATTATTATTGGCCTGCTGCTCACGCTGGCCCGAGGAATGACGCCCGAGCAGGCTATCGGCGTGTTGTTTCATTTTCTCATCCCCTGCGTGCTGTGCTGGGGCGGATATCGCATCTTTGTACCCCGGCGCCAGCAGGTCTCGCACGGTAACGTCAAACTGATGCCGCACCGTCTGTTCTGGCAGATGCTGCTTCCCTCGGTCATTTTTCTTATTCTGTCACAGATCGCTGAGTATCTGGGACTGCATCCACGTACGACGGAGATGACGGGGATTACGCCCTTTAGTTTACGGTCGTTAATCACCTTTCAGGCGTTGATGGTGGGGTGTCTGACGGGCGTGCCGCTGTGTTATTTTCTGCTACGGATAATTCGGAACCCTTTTCATGTTCGCGGATTTATTTCTCAGGTTCGCTTACAAATTGATCCAAAAATAAAAACAATTGAAATCATTTGCTGGGCGGCGATATTAATCCTGTTGCTGGGGCTATTATTGATGCCGCTTAATGATACCAGCACCATATTTAGTACGAATTATACGTTATCATTACTTATGCCGGTCATGCTCTGGGGAGCCATGCGTTTTGGCTATCGTTTTATCTCGCTGATCTGGACGCCGGTACTGATTGCCGTGATCCATTTTCATTACCGTTACTTACCGGTTTATCCAAGCTATAACACCCAACTGGCGATCACCTCCTCAAGCTATCTGGTTTTCTCGTTTATTGTCGCCTACACGGCGATGCTGGCGACACAGCAGCGGCTGATCTACGCTCGCGTCCGGCAGATGGCTTTCCTCGACCCGGTCGTACATATGCCTAATCTGCGGGCGCTGAGTCGGGCGCTCAACGGTGCGAGCTGGTCGACGCTCTGTTTTTTGCGCATTCCTGAGCTGGAACTGCTGGGCCGCCACTACGGCGTATTGTTACGCATTCAGTATAAGCAAATGCTGGCGAACCACCTGAGCGCGTTACTGCAGCCTAACGAAGCGGTGTATCACCTTGCCGGCCATGACTTGGTTTTTCGCCTCAACAGTGAAGGGCATCAGGCGCGTATTCATTTGATCGACCGCTCCCTGCGGCAGTTCCGTTTCTACTGGGACGGGGTTCCCCTCCAGCCGCGGATCGGCATGAGCTATTGCAACGTTCGCTCACCAGTCAAGCATCTGTATTTGCTGCTTGGCGAACTAAACACGATTGCCGACATGTCGCTGGCCAGCGGCCATCCGGAGAATATGCAGCGCCGCGGCGCTGGCCATGTTCAACAGGATCTGAAAGATAAAGTGGTGATGATGAATCGCATCCTCAAGGCGCTGGAGCAAGACCACTTCGTCCTGATGGCGCAGCCTATCCAGGGCATCCGCGGCGATAACTACCATGAAGTGTTGCTGAGGATGGAAGGGGAGTCGGGCGAACTGACGGGGCCAAACGCGTTCCTGCCGGTGGCGCACGAGTTTGGCCTCTCCTCTCGTGTGGATCAGTGGGTCATTGAGCACACGCTAGCCTTTATGGATACCCACCGGCGGGCACTGCCCGGTCTGCGGCTGGCGATCAATCTCTCTCCGGTCACGTTGAGCCGCAGCCAGTTTCCTCAGGAAGTCGAAGCGCTGCTGCAGACGTACAACATTGAGCCATGGCAGATTATTTTCGAATTGACCGAGAACTATGCACTCAGTAACCCTGAGCTGGTCTGTCAGACTTTAGAGCATCTGCGGGCGCTGGGCTGCCGGGTGGCGATCGATGATTTTGGTACCGGCTACGCCAGCTACGCCCGGTTAAAAACGATGAACGTCGACATTCTTAAAATCGACGGCAGCTTTATTCGCAATCTGCTTGCCAGCAGTCTCGATTACCAGGTGGTGGATTCTATTTGTCGTCTGGCGCGTATGAAGAACATGCAGGTGGTGGCTGAATATGTCGAGTCGCCGGAGATACGCCAGGCGGTCATCGCGCTGGGGATCGATTATTTGCAGGGCTACGATATCGGCGTACCGGTACCACTGGCGCAGCTGGCGGAAGGGATGACTGCCTGAAGCAGAAAAAAGCCGGGCGCGATGGCCCGGCCTGGGGAATATTCAGGAGCGCGGCTCAGGCGTCTGGCTCTTCTTCTGCAATCTTCAGCAGCCATTCCGGCACACCTTCCCAGTACTGCTGCTCTTTTTCCAGATCCAACAGCACCAGCGCATTCTGGCTAAACCAGTTGTGCGGGAAGGTCAGCGTCCAGTGGTGAGCTTCCGTCTGCAGCCGCAGGGTCGGCGGCGTGGTGGTGGCCTGACGCTGGTTATTCAGCAGCACGCCCAGGCGCAGCAGCTGGATCAGCGGCAGAAACTGCTTTTTCCTGAACAGCGTAAAGCGCGGCAGGTCGTCGAGTTTTATCGCTTTGCGATGATAGCGCACCAGGGTGGCCATCAGCATCTGCTGCTCCTGGTTGAAGCCCGGCAGGTCGCTGTTCTGCAGAATGTAGGCCGAGTGGCGATGCATACCGCTATGGTTGATATTCAGCCCTACCTCATGGAGCATCACCGCCCACTTCAACAGCGCCGCAAGGTGCGGATTGGCCAGCTTGGGGTTCTGTTCCTGCCACTGTTCCAGCATATGGGTGGTGGTTTCCAGCACCCGGCGTGCCTGTTCGCGATCGATATTGTACTGATTCGCCAGACTCTGCGCTGTGCGGCTACGAATATCCTGGTGGCGGAAACGGCCTTCCATTTCGTACAGCACGCCTTCACGCAGGGCGCCATCGGACAGACGAAGTTCTTTAATGGCTAGCGCGTCAAACACGCCGCACAGAATCGCCAGCCCCGGCGCAAAGACCGCTTTACGATCTTCAGAGAGGCCTGGCAGACTGAGCGCGTCGAAGTTTTTATGCTTCAGCAGCTCACTGACCAGCATTTCGAGGCGTTCCGGCGTAATAAACCCGTCCTTCTCACCCATGGCCACCAACACTTCCTGCGCAGCTTTAATGGTGCCGGAGGCGCCCAGCGCCACGGTCCAGCCCTGAATACGGAACTGCCAGGCCAGGGTTTCCAGTTTTTGTACCGCCGCCAGGCGAGCACGCTGGAAATTTTCTTTATTGATTGTCCCGCCAGGGAAGTAGGCTTGCGAGAAGCTCACGCAGCCCATGCGACGGCTTTCCACCAGGCGGGGCTCAAAATCTTCACCGATGACCAGCTCGGTCGAACCGCCGCCGATATCAATCACCAGCTTACGACCGCGCTCCGGCTGCGTATGCTCAACGCCCATAAAAATCAGGCGCGCTTCTTCATTGCCGGAGATGATCTCGATCGGGTAGGGGATCACTTTTTCCGCGCGTTTAAGAAACTCTGCCGCGTTGGTCGCCTGACGCAGCGTATGCGTCCCGACGATGCAGACGCTGGAAGGGGAGAACCCTTGCAGACGTTCAGCAAACAGCGACAGGCAGTTCAGCCCGCGGGTCATCGCTTCTTCGCTCAACACCGAGTTTTCATCAAGGCCATCGGCCAGATGCACGCGCTGTTTCAGGCGTCCAATGATCTGCATGGCGCCATCGACGACACGGGCGATCACCATATGAAAACTGTTCGAACCAAGGTCGACCGCAGCGAATTCCTGCGGCCGAGGGGTTATTTCGTTTATTGGCATAGGTTAGTCGGGTTGTTCGAGTGATTTGAGATAATCGTAAATCGCCATCTGTGCACGCACTTTACGGCGATTGCCGCGCGGCACATAGCGATTACTCAGTTCTTTATCAAGATAGCGCGCTTTTACCGTATCGTTGAACAAGATATCAAAAATATCCAGCACTCGCTGTTTCAGACGCGGGTCGAGCAGCGGGGCGGCAACTTCAATACGGTAATCGATGTTACGCGTCATCCAGTCGGCAGAGGAGAGCCAGACCTGTTTATCGCCACCGTTTTCAAAACAGTAGACCCGGTCGTGCTCGAGGAAACGGTCAACGATGCTAATGACGCGGATATTATCGCTGATGCCTTCCAGTCCAGGGATCAGCGAGCACATGCCGCGGATCAACAGATTGACCGGCACGCCGGAGCTGGAGGCGGCGTACAGTCTGTCCACCAGCCCTTTATCCACCAGGTTGTTCAGCTTCAGCGTAATCCCGGAGGGTTGCCCGTTCTGCGCATTGGCGATCTCGCGATCGATCATCTCATACAGCAGACGGCGCGAGTTCTGCGGCGACACCAGCAGGTAATCGAAGCTGACCGGGCGGTAGGGGTTTTCAATAAAGTTAAACACGCGGCGGACTTCATTGGTAATGCGCGCATCGGCGGTTAACAGCGAATAGTCGGTGTAGATCCGCGCGGTCTTCTCGTTAAAGTTACCGGTACCGATATGGGCGTAGCGCACCACCTCATCGCCTTCTTTACGCGAGATAAGGAACAGCTTGGCGTGGATCTTCAGACCCGGCGCGGAGAAGATCACGTGGACCCCCGCTTCCGTCAGGCGTTTCGCCCAGTGAATGTTAGCCTCTTCATCGAAGCGTGCCTGCAGCTCCACCACCACGGTGACTTTTTTACCGTTATGGGCGGCGTGGATCATCGCGTCAATGATGCGCGAATCTTTGGCTACACGGTAGATGTTGATTTTGATCGCCAGTACGCTGGGGTCGAACGAGGCCTGACGCAGCAGCTCCAGCACATGCTCAAAAGTGTGATAGGGATAGTAGAGCAGGACGTCGCGTTCGCGGATGGCGTCGAAGCCGTTGCGGAATTTATCAAACCACAGATGACGCAGGCGCGGCATAGGCTTATTGACCAGATTAGCCTTACCCACATTCGGGAAGCCGATAAAGTCTTTAAAGTTGTGGTAGCGGCCGCCCGGCAGCATCGAGTCGTAATTGGAGATGGAGAGCTTATCGCGCAGCATTTCGACCATCGCGTCCGGCATATCGCGCTGGTAGACGAAGCGAACCGGCTCGGCGGTTAAGCGCTGCTTGAGGCTGGAAGACATCAGCTCCATCAGGCTCGACTCCATCTCATGCACCAGATCGTACTCGGCGTCACGGGTCATTTTCATCGAGTAGGCGTTCAGCGCATCGTAATCAAAGAAGCCTTTAAAGATATCATCCAGGCAGTAGCGTAGGATGTTATCCAAGAGGATCATTGGTTTACGGCGGCGAGGCGCTTCCGGCGGCAGGTTTACGAAGCGCGGCACTTTGTCTGACGGAATTTCCAGCAGGGCATAGTTGATGTTTTCCCCGCGGATAATCTCCACCGCCAGATAGGTGTAATCATCTTTCAGGAACTGCACGAGGTCCGTTTCACGGTTAATCAGGATCGGCGAGATATGCTGACGCAAATACTGTTTGAAGTAGTTGCGCAGCCAGGCCTGCTGATTGACGGACAGCTGGCGCTCGTTGATGAGGAAGATCTGGTTGCGCGCCATCTCCAGCAGCAGTTCGTTATACAGACTATCGAATTCCTGATCGGCCTTCAGAACGCGGGCCTGGATTTTGCCTAACAGGTGGCGAGAATGGGCGGTACTGCCTTGTTCTTCACTGATAATAATCCGGCGCTTAAGCTCAGCGAAGCGCACTTTGTAAAACTCATCAAGGTTGTTGGAGTAGATCCCTAAGAAGCGCATGCGCTCAATCAGCGGGTTACTTTTGTCCGCCGCTTCCTGCAGCACGCGTTCGTTAAAAGACAACCAGCTGAGTTCTTTTTCGATGTATAGCTTTTCCTGGCCCATTACCGCTCACACTCCGTTTTACTCACAGGACGTAGACTATTATGACGAATTTTTCTGCATAGCGATTTACTGTGTCACAACAATATGACAGTAAGAAGAAATATTTCTGTGAGATGATTGATTAATAAACAATTTTAATTAAAAAAAAGCCCCGCGACAGGAAAAGGCGGGGCTGTTGTTCATTCTTCAGCGGCATAGCCCTGGGGCGGAAGTTGTCGTTCATCCAGCCAGGCGTGGTTGCCTGCCATGCGCAGACGCCCATCGACGAACCAGCTGATGACCAGCGGATAAATGGCATGTTCCTGGGCCTGAACCCGCGCCGTCACCTCATCTTCGCTGTCGCCAGCGAAGACCGGCACCTTGGCTTGCAGGATAACCGGACCGCCGTCCAGCTCATCAGTGACGAAGTGCACCGAGGTCCCATGTTCCTCATCACCGTTTTCCAGCACCTGACGATGAGTATGCAGGCCTGGATACTTCGGCAGTAACGAAGGATGGATGTTCAGCAGACGTCCCTGATAATGGCTGACGAACGCCGGGCTCAGGATACGCATATAGCCCGCCAGCACTACCAAATCCGGGGCGTAGGCGTCGATTTCATGCATCAGCTGACGATCGAATGCTTCCCGGTCAGCAAACTGACTTTGCGCCAGCGCGTGGGCCGGGATGCCGGCCGCGCGCGCGCGTTCAAGGCCGAACGCATCAGCCTTGTTACTGAATACCGCCCGCAGGGTGCCGTTTATCTGTTTCCGGCCGCAGGCGTCGATGATCGCCTGCAAATTGCTGCCGCTACCGGAAATCAGCACCACGATGTTTTTCATGCAATGACCACACGCTGTTCGGAATCGGAAGCTTTGATATACCCGATTTTCCACGCGTTTTCACCTTTCTCGTTCAGCAGGGCAATGGCCTTGTCTGCTTCTGCAGCCGGCAGGGCGATAACCATCCCCACGCCGCAGTTAAAGGTACGGTACATTTCATGCTGGCTGACGTTACCGGCGGTTTGCAGCCAGTTGAAGACGGACGGCCACTGCCAGGAGGACTCATCAATGATCGCCTGGGTGTTATCCGGCAGCACGCGCGGAATATTTTCCCAGAAACCGCCGCCGGTCAGGTGGGCGATAGCGTGGACGTCAACGCTGGCGATCAGATCGAGCACCGATTTCACATAGATGCGGGTTGGCGCCAGCAGATGGTCGGCCAGCGGTTTGCCGTCAAGGTCGGTGGTCTGCGGGTCAACGCCGCTAACCTCAATGATCTTACGCACCAGTGAATAGCCGTTAGAGTGCGGGCCGCTGGACGCCAGCGCCACCAGCACGTCGCCGTCGGCCACTTTGCTGCCGTCGATGATTTCTGATTTTTCCACCACCCCGACGCAGAAACCCGCTACGTCGTAATCTTCACCGTGATACATCCCTGGCATTTCTGCGGTTTCACCGCCCACCAGCGCGCAACCGGACTGCAGGCAGCCTTCGGCGATGCCGTTAATGACGCTGGCCGCGGTATCGACGTCCAGTTTACCGGTCGCGTAATAATCCAGGAAAAACAGCGGCTCAGCACCCTGAACCACCAGGTCGTTCACGCACATGGCGACCAGGTCGATGCCGATGGTGTCGTGACGCTTCAGATCCATTGCCAGACGCAGCTTGGTACCGACGCCGTCGGTGCCGGAGACCAGTACCGGCTCGCGGTATTTCTGCGGCAGTGCGCACAGCGCGCCGAATCCGCCCAGTCCCCCCATCACTTCCGGGCGACGGGTTTTCTTCACCACGCCCTTAATACGGTCGACGAGAGCGTTGCCTGCATCAATATCCACGCCGGCATCTTTATAGCTGAGAGAGGTTTTGTCGGTCACTGCGAAGTCTCCACGCGTTTGCGGTAAGCAAGAAAAATCGGCGCAATTCTAACAGGGAAAGCAAACGTTTGCGAGCCTGCTTTACAGTCGGCGTGAAACAGCGGATAGATGGTCAAATTTGATACTGCTCACGAAAATGAAACCGGGTACAGTCTTGTGCTTGCCTCAGCCTTAAGGAATCCTCATCATAAGACTGAAACCGGTTTCTGTGTTGGTTTGCCACGCATTTTGCCAGTGATTGACGCTGGTCAGGAGAGGGATGAATGAAAATTGCGGCATTTGATATCGGTGGCACCGCATTAAAGATGGGCGTGATGACCCGCGATGGCAGGCTACTGGAAAGCGCGAAGCAGTCGATCAATGACAGCGATGGCGATCATATCTTACAGGCAATGCTGTCATGGCTGGCGGCCCATCCGTCGTGTGAAGGGGTCGCCATCAGCGCGCCAGGCTATGTTGATCCGCACAGCGGCTTTATCACCATGGGCGGCGCTATTCGTCGATTTGATAACTTCGCCATGAAAGCATGGCTTGAAGCCCGGACCGGACTGCCGGTCTCAGTTGAAAATGATGCCAACTGTGTGCTGCTGGCCGAGCGCTGGCAGGGCAAAGCGGCGGAAATGGCCAATTTTCTGGTACTCACCATTGGCACCGGCATTGGTGGGGCGATTTATTGCCATCATCAGTTGGTTCACGGGGCGCGTTTTCGCGCCGGTGAGTTCGGCTACATGCTCACTGACCGTCCCGGCGGGCGCGATCCTCGTCGCTATTCGATGAATGAGAACTGCACCCTGCGAGTGCTACGCCATCGCTATGCGGAACATATCGCTGCGCCGCTGGAGAGCGTGACAGGCGAAATGATTTTTGACCGCTATGACGCCGGCGACCCGGTTTGCCAGCGTCTGGTCGCCGAGTTCTTCAATGGTCTGGGCCATGGCCTTTATAACCTCGTTAATATCTTCGATCCGCAGGCCATCTTTATCGGCGGCGGCATTGTGGAACGTCCAGGATTTCTGGCGCTGCTGCGCCAGCATCTGGCCTGGTTTGGCATTGCCGACTATCTCGATACCGTCAGTCACGGCAACGATGCCGGCCTGATTGGCGCGGTTTACCATTTCAATCAGCACTATCGTTCGCCTGGCGACGATCGACATTAGGGAGAGACTATGTCCGGATTTAAAGCAGATTTTCTGTGGGGCGGCGCGGTCGCCGCGCATCAGTTAGAGGGCGGCTGGCAGGAGGGCGGCAAGGGGATCAGCGTGGCGGATGTGATGACTGCCGGCGCCCACGGCGTGCCGCGTGAAATTACCGACGGCGTGGTGGCGGGGAAAAACTACCCGAACCATGAGGCGATCGATTTTTATCATCGTTATCCGGAGGACCTGGCGCTGTTTGCCGAGATGGGCTTCAAATGTTTTCGCACCTCGATTGCCTGGACGCGTATTTTCCCGCAGGGCGATGAGCTGGAGCCCAACGAGGCTGGCCTGCAGTTTTATGATGATCTGTTCGACGAATGCCTGAAGCACGGCATTGAGCCCGTGATTACGCTGTCGCATTTTGAAATGCCTTATCACCTGGTCACCGAGTATGGCGGCTGGCGCAACCGGAAGCTGATCGACTTTTTCGTGCGCTTTGCCAGGGTCGTCTTCACCCGCTATCAACATAAAGTGAAGTACTGGATGACCTTTAACGAGATCAACAACCAGGCCAACTTCCATGAGGACTTTGCCCCCTTCACCAACTCCGGTTTGAAATATTTGCCGGATGAAGACCGGGAACCGGTGATGTACCAGGCCGCGCACTATGAGCTGGTGGCCAGCGCCCTGGCGGTGAAAGCGGCGCGCGAGATCAACCCTGCACTGCAGATTGGCTGCATGATCGCTATGTGTCCGATCTATCCGCTGACCTGCGCCCCGGACGATATGATGATGGCGATGAACGCCATGCACCGCCGTTACTGGTTTACCGACGTTCACGTGCGCGGCCGCTATCCGCAGCATCTGCTCAACTATTTTGCCCGCCGCGGCTTTACCCTGGATATCACCGAAGCCGATCGCCTGGCGTTAACCGAGGGCTGTGTCGACTACATTGGCTTTAGCTACTATATGTCGTTCGCTACCAAAGCCACCGAAGACAACCCCTTGCTCGACTATGATGAAACCACCAGCCTGGTCTCCAACCCGTACGTCAAAAAGTCGGACTGGGGCTGGCAGATTGACCCGGTTGGCCTGCGCTATTCGCTGAACTGGTTCTGGGATCACTACCAGTTGCCGCTGTTTATTGTCGAAAATGGTTTTGGCGCGATCGATGTCCGTGAAGCGGACGGCAGCGTCAATGACCAGTATCGTATCGATTATCTCTCCGCCCATATCGCGGAGATGAAAAAGGCGGTGGTCGAGGATGGCGTTGATCTGATGGGCTACACCCCGTGGGGCTGTATCGATCTGGTTTCCGCCGGCACAGGGGAAATGAAAAAACGCTACGGCTTCATTTATGTCGATAAAGATAATGAAGGCAATGGCTCGCTGGCTCGCAGCCGGAAAAAGTCCTTTGCCTGGTATCAACAGGTGATTGCCAGCAACGGGGAGAACCTGTCGTAGTCGGGTGGCGCTAACGCTTAACCGACCTACAATACACGTAGGCCCGCGTAAGCGTATGGACTGCACCCCGCACCCAAGCCGGAGCCTTGCCTCCGGTTTTTTTGTCTCTAAATCACTTTGCTTGATATACGTCAAGCAAGATGGGTATGGCACAATCCGCAAAAAGCGGTATAATCCCGCGATTTTTTTGTGGCCGCCCCTCAGAGGAGAAAGAGAATGAAGATTGTGGAAGTCAAACACCCACTCGTCAAACACAAGCTGGGCCTGATGCGCGAGCACGACATCAGCACCAAACGCTTCCGTGAACTCGCCTCAGAAGTGGGCAGCTTACTGACTTATGAAGCCACCGCCGACCTGGCGACCGAGAAAGTGACCATCGAAGGCTGGAATGGCCCGGTGGAAGTTGAGCAGATCAAGGGCAAGAAAATTACCGTTGTGCCTATCCTCCGCGCAGGCCTTGGCATGATGGAAGGGGTGCTGGAGCACGTCCCCAGCGCGCGTATCAGCGTGGTGGGTATCTATCGTAATGAAGAGACTCTCGAGCCGGTACCTTACTTCCAGAAGCTGGTGTCCAACATTGATGAGCGTATGGCGCTGGTGGTTGATCCGATGCTGGCCACCGGTGGGTCGATGATCGCCACTATCGATCTGCTGAAAAACGCCGGCTGCACCAGCATCAAGGTGCTGGTACTGGTGGCGGCGCCGGAAGGGATTGCCGCGCTGGAGAAAGCGCACCCGGACGTTGAGCTGTACACCGCCTCTGTCGATAAGGGACTGAATGAACACGGGTATATCATTCCCGGTCTCGGCGATGCCGGCGACAAGATCTTTGGTACGAAATAATCGAATAACGATAAATAAGCCGACTTTGAAAGTCGGCTTTTTTTTGAATAAAACACACATAACTAACCATCTCAGAGGAAAACACTATGACGCGCCGTGCTATCGGGGTGAGTGAAAGACCGCCGCTTTTACAGACTATCCCGCTTAGTTTGCAGCACCTGT
Source organism: Klebsiella sp. GL120222-02 (assembly GCF_003097195.1). Lineage (NCBI taxonomy): Bacteria > Pseudomonadati > Pseudomonadota > Gammaproteobacteria > Enterobacterales > Enterobacteriaceae > Klebsiella > Klebsiella sp. GL120222-02. The sequence continues at coordinate 94,421 of NZ_QEQO01000010.1, forward strand.
TTGCTATGTTTGGCGCAACGGTGCTGGTGCCAATCCTGTTCCACATCAACCCGGCCACCGTCCTGCTGTTTAACGGTATTGGTACGCTGTTGTACCTCTTTATCTGTAAAGGCAAAATCCCGGCGTATCTGGGATCGAGTTTCGCCTTTATTTCTCCAGTACTGCTGCTGTTGCCGCTGGGCTACGAAGTGGCGCTGGGTGGTTTTATTATGTGCGGCGTGCTGTTCTGCCTCGTCTCCTTTATTGTCAAAAAAGCCGGTACCGGCTGGCTGGATGTGATGTTCCCGCCGGCGGCGATGGGCGCCATCGTGGCGGTTATCGGCCTCGAACTGGCGGGTGTGGCGGCTAATATGGCCGGGCTGCTGCCAGCCGACGGTCAAGCCCCCGACAGCAAAACCATTATTATTTCGATGGTAACGCTGGCGGTGACGGTATTTGGTTCTGTGCTGTTCCGCGGCTTCCTGGCGATTATTCCAATCCTGATTGGCGTGCTGGTGGGCTATGCGTTGTCGTTTGTGATGGGGGTGGTCGATACCACCCCGATCGCCGAGGCGCACTGGTTCGCGCTGCCGACCTTCTACACGCCGCGCTTTGAGTGGTTTGCTATCTTCACCATTCTGCCCGCCGCGCTGGTGGTGATTGCTGAGCACGTCGGGCACCTGGTGGTGACCGCCAATATCGTTAAGCGCGATCTGATCCGCGACCCGGGTCTGCATCGTTCGATGTTTGCCAACGGCCTGTCGACGATCATCTCCGGCTTCTTTGGTTCGACGCCCAACACCACCTACGGTGAAAATATCGGCGTGATGGCGATTACCCGGGTTTACAGTACCTGGGTTATTGGCGGCGCGGCGATCATTGCGATTCTGCTCTCCTGCGTCGGCAAACTGGCGGCGGCTATCCAGATCATTCCGGTACCGGTGATGGGGGGCGTTTCGCTGCTGCTGTACGGGGTGATCGGCGCCTCGGGGATCCGCGTACTGATTGAATCGAAGGTGGATTACAGTAAAGCGCAGAATCTGATCCTCACCTCCGTGATCCTGATCATCGGCGTCAGCGGCGCTAAAGTACACATTGGCGCCGCCGAGCTGAAAGGGATGGCGCTGGCGACCATCGTGGGCATCGCGCTGAGCCTGATTTTCAAGCTTATCAGCGTCCTGCGTCCGGAAGAGGTGGTCCTCGACGCGGCGGATAGCGAAGAGGTTAAATAACGATCTCCTGACCGGGCGGCGATCCCGCCCGGTTCTCTCCTGACCTAAATCTGTGGTAAACTCTCCGCGTTTTTCTGTAAGCCTATGTTGAGGTCCATCTGAACGCACCGGCACAGCTCTCTTTGCCACTGTATCTTCCTGACGACGAAACCTTCGCAAGTTTCTGGCCGGGTGATAATCCTTCCCTACTTGCTGCCCTCCAGAACGTACTGCGCCAGGAACACAGCGGGTACATTTATATCTGGTCACGTGAAGGGGCAGGTCGCAGCCACCTGTTACACGCCGCCTGCGCCGAGCTTTCCCAGCGCGGGGATGCGGTGGGCTACGTGCCGCTGGATAAACGGACGTGGTTTGTGCCCGAGGTACTGGAGGGGATGGAACAGCTGGCGCTGGTCTGCATTGATAATATTGAATGCGTCGCCGGGGATGAGCCCTGGGAAATGGCCATCTTTAATCTCTACAACCGGATCCTGGAATCAGGCAAAACCCGACTGCTGATCACCGGCGATCGGCCGCCGCGGCAGCTGAATCTTGGTCTGCCGGACCTCGCCTCACGGCTGGACTGGGGGCAGATCTATAAGCTGCAGCCGCTGTCGGATGAAGACAAACTGCAGGCGCTGCAGCTACGCGCCAGACTGCGCGGCTTCGAGATGCCGGAAGACGTGTGCCGCTTCCTGCTGAAGCGGCTGGATCGCGAGATGCGCTCGCTGTTTATGACCCTCGATCAGCTGGATCACGCCTCGATTACCGCCCAGCGCAAGCTGACGATCCCCTTCGTGAAAGAGATCCTTAAGCTCTAGTCCGCCAGTGGGGCCAGCTCCTGCTCCGTCAGTCCGGTCAGATGAGCGACCAGATCGCGCGCCAGGCCACTGTGTAGCATGGCGGCGGCGATACGCTGTGCCTCTTCTTTCCGGCCTTCCTGTCGCCCCTGCGCCAGTCCCCGCTCCAGTCCCTGTTGCTCGAGATATTCCGCAATCGTCATCAACGTCTCCTTATGTTGCGGCGTACGTAACGCCAGTTCGCGTATGAACTTGATCGGCTCGCGCGTATTGCCTGCCTGCACCAGATAGTGCATCAGGGCTTGTACCTGCGATTGTGTCGCCAGTCCAGTCAATAATAATTCGCTCAGCTTGTCGAGGAGCTGCGCCAGATCGCGTTGTCGAATATGTTTTTGCAGTAACTCCAGCGTTGCCATGCGCTGGTGGGTGGCAATGTCGTCATCCGGAATGACGGTAATGTCCGCCAGCGGAAACGCTTCGTGATAAAGACGGTTGGCCAGTTCCGGGGCGGCGAATTCATCGAGCCAGCGTAGAGAGTATGGGTAGGGGCTGGCCAGACCGTGGTAGAAGAGGACAGGGATCACCAGCGGTAGTTGATCGTGACCGGCATCGAGATGACGCTGCATGGCGGCGATGGCATAGCGCATCAGACGAAAGGCCATATGCCGGTCGGGCGTGCTCTGGTGTTCGATAAGCGCATAAATATAACCGTCTCCCGCCGTGGTTTTCAGGGAATACAAAATGTCGGCATAAAAGGGGCGCAGATCGTCTTCGACAAAATGCCCCGACTCGAGATGCAGCGTACGCAGATCGCATACTTTAAGCAGCGTTTCGGGCAGATACAGTTGCAGGAAATCGCGGGCGGTATCGGGATGGGAGAGGTAGGTTTTAAACACCGCGTCATGGGGCGTGGAGGTCGGTTTTTTCATGTTCATCCGTCCAGTGGATTGAGCGATAGATGAACAGTAGCATCGTCCGGCGGGCGGGAGGGATTGGCGTGGAAGATCTGGAATCGGCCACGTAAAAAAAGCGCCGCGAAAGCGCGGCGCAGGTGGGTTAGCTTACGATCTCAAGGACCTGCTCCGGCGGGCGGCCAATACGCGCCTGGCCGCGGCTGACGACGATAGGGCGTTCAATGAGCTTAGGATTGTCGACCATCGCCTGAATCAGCGCCGCGTCGCTAAGCGCCTGGTCGGCAAGATTGAGCGATTTGTACAGATCCTCCTTCTGGCGCATGAGCTCGCGGGGGCTCTCCATACCCAGCAGCTGCAGCAGCTCACGCAGCGTATCGGCATCCGGCGGTGTGTCGAGATAAAGCACCACCTGTGGATCGATGCCGCGGCTCTGCAGCAGGCTCAGCGTTTCGCGGCTCTTCGAGCAGCGTGGGTTATGGTAAATTGTTACCGCGTCGGTCATGGGGTCTCCTTACATTTTTTGATAGGGGCGGAAGCGGGCCTGCAGATCGCGTAGCTGGTCGATACGGGCATCGTAACGCGCCTGCTGCAGGCTACCAAGTTTCACCTGCGAGCTGGCGCTGCTGAGCAGGGAAATCGCCTGTTCCAGCTGACCGACGAGCGCCATGCTTTCTGCCCGCGCCGCCAGCTCCTGGTCGCGATTGCCCAGCGCGCCTTCCGCCTGGGCCAGCAGATCCCAGCCGTTGCCATCCTCTTTATTGGTAAAGGTATACCGGTTCAAAATGGTCGCCGCTTCCCCGGGCTGTCCGCCCTGCAGCAAGGCGTTGGCCAGGTTCAGCTGCAGTACCGGATTGGTGCGCAGCTCGCGGGCGTTTTTAAGGCGATTGATGGCGTCGCTGGTTTTCTTCTGCCCGAGGTCGATATCCGTGGCCAGGTCGAGATACCAGGCATTTTGCGGGTCGGCGCTGAGCAGCGGCTGCAGCGTTTTGCGTGCCTGGTCAAAGTTGTTGCTTTCCATCGCCAGCAGAGCGCGACCATACTGGGCGGCATGCTGTTGGCGAATATTGCCCTTATCCCAGGCGTTCAGCAGATCGGTGCCCAGCTTGTTGTCGCCGTTGGTGTACATCCCGAGGGTACGCGCCTTCGCCAGATAGAAGTCCGCTGAGGACTGTACCACCACCGGGCGCATCTGGTTGGCGCGGTTACGGGCATCGGCCAGTCGGCTTTCCGGCAGGGGGTGGGTGAGCAGCATTTCCGGCGGTCGCGTCGAGTAGCGCGACTCGTCAAGCAGTTTACCCATAAACATCGGCATAGCCTGTGGGTCGAATCCCGAGCGTTGCAGAACCTGAATGCCAATCCGGTCGGCCTCTTCTTCGTTCTGGCGGGTGAAGCTGATCATGCCCTGTTGGGTACCGGCCAGCGTCCCGGTCAGCGCCGCCATCCCGGCCTGCGGGCTGGCCATCGCCAGCAGAATCGAACCCAGGGCACCGACCCAGGTGAGCGGCGCATTGCGCTTCTGATCTTCCATCGCGCGGGCGAGATGCCGCTGCGTAACGTGGGAGATTTCGTGCGCCATGACAGAGGCCAGTTCGCTCTCATTATCAGAGTAGCGGAACAGGGCGGAGTGGAGGACCACGTTGCCGCCAAAGAAGGCGAAGGCGTTGATTTGGTCGTTATTAATCAAATAGAAATGGAACGGGGTGCGCACTGAGTTGGCGTGTGCCACCAGACGCATGCCCAGCCCGTTGATATATTGTACCAGCAGGGGATCGTTAATCAGCGGCGCACTGCCGCGCAGCTGGCGCACATAGTAATCCCCCATCTGCATTTCCTGACCAATCGACAGCGTGCTTCCTGCAGAGGTCCCCATGTCCGGCAGCGTATCTGCGGAGTCAGCAAAAGCAGGGCCTATCGAACCCAGCGTCAGCGAGGCGATGACGGTCGCCACCAGCGTTTTCTTCAACTGCCTGAACATAACCTCTGTCCTGTAATGTGGGTGTGCCAGTTTGACCGATTGTGCGACGCAATGTTCCCTGGCCGCATCCCAGCGAGTTTAGCTGGCGTTGGCCGCCTTGAAAATATGATCTTCACGGCGGAGAACGGTTTGTCTGCGGCGCATCAAAAAGCGAAGTCTTTTTTGTGACATTTCGATACAATTCCCCGGATTGTCGCCGCTTGGCCCTTCAGGGAAGGTTTTATGCTTGAGATGTTAATGCAGTGGTACCGCCGTCGATTCAGCGACCCTGAGGCGATAGCGCTGCTGGTTATTTTGCTTGCCGGTTTCGGCATCATGTTCTTTTTCAGCGGTCTGTTAGCGCCGTTACTGGTGGCTATCGTACTGGCCTATCTGCTGGAGTGGCCGACGGTTCGTCTGGAACGGATTGGCCTGTCGCGCACCTGGGCGACCTCGCTGGTGCTGATTCTCTTTGTGGGCATCCTGCTATTGCTGGCCTTTGTGGTGCTGCCGGTGGCCTGGCAGCAGGGGATCTATCTCATCCGCGATATGCCGGGTATGCTCAACAAACTCTCTGATTTTGCCGCTACGCTGCCGCGGCGCTATCCGGCGTTAATGGATGCCGGCATCATCGATGCGATGGCGGAAAATATGCGCAATCGGATGTTGACGGTGGGCGACTCGGTAGTGAAGTACTCTCTGGCCTCGCTGGTGGGGCTGCTTACCCTGGCGGTCTATTTGGTGCTGGTGCCGCTGATGGTCTTCTTCCTGTTGAAGGATAAAGAGCAGATGCTCAACGCGGTGCGCCGCGTACTGCCGCGTAATCGTGGCCTTGCCGGGCAGGTCTGGAAGGAGATGAATCAGCAGATCACCAACTACATTCGCGGCAAGGTGCTGGAGATGATTGTCGTCAGCGTCGCCACCTGGATCGGCTTTATTCTCTTTGGCCTCAACTACTCGCTGCTGCTGGCGGTGCTGGTGGGCTTCTCGGTGCTGATCCCCTATATCGGCGCGTTTGTGGTGACCATTCCGGTGGTGGGGGTGGCGCTGTTTCAGTTTGGCGCTGGCACCGAGTTCTGGAGCCTGTTCGCGGTCTATCTGATTATTCAGGGGCTGGACGGCAACCTGCTGGTCCCGGTGCTGTTCTCGGAAGCGGTCAATTTACACCCGCTGGTGATTATCCTGTCGGTGGTGATCTTTGGCGGGTTGTGGGGGTTCTGGGGCGTCTTCTTCGCCATTCCGCTGGCCACGCTGATTAAAGCGGTAGTGCATGCCTGGCCGGATGGCCTGGTGGTTGACGACGACTGACGTGTTCGGGATAAAAAAGACGCCGGGTGAGGATCTCCTCCCCCGGCGTCTTGCTCTGCATCAGGCGTTTTCTTTCAGCCAGTTCAGCACCACGTCGTGGTGATTGCTGGTCTTGAAGTCATCAAAGACGTGTTCGATTTTGCCATCGGCATCGACGAGGAAACTAATACGGTGAATACCGTCGTAGGTTTTCCCCATGAAGGATTTTTCGCCCCAGACGCCAAACTGCTCGCAAACCTGATGGTTTTCATCAGACAGCAGCGTGAAGTTCAGCAGCTCTTTCTCGGCGAAACGGGAGAGCTTTTCCGGTTTATCGGTGCTGATGCCCAGCACTTCTACACCGGCTTTCTTCAGGTCGTCCATATTATCACGCAAGCCGCACGCCTGGACGGTGCAGCCCGGGGTCATGGCTTTCGGGTAAAAATAAACCAGGACACGTTGTCCCTGGAAGTCGGTTAAATTTACTTCCTCGCCGTCCTGGTCCGGTAAGCTAAATTTCGGTGCGATATCACCGGCTTTCAGTGGGGTCATGGGTTAAACTCCATCCTGTTCATCATGCTGTGAATAATTAACGATGTTAATACTGCCTTGTGCGTTCAGTTCTGTACATAGGGCTTTGAACGCTTGTTCGATATTTGCTGCATTTTGCGTCGCAGGACTGTGGGCAGTTATCTGGATAAAAAGCTGCGCGGAATCGCCGTCTCCCGGCTGAGTGCGGGACACCAGTTCCGCAATATTCATATTCCAGGTATCGCACAGGGCAGTGAAGCGCTCGATGATATGCGGTGAGTCCGGCACCTCAACCTGGACCCAAACGGTGTTTGGCATGGCCTGCGGCGGGCGCGCAGTGGTGCGTTTCATCACGATCAACAATTCCAGCTCCGCACCTTTCAGCGGCAGGGTTGATTCGATCAGGTTAATCGCATTCCACGACCCGGAAAGCAGCATGATAAACGTAAACTCATCACCGAGCATGGCCAGCCGGCTGTCTTCGATATTACAACCGCAGCTGCTGACGTGGCGAGTGATCGTATTCACGATGCCGGGACGGTCAGCCCCCAGGGCGGTAATAACCAGATAGTGTTGTAATGAGGCTGTCAAACCTGTTCTTCCTTTAAAAAGGTGAGGTAACATTAGGAAAGCATAAAAAAAACCGCCATACAACATCCCTGATGGCGTCGGGTCTCTTGCTTTTATTGCAGCTCCAAACGTAACATTGAGAATCTTGTCGCACTTCTGCTCTGAGGATGGCCCATGTTCACGGGAAGTATTGTAGCGCTTGTCACGCCGATGGATGAAAACGGTAATGTCTGCCGGACAAGCCTGAAAAAACTGATTGATTACCATGTCGCCAACGGAACCTCGGCGATCGTTTCGGTAGGGACTACCGGTGAATCCGCAACGCTGAGCCATGAAGAGCATGGCGACGTAGTGATGATGACGCTGGAACTGGCCGACGGGCGTATTCCAGTTATCGCTGGCACGGGAGCCAATGCAACCGCAGAGGCGATTAGCCTGACCAAACGTTTTAACGACAGTGGTGTTGTCGGCTGCCTGACGGTCACTCCTTATTATAACCGCCCGACCCAGGAAGGCCTGTTCCAGCACTTTAAAGCTATCGCTGAACATACTGACCTGCCGCAAATTCTGTATAATGTGCCGTCCCGTACCGGTTGCGATATGCTGCCGGAAACCGTTGGCCGTCTGGCGGAAATTAAAAATATTGTCGGTATTAAGGAAGCTACAGGGAACTTAAGTCGCGTTCACCAGATCAAAGAGCTGGTTTCAGACGACTTTATTCTGCTGAGCGGTGACGATGCGACCGGTATGGACTTCATGCAGCTCGGCGGCGTGGGCGTGATTTCCGTCACTGCCAACGTGGCGGCGCGCGAAATGGCCGACATGTGCCGTCTGGCGCTGGCGGGTCAATTTGCCGAAGCGCGTGCGATTAATCAGCGTCTGATGCCACTGCATACAAAATTATTTGTCGAACCCAATCCTATCCCGGTGAAATGGGGATGCAAGGCGTTGGGTCTTGTGGCGACCGATACGCTGCGCTTGCCGATGACGCCCATCACCGACCATGGTCGTGAAGCCGTCACCGCCGCGCTGAAGCATGCCGGTTTGCTGTAAAGTTTAGGGAGATTTGATGGCTTACTCAGTACAGAAGTCGCGCCTGGCGAAGGTTGCGGGTGTTTCGCTGGTTCTACTCCTCGCGGCCTGTAGTTCCGACTCGCGCTATAAGCGTCAGGTGAGCGGTGATGAGGCCTATTTACAGGCGTCACCGTTGAGCGAACTTCACGCGCCGGCGGGGATGATCCTGCCGATTCAGGTGGGCGATTACAACATTCCGGTGGCCAACAGCACCGGCGCGGTGGGCAAAGCGCTGGACATTCGCCCGCCAGCGCAGCCGCTGGCGTTGGTCAGCGGTGCGCGGACCCAGTTTAATGGCGATACCGCGACGCTGATGGTTGAGAACGGCCGCAGCGGCTCGCTGTGGGCGCAGGTCACCAGTATCCTTCAGTCGAAGAACTACGTTATCGCGAAACGCGATGATGCGAGCCAGACGCTGAACACCGACTGGGTTGAGTGGAACCGCCTTGATGAAGATCAGCAGTATCGCGGTCGTTATCAAATCTCCGTCAAACCGCAGGGCTATCAGCAAGCGGTGGTCGTTAAGCTGGTGAATCTGGAGCAGGCGGGTAAACCGGTTGCCGATCCGGCGTCACTGCAGCGCTACAGCACCGCCATGCTGAACGTCATTTCTGAAGGCCTTGATGCGAGCGCCACCAGCGCCCAGAACGCGGCCCAGCGCAGTGCTGGCGCCACCTTCGACGTGCAGAGCGCTGCCGACGATACCGGCCTGCCGATGCTTGTCGTTCGCGCGCCGTTTAACATGGTGTGGCAACGTCTGCCGGGCGCCCTCGAAAAAGTGGGAATGAAAGTGACCGACAGCACGCGCTCTCAGGGCAGCATGGCGCTGACCTACAAGCCGCTGTCTGACAGCAGCTGGCAGGAGCTGGGCGCACGTGACCCGCAGCTGGCCTCCGGTGACTACAAACTGCAGGTCGGTGACCTCGATAACCGCAGTAGCCTGCAGTTCATCGACCCGAAAGGTCACACTCTGACGCAGTCGCAAAATGACGCCCTGGTAGCCGTATTCCAGGCCGCATTTAACAAGTAATCAAAAGGGCTGGAGCAATCCGGCCCTTTTAATATATAGTGACGCAAACGTGTGCGTATACACATCATCCTTCAAATTGCCTCTTTGTTGGCCGCCTTCGTTCACCCCAGTCACTTACTTTTGTAAGCTCCTGGGGATTCGCTCAGTTGCCGCCTCGATGCACTTTGAATGATTTTGTGTATAGGTGGAAACGTATTTTTAGGCTCAATATCACTGGAGTAGTGAAAGATGAAAAAGCAAGCTGAGTTGTATCGTGGTAAGGCGAAGACAGTATACAGCACCGATAATCCGGACCTGCTGGTACTGGAATTCCGTAACGATACGTCAGCAGGTGATGGCGCGCGCATCGAGCAGTTCGATCGTAAAGGCATGGTGAATAACAAGTTCAACCATTTCATTATGAGCAAACTGGCAGAAGCGGGCATCCCTACCCAGATGGAAGCGCTGCTTTCCGATACCGAATGTCTGGTGAAAAAACTGGATATGGTGCCGGTAGAGTGCGTGGTGCGTAACCGTGCGGCAGGCTCGCTGGTAAAACGTTTAGGCATTGAAGAAGGTATCGAGCTGAACCCGCCGCTGTTCGACCTGTTCCTGAAAAACGATGCTATGCACGATCCGATGGTCAACGACTCCTACTGCGAAACCTTCGGCTGGGTGAGCAAAGAGAATCTGGCGCGGATGCGCGAGCTGACCTACAAAGCCAACGACGTGCTGAAAAAGCTGTTCGATGACGCCGGTCTGATTCTGGTGGACTTTAAGCTGGAGTTTGGTCTGTTCAAAGGCGAAGTGGTGCTGGGCGACGAGTTTTCGCCGGACGGCAGCCGTCTGTGGGATAAAAACACCCTCGATAAAATGGACAAAGACCGCTTCCGCCAGAGCCTTGGCGGCCTGATCGAAGCCTACGAAGAAGTGGCTCACCGCCTGGGCGTTAAGCTCGACTAACCCGCCCGCCGCCAGAAGATGGCCTCATCTTCTGGCGTCTCTTGCTGTTTCCTGTGGTAATCCTGCGCTGAACCGCCTACGATCTCTGCTATTGATACATAACAGGGAATGAGGTGCTTATGCGCTGGCAAGGGCGTCGCGAAAGCGACAATGTTGAAGATCGACGTGGTCAATCAGGCTCGCCGTTTGGCGGCAGCGGGGGCGGCGGTTTCCGTCTGCCGAGCGGGAAGGGCGGCATTGTACTGCTGATTATTGTGCTGGTGGCGGGCTACTACGGCGTGGATTTGACCGGCATGCTGACCGGGGAGCCGATGCCGCAGCAGCAGACCTCCACGCAGCGCTCCATCAGTCCGAAAGACGATGAAGCGGCGAAGTTTACTTCCGTCATTCTGGCCACCACCGAAGATACCTGGGGACCGATCTTTGAAAAGATGGGCCGCCAGTACCCCCAGCCAAAACTGGTGCTCTACCGCGGCGCGACCCGTACCGGCTGCGGCACCGGTCAGTCGGTGATGGGGCCGTTCTACTGTCCTGCCGACAGCACGGTCTATATCGACCTGTCCTTCTACGATGAGATGAAAAATAAACTGGGCGCCGACGGCGACTTTGCTCAGGGGTACGTCATTGCTCATGAGGTGGGCCACCACGTGCAAAAACTGCTGGGCATTGAGCCGAAAGTTCGCCAGCAACAGCAGCATGCCACCGAGGCCGAAGCCAACCGTCTGTCGGTTAAGATGGAGCTGCAGGCGGACTGCTTCGCCGGCGTCTGGGGCCATAATATGCAGCAGCAGGATATTCTGGAAACCGGCGATCTGCAGGAGGCGCTGAACGCTGCCGAAGCCATCGGCGACGACCGTCTGCAGCAGCAGAGCCAGGGGCGCGTGGTACCGGACAGCTTTACCCACGGCACCTCAAAACAGCGCTACACCTGGTTCAAACGCGGTTTCGACAGCGGCGATCCGGCGCAGTGCAACACCTTCGGCAGCGCGCTGTAATCGCCACCGATGATGGACGCGCTGCTTGACCTCACCGCGCAGATGGCGCGGGAGGGGATCCGTCGCCTGCTGGTGCTCAGCGGCGATGAGGCCTGGACGCTGCAGCAGGCGCAGGCGCTACGGGAGCGGCTCGGCGGCGATGGTCTGTGGGTAGGCTCCGATCCGGTTTCTGCGCCCTGCGTGGCGCCTGGCGCCCTGAAGACGCTGCTGGGGCGGGAAGTGATGCACGCCTTTTTCGATGCCCGGCGCGGGTGTGACGTGGCGGCCCTGGCGGCCCTGAGCGGTACGCTGCGGGCGGGAAGCTGGCTGGTGCTGCTGACGCCCCCCTTCGCCGACTGGCCGACCCGGGCGGATGAGGACTCCCTGCGCTGGAGCGATACTCCCGACCCTATCGTTACCCCCAACTTTGTTCACCGCTGCTGCCGGCAGTTTATCGCCGATCCGGAGGTGCTGCTCTGGCAGCAGTCGGACCGGCCGCGCTTCCCGCTGGCCGCCCCCCGCCCTGACTGGCATCCCGCCGATGGCCACCCCCAGGCCGAGCAGGCGCTAATCCTTGAGCAACTGTTGCGGCTGCCGCCCGGTATCGCGGCGGTGACGGCAGAGCGCGGGCGAGGGAAATCCGCTCTCGCGGGCATGCTGCTGCGCCAGCTTGGGGGCGAGGCCATCGTCACCGCCCCAACGCGTAGCGCCGTCGAGGTGCTGGCGAGCTTTGCCGGCGAGGCGTTCCGCTTTATGGCGCCCGATGCGCTGTTGGCGTCGCAAGAAACGGCGGCCTGGCTGATTGTCGATGAGGCCGCGTCGATCCCGGCTCCGCTTCTCCGGCAGCTGGTAAGCCGTTTTCCCCGCACGCTACTCACCACGACGGTGCAGGGTTATGAAGGCACCGGTCGCGGATTCCTGCTGAAATTTTGCGCCAGCCTGCCCCGTCTGCAGTCGTTCAGCCTGAGCGCCCCGATCCGCTGGGCGGCGGGCTGTCCGCTGGAGTCAGCCATCCGTCAGTTGCTGATCTTTAACGATGAGGCATTTCGCGACGCGCCGACGGGGGAGGTGGTGCTGGAAGCGGTTAATCAGTCCTGCTGGCAATCGCAGCCAGCGCTACCGGAGGCGATGTACCAGCTATTGTCCGGGGCGCACTACCGGACTTCCCCGCTCGATCTGCGGCGCATGATGGATGCCCCCGGCCAGGCTTTTCGCTGCGCTCGCGCCAGCGGCGCGGTGGCGGGCGCGCTGTGGCTGGTGGCCGAGGGGGGACTTTCTCCCGAACTTAGCCGGGCGGTGTGGGCAGGGTTTCGCCGGCCGCGCGGGAATCTGGTCGCCCAGTCGCTGGCGGCGCATGGCGGCAGTCCCCTGGCGGCGACGCTGTCCGGGCTGCGGGTCAGTCGGATCGCTGTCCATCCTGCCCGTCAGCGCGATGGTCTCGGGCAGAAGATGATCGCCAGTATCGCCGCCGATGCCGCAGGCTATGACTATCTGTCCGTCAGCTTCGGCTATACCCCTGAGCTGTGGCGCTTCTGGCAACGCTGCGGGTTTATCCTCGTGCGGCTGGGAACCCATCGCGAGGCCAGCAGCGGCTGCTATACCGCGATGGCTCTGTTCCCGCTGACTGCGGCGGGGCACCAGCTCGCGCAGCGGGAGGCGCAGCGGCTGCTGCGGGATGAATATTGGCTTCGCCCGTGGCGGGACGAATCCGCGCCGCTGCCGGCCGTCGCAGACGCTATGCTTAGTGATGAGGACTGGCTGGAAGCGGCGAGCTTTGCTTTCGCCCATCGCCCGCTGGCCGCGGCGCTGGGCTGCCTCAACCGCCTGCTGATGCAGGCCGACATGCCGTTGCCGGCTCTGCGCGGACGTCTGCAGGGGGAAGAGGAAGCCGCGCTGTGTGCTGCGCTGCGGCTGACGGGGCGTAAAGCCCTGCTGGCGAGATGGCGTGTTGAGGCCGCTGACGCCTTGCGCTTCCTCGATGCAGCGCGTGCTGAGGCGCTGCGTCAGCAGGTGGCGCATCTGCAATTATTTTAACTAACTCATTCAGTTAAATGGCATGGTCATATCTGGCGAGCGGCGTAAACTGCCGGCATACACTAAGGAGACAGCCATGAAACACGATCATTTTATTGTTCAAAGCCCTGCGACGCCTGCGCAACAGCTGTTGCTGCTGTTTCATGGTGTGGGTGATAACCCGGTCTCTATGGGGCAAATCGGCAGCTGGTTCGCGCCGCAGTTTCCCGATGCGCTAATTGTCAGCATCGGCGGGGTCGAACCTTGCGGTCCCAACGGTCGGCAGTGGTTTTCGGTGCAGGGAGTGACGGAAGAGAATCGTCAGCAGCGCATCGATGCCATTATGCCGACCTTCATTGACATTGTGCGCTACTGGCAAGAGAAAAGCGGCGTCAGTCCACTGGCCACCGCGCTGATCGGTTTCTCTCAGGGGGCGATTATGTCGCTGGAGAGTATCAAAGCGGCGCCAGATCTGGCTTCAAGAGTGATCGCCTTTAATGGCCGCTACGCGACGCTGCCGATGACGGCAACGACGGCCACCACCATTCATCTGATCCACGGGGGGGAAGATCGGGTTATCGACCTGGCGTGGGCGGTGTCGGCTCAGGAGGCATTACAGCAGGCGGGCGGCGACGTGACCTTAGATATTGTTGACGATCTGGGGCATGCCATTGACGATCGCAGCATGCAGTTTGCCATCGAGCGTCTGCGTTATACCGTGCCGAAGCACTATTTTGATGAGGCGCTGAGCGGCAGTACGCCAAAAGGGGACGATATCATCGAAATGCTGTAACCCCGGCGGACGGGGTTACAGGCGGGCAGTACCGCGATAAAGGCAAACTTACGGTTTCTTCGACTGGTCGTGCTTCGGCCAGTCGTCGTCATCGTCCCATTTATCGTTAAAATCGCGGTGCGGCGGCAGATCGGGTTTGTTGTTAAGGAATTTTTTGTGGTCAACGCGGTTCAGATCTTTGATCACGTTGATAATCACCCCCACCAAAAAGACCAGAACCAGAATCCACCAGTGTTTAATAAGCCATTCCATGCGCGCTTCCTCTTTACGTCAATTCGTCAGGCGACCAGCTGTTCCATTACGCGTTGATACATCCGTGCCAGCAGCTGCAGGTCGGCGGCGTTCACACATTCATTAATTTTGTGAATGGTTGCGTTCACGGGGCCCAACTCAACCACCTGCGCCCCCATGCGGGCGATAAACCGACCGTCAGAGGTGCCGCCGTTGGTCAACAGCTGCGGTTTGATCTCATTATAGTGCTCAATTGCGCTCACCACCGCATCCACCAGTTTACCGCGCCCGGTGAGGAACGGCTGGCCGGAGAGCCACCACTCCACGCTGTAACGCAGCTGGTATTTTTCCAGCAGGGAGACCACGCGGGCTTTGATCATCTCGTCCGTCAGTTCCGTACTGAAGCGGAAGTTGAACTGGACGAACATATCGCCGGGGATCACGTTGTTGCTGCCGGTACCGGACTGTACGTTGGCGATCTGCATGCTGGTTGGCGGGAAAAATTCATTGCCTTTATCCCACTCGATATTGACCAGCTCCGCCAGCATCGGCGCCGCGCGATGGACAGGGTTATCGGCAAGGTGCGGATAGGCAACATGGCCCTGCACGCCGTGAATGGTCAGGTTGCAGGTCAGCGAGCCGCGGCGGCCGTTTTTCACCACATCGCCGACCACCTCGGTACTGGAGGGTTCGCCGACCAGACAGTAGTCCAGACGCTCATTACGCGCCATCAGCGTTTCCACCACTTTGACGGTGCCGTTTTTGGCGCTGGCCTCTTCATCTGAGGTGATCAAGAACGCCAGTCTGCCGCGATGATTCGGGTACTGCGCGACAAAACGTTCCGCCGCCACCACCATCGCCGCCAGCGAGCCTTTCATATCAGCTGCGCCGCGGCCGAACAGCATGCCGTCGCGGATGGTCGGTTCGAACGGGGGGTTGATCCAGCGGTCGGCGTCGCCTGCCGGGACCACGTCGGTGTGGCCGGCGAAGGCCAGCGTCTCGCCGTGGCCGCGCCAGGCCCAGAAATTCTGTGTATCGCCGAAATCCATCGGTTCAACGGTAAAGCCGATCGCACGCAGGCGTTCAATCATTAACGCCTGGCATCCCGCATCATCGGGGCTAAGGGAAGGGCGGCGAATAAGCTGCTGAGCCAGCTCAATGACCGGGCAAGACATAGACTATACCTCGTTAAACTGCTGATAACTTGCTTCACTAAAACCCAGCAGCATAGGACGACCGGGCGCACAGAGCAATGGGCGTTTGATAATCGCCGGCATTTCCAGCATCAATGCGGCGGCGGCGTCGGCATTATCGATGCTGTTGCGCAGCGACTCGTCGAGTTTGCGCCAGGTGGTGCCGCGGGTGTTCAGCAGCGCCTGCCAGCCCAGTTCGGCAATAAAGGTATCCAGTTGCGCGCGGTCAAGGCCATCGGCGCGGTAGTCATGAAACTGATACGCAATCTGATGCGCTTCCAGCCAGCGACGGGCTTTTTTAATGGTATCGCAGTTTTTAATTCCGTACATGGTGAGCATAGATAAACCTTTCACATTCAATTAAGCGGTTAACTCAGATATTTCCGAATATATAAGTCTTACTGAAATAATACGTGATTCAGATGAATAAATATAACTTTTTACCGGGTATCTCATTCAATTGACGGCGTGGTGAAATTTTGCTCATTCGCGGAAGTGATGTGAGGCTATTAACAATATTGCGAAAATGTTGCCTGAGAGTGCTCTGCGTCACATAATTTTTACATACGAAACGGCATAGTGGCGGCAACCAGAGGTTTTATCTCTGTCAGACGTCCACAAGACAATCAGAGCAATAGGGGAGCCCAACTTCCCATCAGCAATGAAGTTATATAGAATCGACCATAATAATAAGAGAGGCTATTATGATTGAACATGAACTGGGGAACTGGAAAGATTTTATTGAAGGCATGCTTCGTAAATAAATTTCCGCAATGTGAGCAGGGGAATAACGCGAAGTAAATAAGCGCGTCATCGTTCTGAACACATAAAGAAGGCGACCTTAAGGGTCGCCTTTTCTGTTATTAAGGCTCGCCGCCAACGCCCGACGGCTTATTGCGGACGCTCCTTCAGCGGAAAGCGGCGACGTACCAGCACAAAGAACAGCGGCACGAAAAAGATGGCCAGTACGGTGGCGGAGATCATCCCGCCCATCACCCCGGTACCGACCGCATGCTGGCTGCCGGAGCCGGCACCGGTGCTGGTCGCCATCGGCAGCACGCCGAAGATAAACGCCAGCGAGGTCATCAGGATGGGGCGCAGACGCTGACGGCAGGCCGACAGCGTGGCGCTGAGCAGATCCTGGCCTTTCTCGTTCAGCTCGTTGGCGAACTCAACGATCAGAATGGCGTTTTTCGCCGACAGGCCGATCACCGTCAACAGGCCCACCTGGAAGTAAACATCATTCTCCAGGCCACGCATCCAGGTCGCCAGCAGGGCGCCAATCACCCCGAGCGGGACCACCAGCATCACCGAGAACGGCACCGACCAGCTCTCGTACAGCGCCGCCAGGCACAGGAACACCACCAGCAGCGAAATCGCGTACAGTGCCGGCGCCTGAGCGCCAGAGAGGCGTTCCTGGTAGGACATGGCGGTCCATTCGAGGCCAAAGCCGGTTGGCAACTGCGCGGCCAGCTTCTCCATCATGTCCATCGCGGTGCCGGTACTGATACCCGGCGCCGCCTCACCGACGATCTCCACCGCCGAGTAGCCATTGTAGCGTTCCAGACGCGGTGAGCCGGTCTCCCAGCGTGAGGTGGCGAAGGCCGAGAACGGCACCATCGTGCCGCTGCTGTTGCGGACATACCAGAGATTAATATCGTCAGGCAGCATCCGGTATTTCGCCGCTGCCTGGACGTAGACTTTCTTCACCCGGCCGCGATCCATAAAGTCGTTGACGTAGCTCGACCCCCACGCGGTTTGCAGCGTATCGTTGATGTCGTCAATGGAGACGCCCAGCGCCTGCGCTTTACGCTGATCGATATCGACCTGCAGCTGCGGACTGTCGTCGAGCCCGTTATGGCGGACCCGGGTCAACAGAGGGTTTTTGCCGGCCAGCTCAAGCAGCGTATCGCGTGCCGCCATCAGCGCATCGTGCCCCTTACCGGCGTGATCCTCAAGCTCCATATCGAAGCCTGCCGAACTGCCGAGGCCGCTGATGGCCGGCGGGCTGCTGGCGATGACCCGCGCTTCGTTGATCTGATTAAACGCTTTGGTGGCGCGTTCAATAATGGCAAAGGAGGAGCCGGTTTCCGGGTCGCGCTGGTCCCAGTCTTTGAGACGCACAAACATGCGGGCCACGTTCTGCCCGTTGCCGCCGGGGCCGGAGCCAACGGTAGCGAACACCGACTCGACGTTCTGCTTCTCGTTATTGAGGAAGTAATCTTCCGCCTTCTGCACCACCTTCAGCGTCTGCTGCTGGGTGCTGCCGCTCGGCAACTGGACCGAGGTGGTGAACATCCCGCGATCCTCCAGCGGCAGGAACGAGGTGGGCAGATGCAGGAACAGGAACACCATCCCGCCGAGCAGGACGACGTAGATCAGCATCCAGCGCAGCGAGCGGTGAAGAATTTTGCCGACAAAGGTTTCGTAGCGGCTGGCGCTGCGGTTGAAGGTGCGGTTGAACCAGCCGAAGAAGCCTTTTCTTTCATGGGATTCACCTGGCTTAACCGGCTTGAGCAGCGTGGCGCAAAGGGCCGGGGTGAGGATCATGGCCACCAGCACCGAGAGGACCATCGCCGCGACGATAGTGATTGAGAACTGGCGATAGATGGCCCCGGTGGTGCCGCCGAAGAAGGCCATTGGCACAAACACCGCCGACAGCACCATGGCGATCCCCACCAGCGCGCCCTGAATTTGTCCCATCGATTTGCGGGTCGCCTCGCGTGGCGACAGGCCCTCCTCGCTCATGATGCGCTCGACGTTCTCCACCACCACGATGGCGTCATCCACCAGCAGGCCGATCGCCAGCACCATCGCGAACATCGTCAGGGTGTTGATGCTGTAGCCACAGGCATACAGCACCGCAAAGGTGCCCATCAGCACCACCGGCACGGCGATGGTCGGGATCAGGGTGGCGCGGAAGTTCTGCAGGAACAGATACATCACGAGGAAGACCAGCAGGATCGCCTCCAGCAGCGTTTTGACCACATCAGTGATGGAGGCCTTTACGAAGGAGGTCGTCTCGTAGGCGACTTTATATTCCAGACCGTGAGGAAAATACTGCGACAGCTCATTGAGGCGATTGATCACGCGCTCCGCCGTGGCCATTTCGTTGGCGCCGGAAGCAAGCTTAATTCCCAGGCCCGAAGCGGCCTGCCGGTTGTAGCGGCTGAGGTAGTCGTACTTCTCCGCCCCCATCTCGACGGTGGCGACATCGCCCAGCGTCACCTCTGAACCATCCTGATTGACGCGCAGGGTGATATTGCGGAACTGCTCCGGGGTTTGTAGCAGAGATTGCGAGTTGATGGTGGCGTTTAGCGCCTGCTTATCGACCGAAGGCGTCCCGCCAAGCTGGCCGACGGCAATCTGGGCGTTCTGCGAACTGATGGCGTCGGTCACATCCTTGGTGGTCAGCTGGTAGCTATTGAGCTTCGCCGGGTCGAGCCAGATGCGCATTGAGTATTGCGAGCCGTAGGCGTCGATATCCCCCACGCCGTTGACGCGGCTGAGCGGGTCCTGAATGTTACTGGCGACGTAGTCGGCAATATCTTGTTTATCCATGCTGCCGTCGGTGGAGACGAAGGCGAGGGTCAGGATATTGGTGTCGCCGGTCTTGCGCACCGTCACCCCCTGGTTTTGCACCGCCTGCGGCAGTTTACGCATCGCCGACTGCAGCTGGTTCTGAACCTGCTGCACGGCTTCGTCCGGGTCGGTACCGGCGGTGAAGCTGAGGGTGATCGTCGCCTGGCCAGTGGCGCTGCTCTGGGATGACATATACATCAGGTTATCGAGGCCGGTCATATTCTGTTCGATAACCTGGGTGACGGTATTCTCCAGGGTTTGCGCGGAGGCGCCGGGATAGTTGGCGGTGATCCGCACGTTCGGCGGGGCGAGGTCGGGATACTGTTCAACGGGAAGCGACAAAATGGCAAGGGTGCCCGTCAGACATAACAGGATTGCCAGCACCCACGCAAAAATGGGGCGATCGATAAAGAAATTCGCCATCAGAATAAAGACCTCATATGCACATTTTTTTGTTATTGCACAGCCTGTGCCACTTTAGCGCCAGCGCCTCCGGCAATCGTGGAGAAATTAAGGAGATAGTGTAATTTATCATGTTGCTTTTGCCGTATCGTAAAGAAACCTCGAACTTTCCTGCCAGCAGGCAGTGAGTCTGCTTTGCAGCCTCAGACAGGCGGATTATCTCTTGCCGGTGTGAAACCTCATTTCATTTAAGTCAAAAAAATTGATCCAAAACGGATTCTCTCCAGAAAAAGTTTATCCTGGGCATTTGGACATTGTTCCGGCGCCGTCTTGTCGGGTAATAAATAGTCATGCGCATTGAGGGGTTATTCACCAAAAAGACAAAAGGAAGCCATGAACCACTTTATTTTGAGCGATAGTCGAAAATGTATCGGCTGCCAGGCCTGCGAAGTGGCCTGCGTAATGGCGCATAACGAGGAGCAACACGTGCTGACCCCGCAGCGCTTTTTACCTCGTATCACCGTCATCAAAGCGGCGGGCCAGCGTAACGCTATCACCTGCCGCCACTGTGAAGACGCCCCCTGCGTCCGCAGTTGCCCCAACGACGCCATTGCCCAGTCCGGCGACAGCGTTCAGGTCAGTCAGGAGAAATGCATTGGCTGTAAATCCTGCATGGTGGCCTGCCCGTTCGGGGTGATGCAGGTGGTGGTGACGCCGCAGGCTGCGGGCCTGGTAAAGGCCAGCGCGCTGAAATGCGATCTGTGCCAGGGCCGCGAGGCGGGACCGGCCTGTGTGGAAAACTGTCCCGCGCAGGCACTGACCCTCGCCGACGATGAGACGTTGACCGCGCTGGCGAAGCAGCGGCGACTGCGCTCGGCATGCCAGGAGGTGCAGCCGTGGCAGCGCGGTACGCTGACCTGCAGCCAGCCCAATGTTGGCGCGAAGGTCAGGCAAATGGCGATGACGCCGCCGCGCGGGGAGCCGGATAAGCTGGCGGCGGAGGCGCGTAAGAGCCACTTTGAGGAGATCTATCAGCCGTTCACCCCGGCGCAGGCGCAGCAGCAGGCCGCCCGCTGCCTCACGTGTGGGGAACACAGTATTTGCGAATGGACCTGCCCGCTGCATAACCATATCCCGCAGTGGGTCGAGCTGGTTAAGGCGGGGGATATCGCCGCCGCGGTCGCGCTTTCCCATCAGACCAACTGCCTGCCGGAGATCACCGGTCGCGTCTGCCCCCAGGACCGGCTGTGTGAAGGTGCCTGCACCCTGCGCGATGAAAGCGGCGCAGTCACCATCGGCAACATTGAGCGCTATATTTCCGACCAGGCGCTGGCCAGCGGCTGGCGTCCGGACCTCTCGCAGGTTAAGCCGAGCGGTAAGCGGGTGGCGATTATCGGCGCCGGGCCGGCCGGGCTGGCCTGCGCCGATGTGCTGGTGCGTCACGGCGTCCAGCCGGTGGTTTTTGACCGTCATCCGGAGATTGGCGGTCTGCTGACCTTCGGCATCCCGGCGTTCAAGCTGGATAAATCGCTGCTGGCCCGGCGGCGGGCCATTTTCAGCGAGATGGGTATCCGCTTTGAGCTCAATTGCGAGGTGGGGAAAGATATCCCCATGGCGACGCTGCTGGCCGACTATGACGCGGTGTTCGTCGGCGCCGGAACCTATCGCTCCATGAAGGCGGGGTTGCCGAACGAAGAGGCCCCCGGCGTTTACGATGCGCTGCCGTTCCTCATTGCCAACACCAAACAGGTGATGGGGCTGGCGGCATCGGCTCAGGAGCCTTATATCAACACTGCCGGGCTGAACGTCGTCGTGCTGGGCGGCGGCGATACAGCGATGGACTGCGTGCGCACCGCGCTGCGTCACGGCGCCCGCCAGGTGACCTGCGCCTATCGGCGGGATGAAGCCAACATGCCGGGCTCGAAAAAAGAGGTCAAAAACGCCCGCGAAGAGGGGGCGGTCTTTGAGTTTAACGTCCAGCCGGTGACCCTGGAGCTGGACGAAAGCGGGCGAGTGAACGGGGTACGCTTTTTGCGCACCGAGCTGGGCGCCCCGGACGCGGGAGGAAGACGCCGCCCGACGCCGATCCCCGGCAGTGAGTTTGTTATGCCGGCGGATGCGGTGATCATGGCCTTTGGCTTCCACCCGCACCGCATGCCCTGGCTGGAAGCGGCGGGCGTGGCGCTGGACAGCCAGGGGCGCATCAAAGCCGGCGTCGAGAGCCGTTACCGTTACCAGACCAGTCAGGAGAAGATCTTTGCCGGCGGCGATGCCGTGCGCGGCGCAGACCTTGTAGTGACGGCGATGGCGGAAGGCCGTCACGCGGCGCAGGGGATTTTGGACTATCTGGCGCTGAAAACGACGCCGCTTCACTGACGACAAACCCGGCCCCGCAGCGTAGTATGAGGGCGTCCTTTTACGCTGTGGGGTCGGTATGTCACTCAATATTCACGTCATTAAAGATAAAATCCTCTCTGAGAACTGGTTCGTACTACGCAACATGACTTATGAGCTAACGCGGGCGGACGGCAGCGTCGTGCGCCATAAGCGCGAAGTCTACGATCGCGGCAATGGCGCCACCGTACTGCTGTATAACCGCCATAAGCAGACGGTGGTCCTGGTGCGGCAGTTCCGGGTCGCCACCTGGGTCAATGGCAATCATGACGGCATGCTGATTGAAACCTGCGCCGGGCTGCTGGACAACGACGAGCCGGAAGCCTGCATTCGTAAAGAGGCGGTGGAAGAGACCGGCTACGAAGTGGGCGAGGTGCGTAAGCTGTTTGAGCTGTTTATGTCGCCAGGGGGCGTCACCGAAGTGGTGCATTTCTTTATCGCCGAGTACAGCGACGCGCAGCGAACCACCAGCGGCGGCGGGGTGGATGATGAAGCCATCGAGGTGCTGGAGCTGCCTTTTAGCCAGGCGCTGCAGATGGTCGCTGACGGTGAGATCCGCGACGGTAAGGCGGTCATCCTGCTGCAGTATCTGCAAACCTCCGGCCTGATGTCGGGGAACTCTGACAAATCCGATTGAGTAAGCGGCTGCCGTTGTCCAGGATAGGCGCCGTGGTCGGGTTTATCTGGGGTCGGGCGGTTCATGCTTTTTCGCATCATTTTTTTCCTCTTTCTGGCGGTGCTGCCTTGCTCGCAGGCATGGTCGGCACCGACGCAGCAGCGCTTCAACGACTGGCAGGTCACCTGTAACAACCAAAATTTCTGCGTCACCCGTAACGTGGGGCTGCATTATGGGCTGGTGATGACCCTCAGCCGCAGCGCCGGAGCAGTGACTGACGCCAGCCTGCGTATCGAACTGGGGGGCACCGGTAATCCGGTGGCGACGCTAGCGCCGATAGCGCCGCGCCTGCTGCTGGATGGCAAACCGGTGTCCCTGACCGACAAGCGCTGGCACATTGAAGATAAGCTCATTAAAACCGCCGACAGCGTGACGATCGATGCATTTCTCCAGCAGGTTCAGGAGGGGAAAGCTCTCTCGCTGGCCAATGGCCTGCAGAGCATCTCCCTGCAGGGGTTGAAAGCGGCTCTGTTTTTTATCGACGATCGGCAAAAGCGGGTAGGCAGTGAAACGGCCTGGGTCGGCAAAGGGGAAGAGCCGCCGCTCAGCGTACCGCCGGCCCCGGCGCTGCGCGCGGTGGCGACCGCGGAAACAGCGCAGTCGCCGCTGGGGCGTGAGGAGCTCAACGATCTGATGGACTACGGTAATGAGCGGATGAACAACAGCAACTGCTCCCTCGATCCCTTCCGCCGTGAAATTCGCGTTACTGCGCTGACGGATGACAAAGTGCTGCTGATGACCAGCTGCGAATCCGGCGCGTACAACACCGTCTGGCTGGCCTGGCTGGTCACCCGCCAGCGGCCGTATGTCGCCCGTCAGGTGCGACTGACGCTGCCGTTTCAGCCGCCGGGCGAGGCACCGCGGGAGATCGAGCTTATCAACGCCAGCTACGATGATCGCCGCCATGAGCTGGTGACCCTGGATAAAGGCCGCGAGGCCGGCGATTGCGGGATCCAGACCCGCTGGCGTTTTGACGGCCAGCGGTTCAGTCTCTCCCGCTACGCGCAGCAGCCGACGTGTGATAACTGGCAGGGGCCAGACGCCTGGCCCACGCTGTGGATCACCCGTTAAGCACCTGCTCCGCGGTGGCGACGATATGGTCGACCGTAAAGCCAAAGAACGGAAACAGCTGCTCTGCCGGGGCGGATTCGCCATAGCCGGTCATGCCGACGATCTTGCCTTTTAAGCCGACATATTTATACCAGTAGTCCGCTATCCCGGCCTCGACCGCCACCCGGGCGCTAACGTCCGACGGCAGCACCGACTCGCGCCAGGCCTCATCCTGGGCATCAAACACATCGGTGGAAGGGAGCGAGACGACCCGCACATTCACCCCGTTCGCCAACAGTTTTTCTGCGGCCAGCACAGTGATCTCCACTTCCGAGCCGGTGGCGATGAGGATCAGGTCGGGCTTCCCGCCGGCATCTTTCAGCACGTAGCCTCCCCGGGCAATAGCCTGCACCTGTTCCGGGGTGCGCGGCATCTGCGCCAGGTTTTGCCGCGACAGGATCAGCGCCGTTGGTCCGTTCTGGCGCGCAATGGCCGCCTGCCAGGCGACGGCGGTCTCCACCTGGTCGCAGGGGCGCCAGGTGCTGAAGTTCGGCGTCAGACGCAGACTGGCCAGCTGTTCCACCGCCTGGTGCGTCGGGCCATCTTCCCCGAGACCGATGGAGTCATGGGTATAGACCATGATCTGCCGGGCCTTCATCAGGGCCGCCATGCGCGCGGCGTTGCGGGCGTACTCCACGAACATCAGGAAGGTAGAGGTATACGGAATGAAGCCCCCGTGCAGGGCGATGCCGTTGGCCACCGCGGTCATGCCAAATTCGCGCACGCCGTAGTGGATATAGTTGCCCGCAGGATCGTCTTTAATCGATGTCGAGCCAGACCAGATGGTCAGGTTACTCGGCGCAAGATCCGCCGAACCGCCCAGCAGTTCCGGGAGATGCGGGCCGTAGGCGTTCAGCGCGTTTTGCGAGGCCTTGCGGCTGGCGATTTTCGCCGGCTCGGCCTGCAGTTTCGCCACGTAGTCGCGGGCGGTCGCGGCAAAGTCTTCCGGCAGGGTGCCATCCATGCGGCGAGTCAGCTCAGCGGCCAGCTCCGGAAACTGCTGCTGGTAGGCGGCGAATTTCTCGTTCCAGGCGTGCTCGGCTTTTTCGCCGCGCGGACGCGCATCCCAGCCCTGATAGATCTCTTTCGGGATCTCGAAGGGCGGATATTTCCAGCCCAGTTGCTGGCGGGCCAGGGCCACCTCTTTTTCGCCCAGCGCCGCGCCGTGAGACTCTTCCGACCCCGCTTTGTTGGGCGAACCGAAGCCGATGATGGTCCGACAGATAATCAGCGACGGCTTATCTTTCACCGCCTGCGCTTCCGCAATGGCCTGTTTAATGGCCTGCGGATCGTGACCATCAATGTCACCGATCACATGCCAGTGATAGGCGCGGAAGCGTTCGGCCGTATCATCGGAAAACCAGCCTTCGGTTTTGCCGTCGATGGAGATGCCGTTGTGATCGTAAAAACCGATCAGCTTACCCAGTCCGAGCGTACCGGCCAGCGAACAGGCCTCATGGGAGATCCCCTCCATCAGGCAGCCATCGCCCATGAAAACCCAGGTGTGATGGTCGATAATCTCATGACCGGGGCGGTTAAACTGTGCCGCCAGGGTGCGTTCGGCGATGGCCATGCCGACGGCGTTCGCCAGCCCCTGGCCCAGCGGGCCGGTGGTGGTCTCCACCCCGGGGGTATAGCCATGCTCCGGGTGGCCCGGCGTTTTTGAGTGCAACTGACGGAACTGCTTGAGTTCTGACAGCGGCAGATCGTAGCCGGTCAGGTGCAACAGGCTGTAGAGCAGCATCGACGCGTGGCCGTTGGACAGAATAAAGCGGTCGCGGTCCACCCAGCCAGGGTTCTGCGGATTGTGCTTGAGAAAATCGTTCCACAGCACTTCGGCAATGTCTGCCATCCCCATTGGCGCACCGGGGTGGCCGGAATTGGCTTTCTGCACCGCGTCCATACTCAGGGCGCGGATGGCGTTGGCAAGCTCTCTTCGGGACATAGTTTTCTCCGTGAGACTAAAGTGACAGTTTGGCGGCAAGCAGATCTTCCAGTTTGCGCTGATCGACGGCGAACAGGCGGATCCCCTCCGCCAGCTTTTCGACCGCCATCGGGTCCTGATTATGTTCCCAGCGGAACTCCGCCTCGCTGAGCGGCACCGGGCGCGGCAGGATCTGGCTGGCAGGGATCAGTTTGCGCACCACCGGGGCGTCGCTGGCCTGCAGCTCTTTTAACAAGGGCGGGGCGATGGTCAGCCGGTCGCAGCCGACCAGGGCGAGGATCTGTTCGGTGCGGCGGAAGCTGGCGCCCATCACGATGGTGGTGTATTTATGCTGTTTGAAGTAGTCATAGATATTGCGCACCGATTTCACCCCCGGATCTTCCTCCACCACGTAAGGATCCAGCGGCTTACGCGCCTGATACCAGTCATAAATACGCCCGACGAAAGGGGAGATCAGATAGACCCCGGCTTCGGCGCAGGCCCGGGCCTGGGCGAAGGAAAACAGCAGCGTCAGGTTGCAGTGGATGCCTTCTTTTTCCAGCGTCTCGGCGGCGCGGATCCCCTCCCAGGTGGATGCCAGTTTGATCAGGATCCGCGACTTATCAATGCCCATCTCCTGATACAGCGCCACCAGATGGCGCGCCTTCTCGATGCTCTTCTCCCGGTTGAAGGAGAGCCGGGCGTCCACCTCGGTGGAGACCCGGCCCGGAATGCTTTTGAGGATCTCCGCGCCAAAATTGACCGCCAGCTTATCGCAGGCGTGAGTCACCTGCGCTTCACGGCCGCCTCCTTGCTTTTTCGCCCAGGCGATGGCGTCGTCAATGAGTCCGCTATAGGACGCCAGGCCGGCGGCCTTCAGCAGCAGGGAGGGGTTAGTGGTGGCATCTTCCGGATGATAGTGGCGAATGGATTCGATGTCGCCGCTGTCGGCGACCACGGTGGTGAACTGCTTGATGCTGTCTAGCTGATTCATAGATAAGTCCTCCTGGAACAAGGTGTTACATGAGTGCTTGCCGGTATGCGGTATAAATAGTGATGAGGTACATAACCAAAAAGCATAGCAGACGGGGCTATTATTGGCGGCGAATCCGGGTAACATAACCGCTATAAATTGATAACAACCAGATCATAGCGATGGCCAGAGTTTGGCGGTGTTCAAAGTTTATCGCCCCGCCAGGAGGGATACTGTCTGCCACTGAAAGGTGAACGACAGGATGGTCATCACGCTTTTCCCCTACGAACGATACGTGAAAGAAAGGAATAGAAAATGGATGAGCAGTTAAAACAGAGCGCCCTCGACTTCCACGAATTTCCGGTTCCCGGAAAAATCCAGGTCTCGCCGACCAAACCTCTCGCCACCCAGCGCGATTTGGCGCTGGCCTACTCGCCGGGCGTCGCGGCCCCCTGTCTGGAAATCGAAAAAGATCCGCTGGCCGCCTACAAATACACTGCCCGCGGCAACCTGGTGGCGGTCGTCTCCAACGGCACCGCGGTGCTGGGGCTGGGGAATATCGGCGCGCTGGCCGGCAAGCCGGTGATGGAGGGCAAAGGCGTCCTGTTTAAGAAATTCGCCGGCATCGATGTGTTTGATATCGAAGTCGATGAGCTGGATCCGGACAAATTCATTAACGTCGTCGCCGCCCTTGAGCCGACCTTCGGCGGTATCAACCTGGAAGATATTAAAGCGCCGGAGTGTTTCTACATCGAGCAGCAGCTGCGCGAGCGGATGAATATTCCGGTTTTCCATGACGATCAGCATGGCACGGCGATCATCAGCACCGCGGCGATCCTCAACGGTCTGCGCGTCGTCGAGAAGAATCTGTCCGACGTGCGGATGGTGGTCTCCGGCGCGGGCGCGGCGGCGATCGCCTGCATGAACCTGCTGGTGGCGCTGGGGATGCAAAAGCACAACATCGTGGTCTGCGATTCGAAAGGCGTCATCTATAAAGACCGTGAACCGAACATGGCGGAAACCAAAGCCGCCTACGCAGTGGAAGACGACGGCAAACGTACGCTTGATGATGTGATCGATGGCGCCGACATTTTCCTCGGCTGCTCTGGCCCGAAAGTGCTGACTCCGGAGATGGTGAAGAAGATGGCGCGCGCGCCGCTGATCCTTGCCCTGGCCAACCCGGAGCCGGAAATTCTGCCGCCGCTGGCGAAGCAGGTCCGCGATGACGCCATCATCTGTACCGGTCGCTCCGACTACCCTAACCAGGTCAACAATGTGCTCTGCTTCCCGTTCATCTTCCGCGGCGCGCTGGACGTCGGCGCGACGGCGATCAACGAAGAGATGAAGCTGGCGGCGGTGCACGCCATTGCCGAGCTGGCCCATGCCGAGCAGAGCGAAGTGGTGGCCTCCGCCTATGGCGATCAGGATTTAAGCTTTGGCCCGGACTACATCATTCCGAAACCGTTCGACCCGCGGCTGATCGTCAAAATCGCCCCTGCGGTAGCGAAGGCGGCGATGGACTCCGGCGTGGCAACGCGCCCGATCGCCGATTTTGACGCCTATATCGAGAAGCTGAGCGAGTTCGTCTATAAAACCAACCTGTTTATGAAGCCTATCTTCTCTCAGGCGCGCAAAGAGCCGAAGCGCGTGGTGCTGGCGGAAGGGGAGGAGACCCGGGTGCTGCACGCCACTCAGGAGCTGGTGTCGCTGGGGCTGGCCAAACCGATTCTGGTGGGGCGCCCTAGCGTGATTGAAATGCGCATCCAGAAGCTGGGTCTGCAGATCAAGGCCGGCGTTGACTTTGAGATCGTCAATAATGAATCCGACCCGCGGTTTAAAGAGTACTGGAGCGAGTACTACCAGCTGATGAAGCGCCGCGGCATTACCCAGGAGCAGGCGCAGCGGGCGGTGATTAGCAACACCACGGTGATTGGCGCCATCATGGTTCATCGCGGTGAAGCGGATGCGATGATCTGCGGGACTATCGGCGAGTACCACGACCACTACCGCGTGGTGCAGCCGCTGTTTGGCTATCGCGACGGCGTCAGCACCGCCGGGGCGATGAATGCGCTGCTGCTGCCGAGCGGCAACACCTTTATCGCCGACACCTATGTCAATCACGATCCCTCCCCGGAAGAGCTGGCGGAGATCACCCTGATGGCGGCGGAAAGCGTGCGTCGCTTCGGTATTGAGCCGCGGGTGGCATTGCTGTCGCACTCCAACTTTGGTTCCGCCGACTGCCCGTCAGCCAGCAAGATGCGCAAAACCCTTGAACTGGTGAAGGCGAGCGCCCCGGAGCTGATGATCGATGGCGAAATGCATGGCGACGCCGCGCTGGTGGAAAGCATCCGCAACGATCGCATGCCGGACAGCCCGCTGAAGGGATCGGCCAATATTCTGGTGATGCCGAATATGGAAGCCGCCCGGATCAGCTATAACCTGCTGCGTGTCTCCAGTTCGGAAGGGGTGACCGTCGGGCCAGTGCTAATGGGGGTGGCGAAGCCGGTGCATATTCTGACGCCGATCGCCTCCGTACGCCGCATTGTGAATATGGTGGCGCTGGCGGTTGTCGAAGCGCAAACCGAACCGCTGTAATCTCGTTTTTTTCCCATTAACGCGCGGAGAGTTTTCCGCGCACAATATCAGGCAGGCCGGCGAGTAAAAACGCTGAGCCTGCCTTTTTAATTCCGCCGCATTATTATTTTCTCTCCTGAGTGATCCACTTCACCTTTTAACCCCACTTGCCGAAATTTGTTATTTGCCGCGCTGAAATACCGTCACCATGAGGACAGATTTCAGGGGGGCAATCAGTCATGGATAAAGAACGCATTATTCAGGAATTCGTACCAGGCAAACAGGTCACACTGGCGCATCTGATTGCCCACCCGGGAGCGGAGCTGGCGAAAAAGATCGGCGTACCCGAATCCGGCGCGATCGGCATTATGACGCTGACACCGGGGGAAACAGCGATGATCGCCGGCGATCTGGCGATGAAGGCCGCCGATGTGCACATCGGTTTTCTCGACCGGTTTAGCGGCGCGCTGGTGATCTACGGTTCGGTCGGCGCGGTGGAGGAGGCGCTCCTGCAGACCATCGGCGGGTTAGGCCGCTTATTAAATTATACCTTGTGCGAATTAACGAAAAGTTAATTGAGAGCGACCATGAAGCGTATTGCCATTGTCGGCGCCGTCGGTGCAGGAAAAACCACATTATTTAATGCCCTGCAGGGAAATTATTCCCTCGCCAGAAAAACGCAGGCGCTGGAATTTAACGATCGTGGCGACATCGATACACCCGGGGAATATTTCAGCCATCCTCGCTGGTATCACGCCTTAATTACCACCCTGCAGGATGTGGACACCCTGATTTATGTCCATGCGGCCAATGATATCGAAAGTCGCCTGCCTCCCGGGTTACTGGATATTGGCAGCCGAAAGCACCTTATCGTGGCGATCAGCAAAACGGATCTGCCGGATGCCAACGTCGCCGCGGTGCGGCAGCTGCTGGACGGGATGGGGTTTCAGGCGCCGGTTTTCGCCCTCAACGGTTGCGATCCGCAAAGCGTCGCGTCGCTGGAAAATTATTTGAGTGAGCTCAGCCAAAAGGAGGAAGGGCCAGGTGAAGAAACTCATTACCGCTAACGATATTCGTGCCGCCCACGCGCGCGGCGAACAGGCGATGTCAGTTGTTCGGCGCGCCAGCATTATCACCCCGGAAGCGCGCGAAGTCGCCGAGCTGCTGGGATTCACTATCACCGAGGATGATGGCGCCGCGCCGGCGGCGACAGCGGCGGACAGCGACAAAACGGAAAGCCAGCGGATCCGCGAAACCATCCTGGCGCAGTTGCCGGAAGGCCAGTTTACCGAAAGCCTGGTGGCGCAGCTGATGGAAAAGGTGATGAAGGAGAAGCAGTCCCTGGAGCAGGAGGCGATGCAGCCAGGATTTGACTCCGTGACCGGCAAAGGCGGCATCAAAGTGATCGACGGCAGCAGCGTGAAGTTTGGCCGCTTCGACGGCGCCCAGCCGCACTGCGTCGGCTTAACGGACCTGGTGACCGACCAGGATGGCAGCAGCATGGCCGCCGGATTTATGCAGTGGGAGAACGCCTTCTTCCCGTGGACGCTGAACTACGACGAAATCGATATGGTGCTGGAGGGCGAGCTGCATGTGCGCCATCAGGGGGAAACGCTGATTGCCAAAGCAGGGGACGTCATGTTTATCCCGAAAGGCGCCAGCATCGAATTCGGTACCCCGTCGACGGTGCGCTTCCTGTACGTCGCCTGGCCGGCAAACTGGCAATCGCTATGAACGATTTCATTACCGAAGCGTGGCTCAGAGCGAATCATACGCTCAGCGAAGGCGGTGAAATCCATCTTCCTGCCAACGCTCGCCTGACGCCCTCGGCGCGGGAGCTGCTGGAAAGTCGGCATCTGCGGGTCAAATTTCTCGACCGCCAGGGGCGCCTGTTTGTCGAGGATGACGAACAGACGCCGCAGCCGGTGCATGTCCTGACCAGCCGCGACCATTCGCCCCAGGCCTGCTGCGAGCTCTGTCACCAGCCGGTGGATAAAAAGCCGGACACCCTGACCCACCTGACGGCCGATACCCTGGTGGCGAAAAACGATCCGCGGCTGGCCTTCCGTGCGGTGCTGGACAGCACCATCGCTCTGACGGTGTGGCTGCAAATTGAACTGGCGGAGTCCTGGCAGCCGTGGCTGATGGATATCCGTTCGCGGCTGGGCAACATCATGCGCGCCGACGCGCTGGAGGAGCCGCTGGCGGCGCAGTCGATAGCCGGATTCAGCGAGGGACAGTTACACCGTCTGTCCCATCAGCCGCTGCGCTTCCTGGGCCACGATCACCTGGTGCCGGAGGCCCGCCATGGGCGCGAGGTCGCGCTGCTTAATCTGCTGCGCGGCAAAGTCCGCGAGGCGGAGGTGACCGCGGCGCAGGTGTTTATCACGCCGCAATTTGCGGTCCGGCGCGCCGATATTATGCAAGCGCTCAACCGTCTCTCCAGCGCGGTCTACGTGATGATGATCCTGGGCGTGACGGATTCGCCGCCAACCCTCAGCCAGCTGCAGCAGCAGCTGGGAGGTGAAGATGATTATTGACCAATGCCGCAAACTGGCGCTGCGCGCCCCCGCCCGAGTGGTGTTCCCGGATGCGCTGGACGTCCGTGTGCTGAAGGCGGCGCATTATCTGCAGCAGCAGGGCCTGGCGCGTCCGATCCTCGTCGCCAGTCCCTTCGCGCTGCGGCAGTTCGCCCTTGGCGAACGTCTGCCGCTGACCGGAGTGCAGATCATTGATCCGCACAGCAACCTGGCGATGCGCGAGGCGTTTGCCGCCGCCTGGCAGGCGCGCGCCGGCGATAAAGCGCCCGCTGACGCCGTCGACAAGCTGGCCGACCCGCTGATGTTCGCCGCGGCGATGGTCAGCGGCGGTGAGGCCGAGGTGTGTATCGCCGGGAATCTCTCGTCAACCGCCAGCGTGCTGCGCGCCGGTCTGCGCCTTATCGGCCTGCAGCCGGGGGGTAAAACGCTCTCTTCGCTGTTTCTGATGCTGCCGCAGTATGCCGGCCAGCCGCTGGGGTTTGCCGACTGCAGCGTGGTGCCGCAGCCGACGGCGGCGCAGCTGGCGGATATCGCGATTGCCAGCGCCGAGACCTGGCAAGCGATCGCTGGCGAAGCGCCGCGGGTGGCAATGCTGTCCTTCTCCACGCACGGCAGCGCCCGGCATCCCTGTGTGGCTAACGTCCAGCAGGCCACGGAGATCGTGCGTCAGCGGGCGCCGCAGCTGATGGTCGATGGCGAACTGCAGTTTGACGCCGCCTTTGTACCCGACGTCGCTGCGCACAAAGCGCCCGGCAGCCCGCTGCGGGGGCGGGCCAATGTGCTGGTCTTCCCATCGCTGGAGGCGGGCAACATCGGCTACAAAATCGCCCAGCGATTGGGTGGATATCGCGCCATCGGGCCGCTGATCCAGGGCCTCGCCGCCCCGCTTCACGACCTCTCGCGAGGCTGTAGCGTAGAGGAAATTATCGAACTGGCGCTGGTGGCGTCGGTAACGCGCCAGACGGACGCAAGCCGGATCCCCGACTCGTCCACGCTGGTTGAATGAATGGTCCCCTTCAGGACCCCTTATGAGAGGAAAACACAATGGAAGCATTAGGAATGATTGAAACCCGGGGCCTGGTTGCACTGATTGAGGCCTCCGACGCCATGGTCAAAGCGGCCCGCGTCAAGCTGGTAGGCGTGAAACAGATCGGTGGCGGCCTGGTGACCGCCATGGTGCGCGGCGATGTCGCGGCGTGCAAAGCCGCCACGGATGCCGGGGCGGCGGCGGCTCAGCGTATCGGTGAGCTGGTCTCTGTACATGTCATCCCGCGCCCGCATGGCGATCTGGAAGAGGTCTTCCCGATCAGCTTCAAGGGCGATAGCAACATCTAACGGGAGAGGGGGTGCCGGACAGTCCGGGTCGGACAGGACGCTAG
This sequence comes from Klebsiella sp. GL120222-02, assembly GCF_003097195.1. Lineage (NCBI taxonomy): Bacteria > Pseudomonadati > Pseudomonadota > Gammaproteobacteria > Enterobacterales > Enterobacteriaceae > Klebsiella > Klebsiella sp. GL120222-02. Next base: position 127,471 of record NZ_QEQO01000010.1, read on the forward strand.
CGCGTCGCTATCTGGCAATGACAAGGCATGAATGCCGGATGGCGCTGCGCTTATCCGGCCTGCACATCACACGCGGAGACGGACATGAAGCTGGCTGTTGTTACCGGATATGTGGTCTGCACCGTACGCCATGAAGGGCTGGCCCACGACAAACTGCTGATGGTGGAGATGCTCAATGCCCGCGGCGAACCCGACGGGCAATGCGCGGTCGCCATCGACAACATCGGCGCGGGATGCGGGGAGTGGGTGCTGCTGGTCAGCGGCAGCTCGGCGCGACAGGCGCACGCCCATGGCGCCTCTCCGGTCGATCTGTGCGTGATTGGCATCGTGGATGAGGCTGCGGCCGATGGTCAGGTGCTCTTCCATAAGTAGGGTGAAAAATCATGAATCAACAGGACATTGAACAGGTAGTGAAAGCGGTACTGCTGAAAATGAAAGACAGCAGTCAGCCTGCTGACGCCGTTCATGATAGGGGCGTTTTTGCCTCACTGGATGACGCTGTCGCGGCGGCAACGGCGGCCCAGCAGGGATTAAAGCGGGTGGCGATGCGTCAGCAGGTGATTCAGGCCATTCGTGAGGCGGGTGAAAAGCATGCCCGTGAACTGGCGGAGCTTGCGGTGACGGAGACCGGCATGGGACGCGTTGAAGATAAGTTTGCCAAAAACGTGGCGCAGGCACGGGGTACGCCAGGCGTGGAGTGTCTGACTCCGCAGGTGCTGACCGGCGATAACGGCCTGACGCTGATTGAAAACGCGCCCTGGGGCGTGGTGGCCTCGGTCACGCCCTCGACCAATCCGGCGGCGACGGTGATTAACAACGCCATCAGTCTGATTGCCGCCGGCAACAGCGTAGTCTTTGCCCCCCATCCGGCGGCGAAACAGGTCTCGCAGCGGGCGATCACCTTGCTTAACCAGGCGGTAGTGGCCGCCGGCGGCCCGGCCAACCTGCTGGTGACCGTGGCGAACCCGGATATCGACACCGCCCAGCGGCTGTTTAAGTACCCTGGTATCGGCCTGCTGGTGGTGACCGGCGGCGAAGCAGTGGTCGAGGCGGCGCGCAAACATACCAACAAACGTCTGATTGCCGCCGGGGCCGGCAACCCGCCGGTGGTGGTGGATGAGACCGCCGATCTGCCGCGCGCCGCGCAAGCGATCGTCAAAGGCGCCTCGTTTGATAACAACATCATCTGCGCCGACGAGAAGGTGCTGATCGTGGTCGATAGCGTCGCCGACGAACTGATGCGCCTGATGGAAGGCCAGCAGGCGGTGAAACTCACGGCGGCGCAGGCCGAACAGCTCCAGCCGCTGCTGCTGAAAAATATCGACGAGCGCGGCAAAGGCACGGTCAGCCGCGACTGGGTCGGCCGCGATGCGGGCAAAATCGCCGCGGCGATTGGCCTGCAGGTGCCGGCGCAAACCCGCCTGCTGTTCGTGGAAACCCCTGCCAGCCATCCGTTTGCGGTGACTGAACTGATGATGCCGGTGCTGCCGGTGGTGCGGGTGGCGAACGTCGAGGAGGCCATCGCCCTGGCGGTGCAACTGGAAGGCGGCTGCCACCATACGGCGGCGATGCACTCGCGCAACATCGACAACATGAACCAGATGGCGAATGCCATCGACACCAGCATCTTCGTCAAAAACGGGCCGTGCATCGCCGGGCTTGGGCTGGGCGGCGAGGGCTGGACCACCATGACCATCACCACCCCAACCGGGGAGGGGGTGACCAGCGCGCGGACCTTCGTTCGTCTGCGCCGCTGCGTGCTGGTGGATGCGTTTCGAATCGTATAAGGGATGAACATGGCGCACGACGAACAACGCTGGCTTTCGCCGAGACTGCAAAAAGCCGCTGCTCTGTGTAACCAGGCACCCGCCGCCAGCGAGTCGCCGCTGTGGCTGGGTATCGATTTAGGTACCTGCGACGTGGTGTCGATGGTGGTCGACCGTGATGGCCAGCCGGTTGCGGTATGTCTTGACTGGGCCGATGTGGTGCGCGACGGCATCGTCTGGGACTTCTTCGGCGCCGTCACCCTCGTGCGCCGTCATCTCGCGACCCTCGAACAGCAGCTGGGCTGCCGCTTTACGCATGCGGCGACCTCGTTTCCGCCCGGCACCGATCCGCGCATTTCGATCAACGTCCTGGAGTCCGCCGGGCTGGAGATCAGTCATGTGCTGGATGAGCCCACCGCGGTGGCGGATCTGCTGCAGCTCGATAATGCCGGGGTGGTGGACATCGGCGGCGGCACCACCGGGATCGCCATCGTTAAACAGGGCAGGGTGACGTATTCGGCGGATGAAGCCACCGGCGGACACCATATCTCCCTGACTCTGGCCGGGAATCGCGGCATCGGGCTGGAAGAGGCTGAGCAGTACAAGCGCCGCCATGCCGGAGAGATCTGGCCGGTAGTGAAACCGGTGTACGAGAAGATGGCTGAGATTGTCGCCCGACATATTACCGGACAAGGGATTGGTGATTTGTGGCTGGCAGGCGGCGCCTGCATGCAGCCGGGCGTCAGGGCGCTTTTTTGCCAATGTTTCCCGACGCTGAAGGTGCATTTACCCCGGCACAGCCTGTTTATGACCCCGCTGGCAATCGCCAACAGCGGGAGGGAAAAAGCGGAGGGGATCTATGCAAGCTGAACTGCAGACGGCGCTGTTCCACGCCTTCGATACGCTGAATCTTCAGCAAGTGAAAAGCTTCAACGTTCCGCCGGTGACGCTGCACGGCGTCGGCGCGCTGGCGGCCTGCGGCCCGCAAGCGCAGGCCCGGGGCCTGAAGCATCTGTTTGTCATGGTTGACCGTTTTCTCCATCAGGCGGGAATGACCGCCGGGCTGGAGCGTAGCCTGGCGATGAAAGGAGTCGCTATGACCCTCTGGCCCTGTCCCGCCGGCGAACCCTGCGTCACCGATGTCTGCGCTGCGGTCGCCCAGCTGCGGGACGCGCGCTGCGACGGCGTGGTGGCCTTCGGCGGCGGCTCGGTGCTGGATGCGGCGAAAGCGGTGGCGCTGCTGGTCGCCAACCCTGAGCAGACGCTGGGGGAGATGACGGAGCACAGCGAATTACAGCCACGTCTGCCGCTGATTGCGGTGCCGACCACCGCCGGCACCGGGTCAGAAACTACCAACGTGACGGTGATTATTGATGCGGTGAGTGGACGCAAACAGGTGCTGGCGCATGCCTCGCTGATGCCGGATGTGGCGATCCTCGACGCCGCCCTAACTGAGGGCGTTCCCCCGTCTGTCACGGCGATGACCGGGATTGATGCGCTGACCCACGCCGTCGAGGCCTACAGCGCCCGTCACGCCACGCCGTTTACCGACAGTCTGGCGATGGGGGCGATAGCCATGATCGGCGAAGCGCTGCCGAAAGCGGTGGGCTGCGGCCAGGATCTGGCGGCGCGGGAGAGCATGCTGCTGGCCTCCTGCATGGCGGGGATGGCGTTTTCCAGCGCCGGGCTGGGGCTATGCCATGCCATGGCGCATCAGCCGGGGGCGGCGCTGCATATTCCGCACGGTCTGGCCAACGCCATGCTGCTGCCAACGGTGATGGGCTTCAACCGTATGGTGTGCCGGGGGCGCTTCAGCCAGATCGGCCGGGCGCTGACCGGCAGGAAAACCGATGACCTTGAGGCAATCGCCGCCGTGCGCGAACTGATTGCGGAAGTCGGTCTGACGATGCGGCTGTCGGATGCCGGCGCGACGCCCGCGCACTACGCCACCTGGGCACAGGCGGCGCAGGACGACATCTGTCTGCGCACCAATCCACGCACCGCCACCCGGGAGCAGATTATCGAGCTGTACGCGGTGGCGCAATAAATGCGGATTTTCCCGGAGGCGTGTGGCTGTGGCTTTCCCGGCTCGCGCTGCGCTTAGCCGGGCTACAGGATCACAGCCGTCTGCTATGCCGTAGCCCGGGTAAGGCGTTCACGCCTCGACCCGGGAAAGTTCCCCGAGTGCGGCTAATGTCCCGGTATTCACAGTATCTACCAATCATAAATGACAGGGAGTAAGGGCTATGGGAATTAACGAAATCATCATGTACATCATGATGTTCTTTATGCTGATTGCCGCCGTGGACAGGATCCTGTCGCAGTTCGGCGGCTCGGCGCGCTTTCTCGGCAAACTGGGGAAAAGCATTGAGGGATCCGGCGGTCAGTTTGAAGAAGGGTTTATGGCGATGGGCGCGCTGGGCCTGGCGATGGTCGGGATGACCGCCCTGGCGCCGGTGCTGGCCCATCTGCTCGGTCCGGTGATTATCCCGCTGTATGAGATGCTTGGCGCCAACCCGTCGATGTTTGCCGGCACGCTGCTGGCGTGCGATATGGGCGGTTTCTTCCTCGCCAAAGAGCTGGCGGGCGGCGACGTGGCGGCCTGGATGTACTCGGGCCTGATCCTCGGCTCCATGATGGGGCCGACCATTGTGTTCTCCATTCCGGTGGCGCTCGGCATTATCGAACCTGCCGATCGCCGCTGGCTGGCGCTCGGCGTGCTGGCGGGCATTGTCACTATTCCCATCGGCTGTATCGCCGGCGGTCTGGTGGCGATGTATTCCGGGGTGGAGATCAACGGCCAGCCGGTAGCGTTTACCTTCGCGCTGATCCTGATGAATATGATCCCGGTGATCATCGTCGCCGTGCTGGTGGCGCTGGGGCTGAAGTTCATTCCGGAAAAAATGATCAACGGCTTCCAGATCTTCGCCAAATTCCTCGTGGCGCTGATCACCATCGGCCTGGCGGCGGCGGTGATCAAGTTCCTGCTCGGCTGGGAGCTGATCCCAGGACTCGACCCGATCTTTATGGCGCCTGGTGACCAGCCCGGCGAGGTGATGCGCGCCATCGAAGTCATTGGCTCTATTTCCTGCGTGCTGCTCGGCGCTTACCCGATGGTGCTCCTGCTGACCCGCTGGTTTGAAAAGCCGCTGATGCGTGTCGGTAATCTCCTCAAAATCAACAATATGGCTGCCGGCGGCATGGTCGCTACCCTCGCGAACAATATCCCGATGTTCGGCATGATGAAGCAGATGGATACCCGTGGAAAAGTGATCAACTGCGCCTTCTCAGTGTCAGCGGCGTTCGCCCTCGGCGACCATCTCGGTTTTGCGGCGGCCAACATGAACGCCATGATCTTCCCGATGATCGTCGGCAAGCTGGTCGGCGGCGTTACCGCGATTGGCGTGGCGATGCTGCTGGTGCCAAAAGATGAAAACGTACCGGCGCCTGCCAACACCGAAGCGGAGGCGCACTCGTGAACACGCGCCAGCTGTTGAGCGTCGGTATTGATATCGGCACCACCACCACGCAGGTGATCTTCTCGTGCCTCGAGCTGGTGAACCGCGCGGCGGTCTCCCAGGTGCCGCGCTACGAATTCATCAAACGCGACATTAGCTGGCAAAGCCCGGTCTTTTTTACGCCGGTTGATAAGCAGGGAGAACTGAAAGAGGCCGAGCTTGAGGCGCTGATTCTGGCTCAGTACCGGGCCGCCGGGATTGCCCCGCAAGCGGTGGACTCCGGGGCGATCATCATCACTGGTGAAAGCGCGAAAACCCGCAATGCCCGCCCGGCGGTGATGGCGCTCTCGCAGTCGCTGGGCGATTTTGTCGTCGCCAGCGCCGGGCCGCACCTGGAGTCGGTCATTGCCGGACACGGCGCCGGGGCGCAGACCTTGTCCCGGCAGCGGATGTGCCGGGTGCTTAATATCGATATTGGCGGCGGTACCTCGAACTATGCCCTGTTTGACGCCGGTAACCTCAGCGCCACCGCCTGCCTCAACGTCGGCGGCCGCCTGCTGGAAACCGACGCTCAGGGGCGCGTGGTCCACGCGCACTCGCCAGGACAGCGGATTGTCGATGCGGTATTCGGCCCGGGAACCGATGCTTTATCGTTGACTGCGGGTCAGCTGGCGCAGGTGGCGCGCCGGATGGCGGGGCTGATCGTTGAGGTGATCGACGGCAGGCTCTCACCGCTGGCGCAGGGGCTGATGCAAACCGAAGTACTGCCTGCGGGTGTTCAGCCGGAGGTGATTACTCTTTCCGGCGGAGTGGGGGAGTGCTACCGCCATCAACCCGCCGATCCTTTCTGTTTTTCCGATATCGGGCCGCTGCTGGCCACGGCCCTGCACGAGCATCCGCGCCTGCGTGAAATGAACGTGCAGTTTCCGACGCAAACCGTGCGCGCCACGGTGATTGGCGCCGGGGCGCATACGCTGTCCCTGTCCGGGAGCACCATCTGGCTGGAGAGGGTTCAACTGCCGCTGCGCAATCTGCCGGTGGCTATCCCGCAGGAGGCCGCCGATCTGCCGAACGCCTGGCGGCAGGCGCTGACGCAGCTCGATCTGGCCCCCGAGGCGGACGCTTACGTGCTGGCGCTTCCCGCTTCACTTCCGGTGCGCTACGCCACCTTACTGACCGTAATTGACGCCCTGCTGGCGTTTGTCGCCCGCTTTCCCAATCCGCGTCCGCTGCTGCTGGTGGCCGAGCAGGATTTTGGCAAAGCGCTGGGCATGCTGCTGCGGCCGCAGCTTCCACACCTTCCGCTGGCGGTCATCGATGAGGTGAGCGTCCGGGCGGGGGACTATATCGACATTGGTACGCCTCTTTTTGGCGGATCGGTTGTGCCGGTGACGGTGAAATCACTCGCATTTCCTTCCTGAGGGAACGACTTATGAAACTAAAGACCACATTGTTCGGCAATGTTTATCAGTTTAAGGATGTTAAAGAGGTGCTGGCGAAAGCCAACGAACTGCGTTCGGGGGATGTGCTGGCGGGCGTGGCAGCGGAGAGTTCGCAGCAGCGCGTGGCCGCCAAGCAGGTGCTTTCCGATATGACGGTGGCCGATATCCGCAATAACCCGGTGATCCCCTATGAGGAGGATTGCGTGACGCGCCTGATCCAGGATGACGTGAACGAAACCGCCTATCAGCGGATCAAACACTGGACCATCAGCGACCTGCGCGAATACGTGCTCAACGACGAGGTCACCAGCGACGATATCGCCTTTGTCCGCAAAGGGCTGACCTCCGAGGTGGTGGCGGCGGTGGCCAAGATCTGCTCCAACGCCGATCTGATCTATGGCGGCAAAAAAATGCCGGTGATCAAAAAAGCCAATACCACCATCGGTCTGCCGGGGACCTTTAGCTGCCGCCTGCAGCCGAACGATACCCGCGACGACGTGCAGAGTATTGCCGCGCAAATCTACGAAGGGCTCTCCTTCGGCGCGGGCGACGCGGTGATTGGCGTCAACCCGGTCACTGACGACGTGGAGAACCTGAGTCGCGTGCTGGATACGGTGTACGGGGTGATCGACAAGTTTTCCATCCCGACCCAGGGCTGCGTGCTGGCGCACGTCACCACCCAGATCGAAGCTATCCGCCGCGGCGCGCCGGGGGGGCTTATCTTCCAGAGCATCTGCGGCAGCGAAAAAGGGCTAAAAGAGTTCGGCGTCGAACTGGCGATGCTCGATGAAGCGCGGGCGGTGGGAGCGGAGTTTAACCGCATCGCCGGGGAGAACTGTCTTTACTTTGAAACCGGGCAGGGCTCGGCGCTCTCCGCGGGCGCTAACTTCGGCGCCGACCAGGTGACGATGGAAGCGCGTAACTATGGCCTGGCGCGGCACTACGATCCGTTCCTCGTCAACACCGTGGTGGGCTTTATCGGGCCGGAGTACCTCTATAACGACCGACAAATTATTCGCGCCGGGCTGGAAGACCACTTTATGGGCAAGCTGAGCGGCATCTCGATGGGCTGCGACTGCTGCTACACCAACCATGCCGATGCCGATCAGAACCTCAACGAAAACCTGATGATCCTGCTGGCGACCGCTGGCTGCAACTACATCATGGGCATGCCGCTCGGCGACGACATCATGCTCAACTACCAGACTACCGCCTTCCACGATACCGCGACCGTGCGCCAGCTGCTGGGTCTGCGTCCGTCACCGGAGTTCGAAGGCTGGCTGGAACGGATGGGCATTATGGCAAATGGTCGTCTGACCAAACGGGCGGGCGATCCGTCACTGTTCTTCTGATGACGCGGGGATGACACATCATGGATCAAAAACAGATTGAAGACATTGTACGCAGCGTAATGGCGTCAATGGGACAGCCACAGACACAGCCAGAGGCCCCCGTAGCGACGACGCCGGCCTGCCACGCTGCCGCGTGCGCCACCGACGCAACAGTGGAAAGCTGCGCGCTGGATCTGGGCTCTGCGGAAGCGAAAGCCTGGATTGGCGTACAACATCCGCACCGCGCCGAAGTGCTGACCGAACTGAAACGCAGCACCGCAGCGCGCGTTTGCACCGGTCGCGCCGGTCCGCGTCCGCGCACCCTCGCGTTGCTGCGCTTCCTGGCGGATCACTCGCGCTCGAAAGATACGGTGCTCAAAGAGGTGCCGGAGGCGTGGGTGAAAGCGCAGGGGCTGCTGGAAGTGCGTTCGGAAATCAGCGACAAAAATCGCTACCTGACGCGCCCCGATCTGGGACGCCGTCTCAGTCCGGAGGCCATCGATGCGCTGAAGGCGCAGTGCGTGATGGATCCGGATGTGCAGGTGGTGGTGTCCGATGGCCTGTCGACGGATGCCATCACCGCCAACTACGAAGAGATCCTGCCGCCGCTGCTTGCCGGCCTGAAACAGGCGGGTCTGAAGGTCGGGACGCCGTTCTTCGTGCGCTATGGCCGCGTCAAGATTGAAGATCAGATCGGCGAGATCCTCGGCGCGAAGGTGGTGATCCTGCTGGTTGGCGAGCGCCCGGGACTTGGCCAGTCAGAGAGCCTCTCCTGCTACGCGGTGTACTCCCCGCGGGTGGCGACCACCGTCGAGGCCGACCGGACCTGTATCTCCAATATCCACCAGGGCGGCACCCCGCCGGTAGAAGCCGCCGCGGTGATCGTGGATTTAGCCAAACGCATGCTGGAGCAGAAAGCTTCCGGCATCAACATGAGCCGTTAAGGAGGCATCATGCCCGCATTAGATTTGATTCGACCCTCGGTCACTGCCATGCGCGTCATTGCCTCGGTGAATGACGGTTTTGCCCGGGAGCTTAAATTACCGCCACATATACGTAGCCTAGGACTCATCACGGCAGATTCTGATGACGTGACGTATATTGCCGCCGATGAAGCGACAAAGCAGGCGATGGTGGAGGTGGTCTATGGCCGCTCCCTGTATGCCGGAGCAGCTCACGGCCCGTCGCCCACCGCCGGTGAAGTGCTGATTATGCTCGGCGGCCCGAACCCGGCGGAAGTTCGCGCCGGGCTGGATGCCATGATGGCGCATATTGAAAGCGGGGCGGCGTTCCAGTGGGCTAACGACGCGCAAGATACCGCGTTTCTGGCGCACGTGGTGTCGCGTACCGGCTCTTATCTTTCATCCACCGCTGGCATCGCGTTGGGCGATCCGATCGCTTATCTGGTGGCGCCGCCGCTGGAGGCGACGTACGGCATCGATGCGGCGATGAAGTCTGCCGACGTTCAGCTGGTGACCTACGTCCCGCCGCCGTCGGAAACCAACTATTCGGCCGCCTTTTTGACGGGAAGTCAGGCCGCCTGTAAAGCCGCCTGCAACGCCTTTACCGATGCCGTTCTCGATATTGCCCGTCATCCTGTTCAGCGTGCGTAACGGAGGGAGCGATGATCAATGCGCTGGGATTGCTGGAAGTGGAGGGCATGGTCGCCGCTGTAGACGCCGCGGATGCCATGCTCAAGGCGGCCAATGTGCGCCTGCTCAGTCATGAAGTGCTCGACCCCGGCAGATTGACGCTGGTGGTGGAGGGGGATCTGGCGGCCTGCCGCGCTGCGCTGGACGCCGGGGCCGCCGCCGCCCGGCGGACCGGCTGCGTGATCAGCCGTCGGGAAATCGGCCGTCCGGAAGAGGATACCCAGTGGCTGATCGGCGGCTTTCAGCCACCGCCGCCAGCGCCCCTGCCGCCTGCTGACCCGGCGTCATCGGAAGCGTTACTGACGCTGCTGGCATCAGTTCGTCAGGGCATGACGGCCGGCGAGGTCGCCGCGCATTTTGCCTGGCCGCTGGATAAGGCCCGCCAGGCGCTGGATCAGCTCTTTTCCGCAGGGACGCTACGCAAACGCAGTAGCCGCTATCGTCTCAAAAATCCATAACCTGTCGGAGGTGCCGGGAGCGGCTTGCCCCCGGCTTTAACGATTATGAAAAAGCGTCGTTCTGCAAATTTGCACCATCTCTGTTGCGAGGCGTTGCCGGAAGACACCAGGCTGACGCCCCAGGTTGAAATTGACAATATTCATCAACGACACACAACCGATGTATATGAGCACGCCCTGACCATTACCGCCTGGCAACAGATTTACGATCAGCTGCATCCGGGGCAGTTTCGCGGCGAGTTTACCGAAATTCTGCTCGATGAGATCCAGGTCTTTCGCGAATTTACCGGGCTGGCGCTGCGCCAGTCCTGCGTGGTCTGGCCGAACGCCTTTTGGTTTGGTATTCCGGCGGCGCGGGGAGAGCAGGGGTTTATTGGTTCGCAGTGCCTGGGCCGGGCAGAAATCGCCACCCGTCCCGGCGGTACGGAGTTCGAGCTCAGCACGCCGGATGATTACACCATCCTCGGAGTAGTCATTTCCCAGGAGGTGATTTCTCGCCATGCCAGTTTCCTGCACCACCCGGAGCGAGTGCTGCATATGCTACGCAACCAGTCAGCGCTGGCAGTTCGGGAGCCGCATAAGGCCGCGCTGTGGGGGTTTGTGCAGCAGGCGCTGGCCACCTTCAGCGAGCATCCGGATACCCTTCATCAGCCTGCGGTGCGCAAGGTGCTGCGGGATAATCTGTTGCTGGCGATGGGGACGATGCTGGAAGAGGCGCAGCCGATGGTGAGCGCGGAGAGTATCAGCCACCAGAGCTACCGCCGCCTGCTGGCGCAGGCCCGCGAATATGTGCTGGAAAACAGCGCGGAGCCGCTAACCGTTCTCGACCTGTGCCAGCAGCTGTACGTCAGCCGTCGCACCCTGCAAAACGCCTTCCATGCGATTCTGGGGATTGGCCCCAACGCCTGGCTCAAACGGATCCGTCTGAACGCCGTACGCCGGGAGCTGATAAGTCCCTGGTCAGAGCGGGAGACGGTCAAGGAGGCGGCCATGCAGTGGGGATTCTGGCATCTGGGGCAGTTCGCCACCGACTATCAGCAGCTGTTTGCTGAGAAACCGTCGATGACGCTGCACCATCGCCTGCGCCAGTGGGTGTGAGCGAAGCGACGCCGCTGCCGGGTGGCCAGCCGCCATCCGGCCGTTACAGCCAGTCGCGCACCTGAATAAACTCGCTCAGCGCCGCCTCGGGACTGCCGGGCTCGGGCTGATAATCATATTCCCAGCGCACCAGCGGCGGCATCGACATCAGAATCGACTCCGTACGCCCGCCGGTCTGCAGGCCGAACAGGGTGCCGCGGTCCCAGACCAGATTGAACTCGACGTAGCGGCCGCGGCGATAGAGCTGAAAGTGGCGCTCGCGCTCGCCGTACGGCGTGGCTTTTCGGCGTTCGACGATGGGTAAATAGGCGTCAGCATAGCCGTTCCCGACCGCTTGCATAAAGGCGAAGCAGTGGTCAAAATCCGGGGTATTCAGGTCGTCAAAGAACAGACCGCCGATACCGCGCTGCTCCTGGCGGTGCTTGAGATAGAAGTAATCATCGCACCATTTTTTATAGCGCGGATAGACGGCTTCGCCGAACGGCAGACACAGATCGCGGGCGGTACGATGCCAGTGGACGGCATCCTCTTCAAAGCCGTAGTAAGGGGTTAAATCGAAGCCGCCGCCGAACCACCACACCGGGTCGGCGCCAGGCTTTTCGGCAATAAAGAACCGCACGTTGGCATGGCTGGTGGGCACATAGGGGTTAAGCGGATGAACCACCAGCGAGACGCCCATGGCTTCAAAGCTGCGTCCGGCCAGCTCCGGGCGATGGGCCGTTGCCGAGGCGGGCATCGCATCGCCATGGACGTGAGAAAAGTTAACCCCGGCCTGTTCGAACACGTTGCCGTCGCGCAACACCCGGCTGCGCCCGCCGCCACCGCCTTCCCGCTGCCAGGCGTCTTCAATAAACGGTGCGCCATCGACAGCGCTCAGCTGCTGGCAAAGGTTGTCCTGGAGCTGGAGCAGAAAAGTTTTAACCTGCGCGGCATCGGGTTTCATTAACGTCTCTTCGAATGGGCTTTCTGGTTATCGAACCAGTGGAAATAGCTGATAATGCCGTTGGCAATCGCGGTGGCGATTTTCTGCCGGAAAGCGGTGGTGCCGAGCAGTTTCTCCTCGTTCGGGTTGGTGATAAACGAGGTTTCCACCAGCACGGACGGAATGGACGGCGACTTCAGCACCACGAACGCCGCCTGCTCGGTATTGCGGCTGTGCAGCTTATGCACCGGTTTGATCTTTTTCAGGATATGCGAGCCCAGCGTCAGGCTGTTTTTAATGGTGTCGGTCTGCACCAGATCGAACAGCACCTGCTGCAGCAGATGATCTTTATCGGTCGCTTTCTTACCGGCAACTTCATCGGCGCGGTTTTCGCGGTCGGAGAGGTATTTTGCCATGGCGCTACTGGCGCCGCGGTTTGACAGCGCAAACACCGAGGCGCCGGCGGCGCTCGGGTTGGTGAAGCCGTCGGCATGGATCGACATAAACAGATCGGCGCCGTGCTGATGGGCAATCTCCACGCGGTCGTACAGCGGGATAAAGGTATCGCCGGTGCGGGTCAGGCGGGCGTCGATGCCGTTGCTGCGCAAAATGCTGCGCACGTTCTTAGCGATCGCCAGCACTACATGCTTCTCTTTCGAACCGTTATGGCCGATAGCCCCGGTGTCGATACCGCCGTGGCCCGGGTCGAGCATCACAACGCGGCGGGCGCCGGCCTTTTTAGCGGCGGGTTTGCTGTGTCCATTTGATGTTTTCAGTGGCTGCTCTTTTGCGCTGACCTGTGCGGCGACGCCACTCAGCGTCATCGCAGCCAGCCCGGCTTTCAGCACCTGACGGCGCGAAGCAAGTATTTTTAAGGGTTTAAAAGTGCTCATTCGGCCTGAATTGTAAACAAGTGATGTCCAATGTTATATCGTATCGCGTTTGCCGTTACGACCATTCAAAATAAGAATTGTTTTACTTTTCATTTCAATACATGACAAAGTCATATTATGCCATTTTTTGTCGCTGATTTCGCCTGATATTGGCTATCAGTTATATTCGCGCCATAATCACTGTTTTTAACCGTCAATGGTGGGGAATACCATGGAGATTCGCGTTTTTCGCCAGCAGGATTTCGAAGAGGTTGTGACGCTGTGGGAGCGCTGCGATCTGCTGCGCCCGTGGAACGATCCGGAGATGGATATTGAGCGCAAGCTGAATCATGACGTCAGCCTGTTTCTGGTGGCGGAAGTGAATGGCGAAGTGGTCGGCACGGTGATGGGCGGATATGACGGTCATCGCGGATCGGCCTATTATCTCGGCGTCCATCCGGAATATCGTGGCCGGGGTATCGCGAACGCGCTGCTCAACCGGCTCGAGAAAAAGCTGATTGCCCGCGGCTGCCCGAAAATCAACATTATGGTTCGTGAAGACAACGACGTGGTGCAGGGAATGTATGAGCGGCTGGGCTATGAATACGCCGATGTCCTGACCCTGGGCAAGCGTCTGATCGAAGATGAAGAATACTGAGTTTATCCCCGCCGATTTTGATGCCCATGGCCGTCTGCGCCTGCCTTTGCTCTTCTGGTGCGTGCTGTTGTTGCAGGCCCGCACGTGGGTGCTGTTTTTGATGGCCGGCGCATCGCGCCAGCAGGGCGACGCGATTCTTAATCTGTTCTATCCCGATCACGACCGCTTCTGGCTCGGTTTACTCCCCGGCGTGCCGGCGGTGCTGGCCTTTCTGCTTAGCGGCTACCGTCAGCGCCTGCCGCGCGCGTGGCGGGCGATGCGCTGGCTGCTGGTGCTATCGCAATTGCTGCTGTTGCTGTGGCAGCCGATGCTATGGCTGAGCGGCGAATCTCCCTCCTCGCTGACCATCGGGCTGCTGGTGGCGGATGGTTATGCCCTGTGGTGGCTGTTAACCAGCCGTCGCCTGGGCGCCTGTTTTCGCCAGACCACCTTTTAAGGGCACTTTTTGCCGATCGTGAACTCCAACATGCGTTGAATGACTCAGAAAGGATTGTGATATGAAATCGCTACGTTTAATGCTCTGTGCGCTTCCGCTGGCGCTGACCGGCTGCTCCACGATGAGCGCAGTCAACTGGTCGGCGGCCTATCCGTGGAACTGGTTTGGCGCTTCTACCGAGGTGACCGAGCAGGGGGTGGGTAAACTGACGGCTTCCACGCCGCTCAATGAACAGGCTATTAGCGATGCGCTGGGGAGCGACTACCGTTTACGCAGCGGGATGAAGACCGATAAGGGCAATATCGTCCACTATTTTGAAGCGCTGAAAGACAACAGCGTGGCGCTGACCATCAATGGCGACAACGGTACCATCAGCCGGATTGACGTGCGTGATGCCGAAATCAAAACCGCCAGCGGCGTGAAAATCGGCACACCGTTTAGCGACCTGTACAGCAAAGCTTTCGGCAACTGCCAGAAAGGCAGCAATGACAATGGCGCGGTCGTCGAGTGTCAGGCCGAGGGGAGCCAGCATATCAGCTATGCCTTTACCGGCCACTGGAGCGGCCCGGACGAGCTGATGCCCTCCGACGATACGCTGAAAAACTGGAAGGTCAGCAAAATTATCTGGCGTCGCTAAATTGATCTGAAGAGACACGACGGCCCTGAAAAACGGTTACAATGGCGCGTTAGCAACGCGATAGCGTTGTGGTCGCATCATTTCAGGAGGAGCGATGTCTCAGGTTCAGAGCGGCATTTTGCCGGAACATTGCCGCGCGGCGATTTGGATTGAAGCCAATGTCAAAGGGGACGTTAACGCCCTGCGCGAAGCGAGCAAAAATTTTGTCGATAACGTGGCCACCTTCCAGGCTAAATTCCCCGACGCCAAACTCGGGGCGGTGGTGGCGTTCGGCAATAACGTCTGGCGTCAGCTGAGCGGCGGCGAAGGGGCGGAAGAGTTAAAAGATTTCCCGGTCTATGGCAAAGGGCTGGCGCCGTCCACCCAGTATGACCTGCTGATTCATATTTTATCCGCCCGTCATGAAGTTAACTTCTCGGTGGCGCAGGCCGCGATGGCCGCCTTTGGCGACGCTATCGACGTGAAAGAAGAGATCCACGGTTTCCGTTGGGTGGAAGAGCGTGATCTCAGCGGCTTCGTCGACGGCACCGAAAACCCGGCGGGGGAAGAAACCCGCCGCGAAGTGGCAGTCATTAAAGACGGTGTGGACGCGGGCGGCAGCTACGTGTTCGTCCAGCGCTGGGAGCATAATCTCAAACAGCTGAACCGCATGAGCGTACCGGATCAGGAGATGATGATCGGCCGTACCAAAGAAGCCAACGAAGAGATCGATGGCGACGAGCGTCCGGTCACGTCGCACCTGAGCCGCGTGGACTTAAAAGAAGATGGCAAAGGGCTGAAAATCGTCCGTCAGAGCCTGCCGTACGGCACCGCCAGCGGCACCCATGGTCTCTATTTCTGCGCCTACTGCGCGCGCCTGTATAACATCGAGCAGCAGCTGCTGAGCATGTTCGGCGATACCGACGGCAAACGCGACGCGATGCTGCGCTTCACTAAACCGGTGACTGGCGGCTATTACTTCGCGCCATCCCTGGAGCGTATTCAGGCGCTGTAATTTTTTCCCCTCACCCTAACCCTCTCCCCAGGGGGGAGAGGGGACGGTACGGTACGGTTATGGATTCTGCGTGCGGACTCTTTTTCTCCCTCTCCCTCAGGGAGAGGGGCGGGGTGAGGGCATCGGCGACTCAAGCGCTTCAAGTATTCTCTGCATCACCGCATCTTCATACTCTTCAAACTCATTATTCCAGAAGCGTAAAACCCGCCATCCCTGGCTCTGTAGCCAGCGGGTGCGGCGAACATCGTAGGCACGCCTCCATCGTGTTGGCCGCCGTCCAGTTCAATCGCCAGCCGTGTTGCGCAGCAGGCAAAATCGAGAATATAGGGACCCACGGGATGCTGGCGGCGAAACTTATAGCAAGCAAAATGGCGGTTGCGCAGTCAGTACCCTGGTCGACGTTCTGCGGGCGTTAAGCTACGTCTGAGCTGACGAGCAAATATCTGTGTGTTTTTCATATAAACACAGTGCACGCCTGGCTGCCGTTTGTCACAATGACACGTCTAATCTGCGAGCCGCTTTCAGCAAAGCTTTGCCAGTTGCTTATTCTCTTTTCGACTTCCAAATCGCCAAACGGTATATAAAACCGTTACTCCTTTCGTACCCGTTATAAATATGATGATCATCAGAAAATGTTCAACGTTGATAAGGGTGCGCAATGGCCGTTAAATCACTGAAAAAAGGATATCTGGCGCTGGCGGCTTCCATGCTGCTGGCCGCGCAGGCGCAGGCGACAGAGCTGCTGAACAGCTCCTATGATGTCTCCCGCGAGCTGTTTGCCGCCCTTAACCCGCCTTTTGAGCAGCAGTGGGCGAAGGACAATGGCGGGGACACGCTGACGATTAAGCAGTCGCATGCCGGTTCATCCAAGCAGGCGCTGGCTATTTTGCAGGGCCTGAAGGCGGACGTGGTCACCTACAACCAGGTGACGGACGTGCAGATCCTGCATGACAAGGGCAACCTGATCCCGGCCGACTGGCAAAGCCGCCTGCCGAACAACAGCTCACCGTTCTATTCGACGATGGGTTTCCTGGTGCGTAAAGGCAACCCGAAAAACATTCATGACTGGAACGATCTGGTTCGTTCTGACGTCAAGCTGATTTTCCCGAACCCGAAAACCTCGGGTAACGCCCGATACACCTACCTCGCGGCATGGGGCGCGGCGGATAAAGCCGACGGCGGCGATAAAGCCAAAACCGAACAGTTTATGACCCAATTTCTGAAGAACGTCGAAGTCTTTGATACCGGCGGACGCGGGGCGACCACCACTTTTGCTGAACGCGGCCTGGGCGATGTGCTGATTAGCTTCGAATCGGAAGTGAACAATATTCGTAAGCAGTATGAGGCGCAGGGATTTGAAGTGGTGATCCCGAAAACCAACATTCTGGCGGAGTTCCCGGTGGCATGGGTGGATAAAAACGTCAAAGCCAATGGCACGGAAAAGGCGGCGAAAGCCTACCTGAACTGGCTCTACAGCCCGCAGGCGCAAACCATCATTACCGACTACTACTACCGGGTAAACAACCCGAAAGTGATGGACGCCCTGAAGGATAAATTCCCGCAGACCGAGCTGTTCCGCGTAGAGGACAAGTTTGGCTCCTGGCCTGAGGTGATGAAAACCCACTTCGCCAGTGGCGGCGAACTGGACAAACTGCTGGCGGCGGGGCGTAAGTAATGTTTGCTGTGTCGTCCAAGCGCGTGCTGCCGGGCTTTACCCTGAGCCTCGGCACCAGCCTGCTGTTTGTCTGTCTGATTTTGTTATTACCGCTCAGCGCGCTGGTGATGCAGCTGGCGCAGATGAGCTGGGTGCAATACTGGGATGTGATCACCAATCCGCAGGTGGTGGCGGCCTATAAGGTGACGCTGCTGTCGGCGTTTGTGGCCTCGATTTTTAA
Source organism: Klebsiella sp. GL120222-02 (assembly GCF_003097195.1). NCBI lineage: Bacteria > Pseudomonadati > Pseudomonadota > Gammaproteobacteria > Enterobacterales > Enterobacteriaceae > Klebsiella > Klebsiella sp. GL120222-02. The sequence goes on from NZ_QEQO01000010.1 coordinate 145,090, forward strand.
CGGCGTCTTTGGTCTGCTGATGGCCTGGATCCTCACTCGTTATCGTTTTCCGGGCCGCACGCTGCTGGATGCCTTAATGGACCTGCCGTTTGCGCTGCCGACGGCGGTGGCCGGCCTGACACTGGCTTCGCTGTTTTCGGTTAACGGAATTTACGGTGAATGGCTGGCGAAGTTCGATATTAAAGTGACCTATACCTGGCTCGGCATCGCCGTGGCGATGGCCTTCACCAGCATCCCGTTCGTGGTACGTACCGTGCAGCCGGTGCTGGAGGAGTTGGGACCCGAGTATGAGGAAGCGGCGGAAACGCTGGGCGCGACGCGCTGGCAGAGTTTCCGCAAAGTGGTGCTGCCGGAGCTGTCGCCGGCGCTGCTGGCGGGCATTGCCCTGTCGTTTACCCGTAGCCTCGGCGAGTTTGGCGCGGTGATTTTTATCGCTGGCAACATCGCGTGGAAGACAGAGGTGACCTCGCTGATGATCTTTATTCGTCTGCAGGAGTTTGACTATCCGGCGGCGAGCGCGATCGCCTCGGTGATCCTGGCTGCCTCACTGCTGCTGCTCTTTTCCATCAATACCCTGCAGAGTCGCTTTGGTCGACGCGTGGTAGGTCACTAATGGCGGAAGTTACTCAATTGAAACGCTACGACGCGCCCCGCATCAACTGGGGGAAATGGTTTCTGATTGGCGTCGGGATGGTGGTCTCCGCCTTCATCCTCGTGGTGCCGATGCTCTATATCTTTATCCAGGCCTTCAGCAAAGGGCTGATGCCGGTGCTGGAAAACCTGGCCAACCCGGACATGCTGCATGCCATCTGGCTGACGGTGATGATTGCGTTGATTACCGTACCGGTGAACCTGGTGTTCGGTACGCTGCTGGCCTGGCTGGTGACACGTTTTACTTTCCCCGGTCGCCAGCTGCTGCTGACGTTGCTGGATATCCCGTTCGCCGTCTCGCCGGTAGTGGCCGGTTTGGTGTATTTGCTGTTTTATGGCTCTAACGGTCCTCTGGGCGGCTGGCTTGATGCACATAACCTGCAGATCATGTTCGCCTGGCCGGGTATGGTGCTGGCGACCATCTTTGTCACCTGTCCGTTTGTGGTGCGCGAACTGGTGCCGGTGATGATGAGCCAGGGAAGTAATGAAGATGAAGCCGCGGTGCTGCTGGGCGCTTCCGGCTGGCAGATGTTCCGTCGGGTGACGTTGCCGAATATTCGCTGGGCGCTGCTGTACGGCGTGGTGTTGACCAACGCCCGCGCCATCGGCGAATTTGGCGCAGTGTCGGTAGTCTCCGGTTCGATTCGTGGAGAAACGCTGTCGCTGCCGCTGCAAATTGAACTACTGGAGCAGGATTACAATACCGTCGGCTCGTTTACCGCTGCGGCCCTGCTGACGTTAATGGCTATTCTGACCCTGTTTTTAAAGAGTATGTTGCAATGGCGTCTGGCCAATCAGAAAGAACGCGCGCAACAGGAGGGAAATCATGAGCATTGAGATTGCCAATATTAAGAAATCGTTTGGTCGCACCCAGGTGCTGAATGATATCTCGCTGGATATCCCTTCCGGACAAATGGTTGCGCTGCTGGGGCCCTCGGGCTCCGGAAAAACCACCTTGCTGCGAATTATCGCCGGGCTGGAGCATCAGACCAGCGGTCATATCCGCTTCCATGGCACCGACGTCAGCCGGATGCACGCCCGCGACCGTAAAGTGGGCTTCGTCTTCCAGCACTATGCGCTGTTCCGCCATATGACGGTGTTCGATAACATCGCCTTTGGCCTGACCGTGCTGCCGCGCCGTGAACGACCCAATGCGGCGGCGATTAAAGCCAAAGTGACCAAACTGCTGGAGATGGTGCAGCTGGCCCACCTGGCGGATCGCTATCCGGCGCAGCTGTCCGGCGGCCAGAAGCAGCGCGTGGCGCTGGCGCGCGCCCTGGCGGTGGAGCCGCAAATTCTGTTGCTGGATGAACCCTTCGGCGCGCTGGATGCGCAGGTGCGTAAAGAGCTGCGCCGCTGGCTGCGTCAGCTGCATGAAGAGTTAAAATTTACCAGCGTGTTCGTCACCCACGATCAGGAAGAGGCGCTGGAAGTTGCTGACCGGGTAGTGGTGATGAGTCAGGGCAACATCGAACAAGCCGATGCCCCGGAGCGCGTGTGGCGTGAACCGTCGACCCGTTTCGTACTGGAGTTTATGGGAGAAGTAAACCGCCTGCAGGGCATTATCCGCGGTGGACAGTTCCACGTTGGCGCGCACCGCTGGCCGTTAGGCTATACCCCAACATACCAGGGGCCGGTGGATCTGTTCCTGCGTCCGTGGGAAGTGGACATCAGCCGCCGGACCAGCCTGGATTCCCCGCTGCCGGTGCAGGTGCTGGAAGCCAGCCCGAAAGGGCACTACACCCAATTAGTCGTTCAGCCTCTGGGGTGGTATGACGAACCGCTGAGCGTGGTGCTGGCAGGCGATGAGGCCCCGTCCCGCGGCGAACGGCTGTTCGTTGGCCTGCAAAACGCGCGCCTGTATAACGGTACCGAGCGTATCGAGCCGCGCGGCGAGCTTGCTCTGGCGGAGTCGGCCTGATAGCTTATTGAGCAGGTCTATCGCCCGGTAAGGCTACGCTTTCCGGGCCTGGAATTTTTACGCGTCTTGTAGGCCGGGTAAGCGAAGCGCAACCCGGCTTTTTTATTGAGTAAAAATCGTGAATACACTCGAACACACCATCGGCAATACCCCTCTGGTCAAGCTTCAGCGTCTGGGTCCGGACAACGGCAGTGAAGTTTGGGTCAAACTCGAAGGCAATAATCCGGCAGGCTCGGTGAAAGACCGCGCCGCGCTGTCGATGATCGTCGAAGCGGAAAAGCGCGGCGAAATTCAGCCCGGCGACGTGCTGATCGAAGCGACCAGCGGTAACACCGGTATTGCGCTGGCGATGATCGCCGCGCTGAAAGGCTATCATATGAAGCTGCTGATGCCCGACAACATGAGCCAGGAGCGCCGGGCGGCGATGCGTGCCTACGGCGCCGAGCTGATTCTGGTCACCAAAGAGCAGGGAATGGAGGGGGCCCGCGACCTGGCTCTTGAGATGGCGCAGCGCGGAGAGGGCAAACTGCTCGATCAGTTTAACAACCCGGATAACCCCTACGCCCACTACACTACCACCGGGCCGGAAATCTGGCAGCAGACCGCGGGACGTATCACCCACTTTGTCTCCAGCATGGGGACCACCGGCACCATTACCGGCGTATCGCGCTTTTTGCGCGAACAGAGTAAACCGGTGGCCATTGTCGGCCTGCAGCCGGAAGAGGGCAGCAGTATTCCCGGGATCCGTCGCTGGCCGGCAGAGTATATGCCGGGGATCTTTAACGCTTCGCTGGTGGATGCGGTGCTGGATATTCATCAGCAGGATGCCGAGAATACCATGCGTCAGCTGGCGGTGCGGGAAGGCATTTTCTGCGGGGTCAGTTCCGGCGGCGCGGTGGCGGGCGCGTTACGCATTGCCCGTGAAAATCCTGGCGCGGTGGTGGTGGCGATCGTCTGCGATCGCGGCGATCGTTACCTTTCCACCGGCGTGTTCGGCGAAGAACATTTTAGCCAGGGGGCTGGCATTTAATCATCAAGCAGGTCGGTGCCGTAGGAGTTATCGACCGTACACAGCCAGCGCTCGCCCTGCTTCTGAAAGACATAGGTGGCGCGCCGTGTGACCTGGGATATCCCGTCCGCCGTCGGGATATCCAGCCGGGTCTCCATAATCACCAGCGCATTGCCGCCGCCTTCAATAACCTCCATTTTCCCCTGAGTCACCACCAGTCGGTGCTGGAAATAGTCGGCAATGGCGATAAAGGCTTTGCGGATATTCTCTTTCCCTCTGACCACCATGCCCGGTTTGACGACCAGCGCGGCGTCTTCTGCGTAATAGGCCATCAGGGTATCGTAATCTTCCTGTGAGATAGCGCGGTCGCAGGCTTCAATGACCGCCTTCAGTGCCAGGTCAGTGTGATGCATCTCTGGTGCTCCTTCTTGTGAGCGATTTGTCCGCCACCGGGACTGTTTTATTCGTCCGGGCGAGCAGGGTATGCAGGTAAGACTGTGCCTGCTTTCGTTTGCTTTTTCATTAATTTATCGGCAGCTGCCATCACTCACCTGTGCGGCAGATGCTTCAACATGCCGAATGATACGGCCTGCATCAGGGTTGGTTTAAGACCAGCGCAATATCAGCCGCCAGGCGGGAAATCTCAGCGTCACTCAGACGGCCCAGCGACAGGCGCAGCCCGTGCGCAGGTGTTCGGACACCAAATATTTCCCCCTCCCGGACCAGCCAGCCGGCGCGGGCCAGGCGTAAGGCGTAGGGCTGGCTCGCCGCTGGCAGCGGCAGCCAGAAATTAAGGCCATCGCCAGGCGTAGCATGGCTGTGGCCGTGCCGGGCCAGCGCCGCCGCCAGTTTCTCATTCTGCTGGCGATAATGACGACGGGTCTCCGTCATCGAGGCGATAAACGCCTCATCGGTCAGACAGGCCAGCGTCAGGTCCTGCAGCAGATGGCTGACCCACTGGCTGCCGGCGTTAAGCCGCAGGCGCAGCGCCGCTGAGGTATCGGCATCGCTGGCGATAAAGGCCAGCCGCAGGTCTGGCCCGAGGGTTTTTGACATTGAGCGCACAAGCGCCCAGCGTTGCGTGCTTGCAGGAAGAGGGGAGTGCCATGGCGTGGCCGACAGCAGGGCAAAATGGTCATCAACAATCGCCAGTACCTGCGGATAGCGGGCCAGCACCTCCCGCAGGGCATGCGCCCGGGTTTCCGTCAGGCTACAGCCGGTAGGATTATGCGCGCGCGGGGTTAAGATCACCGCCCGTGCGCCGTTGCGTAACGCCTCCTCCAGGCCGTCAGGATCCATCCCCTCGGCATCAACCGCTACCGGGCAGGGGGTAAAGCCGGCGTAACGCACCATATTGATGCTGCTGAGAAAACAGGGATCTTCCACCACAACGCCGTCGCCGGGCAGCAGCAGAGCGCTCAGCAGACGCTCCAGGGCGTCAATCGCTCCGCTGGCGAGATTCACCGCAAAGGGAACCGCTATCTCTTTGGCAAACCACGCCTCGGCCCATTGACCAAGCCGCAGCTCGATGGGAGCATCGCCATACAGGCGTGGTGTGCGGGCAAGCTGGCCCAGATAACGGGTTAATTCAGGCAGTCTGGCGGGGTCCGGATTGCCGCTGGAGATATCGTTCAGCGGCGTCGTTGGGTCACCGCCCTCCAGCGCCGGCAGCGGATCCCGTGCTTTAATGGCCGTGCCGTTTCGTCCCTGGCTGACGGCCAGCCCGGAGGTGACCAGCCGTTTATAGGCGGCGGCGACGGTATTGCGATTCACCTCCAGCTGGCTGGCGAGCTCGCGTACCGGTGGCAGAACCTCTCCGGGCCGCAACCCACCGCTCTGCACCAGATGGCGGATATGATCGAAGATATCGCTGGCGGTTTTTCCGGTAAACATTATTGACCTATGACAAAATGAAATTTAGCATAGGACGAATCATAATCAGTGCGTGACCCGCTGTCCAGCGGGGGGGAGAAAAGATGGGCCAGCAAGATGACATACAATCAGTGCTCTTTCACGACACAAGCCGGGCGTCGGAAGTCGATATCGTCGCTGTGCAGTCCCAGGTAGTCTATGGCAGCGTTGGCAACAGCATCGCGGTTCCGGCCATTAAACAGCACGGTTTGCGCGTGCTGGCGGTGCCGACGGTACTGTTCAGCAATACGCCCCATTATGAGACGTTCTATGGCGGCATTATTCCGGAGGAGTGGTTTGTCGGGTATCTGCAGGCGCTGGAGGAGCGCGACGCGTTGCGCGAACTGCGTGCAGTGACCACCGGCTATATGGGCAACGCCGTGCAAATTGAACGTCTGGCACAGTGGCTGACGCGGGTGCGGGCCCGCCATCCCGGGCTGTGCATTCTGGTGGATCCGGTCATCGGCGATGTCGACAGCGGCATCTACGTTAAGGCTGAGATCCCGGACGCCTATCGTCAGCATCTTCTGCCACTGGCGCAAGGGATCACCCCCAATCTGTTTGAGCTGGAAACGCTGAGCGGCCAGCGCTGTCGCAATCAGCAGGAGGCGGTCGCCGCGGCGCGAAGCCTGCTGTCAGATACCCTCAAATGGGTGGTGATCACCAGCGCGCCGGGAGAGGCGCGTTCGACGATAAATGTGCTGGTGGTGACGGCCGATGCGGTGGAGGTGGTGGCCCACCCGCGGGTGGAAACGGACCTGAAGGGAACGGGCGATCTGTTCTGTGCAGAGCTGGTGAGCGGTCTGCTCACCGGCCTGGCGCTGGGGGCGGCGACGCAGGCTGCCGCCCGGCGCGTGCTGGAGGTCATGAACTGGACTGCCGCGCAGGGGTGTGACGAACTGATCCTGCCGCCACGGGAGAAAAACTGATGAAAAGCTATCGGTTAGTGATCCGCCAACAGGGGCGCATTGTCGGTCATTTTGATACCACAGGGGAGGCGGCGCTGGAGGATGCTTGCGTAGCGCGGTCGCTGTTCGGCCTGGCCGGAGGGTACCAGTGCGATCTGCTGGTCTCTGACAGTGAGCGTCGTATTCTGGAGAGCACGCCGGAGGGATTGCGCATTCTGTCCCGGGAGAAGTGCTATCAGCCGGTGACCAGCGCGATATAAAAAAATGGCGCCTTTCGGCGCCATTTTTATGCAGCAAGCATTACTTCTTGATGCGGATAACCGGGGTTTCACCCACGGTCACGCTACCGGACAGTTTGATCAGTTCTTTGATCTCGTCCATGTTGGAGATAACCACCGGAGTCAGGGTAGACTTGGCTTTCTCTTCCAGCAGCGGCAGATCGAATTCGATAACCGGGTCGCCGACTTTCACGCGCTGGCCTTCTTCAGCGATACGCTTGAAGCCTTCGCCTTTCAGTTCAACGGTATCAATACCGAAGTGAACGAACAGCTCGATGCCGCTATCAGATTCAATAGAGAACGCATGGTTGGTTTCGAAAATTTTACCAATGGTACCGTCTACCGGCGCGACCATTTTGTTGCCGGTCGGTTTGATGGCAATCCCATCGCCCACGATTTTTTCCGCAAAAACCACATCCGGCACGTCTTCGATGTTGACGATCTCACCGGAGAGGGGAGCAATAATCTCAATAGTTCCGGTGTCTTTCTTGTCATCAGAAACCAGAGATTTCAATTTATCAAACAAACCCATGATCTTCTCCTAAGCAGTAATTTGGGCCGCGCATCTCTTGGATTAGCAGATTGTTTTTTCTTCAATGAACTTGTTAACCAGCGTCATTAACTCGTCCGTTGTCGGTTGAGCAAGAGCCTGCTCTGCTAATACTTTCGCATCTTCGAAGTTCGTATTACGAATAATCTTCTTGATGCGCGGGATGGAAATGGCGCTCATAGAGAATTCGTCCAGCCCCATACCCAGCAACAGAAGTGTAGCACGTTCATCGCCCGCAAGCTCACCGCACATGCCAGTCCATTTACCTTCAGCGTGAGAAGCATCAATAACTTGCTTAATCAGATTCAGTACAGACGGTGACATCGGCTGGTAAAGATGTGAAATCATATCATTACCACGGTCAACTGCCAGAGTATATTGCGTTAAATCATTGGTGCCGATACTAAAGAAATCAACTTCTTTGGCCAGATGACGAGCAATGGTCGCCGCAGCCGGTGTTTCCACCATCACGCCGATCTCAATGGATTCGTCAAATGCTTTACCTTCGTCACGCAGTTCCTGTTTGTAGATTTCGATCTCTTTCTTCAGCGCACGCACTTCTTCAACAGAGATGATCATCGGGAACATAATGCGCAGTTTACCGAAAGCGGAGGCACGCAGGATGGCGCGCACCTGATCGCGCAGGATCTCTTTACGATCCATCGCGATACGCACGGCACGCCAGCCGAGGAACGGGTTCTCTTCTTTCGGGAAGTTCATGTATGGCAGCTCTTTATCGCCGCCAATGTCCATGGTACGCACGATAACGGCCTGAGAGCCACAGGCTTCAGCCACCGCTTTATAGGCCGCAAACTGCTCTTCTTCAGTTGGCAGCGCGTCACGGTCCATGAACAGGAATTCGGTACGATACAGGCCTACGCCTTCGGCGCCGTTGCGCTCAGCACCTTCGACATCGCGAACGGTACCAATGTTTGCGCAGACTTCAACCTGATGGCCGTCGAGGGTAATCGCCGGCAGATCTTTCAGTTTCGCCAGTTCGGCTTTTTCTTCCGCAACCTGAGCCTGCAGATTACGCAGCGCTTCAATTTGCTCGTTAGACGGGTTGACCAGAACCTGGTTGTTCACCGCGTCGAGAATCAGATAATCGCCGTTTTTCACCTGCGCCGTGATGCTGCCGGTGCCCACGATGGCCGGCAGTTCCAGGGAACGCGCCATGATGGAGGTGTGAGAGGTACGGCCGCCCGCGTCGGTGATGAAGCCCAGCACTTTTTTCAGGTTCAGCTGTGCGGTTTCAGACGGGGTCAGATCGGCGGCGACGAGGATGACTTCATCCTGAATCGCGCTCAGATCGATAATCGACAGACCAAGGATGTTGCGCAGCAGGCGCTTACCGATGTCGCGTACGTCAGCCGCACGTTCTTTCAGGTATTCATCGTCCAGCTCTTCCAGGGCAGTGGCCTGACCTTCGATAACTTCATTGGCTGCCGCGTCGGCAGTCATGTGCTTATCTTTAATCAGGGCTATGATTTCCTGCTCAAGCTCCTCATCTTCCAGCAGCATGATATGCCCTTCGAAGATGGCTTCTTTTTCTTCACCGAAAGTTTCACCAGCTTTGGTTTTGATGACCTCCAGCTGGGCGGAGGCCTTGGCGCGGCCGCTCAGGAAACGTTCGACTTCCTGATCAACCTTATCGGCAGAAATTTTCTTCCGGTCGATGACAATTTCATCTTCCTTCAGCAGCAGTGCTTTGCCGAAGGCGATACCCGGGGATGCTAAAATGCCTGAAATCATAACCCTACCTTACTTGTGACTGATATGAAAAAGAACCCGTGAACTTACTCGAGTTCAGCCATCAGTTTAACCAGATGCTCAACAGCTTTCTGCTCATCTTCGCCTTCAGCGGAGAGGGTCACTACGGTGCCCTGGGTCAGGCCCAGAGTCTGCAGTTTGAACAGGCTTTTGGCGCTGGCGCTTTTGCCGTTGGAGGTTACAGTGATCTCAGAAGTGAAGCCTTTAGCTTCTTTAACAAACTGAGCAGCAGGGCGGGTGTGCAGACCGTTCGGAGCGGTAATGGTAACTTCTTGCTGGAACATTATATTTCCCCAACTTATAGGTTTAGTGTTGTGGACCTAAAGTCTAGTCTAACGACTCGACTTTAGCCTGTATTGTTAGCGCCGGCGTTACGTTTCCGGCCTTGGCGTCGGCAGCGCCTGGCGCTGCGAAGACCTGCGGGCCATTGACGTCTAGCACGTCATTAAACATTATGCCGCGAAAGGAAGACTTGAACCAAATCATAAAATCGATTCAGCTGGCGGAAATCCTCTTCTGAATAATTTCGCGCATCAAAATAAATGTGCTGGTTAAATACCAGACCCTACGAGGTGAATCAATGCCAGGAGGGGTAAAACTTTGACGTATGCCACAAAAAAGCACCTGAAAAGGTGCTTTTTTACACATTATTTACAAGCTGGCACTACTGTTGCAGTTCTTTCTCAGTGAAGAGATCGGCGAACAGCGCGGTGCTTAAATAACGCTCACCTGAGGAAGGCAGGATAACCACAATATTCTTATTGGTAAAGGCCTCATCTTCCTGCAGCTTCAGCGCGGCGGCAACAGCGGCCCCGGAAGAGATACCCGCCAGGATGCCTTCTTCTTCCATCAGACGGCGCGCCGTGGAGATAGCTTCCTCGTTGGTAATGCCGATCACTTTGTCCACGAGCTTCAGATCCAGGTTGCCAGGAATGAAGCCGGCGCCGATACCCTGAATTTTGTGCGGGCCTGGCTTGAGCTCTTCACCCGCCAGCGCCTGGGAGATGACCGGCGAATCGGTCGGTTCGACCGCGACGGTGATCAGATCTTTTTTGCCCTTGGTGTTTTTAATGTAGCGGCTGACGCCGGTCAGCGTACCGCCGGTGCCTACGCCAGAGATAAAGACGTCCACCTGACCATCGGTGTCTTCCCAGATTTCCGGGCCGGTGGTCTTTTCGTGGATTTCCGGGTTAGCCGGGTTGCTGAACTGCTGCAGCAGCAGGAATTTTTCCGGGTTGCTGGCGACGATCTCTTCCGCTTTCTGAATAGCGCCTTTCATGCCTTTTGCGCCTTCGGTCAGTACCAGGTTGGCGCCCAGCGCTTTCAGCAGTTTGCGGCGCTCAATGCTCATGGTTTCCGGCATGGTTAGCGTTAGCTTGTAACCACGGGCAGCCGCCACGTAGGCGAGGGCGATACCGGTGTTGCCGCTGGTCGGTTCGACCAGTTCCACGCCAGGTTTCAAAACGCCGCGCTTTTCAGCATCCCAGATCATATTGGCGCCGATACGGCATTTTACGCTAAAGCTCGGGTTACGAGATTCTACCTTTGCCAGGATACGGCCGTTACCAATGCGGTTCAGTCGTACCAGCGGCGTGTGACCGATAGTCAGGGAGTTGTCTTCAAAAATCTTACTCATGGCCCGTCCTTAACTGTATGAAATTTGGGGGTACGGCATCAGCATACCCGCTTAAAGAATATGCGGAAGTAAGGATTTAGCATATCTATATGCGGAAGGGAAATAATGATAAGCAAGAAGGAATAAGCGAGATATAAGGAGCGGCCCCAGCCGCTCCCGGGGTGAACATGTTGGGGCTATTTCCAGACCGCGTGTTTATCGCGATAACAATCGACCCACATTGCGGTGGCGCCGCAGATGGCCACCGGCAGGATCACCAGGTTTAACACCGGGATCATGGTAAACAGACTGGTGAGCGCCCCAAACTGCATATTCATCACTTTGCGGCTGCGCAGCGCTTCGCGCATGGTCCTGAAGGGGACCTTGTGATTATCAAAGGGGTAATCGCAGTATTGAATCGCCAGCATCCATGCGCTGAACAGGAACCAGAGTACCGGGGCCACCGTCTGGCCAACGCCGGGTATAAAGTAGAGCAGCAACAGCACGATGGCGCGGGGCAGGTACCAGGCCAGCTTCTGCCACTCACGTTTCATGATGCGCGGAATATCCTTCATGATGCCAAAGACGCCGACGTCCGGCGGGGTGGCGCCAGTCAGACGCGCTTCAAGTTGTTCCGCCAGCAGGCCGCTGAACGGCGCAGCTATCCAGTTGGCGATAGTCGAAAAGAAGTAACCAAACACCAGCAGAATCGAGAGCACCACCACCGGCCACAGCAGGTAATTCAGCCACTGCAGCCAGTCCGGCACATGGCTCATCAGCGAGGGGATCCAGCTGTCGAGACGGGTAAATAGCCACCAGAAGGCTCCGCCCATCAGCAGCACGTTAACCAGCAAAGGCAAAAAGACATAACGCCGTATGCCAGGCAGCCCGATGAGTTTCCAGCCCTGCGAAAAATAATAAACGCCGCTACGCGGGGTCGGTGCGGATGATGAAACCATAGCCAGGCAATGCTCCTTTTTTAACATCCAGTGTGAATGCTCGCTTATTTTATCGGGTCGCCAGACAATAACCAGTTAGGAAATGTTCGAAAAAACAGCAAAAAGCACGATTTAGTTCATCTTTATGTGGTGAAAGCGACCGACGCACTTGCACTTGAGGTAATCGGCAAATACTCTTAGTGAGTAAATGTTTGCCGTGGTGGCAAGGTGTTAGAACAACAGAGAATATAATGATGCAGGATTTGCGTCTGATATTAATCATTGTTGGCGCGATCGCCATAATCGCTTTACTGGTACATGGTTTTTGGACCAGCCGTAAAGAACGTTCTTCGATGTTTCGCGATCGCCCACTGAAACGTATGAAGTCGCGCGACGATGAGTCGGAAAACGAAGACTTTGATGATAATGTTGAAGGCGTAGGTGAAGTCCGCGTTCATCCGGTCACTCACGCCCCGCACGGCGCGCATGGGGAGCATGAAGCCCCTCGTCAGGCGCCGCAGCACCAGTACCAGCCGCCTTACGAGCGCCAGATGCAGCAGCCTGTGCGTCCTGATGAACCGGTTCGCCAGCCGCAGCAATCGCCGCGCCAGGCCCCGGTTCAACCGCAGGGACAGCAGCCTGTGCCGCATGCGGCTCCGCAGCCTGGCTGGCAACAGCCGCAGCCCGCGCAGCCGTCCGTGCAACCCCAACATCAGCCGCAGCCCGTTGTGCAGCAGCCCGTCGCACCGCAGCCGGTGACGCCGACCGTTGCCCAGCCGCAGCCAGCCGCCCCGCAGCAGCCCGCCGTGGTCGAGCCGCAGCCGGTAGAGCCGCAGCAGCCTGCCGCGCCGCAGCCGAAAGAGCGTAAAGAGACGGTCATTGTGATGAACGTCGCCGCCCATCACGGCGCACAGCTTAACGGCGAGGTGCTGATCAACAGCATCCAGCAGGCCGGCTTCAAGTTTGGTGAAATGAATATTTTCCACCGCCATCTGAGCCCGGATGGCAGCGGTCCGGTGCTGTTCAGCCTGGCCAACATGGTGAAGCCGGGGACCTTCAATCCGGACAGCATGGCGGATATGATGACCCCTGGGGTGACTATTTTTATGCAGGTCCCTTCCTACGGTGATGAACTGCAGAACTTCAAGCTGATGCTGCAGTCTGCGCAGTATATCGCCGATGAAGTGGGCGGCGTGGTGCTTGACGATCAGCGTCGCATGATGACGCCGCAAAAACTGCGTGAATACCAGGATCGTATTCGCGAAGTGAAAGACGCGAACGCCTGACGTCCCGCGTTATCTCAACTCCTTCTCAACCCCCGCCTGTCGGGGGTTTTTTATCATTGATGGTGTGATATGGAACCGATCGAACAACAACTGACTGAACTGCGAACCACGCTTCGCCATCATGAATATCTGTACCACGTTATGGACGCGCCGGAAGTGCCCGATGCGGAATATGACCGCCTGATGCGCGAGCTGCGCGAGCTGGAGAGTCAACATCCGGAGCTGATTACCCCGGACTCGCCGACTCAGCGGGTGGGGGCGGCGCCACTAACTGCCTTCAGCCAGATCCGCCATGAAGTGCCGATGCTGTCGCTGGACAACGTGTTTGATGAAGAGAGCTTTCTCGCCTTCAACAAGCGGGTACAGGATCGCCTGAAAAGCACTGACGATCTCACCTACTGCTGCGAGCTTAAGCTCGACGGCCTCGCGGTGAGTATTCTCTACGAAAACGGCGTACTGATGCAGGCCGCGACCCGCGGCGACGGTACCACCGGCGAGGATATTACCTCCAATGTGCGAACCATTCGCACTATCCCCCTCAAGCTGCATGGCGAGAATATCCCGGCACGTCTTGAGGTGCGTGGTGAGGTTTTCCTTCCGCAGGCCGGGTTTGAAAAAATCAATGAAGAAGCGCGCCGCACCGGCGGAAAAGTGTTTGCTAACCCGCGTAATGCGGCGGCGGGTTCGCTGCGCCAGCTCGATCCGCGCATCACGGCGAAGCGACCGCTTACTTTCTTCTGCTACGGCGTTGGCGTGCTGGAGGGCGGTGAGCTGCCGGCCAGCCACTCGGCCCGTTTGCAGCAGTTCAAAGCATGGGGACTGCCGGTGAGCGATCGCGTCACCCTGTGTCATACTCCCGAGGAAGTGCTCACTTACTATCGTAAAGTCGAGGAAGATCGTCCTCATCTGGGCTTTGACATTGATGGCGTGGTGATCAAAGTCGATTCGCTGGCGCTGCAGGAGCAGTTGGGTTTTGTGGCCCGCGCGCCGCGCTGGGCCGTGGCCTTTAAGTTCCCGGCACAGGAGCAGATGACTTTCGTCCGGGATGTGGAGTTCCAGGTAGGGCGCACCGGGGCGATCACGCCAGTGGCGCGCCTGGAGCCGGTCCATGTCGCCGGCGTGCTGGTGAGCAATGCCACCCTGCATAACGCCGATGAAATCGAACGCTTAGGTCTGAAAATCGGCGACAAGGTAGTGATTCGTCGGGCAGGCGATGTGATCCCGCAGGTGGTCAATGTGGTGCTTTCCGAGCGTCCGGCGGATGCCCGGGATGTTGTCTTCCCGACCCACTGCCCGGTATGTCAGTCCGACGTTGAGCGAGTGGAGGGCGAGGCGGTAGCCCGCTGTACGGGCGGCCTTATCTGCGGCGCGCAGCGTAAAGAGTCGCTTAAGCACTTCGTCTCCCGTCGCGCGCTCGACGTTGACGGCATGGGTGACAAGATCATCGACCAACTGGTGGAGAAAGAGTATGTCCATACGCCGGCGGATCTGTTCCGCCTGAGCGCCGGGAAACTCACCGGGCTGGATCGGATGGGGCCGAAGTCCGCGCAAAATGTGGTCAATGCTTTGGAAAAAGCCAAAGAGACGACCTTCGCACGCTTCCTCTACGCTCTGGGTATTCGCGAGGTAGGCGAAGCGACAGCGGCGGCCCTGGCGGCGCATTTCGGCACTCTTGAAGCCCTGGAGCAGGCTTCCATTGAGGAGCTGCAAAAGGTCCCTGATGTTGGCATCGTGGTTGCCACCCATACCTTCAACTTCTTTGCCGAAGAGAGTAACCGCGATGTCATCGCGCAGCTGCTGGCCGAAGGCGTTCACTGGCCGGCGCCAGTCGTGGTGAAGGCGGAAGAGATTGATAGCCCGTTTGCGGGTAAAACCGTGGTCCTGACCGGCAGCCTGAGTCAGCTATCGCGGGATGACGCCAAAGCGCGTCTCGTCGCGCTGGGGGCGAAGGTGGCAGGCAGTGTGTCGAAGAAAACTGACCTGGTGATTGCCGGCGAAGCGGCGGGTTCTAAGCTGGCGAAAGCGCAGGAGCTGGGCATTGAGGTGATTGACGAAGCCGAAATGATGCGTCTGCTGGGAGAATAACGTGGATAAAGCGCAGCTGGTCGAAATAGCCAATACTGAGATGCCGTTCGGTAAATACAAGGGACGTCGTTTAATCGATGTCCCGGAAGAGTATTTACTGTGGTTTGCGCGTAAGGATCAGTTTCCTGCCGGCCATCTCGGCGAGCTGATGGCGTTGACCCTGCTGATTAAAACCGAGGGGCTGAGCGATCTGGTTCAGCCCCTGAAGAAAGCGCGTTAAGCTTTGGCGGCGTTGGCCTTTTCCTCAGCGAGACGCGCATCGGTTTGCTGCTTGTAGCGCCGCGCCAGCACTGCGCAGACCATCAGCTGGATTTGGTGGAAGATCATCAGCGGCAGCACCATGATGCCGAGGATGGAGGTCGGGAAGAGAATATTGGCCATCGGGATGCCGTTGGCCAGACTCTTTTTCGAACCGCAAAAGACGATGGTAATCTCATCGGCTTTGTTAAAGCCGCAGCGGCGGGCGACGAACACGTTAACGGCGATGACAATGGCCAGCAGCACCAGGCTGACCACCACGATAAACAGCAGCGATCCCAGACCGACTTTATGCCAGATGCCATTCACCACTGCCTCGCTAAAGGCGGAGTAAACCACCAGCAGAATCGAGGTCTGGTCGGTCTTACCAATCCACTTCTTATGCTTCGCCACCCAGTTGCCGATCCACGGCCGTGATAAGTGACCGAGTACGAAAGGCAGCAGCAGCTGCAGCATGATTTTACCGACCTGCTCGAGGCTGCCGCCTGCGCCATGAAGGTTCATCAGGACGCCCACCAGCAGCGGTGAAACAAAGATCCCCAGCAGGCTGGAGGCCGAGGCTGAGCACACCGCCGCCGCGACGTTGCCTCCGGCCAGCGAAGTAAAGGCGATAGCGGATTGCACGGTGGCCGGCAGAATGCACAGATAGATAAAGCCGCTGTAGAGCATCGGATCGACATTCACCGGCGCCCACCAGGCAAACAGAACCCCGAGTACCGGGAAGAGTATAAAGGTGCTGCACATCACCCACAGATGCAAACGCCAGTGGCTGCCGCCGGCGATAATCGCTTCCCGGGAGAGTTTAGCGCCGTGCATAAAAAACAGCAGGGCAATGGCGGCGGTGGTCAGATGTTCAAAGAAGGGAACGAAAGCGCCACGGGCGGGGAAGAATGAGGCCAGCAGGACAACGGTGACCAGAGTTGCCGTAAACGGATCGAGAATGCGGAAAAGTTTCATAAACGCTCCTGAAAAGAGATGCGCTATTGTGCTTTTTTTCATTTGAGAAATAAAATTGATTTATTGCATCTATTCATGAATAAAAAAGATGAATTACTCTCTGCGTCAGTTAAAAGTATTCGTCACCGTCGCCCGGGCCAGAAGCTTCAGCCGGGCAGGGGAGATGATTGGCTTAAGTCAGTCGGCCGTCAGCCATAGCGTCAAAGAGCTGGAGCATCAGACCGGCGTTCGGCTACTCGACCGTACCACTCGCGAAGTCGTGCTCACCGAAGCGGGTCTGCAGCTGGCGGGGCGGCTGGAGCGTTTGCTCGACGAGTTGACGATTACCCTGCGCGACGCCGGGCGCGTCGGCCAGCAGATGAGCGGTACCGTCAAGGTCGCCGCCAGTCAGACGATTTCCGCCCACCTGATTCCGCAGTGTATTGCTCACAGCAACCGTCGTTATCCTGATATCGATTTTGTGTTGCACGATCGGCCCCAGCAGTGGGTGCTGGAGAGTATTCGCCATGGGGAAGTGGATTTCGGCATTGTGATCGACCCCGGCCCGGCGGCAGATCTGCAGTGTGAAGTGGTCCTGGCGGAACCTTTTTTGCTGCTTTGCCGGGAGGATCATCCTTTTGCCGGCCTGACGGAGGTGCCGTGGCAAGCGCTGCAGGATGAGAGACTGATCCTGCAGGACTATGCCTCCGGCAGCCGTCCGCTGATTGATGCGGCCCTTAGCCGGCTGGCTATCCGGGCGAACATTGTGCAGGAGATTGGTCACCCGGCAACGCTGTTTCCGATGGTAGAATCGGGAATTGGCATCAGCGTTCTGCCGGCGCTGGCGCTGCCGTTACCGCAGGGGAGCCATCTGACGGTGAAGCGGCTGACCCCGGTGATGGAGCGGCAGTTGATGCTGGCATGCCGGAAAAATCGCTCGCTGTCGACCGCCGCTCAGGCGTTATGGGAAATTGTGCGTGAAGAAGGGGCAAATTTAACCGCTGCGAGGGTGGAAGATCCGCTGTATCAGCGCTGACAGGGGGGGGCTGCGGGGGAACTCGTGGCAGGGCCATGTTCGGCGCATAGCAAAAAGGCGCCTTTAGGGCGCCTTTTTACATTGGTGGGTCGTGCAGGATTCGAACCTGCGACCAATTGATTAAAAGTCAACTGCTCTACCAACTGAGCTAACGACCC
>NZ_QEQO01000010.1:162634-187299 GCF_003097195.1 Klebsiella sp. GL120222-02
AGTGGTGGGTGATGACGGGATCGAACCGCCGACCCCCTCCTTGTAAGGGAGGTGCTCTCCCAGCTGAGCTAATCACCCCCGCTGTGTGGAGTCGCATTATAGGGAGAGTTGAAAATGAGTCAACGCCTTTTCTAAAGAATTCGTTCGTTCGTCGTAAAATTAAACAAAGCGATCGTAAAACCGGCGGCGTAGCATGATTTATAAACAAAAATGGCAAACCGTGACGTTCCGACGGGATCAACATTGAGGAATCAGCCCACGGTGTTAGAATATTGACCCATAATTTCCACCGGACATTGCCGGCTATCGGCATCTTTATTAAACGTAAGGCCAATTCATGAAAATCAAAACTCGCTTCGCGCCAAGCCCAACAGGCTATCTGCACGTTGGCGGTGCGCGTACTGCTCTCTATTCCTGGCTTTTTGCTCGTAACCACGGCGGTGAGTTTGTGCTGCGTATTGAAGACACCGATCTCGAACGCTCCACCCCGGAAGCAATTGAAGCCATCATGGATGGCATGAACTGGCTGAATCTGCAATGGGATGAGGGCCCTTATTACCAGACCAAACGTTTCGACCGTTATAACAACGTGATCGATGAGATGCTGGAAGCTGGCACCGCTTATAAATGTTATTGCTCGAAAGAGCGTCTGGAAGCGCTGCGCGAAGAGCAAATGGCGAACGGTGAGAAGCCGCGTTACGATGGCCGCTGCCGCCATAGCCACGAGCATCATGCCGACGATGAGCCGTGCGTGGTGCGTTTTGCCAACCCGCAGGAAGGGTCGGTGATCTTTGACGATCAGATCCGCGGACCTATCGAGTTCAGCAACCAGGAGCTGGACGATCTGATCATTCGTCGTACCGATGGTTCCCCGACCTATAACTTCTGCGTGGTGGTAGATGACTGGGATATGGCGATCACCCATGTGATCCGTGGTGAAGATCATATCAACAACACACCGCGCCAGATCAACATCCTCAAAGCGCTGAATGCGCCGGTGCCGGTTTACGCCCACGTGTCGATGATCAACGGCGATGACGGTAAAAAACTGTCCAAACGCCACGGTGCGGTGAGCGTGATGCAGTATCGTGACGATGGCTACCTGCCGGAAGCGCTGCTTAACTATCTGGTACGTCTGGGGTGGTCCCATGGCGATCAGGAGATCTTCACCCGCGAAGAGATGATCGAGTTCTTTTCGCTGGGGGCGGTCAGCAAATCCGCGAGTGCGTTCAACACCGACAAACTGCTGTGGCTGAACCATCACTACATCAATACGCTGCCGGCGGAATACGTGGCGACGCATCTGCAGTGGCACATCGAGCAGGAAAATATCGATACCCGTAATGGCCCACAGCTGGCCGAGCTGGTGAAACTGCTGGGCGAGCGTTGCAAAACGCTGAAAGAGATTGCTCAGAGCTGCCGCTACTTCTATGAAGAGTTCGCTGAGTTCGACGCCGATGCGGCGAAGAAACATCTGCGTCCGGTGGCGCGTCAGCCGCTGGAAGTGGTTCGCGACAAGCTGGCGGCGATCGGCGACTGGACAGCGGAGAACGTCCACCATGCAATTCAGGCAACCGCTGATAAGCTGGAAGTCGGCATGGGTAAAGTCGGCATGCCGCTGCGCGTGGCGGTTACCGGGGCAGGGCAGTCTCCTGCGCTTGACGTCACCGTCCACGCTATCGGTAAATCCCGTAGCGTTGAGCGTATCAACAAAGCGCTGGCTTTTATCGCTGAACGTGAAGGTCAGGCGTCCTGATTGGGACGTGGATGAAACAACGGCAGGTTACTCCTGCCGTTTTTTTTGTCTGTTACGCCGGGCTGGCGATGCCGAGGCGGGCAAGAAAGCCGCTAATCCCTTCCCGGGCCAGCAGATCGCGAAGCTGCAGCTGTTCGGCCGGAGTCATCAGTTGCAGGGTTTCCGTGATTTGCCGCCAGACCACGTCAGCCTCATTGACCAGATAAGCGCCGGGCGATTCCGCCAAATGATTGTCGGTAAACAGATGGCGCCTGGCAGGCGCATTGGTCAGAAATTCGAGCACCGGTTTGTCGATGACCACCAGTCGCGCGCGTCCTCCTTTGACGCCGGGTATCGCTTCCGTGCGCCATTTTTGCTGGCGAACCCAGCGATTGATCGTTTGTCTGGCCAGTCCCAGGCAGTCGGCGAGCTCTGCGGGTGTCATTTTATCTTTCAGTTTCATCATGCTTTACCGATCGCGGATCCCTAACCGAAGTAGTAACCCGGTGATCCCTTCGCGCAGCAACAGCGACATCAGCTGCTTCTGCTCGCTGGGAGTGAGCTCTTTGCTAAGGGTCAGCAGCAGCGATTCCAGATCGCTGTCGTGGGTAGAATAGGCGCCTGGTGTCTCTGCCACGCGCTGAGCGCTGCGGATAAACTCCCTGACTTGCTCATTGACATGGACCAGCCGCGCTTTGCCACCCTGGACGCCAGGCCGCGGAGAGGTTTGCCAGCCTTCTTTCCGCACCCACTTATTGATAGTTTGCCGGCTGTAGCCGGTCAGGTGGGCGATTTCTTCAGGTGTCATTCGTTCCTTGAGCATACTATTTCCTGAGTAAATGTATGGGAATTAGCTGCACATGTTATAGCATCCTTTTACGTGAAAAAGTGACCTGTTTAACTTCTGGCTGCGATAAGGCTCGCAATGTCAGCAAGTTGCCTGCTTTTTCAGCGATTGAATTGCGAAGGATAATTTTGCCGTTGACACCTGAGCGAGGAATTCATATTATGCCGCCCGTCAACACGACACGCTTTACGTTACGGGGCTATAGCTCAGCTGGGAGAGCGCTTGCATGGCATGCAAGAGGTCAGCGGTTCGATCCCGCTTAGCTCCACCAAATTCTGCACCCAGCAGATTTGGTTCGTAAAGAGGTCCTGTGGGGCTATAGCTCAGCTGGGAGAGCGCTTGCATGGCATGCAAGAGGTCAGCGGTTCGATCCCGCTTAGCTCCACCAAAATTCAGAACCCTCGCCTCGGCGGGGGTTTTTGTTTTTAGCTGTTTTCATGTAAAGCACTTTCTGGTTAAGTCAGTTAATCTCCAGCTATTAAAATCGAAAGTAATTTCAGACTTTTTCCTGATAATTCACCTTGCCTGCCCTAAATAAGCAACATAACATTTCCCCCATTAAACGTAATGAGGTTGCCGGAGTTTTAATTAACAATAATGCTTGATAAAATTAACATTAATATCAAAAAAACTCTGTTGGCCTTTCTCGTCAGTTTAGTCGCTATTCCGCTGGCTCGTTTTATTTCACCGCAAACGGTTATTGATGGCAATCTTATTTATATTGCCTGGCTGCCAATCAGCGTGATGTTTTCTGTTATTTTTATCTTTGGCCGCTATGCGATCGCACCATTAATTCTCGCGTTTGCCATTACCAATAGCTTTCTCATTGAATTAACGCTGTCACAGGCGCTTATTCTGCTCTTTTGTCAGCTGTTTGCTGTGTTTGTCTCCTGCGCTGTTTTACGCCTGATGGTGGGCAAGCGCTGGCGGTGTGGCCCCACGGCGAAACATATGGGGGCGCGGATCTTCTGGGGCGGCTTCTTCGCGCCGGTGCTGTTGAAAATCACCATGTACCTTGCCGGGCAATATTTTGCGTTTCCATTATCTATTACCAGTTACTTTGGTAGTATGCCGTTGATTTATACCGTAATAGATATCCAAAGTTTAATCAGCGCGGCATTAATTTTTACGACGTTTCTTTATTATCCAATGCGGATGATTATCAGTCCGCACTATGCCCGACGTTTCTGGCGTCAGGAATGTTTACCATGGCTGGCACCCAAACATCGTTCTTTTACCCTATATTGGTTTATCTCGCTGGCGCTTTTATTAACTTTACTGTGTGCGCCGTATCAGTCTGAATTTATTGCCGGTTATTTAGTTCCGGTGATATTTATTGTCTACTTTATCGGGATTAGCCGGATTGGTCATGCGCTGCTGCGTATTTCATGGTCTGTCTCAGCCTTTTTGCTGGTGGTGTATAATAAAAACTTTCTCCAGGGCGTCCAAAGCGAGTATTCATTATCCTTTGTGCTGTCAGTCCTGATCTCCTTCACTATCTGTTTGTTTTATATGGCAGACACCTATGCCCGCAGCGATCGCAATAAACGCCGCTGGCGTAGCCAGGCGGAAGAGGATCCGCTGACGGGCTTACCTAATCTGCGCGCGCTGGTGAGCCATTTACAGAGCAGTCCTCTGCAGGCTATCTGCAGCTTGCGTATCGATAATCTCGATTTTCTTAGCCGACATTATGGGCTAATGATGGGCGTGGACTGTAAACGGCAAATCATCCGGGCGCTTCAGCCGCTGTTGGGGGCAACGGATAAAGTCTTCCAGGTTCCCGGCAGCGAATTGATCCTCGTGCTTGACGGGCCGGACCCTGCGGCGCGGCTAAACCATATGGTCGCCATCCTCAACCACAAAAAGTTCAGCTGGCATAATCAGCCGCTGGATCTTGAGTTTGGCGCGGCATGGAGCCGTGATGACGGTCAGGGTGAGACGCTGCACCAGATGCTGGGCCAGCTCAGCTGGCTTTCCGAACAGGCGGGCAGTGAACGCCGGGTACTGGCGTTGGATGAGGAGCAGGAGCTGGTGGTGGATCAAACCACCGAGCAGGTACGCCTCCTGATGCGCGTCAAGCAGGTTCTCAAAGAGCGGGCGCTGGTGCTCTATGCGCAACCGATTCAAAACGCGGAGGGGGAGGGCTATCATGAGATCCTCACGCGCATGCGCTGTGGTGACGGCGTCATTATGCCGGATCAGTTTATTCCGCTGATTGTGCAGTTTAACCTCAGCCAGCGTTTTGACATGCTGGTGCTGGAGACCCTGTTCAGTTCGCTCCATCAGCATCCCGGCCAGCGGTTCTCGGTCAATCTGCTGCCTTCAACCCTGATGCAAAAAGACAGCGCGGCGCAGATTATCGCGCTGTTTCAACGCTATCGCATTTCGCCAGATCTTATCACCATTGAGGTGACCGAAGAGCAGGCCTTCTCCAATGCCGACACCAGCCAGCAAAATCTCGACGCGCTGCGCGCGTTTGGCTGCGCCATCGCCATTGATGACTTTGGCACCGGTTATGCGAACTATGAACGACTGAAGCATCTGCAGGCCGATATCATTAAGATTGACGGCTGCTTCGTCCGCGACATTCTGACGGACCCGCTGGATGCCATTATGGTGAAATCGATTGTCGAAATGGCGCGGGCGAAACAGATGAGCGTGGTGGCGGAATATGTCGAAAGCGAACCGCAAAAAGCGCGCTTGCTGGAACTGGGCGTGAATTATCTGCAGGGTTACCTGGTCGGTAAACCTCAGCCGTTGGGCGAATGACGGGTAAAAAAAAGCCGGGCATTGCCCGGCTCAGATGATAGGCGCCTGTTACAGAACCAGTGCCGCAATCGAAGCGGACAGCACGCTAACCAGCGTGGAGCCGTAGACCAGCTTCAGACCGAAGCGAGAAACCACGTTACCCTGTTCTTCGTTCAAGCCTTTGATCGCCCCGGCGATGATGCCGATAGATGAGAAGTTGGCGAAGGAGACCAGGAAGATAGAGATAATGCCTTCCGCACGCGGAGAGAGCGTCGAGGCGATTTTCTGCAGATCCATCATGGCGACGAATTCGTTGGAGACCAGCTTGGTGGCCATAATACTGCCCACCTGCAGCGCTTCGCTTGCCGGCACACCCATCACCCAGGCAACCGGGTAGAAGATATAGCCGAGGATCCCCTGGAAGGAGATGCTGTAGCCGAACCAGCCGGTCACGGTGGCGAACAGGGCGTTCAGGGCCGAGATCAGTGCGATGAAGCCGATCAGCATCGCCGCCACGATAATCGCGACTTTAAAGCCCGCCAGAATGTACTCGCCCAGCATTTCGAAGAAGCTCTGGCCTTCGTGCAGATTCGACATCTGCAGATTTTCTTCGCTCTCTTCCACGCGGTACGGGTTAATCAATGACAGAACGATAAAGGTGCTGAACATGTTGAGCACCAGCGCCGCGACGACATACTTCGGCTGCAGCATGGTCATGTACGCGCCTACGATCGACATCGACACGGTGGACATCGCCGTCGCCGCCATGGTGTACATGCGGTTGCGCGACATTTTGCCGAGAATATCTTTATAGGCGATAAAGTTTTCCGACTGACCGAGGATCAGCGAGCTCACGGCGTTGAAGGATTCCAGCTTGCCCATGCCGTTGATTTTCGACAGAACGGTACCGATGGCGCGGATGACAATCGGCAGGATACGAATATGCTGCAAAATACCGATCAACGCGGAAATGAAGACGATAGGGCACAGAACCTTAAGGAAGAAGAAGGCCAGACCTTTATCGTTCATGCTGCCGAACACGAAGTTTGTCCCTTCGTTGGCAAACCCGAGAAGCTTTTCAAACATCTCAGAGAACCCTTTCACAAAACCCAGACCAATATCGGAGTTCAGGAAGAACCAGGCCAGCAGGACTTCGATGACAAGCAGTTGAACAACATAACGAATACGGATCTTTTTACGGTCGTGACTGACCAACAGGGCCAGTATAGCCACCACAACGATCGCGAGGACAAAATGCAAGACGCGGTCCATAGTTGCTCCAAATATGAGGCAGGTTAAATTTCCGTGCACATTCTATGCAACGGCTTTAAAGAAAACGAGATCAATTGCACACTATTGCAAGGAACTGTGACCAATGGCAAAAATAGTGATCAAACATCCACTTTTGTTATGTTACGTAAAGGTTTTAAAAGTTGCATTCTTGTACTACTCTTAGTACTGGGCACGCTCTCGTGTTCTAACGCCCGTTTTTCATTTCCGGCCAGCTATTGTTCCCGCCTATCACAGCAATCATTATCTCCATTTTAAATGAACTTGATAATCATTCGCATTTTGATAGCATGAAACATAGCAAAGGCTATATTTCCAGAGGCAGAAGATGACTAGCAGTCGCGTTGAGAATAGCAGTAGTCGCGCCGCGCGCAAGGTGAAGCTCGCCCTCATGGGGCCCGCTTTCGTCGCTGCCATTGGCTATATCGACCCCGGTAATTTCGCCACTAACATTCAGGCTGGCGCCAGCTTTGGCTATCAGCTGCTGTGGGTCGTGGTATGGGCCAACCTGATGGCGATGCTGATCCAGGTGCTCTCTGCCAAACTGGGCATTGCCACCGGCAAAAATCTGGCCGAGCAGATCCGTGACCATTACCCGCGACCGGTGGTGTGGTTCTATTGGGTGCAGGCGGAAATCATTGCGATGGCCACCGACCTGGCTGAATTTATCGGCGCTGCGATTGGCTTTAAGCTGGTACTGGGCGTGTCGCTTCTGCAGGGGGCGGTGCTGACCGGGGTGGCGACCTTCCTGATCCTGATGCTGCAGCGGCGCGGGCAAAAGCCGCTGGAGAAGGTGATCGGCGGGCTGCTGTTGTTTGTCGCTGTGGCCTATGTCGTGGAGTTGATCTTTTCTCAGCCCGCGCTGGCCCCCCTGACAAAAGGGCTGGTGATCCCTACGCTGCCCAACGG
Source organism: Klebsiella sp. GL120222-02 (assembly GCF_003097195.1). Lineage (NCBI taxonomy): Bacteria > Pseudomonadati > Pseudomonadota > Gammaproteobacteria > Enterobacterales > Enterobacteriaceae > Klebsiella > Klebsiella sp. GL120222-02. The sequence goes on from NZ_QEQO01000010.1 coordinate 170,164, forward strand.
CGAGGCGGTATTCTTAGCCGCCGGGGTACTGGGGGCGACCATTATGCCGCACGTTATCTACTTACATTCCTCGCTTACCCAGCATCTGCACGGCGGTACGCGGAAAGAACGCTATAACGCGACCCGCTGGGATGTGGCGATCGCCATGACCATTGCCGGGTTTGTCAACCTGGCGATGATGGCGACCGCCGCGGCGGCATTCCATTTCAACGGCCATACCGGCGTCGCCGATCTCGATCAGGCTTACAGAACGCTGGAGCCACTGCTGAGCCACGCGGCGGCGACCATCTTTGGTCTGAGCCTGGTCGCTGCAGGTTTATCATCGACGGTAGTGGGTACCCTGGCAGGGCAGGTCGTCATGCAGGGGTTTATCCGCTTTCATATTCCGCTGTGGTTTCGCCGGGCGGTCACCATGCTGCCGTCGTTTGTGGTGATCCTGCTGGGGCTGGATCCTACGCGTATCCTGGTGATGAGTCAGGTGCTGCTGAGCTTTGGTATTGCGCTTGCTCTGGTGCCGCTGCTGATATTTACCAGCAATGCGCAACTGATGGGCGACCTGGTGAATACCCGCTGGGTGAGAGTCACTGGCTGGGTGATTGTCGCCATTGTGGTGAGTCTGAACGGCTGGTTAATTGTGGGATCGCTGCTCGGCGTGGCGTAGTTCTTGACCCGCGCTGGTTAAAGCAAAGGGGAGCCAATAGGCTCCCCTTTTCGTCTGTTAGTGATGACCATGGCCATGGCCACGTCCGCCCGGGCCTCGTCCCCAGCCGCCGCGGTGGTCGTCGCGGTCGCTCCAGCCAGCACGATAGCCGCGCTCCCAGGCCTTATTTTTACCCTTGTCCCAGCCGCGGTGCCAGCCGTTGTCATGTCGATGCCAACGGTTATCACGCCATTCATAGTGACGACGCCAGTAATCACGGTCGCGCCAGCCGCCACCGTCCCAGTAGTTACCGTAATTGTCACGATCGCCTATTTGTAATTTTACCGATGGCAGCAGGGTGATTTCACCAGCGTTAGCGACTAGTGGCGCTGCGGCCAGCAGTACTGCTGCCAGAATCAGTGACCTGAACATACTCTTCTCCTTCACGATCGGGGCCGTAAGCGGCCTGTTAACCTGATATTACGGGCCGGTAAAGACCCGCCGCATCGGACGAACTCCGAAAGCGCAGAAAAGAGCACTTTTTGCTAAAGTAACATTTGCTTTACAGCGCAAGGATGGCGTCGATGGCCGCGCACTCTTCGGTGCTGAAATGGCGATTCTGCAGCATGCCGACGGCATCATCCAGCTGCGCGGTTTTGCTGGCGCCGATCAGCACGGAGGTCACTTTCTCCTCGCGCAGAACCCAGGCCAGCGCCATCTGCGACAGCTTCTGCCCGCGCTCTTCCGCTATCGTATTTAGCTGACGAATTTTTTCTAATCGCGCGGCGGTCAGTTGCTCCGGCTGCAGAAAACGACTGCTGCTGGCGGCGCGAGAGTCGGCCGGGATACCGTTCAGATAGCGATCGGTAAGCTGTCCGCCCGCCAGCGGTGAAAACGCTATACTTCCCACCCCTTCCGTCTGCAGAAAATCCAGCAGCCCCTCTTCCGCACTGCGTTCGAACATCGAATAGCGGGGCTGGTGAATGACGCAGGGCGTACCGAGGTCGTTAAGGATCTTCACTGCCTCCTGCGCCTGGGCCAGCGGATAGTTGGAGATCCCGACGTACAGCGCTTTACCCTGACGGACAAGATGATCGAGCGCACGCATTGTTTCCGTCAGTGGGGTCTGCAGGTCCGGGCGGTGATGATAAAAAATATCGACATACTCCAGCCCCATGCGCTGCAGGCTCTGGTTAAGACTGGCTACCAGATATTTGCGTGAACCCCAGTCGCCGTACGGGCCGTCCCACATGGTGTAGCCCGCTTTGGTGGAGATGATCAACTCATCGCGATAGGGCTGGAGCGCCTCTTTCAGAATGCGGCCAAAATTGCTCTCTGCTGAACCCGGCGGCGGCCCATAGTTGTTGGCCAGGTCGAAATGAGTTATGCCAAGGTCAAACGCGTGCAGGAGCATCTGCCGGCTGATCTCCACGCGCGTTTCGTCGCCAAAGTTGTGCCACAGGCCGAGAGAAATCGCCGGGAGCTGAAGGCCGCTGCGCCCGCAGCGACGATACTCCATCGTTTGATATCGCGTCGTGCTTGCCTGGTAAACCATTCTTCCTCCGCAGATAAAATAGGGTGTGTATACGTTTACACTAATCAATGTTCTGCATGGAGTACACTGCTTTTTGGGCGTAACTATTGCTTTACACCGGCTTTATCGTCCCCCTTCTGGACAGGCGGATCGCTTATTCAATACTCAAATTACACCTGCACCAAAATGAGGATAATGGACATGCAACCGACCTACACTATTGGGGATTATCTGCTGGATCGCCTCGTTGACTGCGGTATTGACCGCTTGTTCGGCGTACCAGGAGATTACAACTTACAGTTTCTCGATCGCGTCATCGCGCACAGCGCCCTGGGGTGGGTTGGCTGCGCCAACGAGCTGAATGCGGCCTATGCCGCTGACGGATATGCGCGCATCAAAGGGGCCGGTGCGCTGCTGACCACCTACGGCGTCGGCGAACTGAGCGCGCTGAACGGCATTGCGGGTAGCTATGCGGAACATATTCCGGTATTGCATATCGTCGGCGCGCCCTCTACCGGCGCTCAGCAGCGTGGCGAACTGCTGCACCATACCCTCGGCGATGGCGATTTTCGCCATTTCGCCCGCATGAGCGAGCAGATCACCTGCAGCCAGGCGCTGCTGACCGCCGGCAACGCCTGCTATGAGATCGACCGTGTCCTGCGCGATATGCTGACGCATCATCGGCCCGGCTATCTGATGCTGCCGGCCGATGTCGCCAGAGCGGCAGCGATTGCCCCAGCCCAGCGCTTACTGGTGGAGCCCGCTCCGGCGGATGAAAACCAGCTCGCCGGGTTCCGAGAACATGCCAGCCGCCTGCTGCGGGGCAGCCGACGCATTTCTCTGCTGGCGGATTTCCTGGCGCAACGCTATGGCCTGCAGAACACGCTCCGGGAGTGGGTGGCGAAAACCCCCATCGCCCATGCCACCATGCTAATGGGCAAGGGGTTGTTCGATGAGCAGCTGAGCGGGTTTGTCGGGACCTATAGCGGGATCGCCAGCGCCCCGCAGACCCGGGAGGCGATTGAAAACGCCGACACCATCATCTGCATTGGTACGCGCTTCACCGACACTATCACCGCGGGATTCACCCAGCATCTGGCGCGGGAGAAGACCATTGAGATCCAGCCCTTCGCCGTCAGGGTGGGCGACCACTGGTTCAGCGGCGTGCCGATGGATCAAGCCCTGGCTGCATTAATGACGCTTTCCGCCCCGCTGGCGGCGGAGTGGGCGGCGCCTCAGGTCGTGGCGCCGGAAGTGGAAGAGGAGGCCGAAGGCGAGTTAACCCAGAAGAATTTCTGGTCGACTGTGCAGGATGCGCTGCGCCCCGGCGATATTATCCTCGCCGATCAGGGGACGGCGGCGTTTGGCATCGCGGCGCTTAAGCTCCCCTCTGAGGCATCGCTGATCGTCCAGCCGCTGTGGGGATCGATTGGTTTTACCCTCCCGGCCGCCTATGGCGCGCAAACCGCGGCGGCAGAGCGGCGGGTGGTGCTGATCGTCGGCGATGGCGCTGCCCAACTCACGATTCAGGAGATGGGCTCTATGCTTCGCGATAAGCAAAAACCGCTTATTCTGTTGCTGAATAACGAAGGGTATACCGTGGAGCGGGCGATTCATGGCCCTGAGCAGCGCTACAATGACATCGCCCTGTGGGACTGGCAGCGACTGCCGGAAGCCTTTGCCCCGGACGTTGTTTCACGCTGCTGGCGGGTCACGCACACGGCTGAGCTACGGGAAGCGATGGCGGAAAGCATCACCTCCGATACCCTTACCCTGGTCGAAGTGATGCTACCGAAAATGGATATCCCCGATTTCCTGCGTGCGGTGACGCAGGCGCTGGAGGAACGAAACAGCCGCGTTTAGTCGGTATGTCGTTTGGCAATCATCAACGGCCTCCCGGCCAGCAGCAGCCAGGCCGGGAGCATCACAATGCACAGCAGCGGTAGCAGCGTCGTATCCGGGACCACCACGGCGGCCATAAACAGGCTAAGCCAGCCGTCGCGGGTGACGACCAGCACCATGCCGAGAATGGCGCAGGAGACGGTGATCGCCGCTGGCACGGCATCCACGTGGGCATGCAGCATCAGCCCCAGCGCCACCCCAACGAAGACCGCCGGGAAAATTCTCCCGCCGCGAAAGCCGCTGGCGGAGGCGAGCACCAGCGCAGCCAGCTTGACCAGCGCGATGAGCAGAAAATCCGCGGCGGTTAGCGTCTGACTGAAAGCCAGCTGCTGCATCTCATCCAGCCCCTTAAACAGCGTTAAGGGGCCGCCAATGGTCCCGAGGATCCCCAGCAGCAGCCCGCCGATGCCCAGCGTCAGGATGGGATTTCTCAGACGATGCATCAGGGCGTGCAGGCGCGGCAGACACCAGACGGCCACCATGCCGACGGCGATAGCAATCAGGGCGACGATCATACCGCTGATGATATCGACGAAGTGCATCTGGCCATAATGGGGGATCGGCAGCGTGAAATGGGGATGGAAAAACAGCCCGGTCGTCAGCGCGCCCGCGGCGGCGGCAAGCAGCGGCGCAAAAAGGCGATCCCACAGCGGCGACTCGTTGCTGCTGTTGAGGGTTTGCGAAAAAATCAGCGCGGCGGCCACCGGGGTGCCGAAGAGGGCGCCGATAGTGCCTGAGGCCGCGAGGATGGTCCAGTCCAGCGAGCTGACGCGCGGAAACAGCCGTGAACCGACGGCGACGGCCAGCGCAATATTCACCACCATAATCGGATGCTCCGGGCCGAGGCTGACGCCGCCGGCAAGGCCGAGGATCAGCGCGGCCAGCAGTCCGGGCAGCGCGCCGGTGGCAATGGGGGCGCCAATGAGCGATTCGGTCGCCGGATCCGGCCCGGCGTGTCCCGGGCTGTAGCGGACTATCAGGCCCACGGCGATCCCTGTCGCCGTGAGCATGGCGATAATCCATAGCGGGCTGTCAGCGCTGATCCCCAACTGGGTGGGCAGGTTGCTCCACAGCACGCGCTGTAGCAGCGCGGCAACCTTCATCGCGCCGATCAGGAGCAGACTGCAGGCGATACCTATCAGGATGGCCGGCACCGACAGGATCAGCATTGTTCTGGCGCGAGGATGGAGCATGAAAATGTCCTTGTTAAAGTTCTGAAGCACTACTTTGCCTTCGTCGGCTGGGGCCGTCGATGCAAATGGTGCTGAAACGATAAAGTTAAGGCGGCGTCTGATTCCCGCGGCGTCGTTTACAGACTACCTTGCATAGATTACAAACTAAATGTGACCTATGTCGCTAAACAAGGGGCGTCTGCGCGTTGGACGTTGTTGTTAAGCCGCCATGAATTTACAGTGTGCCAAAAGAATTATTTTGACTTTAGCGGAGCCGTAACGGAATGACAAAATTTGCTTTAGTAGGAGATGTCGGGGGGACCAACGCCCGCCTGGCGCTATGTGATCTGGCGAGCGGAGAGATCTCTCGTGCTAAGACCTATTCCGGGCTCGATTATCCCAGTCTGGAGGCGGTGGTGCGCGTCTATCTGGAGGAGCACCAGGTGACCGTCAACGAAGGCTGTATCGCCATTGCCTGCCCGATCACCGGCGACTGGGTAGCGATGACCAACCATACCTGGGCCTTCTCCATCGCTGAAATGAAGCGCAACCTTGGCTTTGCCCATCTGGAGATAATTAACGATTTTACCGCCGTTTCCATGGCCATCCCGATGCTGAAAGCCGAGCACCTCATTCAGTTTGGCGGCAGCGCTCCGGTAGCGGGCAAACCGATCGCCGTTTATGGCGCCGGAACCGGGCTTGGCGTGGCGCATCTGGTGCACGTTGACAAGCGCTGGGTCAGCCTGCCGGGCGAAGGCGGTCATGTCGATTTTGCGCCGAACAGCGAAGAAGAGGGGATTATTCTGGAAGAGCTGCGCGCCGAGCTGGGGCATGTTTCCGCAGAACGCGTGCTCTCGGGTCCCGGACTGGTCAATTTGTACCGCGCGATTGTGAAGTCTGATGGCCGCCTGCCGGAAAACCTGCAGCCACGCGAGGTCACCGAGCGAGCGCTGGCGGACAGTTGTACCGACTGTCGCCGGGCGCTGTCGCTGTTTTGCGTCATTATGGGCCGCTTCGGCGGAAACCTGGCGCTGACTCTCGGGACCTTTGGCGGCGTGTATATCGCCGGGGGCATCGTGCCGCGCTTCCTGGAGTTCTTTAAAGCCTCCGGCTTCCGCGGCGGTTTTGAAGACAAAGGCCGTTTCAAAGCTTATGTTCAGGATATTCCGGTTTACCTGATCGTGCATGAAAACCCGGGCCTGCTGGGCTCTGGCGCGCATCTGCGTCAGACGCTGGGCCAGGTGTTATAAGCGCATCCCTCCCGGGCTACCGTCGTAGCCCGGATGGCGGGACTTCCCGCCTCTACAGATTCATCAGCTGGCGAAACTCTTTCACTTTACTGCGGCTCACCGGCACCTGAAATTCAAGGTCGCGCAGGCGCAGCACATAGGTATTGTTAAACCACGGCTCAATTTCGCGGATCTTGCTGAGATTCACGCAGTACGAGCGGTGGCAGCGAAAGAAATGTGCGGTGGGCAGTTTGCTGCAGAATTCGGTGATGTTCATTGGCATGACGAATGACTCCCGGCGGGTATAGACGAACGTCATCTTTTCATGCGCCTCGGCATAATAAATATCATGAATGCTGGTGACGATTATTCGTTCATCTTTTATCAGATTGATGGTGTCGTTTTCTCGTGGCGCCGCGCTGGTCGCTCCCGCAGCGACGTTATTTTGCTGCTGCCAGGCGGCGGTTAGCTTTTGTAGCATATTGATGATGCGTGACTCCTGGTAGGGCTTCAGGATGTAGTCAAACGCCTCCAGCTCAAAGGCTTCCACGGCGTGCTCTTTCCACGCGGTGATAAAAACGATAAAAGGCTTATGGGCAAACTGGCTGATGTTTTGCGCCAGCAAAACCCCGTCCAGCGACGGAATATTGATATCGAGAAAAATGGCATCGACCTTGTTGTGCTGGAGAAACTTCAGCACGTCCAGGCCATCGTCAAAGCTGCCGACGATCTCCATCTGGCTGTGGGTGTTGATAAGCCAGGAGAGCTCCTGCTGAGCCAGAAACTCATCTTCCACAATAATAACTTTCATCTTTTCTCCGCTCATGACAACAGAGACTCCGTCAGCGCCTGCGGCGTGTGTTGATTGGGGACATAAAAGGCGATTTCTGTTCCTGGCGTCAGGGTGCGGATATGCAACCCCTCGCCGTAGAGGAGCTTCACCCGGTGATGAACGTTAAGCAGGCCGATTTTATTTCCCGGCATTTCGTCGGCTTCCACGCGAGCGACCACGGCGGGATCGATGCCGTTGCCAGTGTCGCGAACGCTGATGCGAACCCGATTGCCGCACTCGTTAATGCCGATCGTCACCACCCCCTTGCCTTTACAGGGCTGGATACCATGAACGATGGCATTCTCCACCAGCGGCTGGATAAGCAGGCTCGGGATCACGCAGCTGACGTCGTCGTCAATATCATAGATGACCGTCAGCTTGTCGCCGAATCGCGCCTGTTCAATGGCGATATAATCTTTGATCTGATACAGCTCTCGTTTGATATCAATCTGCTCATCGTCTTTTAATTCGATGTTATAGCGCAGGTAGCGTGACAGATTAAAAATGAGCTGGCGCGCGGTGTCTGGATTAAGGCGAATCGAGGAGGAGATCGCGTTCAGGGCATTGAATAAAAAATGCGGGTTAATTTTGCTTTGCAGGGCGCGCAGCTCCGCTTTGTTGGCCATCTCGCGCAGCTGTTCGGCGCGGGAGACTTCCAGCTGGGTGGAGATTATTTGCGACAGGCCAATCGCCATCTCCTGCAGCGTCGAAGTGATGCGATGGGCGTGGCAGTAATAGATTTTTAGCGTGCCGGTCACCACCCCTTTTTCCCACAGCGGGATCACCATCAAGGAGTGGATCTCCGGCGTGCGGTGGGCTTCATCATTGTTTTTTATAATGATTTTTCCATAACGAATCGCTTGTCGGGTGGTAGGGCTGATGACATCGTCGTGGTGTTGATAGTTGGCCTCCCCCACGCCCACGTAGGCCAGTACATGTTCGGTATTAGTGATCGCCACCGCGTCAGCGGTAATGTCGCGGCGGATAATCTCGCATACCTGGCGCAGAGAATCGCTGTTAACGTGACGAAACAGCGGCAGGGTTTTGTTAGCGATATCGAGCGCCAGTTTTGCCTGCCGCGCCGCGCTGGCCTCCTTTTCCCCTTCCACGCTCTGCACCAGCAGCACGATAAAACCGATGCAGACGCTGCCGAGGATCATCGGGATACCAATTTTAGAGACGATATCCAGGCCGAGGCTCAGGGAAGGCGCCCAGACCACCACCAGGATCATGGTCAGGGTCTCACACACCATGCCGGCCAGAATGCCGATTTTCCACCGTTGATCGCGGGCCACTTTACGGTTAATCAACCCCGACAGCAGGCCTGCGACAATGCTGGTGATAAAGCAGGGTACAGCGGTGACGCCATCGATATCAATCAGGTAGCGGTGTACGCCGGCAATCACCCCGACAATTGCCCCTACCCACGGACCAAACAGGATCCCGCCGGACATGACGGCGATAATGCGTACGTTTACCAGCGAGCCTTCCACCGGGACGCCGGACCAGGTGCTGAACAGGGCGAACAGCGAGAAAATGGCGGTCACGGCCAGCAGCTCTTTCGGCGTATGGGCCGACTTATGCAACAGTTCGCGGAACAGGCGCAGGCGAATGAGGAAAAACAGGCAAATAAGCATCAGGGCCGCACGATCATAGACCGCCAGCATCATCGTAAAAATTTCGTGCATGGGTGCGCCGCGTCAGTGGCCAGAAAAGAACATGATAAAAAACCTGACGGCAGAAGACCAGCCGCAGAAATATAATGAGGAAAAGGCATACTTTTTAAAGGGGATTGGAGGGGGGCCACCGCGAGAGCGGCAGCCCTGGCTTTTAACGATAAAATTCTGTGTTAAGAAAGATATCAATGTGTTACCACTCTTATACAACTCTGGAATATTCCGGCGATGAACTGCCGTATTTAGCGCCGTCGATACCCGTTTTATATGCCAGGGAATATTTTTTACCGGCCCTCTCGACAACATGTTTTTTTTCAGGTTATTTTCTAAACGAGCCGCAACAGCGGCAGCGTCGCTCGGACGGTCCGGGCGCTAACGTTAATCAGAGGAACCTATGGCTGAATCCAGTCCTGAACGCCGTTTTACGCGTATCGATCGTCTCCCCCCGTACGTTTTTAATATTACTGCTGAACTGAAAATGGCTGCGCGCCGGCGCGGCGAGGATATTATTGATTTCAGTATGGGCAATCCCGATGGCGCGACGCCGCCGCATATCGTGGAAAAACTTTGCACCGTTGCCCAACGGCCTGATACCCATGGTTACTCTACCTCGCGGGGGATCCCGCGCCTGCGTCGCGCCATTTCACGCTGGTATGAAGAACGCTATAACGTTGACATCGATCCGGAATCGGAAGCGATCGTCACCATTGGTTCGAAAGAGGGGCTGGCGCACCTGATGCTGGCGACCCTGGATCATGGCGACACGGTGCTGGTGCCAAACCCCAGCTACCCGATTCACATCTATGGCGCGGTGATTGCCGGGGCGCAGGTGCGCTCGGTGCCGCTGGTGGAAGGGGTGGATTTCTTTAACGAGCTGGAACGCGCCATCCGCGAGAGTTACCCGAAGCCGAAGATGATGATCCTTGGCTTTCCCTCGAATCCAACGGCGCAGTGTGTGGAGCTGGACTTCTTTGAAAAGGTCGTCGCCCTGGCGAAGCAGTATGACATCCTGGTCGTCCACGATCTGGCCTATGCCGATATCGTGTATGACGGCTGGAAAGCGCCCTCCATCATGCAGGTGCCCGGCGCGCGCGATGTCGCCGTCGAGTTCTTTACCCTGTCGAAAAGCTATAACATGGCCGGCTGGCGCATTGGCTTTATGGTCGGCAATAAGACCCTGGTGAATGCCCTCGCTCGCATCAAAAGCTATCACGACTATGGCACGTTTACGCCGCTGCAGGTGGCGGCGATCGCTGCCCTTGAGGGCGATCAGCAGTGCGTGCGTGAAATTGCCGAACAATATAAGCGCCGTCGCGATGTGCTGGTGAAAGGGCTCCACGAAGCCGGCTGGATGGTGGAATGTCCGAAAGCGTCCATGTACGTCTGGGCAAAAATACCGGAACCTTACGCTGCCATGGGCTCGCTGGAGTTTGCGAAAAAGTTGCTTAATGAAGCGAAGGTCTGCGTCTCGCCGGGGATAGGCTTTGGCGACTATGGCGATACTCACGTCCGCTTCGCGCTGATCGAAAACCGGGACCGTACGCGCCAGGCGATCCGCGGCATCAAGGCGATGTTCCGCGCCGATGGCTTGCTGCCCGCCGCGAGCTAGCGCTTCGGCGAATACGCCATAACAAAAACGGGAGCCAGTGGGCTCCCGTTTTTTTTGACACCGCTGCAGTCTAGATCATCAGGGCAAAAGTACCGGCCCAAACGATGACCATAAAAGAGAGGCCCATAAAGAAGTATTTCACGATTCATCACTCCACGCGCTTGTGCGACGTTCAAATGAATTAATTGTTCTGTTATTCCTGGGCTGTCGCAGGTGAAAAATCACGTTGCGGCAGCTCGCAATTCTGTGCGCTTTGTGCTCCAGATGGCGCTAATGTACGCCTAAAAAATGAGGGAAACAAGTGGCATTTTTTTATTAATTTTTAGTTACTTAGGAGTGTCGTGATTCGGCGACACATTAATTTCACCCGGTAATAAATTTCACGCCAGCGACGCTGTCAAAACGGATTTTGGCGATGGGCAAAATGGAGGATGGCCAGCGAGGGCGCGCGCAATTTCTTTGCCACGCGCCGCCGCCGATTTAATGCTGGTCAGAGGCGCGCGGCCGCCACTCGGCCGGGTAGTGAGCCGGGATAAAGCGCAGTGTGAGCGCCATGAGTAGCAGGACGCAGAGCGCATGCCAGGACCAGTCAAGCGTGTAGTTCCCGCTCAGGCTACGCAACAGGCCGGAAAGCCAGGGGGAGAGGCCTGCGATGATAAATCCGATACCCTGCATAAACGCCACCAGCCGGCCGGCTACCGCCGGTTGTCCGGCGTGATCCAGCGCCAGCACCAGGCACAGGGGAAAGGCGCCACCCAGACCCACTCCGCAGGCGATGGCCCACAGCGCTGGGACGTGCTGCGGCAGCCAGATGAAGCCGCAGAAGCCAATGAGCTGTAGCGTCAGCGCGAACAGCAGAAGCTGGCGTCGGTCATCCTGGCGAGCCAGCGCCGGGAGCAGCAGCGCCCCCGCGGTTTGCCCGACGGTCAGCAGCGCCAGCAGTGAGCCGCTGTACTGGGCGCTATCGCCAAGCTGGATATAGTAGGGCGGCAGCCAGGCGATCAGACTGGCGTAACCGGCATTGATCAGTCCGAAATAGAGTCCCAGCGTCCAGGCGCGGCGCTGGCCAATAATCGCGACCCGGGGGGAAGCGCTGGTCTGATGCGGTGCGCGAGGCAATTGCCGGCAAATCGCCAGCCAGCCGAGCAGGGCCAGCAGGGCAGGGAGCGCCCACCAGGCCAGCGCCTGGTGCCAGACCGTACTGCGTGACGCCAGCCATGGCGTGAACGCAGCGCCTAACCCGCCGCCGCCCATCAGCGCCGCCGACCATAGTCCCATCACCAGCGGCGTACGCCGGGCGAACAGACGCTTTATCACCGCCGGGATGGCGGCCTGGATAATGCCGATGCCAATTCCCCCCGCAAGGGCGCTGCTGAGCAGCAAACCGCTATGTGGGGCGCTTTCCCGCAGCAGGGCACCCGCCGCGATAATCAGCAGGCTCAGCGCAATGCTGCGGTTTTGACCAACAGTGCGATCGACCCAGCCGCCGGCCAGCGCCAGCACGCCCATAGCGATGACCGGCAGGGCGGTGAGGAGCGCGACCAGGGTATAGCTCATCCCGCTGGCGGCGCGGATATCCGGCAGCAAGGGACCTATCGAGGTGAGCAGCGGACGCATGTTTATCCCAATGAGTACCAGGACACACAGCGTCAGATTCTGTCGCAGCATGGGCGTCATGGTTGCTGTTCCGCCCAGCGCTGATAAAGTGCCGGCCCCTCCGGCTGCGGGCAGTGGTGGATTGGCAGCGTCTGCCGGGACAGCGGCTGCTGCAGCTGCTGATAAATCGCGGTGGTTGAGAGCTGAAAGGGTTCGCCATCCTGATTACTGTTGGCGAAAAATACTTCCCGCACGCCGGTTAAATAGAGTGCGCTCAGGCACATAGGACAAGGTTGCCCGCTGGCATAGATAACGCATTCGCGCAGCACCTCGCTTCCCAGTCTGGCGGCAAGCTCGCGAACGGCATTCAGTTCGGCATGCGCCGTTGGGTCACCGTTCAGATGAAAGGTATTGACGGCTTCGGCGACAATCTCATCATGCCGCACCAGAACGGCGCCGAAGGGGCGGCCACCGTCAGCAATATTTTGTTTTGCCAGCGCTAATGCGCGCTGGAGATAGCGATCGTCAGCGGACATAGTCACTCCTGCATAAGATGATGTTGATGGTGAAAAACGCAGAGGATGGTAGGTAGAGAGTACGTATCTTGTTTCATAAGTTAAAAGACTTATTTATGATGAACCCTATTTGAATTGCTTATAGGTAAGCGGATGCTCCTGCGCCATCTTTCCTACTTTATCGCCGTGGCAGAACATCGTGGATTTACCCGCGCCGCCGCGGCGCTCCATGTCTCCCAGCCTGCGCTGTCACAGCAGATCCGCCAGCTGGAAGCGATGCTGGAGGTTCAGCTCTTTGACCGCTCTGGTCGTTATACCCGCCTGACCGATGCCGGAGAGATCTGGCTGGAGTATGCCCGCCGCGTGTTACGCGATCTTGAGGAGGGGCGGCGCGCCCTGCACGACGCAGAAGATCTGCAGCGTGGTAAACTCCGCATCGCCATGACGCCGACCTTTACCACTTACATGCTGGGGCCGCTGGTGGAGGCGTACTATCGACGCTACCCCGGAGTGAAATTGCTTATCCAGGAGATGAACCAGGAGCGGATGGAAACGATGCTCCTGGAGGATGAACTGGATGTGGGAATTGCCTTTGGCGAGAGCCTCTCGCGGGATATTGTGGTTCAGCCGCTGCTGACGGAAACCCTCGCGCTGGTGGTGAGCCGTGCGCATCCGCTGGCTCATGAAAGCCACCTGCAGCTGCAGGCTCTTGACGCACAGCCGCTGATTTTACTGAGCAGCGAGTTTGCCACCCGGGAGCAAATCAACCGCTATTGTCGCCGCCATCGGCTCGAACCTGACGTGCGGATGGAGGCCAACTCCATCGGCGCCGTACTAACGGTTATTCGCGGCACGCCGCTTGCGACGCTGCTGCCAGCGGCGATCGCCGGACAGTATGATGACCTCGTGGCCATTGAGCTTAAGCCCGCGCTGCTGCAGCGCACGGCCTGTTTGCTGCAGCGTCAGGGCGCATGGCAGAGCGCTGCGGCGCGCGAATTCATTGCGCTGGCGCGGGAAATCGCGGTAACGCTTGAGCAGGAAAACGGCCAGGCCCTGTATGAGGACCTGCGTCACTTGCCGACGAGCCTGGACTAACGATCGGCTTCGCTGAGGATATCGGCCTCATCGGGCAGGGTATTCTCCCGGAGCATGCCCTCTTCTTTGAGCCTTTCCAGTACGTGATGAAAGAGCTGAGTCTTGTCTGGCTCGGCCATATTCTGTAATTTCTCATTAAATACGGTATGGGACTGAATAAGGTAATGGATAAATTCCAGCAATACCTCATTTTGCGGCAGGACGGTTAATTCCTGATGGATGTAACTGGTTTGTTCCAGCAGCGAATTTTTTGTCACGTCCATAGGCCGGGCGCTAATACTGTGAGCGTATATTTTCTCAATGGCCTGGCTGGTGATATAGATGCGGTTCAATGATATAGCAGAGTATTCGTCTTCATCCGGAATGAAATGACAATAGACAAACGGTTTGTCGGGCAGCATCATGCTGAGTCTGTTTTCGTAAAGAATATCATCAGGCGCCTCCAGTAGCGCCATTAAATTCCGACTGTGTGGGTGCCAGAGTCCGGAGGCGGACACTTTTACGTTAAACTGCGTCACCGTATTTCCGCGTAATGTTTCCACAATCGGAATATCGCCATCAAGCCGCAGAATGCTGCGGATATGGGAGTGGGGTGACCAGAAAGTCTCCACTTCCTCGGCAGAGGCAAGCGGATTAAGCGCGGTGGTCACGTCTTTTTCCTGATGAGAAAGGACGGCTATTTTTAATGTTCCCCGCGTCGGATTAAGCTTCAGACAGAGATTGATCGCACCAATATCATGCCAGTGAAGAATGTCTTCAAGTTCGCAGTTTAATAATTTTTGCGCCCGCGCCAGAGAGCAATACTCCATTGGCGGTAAATTATTTAGCTTCCAGATATTCCGTTCTGTAATATTCATAAGAATTGTACGTCGATGAAAAAATAAATCGCCATGGTGAGCAAAAAGCATCGATGACAAGGATTTATTCTTCCCGCTGACTTCCTTTACCTGATTAACAAAACCCATTCACATTGAGAATAATATGTCGATAAGTTGGCTGTTTTTATTGTTTTGCTGCCGCGTATTTACTTTATCCCGTTATCTTATCATCTCTTATTCGTAGAGAAAAATAGTTTGCTCAATATAAGCATTTCTTTCTGGCAGGAATCTTTTTGCAGGAATGTTGAAGGCGAGCACGAGCGGAGTACGAAGAAAGGGACAGTCAATTGGCGACCTTCGTGGTCGGCAGGGGGGCAAACAGACGCCAGTCGCGTCTGTTTGGTGTAGCTGTTGTTATTGTGGCGTCGACAGAAAACGGTCACCCGGCTGCGCGATGGCATACCATGCCATCATCTCTGCGGTGCCCGGTTGGCCTTCGGCAGGCGCCCAGGCCATGGTGTCAACTTCGGCAAGCGGCTGATAAGCACCTTGCTTAACTTCAAAAACCATCCCGCCCGGGTCGAGCGAGAGCACCGTATGCCAGGTACCGGCTTCCATTTCCAGCGCCGTGCAGGTTTCACCCAGCACCACCCGGCGGGTGACTACGCCATTGTCATCAAAATTCAGTACCACAAAGCGGCCTTTCAGGGGCAGCAAAAGTTCGAAGGTATGTCTGTGCCGGTGCGGACGGATATAGGTGCCGGGTTCCATCGCAATGGCGAGGCGCTGTACCGGGTCGCTTAGTTCGGGATGAAAATTGCGATGGGCACGCAAGCGCGGGGCACTGGCTGCCGCTTCGCTCTGCTGCTGCATATCGCTGAGGGTGATCTGTTTCATATCAACGCCTGGCTCCTGTATCGTCCAGAGAAGGTTGCACTGGGGTAGTGGCTTGTGACTGTTTAAGCCAAGGGGCATTGTACGCGGAATTGTGAGACATGTGTCTACATCATCGGTAACAGATGATACCGTCACACCGTTACATCATGAAGGTAGCTGTAGAAATGTGAAAGTAAGTCATTTTTTTGCTGAGTATTAGTGTAAATGCGTCAATACATCTTTTGTTATAATTCTTCATGCCGCAATATCAATAAATTTATTAATATTGACGCTCTTAATATATCAATCTTGATTTAAAGCAAATTTGTGCTGATTAATTAAATCATTAAATGATAGTTTTATGGTGTGGGATTTTTTAATGTTATGCGATTTTTATCTTTAATGATTGATGTAATTATCATTCATTATTGATATGAATTGTTGCTGTATTTGTATTGTAGTTTTACTAATAGCTGGTGGCTTGCTGTTTTGTTCAGCGTTGTTTTATCATTGCCCCTAATTAAGTATAAGGCGAAAATGCGTATGATAATTAACTAAGGAAAAGACAAAAGTGGCTGATACGTTCCAGAATGAAATCCCCAGGGCGCGCATTAATCTCAAATTATCTCTTCATACCGGCGGCGCGCAGAAGAAGGTCGAACTGCCGCTGAAGCTGCTTACCATTGGCGATTTTAGTCATGGTAAGGAAAACCGGCCTTTATCGGAAAGAGAAAAAATAAACGTCAATAAAAATAACTTTAACAGCGTACTTTCGGAATTTAGCCCGGAAGTGAACCTCTCGGTGCCAAATACGCTGGCCGGCAACGGCGAAGAGGAGAACGTCAGACTGCGTTTTACCGACATCAAAGATTTTGAACCAGAGCAGGTTGCCCGGCAAATTCCGCAACTCCGCGCCATGCTGGCGATGCGTAATTTATTACGCGATCTCAAATCCAATCTGCTTGATAACGCCACTTTCAGAAAAGAGCTTGAGGCAATCCTGAAAGATCCGGCGCAGTCCCAGGAATTACGCGACGAAATGAGTGCGCTTGCCCCGAAATAATGGCGGGGCAAGTCTGTTAATGGATTAACCGGGAAAATGCTAATGTCTGTTACCACAGAAAACGCCCCTGTTCAGGGGCAAACCACGTTGCAGGAAAATAGGGCGGGCGAGGGCGTTTACGCCTCGCTGTTTGAAAAAATTAATCTCGCCCCGGCGTCTCACCTCGGGGATATCAACGACTTTCTGGACGATGCCGCGCTCTCCGAGGCGCCAGCGGCGGAACGTCTCACCGCGGCGATGCAGGTGTTTATGGAGCGCATTCGTCAGTCCGGTCAGCGGGTGGAAAAGCTCGACAAAACGCTGATTGACCACCATATCGCCGAACTGGATTTCCAGATAAGCCGTCAGCTGGACGCGGTGATGCACCATCAGGAGTTTCAGCAGGTCGAATCCCTGTGGCGCGGCCTCAAACAGCTGGTGGACAACACCGACTATCGGCAGAACGTCAAAACGGAGATCCTGGACGTCGCCAAAGACGATCTGCGCCAGGACTTTGAGGACGCGCCGGAGCTTATCCAGAGCGGCCTCTACTGGCACACCTATACCGCGGAGTATGACACTCCCGGCGGCGAGCCGATC
>NZ_QEQO01000011.1:0-140844 GCF_003097195.1 Klebsiella sp. GL120222-02
ATGTCTCCCCGGTGGCGCTGCGCTTACCGGGGCTACGGATTCGCACCCGCCCTGCACGACCTGTAGCCCGGACAAGGTGCGCAGCACCGCCTCCGGGGAGGCCCCTGCCTAAGGGTCAGCAGTTGCGACGTCAATCTTAGTCTGCTTCAGCCTGCTGCTCATGTATCAAATTCAATAACGGATACGGTTGCCCCAGATCGTCCGTCTCAGAACGCCCTGTCACGTTAAAACCCATCCTCTGATAAAACCCGACCGCTTGTTCATTCTGCTCATTCACATTCGTCGTCAGCTTTGGCGTTAACGACAGCGCATGCTCAATCAGCAATTTCCCCACGCCACAGCCGCGGACATCCGGATCGACGAACAGCGCATCCATATGCTCTCCGGTAAGCAGCATAAAGGCGATCGGCTGGTCCTGGGTGTTAGCCGCCACCCACAGCGGAGCCTCCGGTAAAAATGCGCGTACCATCTCCTCCAGCTCCTTTCGATACGCTTTTGACAGAAAATCGTGCGTGGCGTCGACCGACCGACACCATATCGCAATCAGTTTATCCCCTTCATCTGGCCGGGAACGGCGGATGCTAATAACCATAGTTTCTCCTTTTCTTCATTCTTATATTCTAACTCAATGCGCGCCGTGAAATTTTCTCACCGTGAACATGCAGACTCGACATTCACCCGATTCCTGGTTATCTTCAGCTATCTGGATGTCTAAACGTTTATACGTATGCTATGAGGTAATACAGTTATGCCAATTCGGGTGCAGGACGAGCTACCAGCCGTCAGTTTCTTGCGCAATGAAAACGTCTTTGTGATGACGACAACACGTGCAACGACTCAGGAAATTCGCCCCCTGAAGGTGTTAATCCTCAACCTGATGCCGAAGAAAATCGAGACGGAAAATCAGTTCCTGCGTCTGCTGTCGAACTCTCCGCTGCAGGTGGACATCCAGTTGTTGCGTATTGATGCGCGTGAGTCGCGTAATACGCCGGCGGAGCATCTGAATAACTTTTACTGCAATTTCGATGAGATCTGCGATCAGAACTTTGATGGCCTGATTGTCACCGGTGCCCCCTTAGGCCTGGTTGAGTTTAACGATGTTGCTTACTGGCCACAGATCAAACAGGTGCTGGAGTGGGCGAAGGATCACGTCACCTCCACGTTGTTCGTCTGTTGGGCGGTTCAGGCCGCGCTGAATATTCTGTACGGCATTCCGAAGCAGACCCGCGCCGAAAAGATTTCTGGCGTTTATGAACACCATATTCTGCATCCACACGCCTTACTGACCCGCGGTTTCGACGACTCTTTCCTGGCCCCGCACTCACGCTATGCTGATTTTCCGGCGGGACTTATCCGCGACTACACCGATCTCGAGATCCTCGCGGAGACGGAAGAGGGCGATGCGTATTTGTTTGCCAGCAAAGATAAGCGCATCGCCTTTGTTACCGGCCACCCGGAGTACGATGCCAATACCCTGGCAAGCGAATATTTCCGCGATGTGGAAGCCGGTTTGAATCCAGAGGTTCCTTACAACTATTTTCCGCAAAACGACCCGCAGAACAAACCGCGCGCCACCTGGCGGAGCCACGGCAATCTGCTGTTTGCTAACTGGCTTAACTATTATGTCTACCAGATTACACCATACGATCTGCGCCATATGAATCCTACACTGGAGTAATACTCTACACGAAACGATCCTAAAGCGTTTCAGCACTTTGCCTCTGGCACCTTCGGGTGCCTTTTTTATTTCCGAAATTCACTTCATGCTCAATGATAACTTTAATTCCATTGTTATCAATATGTTAACTCTATTTTAAAATTAAAATGGAAATTGTTTTTGATTTTGAAAATTAATTGAGTAGTCTTAATTGTGCTGAGCGAAAACTACACAACGATCTCTCGCTCGCTTCCAGCGGATCAACCAAGAGGAACAGCACAATGACGCAGCAGGCGACAATCACCGATGAACTGGCCTTTAGTCAGCCCTATGGCGAGCAGGAGAAGCAGATCTTAACGCCTGAGGCGGTAGAATTTCTGACGGAACTGGTGAGCCGCTTTGCGCCGGCGCGTAATAAGCTACTGGCCGCGCGTCAGCAGCAGCAGCAGGCCATTGATCAAGGTGTACTTCCTGACTTTATTTCGGAAACCGCTTCCATTAGAAATGGAAACTGGACCATCCGCGGTATCCCGGCGGATTTGCAGGATCGCCGTGTTGAAATCACCGGTCCCGTTGAACGCAAAATGGTCATTAACGCGATGAATGCCAACGTCAAAGTCTTTATGGCGGACTTTGAGGATTCGCTGGCGCCTGACTGGCGTAAAGTCATTGATGGCCAAATTAACCTGCGTGATGCCGTGAACGGGACCATCAGCTACACCAACGAGGCCGGCAAAATCTACCAGCTGCAGCCCAATCCCGCTGTGCTGGTATGCCGTGTGCGCGGCCTGCACCTGCCGGAAAAGCACGTCACCTGGCGTAATGAGGCCATCCCCGGCAGTCTGTTCGATTTTGCGCTCTATTTTTTTCATAACTACCAGGCGCTGCTGGCGAAGGGGAGCGGTCCCTACTTCTATCTGCCAAAAACCCAGGCCTGGCAGGAGGCGGCATGGTGGAACGATGTCTTTAGCTTTACGGAAGATCGCTTTGACCTGCCGCGCGGCACCATCAAGGCCACGCTGCTGATTGAGACGCTGCCAGCGGTGTTCCAGATGGATGAGATCCTGCATGCGCTGCGCGACCATATTGTTGGCCTGAACTGCGGCCGTTGGGACTACATCTTCAGCTATATCAAAACGCTGAAAAACCATCCGGACCGCGTGTTGCCTGACCGTCAGGTGGTGACGATGGATAAACCGTTCCTCAGCGCCTACTCACGGTTGTTGATTAAGACCTGCCACAAACGCGGTGCGTTTGCGATGGGCGGCATGGCGGCGTTTATCCCGAGCAAAGATGCCGAACGTAACCGTCAGGTGCTGAGCAAAGTCACCGCCGATAAAGAGCTGGAGGCGAACAATGGTCACGATGGCACCTGGATTGCCCACCCGGGGCTGGCGGATACCGCTATGGCGGTGTTTAACCGCGTACTGGGCGATAAGCCGAATCAGCTCTCGGTCACCCGGAGCGCGGATGCGCCAATTACCGCCGAACAGCTGCTGGCCCCCTGCGAGGGCGAGCGCACGGAAGCCGGGATGCGCGCCAACATTCGCGTGGCGGTGCAGTACATCGAAGCCTGGATCTCCGGCAACGGTTGCGTCCCGATTTATGGCCTGATGGAAGACGCCGCGACGGCCGAGATCTCGCGCACCTCTATCTGGCAGTGGATCCATCATCAGAAAACCCTGAACGACGGCACCCCGGTCACGAAGGCGCTGTTCCGCCAGTGGCTGGCGGAAGAGCTGATGGTGATTCAGGAGGAGCTGGGAGAGCACCGTTTCAGCCACGGCCGCTTTGACGATGCGGCGCGACTGATGGAGCAGATCACCACCTCCGACGAGCTAATTGATTTTCTGACATTACCGGGCTACCGCCTGCTGGCCTGATCGCCAGATGGTGTGGTTCGCCATTTAGTCCTTCACCAATGCGCCTGGGGAGCCAGGAAATTATATGGAGCATCTGCACATGAAAACCCGTACCCAACAAATCGAAGAATTAAATAAAGAGTGGACGAACCCGCGCTGGGAAGGCATTACCCGCCCGTACAGCGCGGAAGAGGTGGTGAAGTTACGCGGCTCGGTGAATCCAGAATGCACGCTGGCACAGCTTGGCGCGGCGAAAATGTGGCGTCTGCTGCACGGTGAGGCGAAAAAAGGGTACGTCAACAGTCTCGGCGCGCTGACCGGCGGCCAGGCCTTGCAGCAGGCGAAGGCGGGTATCGAAGCCATTTATCTCTCCGGCTGGCAGGTGGCGGCGGATGCTAACCTGGCGTCCAGCATGTATCCGGATCAATCGCTGTATCCGGCCAACTCGGTACCGGCGGTGGTGGATCGGATCAACAACACTTTCCGTCGTGCCGATCAGATCCAGTGGTCGGTCGGGATTGAACCGAACGATCCGCGTTATATCGACTACTTCCTGCCGATCGTGGCGGATGCGGAGGCCGGTTTTGGCGGCGTCCTTAACGCCTTTGAGCTGATGAAATCGATGATTGAAGCCGGTGCAGCGGCGGTTCACTTCGAAGATCAGCTGGCGTCAGTGAAGAAGTGCGGTCATATGGGCGGTAAAGTGCTGGTCCCGACCCAGGAGGCGATTCAGAAGCTGGTGGCGGCGCGTCTGGCAGCCGACGTGATGGGGGTCCCGACGCTGGTGATCGCCCGTACCGATGCCGATGCGGCCGATTTAATTACCTCTGACTGCGATCCGTACGATCGTGAGTTTATTACCGGGGATCGCACCAGCGAAGGGTTCTTCCGCACCCACGCCGGGATCGAGCAGGCGATCAGTCGCGGGCTGGCTTATGCGCCGTACGCGGATCTGGTGTGGTGCGAAACGTCGAAACCGGATCTTGAGCAGGCGCGCCGCTTTGCTGAGGCTATCCATGCGCGTTTCCCGGGCAAATTGCTGGCCTATAACTGCTCACCGTCGTTTAACTGGAAGAAAAATCTCGACGATAAAACCATCGCCAGCTTCCAGCAGCAGCTGTCGGACATGGGATACAAATACCAGTTTATTACCCTCGCCGGGATCCACAGCATGTGGTTCAACATGTTCGACCTCGCCCATGCCTACGCTCAGGGTGAGGGGATGCGCCACTATGTTGAGAAAGTGCAGCAGCCGGAATTCGCTGCCGCGCCGGAAGGCTATAGCTTCGTCTCGCACCAGCAGGAGGTGGGCACTGGCTACTTCGACAAAGTCACTACCATTATCCAGGGCGGCGCCTCATCGGTGACGGCGCTGACCGGCTCGACCGAAGAAGATCAGTTTTGAGCCATGCCCGGCGGCGCGACGCTGACCGGGCCTGGGAAGGGATGCAGGCCGGATAAGCGAGCGCGCCATCCGGCATGACGTGGTGCCGGATGGGGGAAAGCGATGACGCGTGGCCTGGAACTACTGATTGCCCAAACCATTTTACAGGGATTCGACGCCCAGTACGGGCGTTTCCTGGAGGTGACCTCCGGCGCGCAGCAGCGCTTTGAACAGGCTGACTGGCACGCCGTACAGCAGGCGATGAAGCAGCGTATCCATCTCTACGATCACCACGTTGGCCTGGTGGTAGAGCAGCTGCGCTGCATTACCGAAGGGAAAAGTACCGACGTCGATTTTCTTCTGCGGGTGAAACAGCAGTACACCCAACTGTTGCCGGATTACCCTCGCTTTGAAATTGCCGAGAGCTTTTTCAATTCGGTCTACTGCCGACTGTTTGACCACCGCTCGCTGACCCCCGAGCGGCTCTTTATTTTCAGTTCGCAGCCCGAGCGTCCCTTTCGCACCCTACCGCGACCGCTGGCGAAAGATTTCTTTCCGGAACGCGGCTGGTCCCACCTGCTGGGCAAAGTACTGTCCGATTTGCCGTTGCGGCTGCCGTGGCAGAACAAAGCGCGGGATATCGGCTATATCATTGCCAGTCTGCAGGAGGCGCTGGGGGAGGAACTGCTCGCCACCTGTCATCTGCAGGTCGCCAATGAGCTGTTCTACCGGAATAAAGCCGCCTGGCTGGTGGGCAAACTGGTCATGCCGATGGCGACGCTGCCTTTTTTGCTGCCGATCCACCGCAGCGATGAGGGTGAGTTGTTTGTTGACACCTGCCTGACCACCCATGCCGAAGCAAGCATCGTTTTTGGCTTCGCGCGTTCCTATTTTATGGTTTATGCGCCGTTGCCCGGCGCTCTGGTGGAATGGCTGCGTGAGATCCTGCCGGGCAAAACGACGGCCGAGCTGTACATGGCGATTGGCTGTCAGAAGCACGCCAAAACCGAAAGCTATCGCGAATATCTACACTACATTACTCGCTGCGATGAGCAGTTTATTGAAGCGCCGGGCATTCGCGGGATGGTGATGCTGGTGTTTACCCTGCCGGGGTTTGACCGGGTGTTTAAGGTGATCAAAGACCGCTTCGCGCCGCAGAAAGAGGTGACCGCCGCCCACGTGCGCGCCTGCTATCAGCTGGTAAAGGAACACGACCGCGTCGGGCGGATGGCGGATACCCAGGAGTTTGAAAATTTCGTGCTGGATAAACGGCAAATCGCGCCGGCGCTGCTGGCGCTGTTGCAGGCGGAAGCGGGGAACAAACTCACCGATCTCGGCGACCGCATCGTCATCAGTCATCTCTATATTGAACGGCGAATGGTGCCGCTCAACCTGTGGCTGGAGCAGGTTAACGGCCAGGCATTGCGTGATGCGGTAGAAGAGTATGGCAATGCTATCCGCCAGCTGGCCGCCGCCAACATCTTTCCCGGCGATATGCTGTTTAAAAACTTCGGCGTCACCCGCCACGGCCGGGTGGTGTTCTACGACTATGACGAAATTTGCTATATGACAGAGGTAAATTTCCGCCAGATCCCGCCGCCGCGCTATCCGGAAGATGAGCTGGCCAGCGAGCCGTGGTACAGCGTTTCGCCGGGGGATGTGTTTCCGGAGGAGTTCCGCCACTGGCTGTGCGCCGACCCGCGCGTTGGGCCGCTGTTTGAGGAGATGCATGCCGACCTGCTGCGCGCGGACTACTGGCGCGAGCTGCAGACGCGGATTAAAAACGGCCATGTGGAAGATGTTTACGCCTACCGGCGCAAGCAGCGTTTTAGCGTGCGCTATGGCGCTGACAGTAGGCCGGATAAGGTGTTTACGCCGCCATCCGGCAGGGTGCGCCGATCTGCCTGATGGCGCTACGCTTATCAGGCCTACTTAAAATGCCCCTGTGGGGCATTTTTTTATTTAACCCCGCCATACGCCAGCGTCACTTCCTTCGCCGCTTTGATCACCAGCGCGCCCAGCTCGGTCACCCGGTCATCGGTCATGCGTGAAATCGGCCCGGAGATGGAGATTGCCGCGAACGGTTCGCGATGTTCATCATAAATGCAGGCGGCGACGCAGCGCAGGCCGAGCGCGTGCTCCTCGTCATCGAAAGAGTAGCCCCGCTTGCGGGTCTGCGCTAAATCTTCCTTCAGATGCAGCGGCGAGACCAGCGTGGCATGCGTATAGGCATGCAGCCCTTTACGGTGCAGCAGGCTGGTGACCTGCTCTTCGCTTAATTGCGAGAGAAACGCCTTCCCGGCGCCGGAGGCGTGCATCGGCAGCTTACCGCCGATCGGCGCCGACATACGCATCAGCTGGGTGCACTGCACCTGGTCGATAATGATCGCCTGGTGGTCGCTCTGGTCAAGCACCGCCAGATTCACCGTTTCACCGGAATCTTCCATCAGCTGGCGCAGGATCGGGTGGACAATCGCCAGCAGATTGCGGCTTTGCAGAAAGCTGCTGCCGACCACGAAGGCATGCGCCCCGACGGCCCAGTGGCCCAGCTCGCCCACCTGGCGGACGAAGCCCAGCTGCTGCATGGTGGTCAGCAGGCGGTGGGTGGTGGAGTTGGGCAGACCCGCCTGCTGCGCCAGCTCGGTTAGCGCGACGCTGCTGTGGGACTCGGCAATCCATTCGAGCAATTTCAGGCCGCGGGTCAGCGACTGAACCTGACCGCCAGCCTGCTGGGCGGTGGCAGCCGCGGGTTTTCTGCCGCGTTTCGCGGGAACGGGGGTAGTGGCCATCGCGGACTCCTTTTTCTGTATCGTGGAAATGATTTTCGTTTTATTTGGCGATAATGCAATCACAACCGGACTCATCGGAGGAGTGAAGCTGAACATGTCTCATATTGCCTGTTGTTGTCTTTTCCGCTCCGGTGGTTTATGCCAGTATGGTTTGTTGGCTATTTGGCCTGAGTTGAGCGTTGTCGGGAGCAAGTGTGAGCAGCAAAGTTGAGCAACTGCATCAGCAGTTAAAAGAACGTATTCTGGTTCTGGATGGGGGCATGGGCACCATGATCCAGGGCTATCGTCTGAGTGAGCAGGACTTTCGCGGTGAGCGCTTTGCTGACTGGCCGTGCGACCTGAAAGGCAACAACGACCTGCTGGTGCTCAGCAAGCCCGAGGTGATCCGCGAGATCCACGACGCCTACTTCGAGGCCGGTGCGGATATCATTGAGACCAACACCTTTAACTCGACGACCATCGCGATGGCGGATTACCAGATGGAATCCCTGTCGGCCGAGATCAACTTTGCCGCGGCGAAGCTGGCCCGCGCCAGCGCCGACGCCTGGACGGCCCGCACGCCGGAAAAACCGCGCTACGTCGCGGGCGTGCTTGGCCCGACCAACCGTACCGCCTCTATTTCGCCTGATGTGAACGATCCGGCGTTCCGTAATATTACCTTTGACCAGCTGGTGGCTGCCTATCGCGAATCCACCCGGGCGCTGGTGGAAGGTGGCGTGGATCTGATCCTGATTGAAACGGTATTTGATACTCTGAACGCCAAGGCGGCCATCTATGCGGTGAAAGAGGAGCTGGAGGCGCTGGGCGTTGACCTGCCGCTGATGATCTCCGGCACCATCACCGATGCGTCCGGCCGCACGCTTTCCGGACAGACCACCGAAGCCTTTTATAACTCGCTGCGTCACGCCGAAGCCTTATCGTTTGGTCTGAACTGCGCCCTCGGGCCGGACGAACTGCGGCAGTATGTCCAGGAGCTGTCGCGCATCGCCGAATGCTACGTCACGGCGCACCCGAACGCCGGTCTGCCCAACGCCTTCGGTGAATACGATCTGGATGCCGACACCATGGCGACGCAAATTCGCGAATGGGCGGAAGCCGGTTTCCTCAATATCGTCGGCGGCTGCTGCGGTACGACCCCGGAGCATATTGCCGCTATGAGCCGGGCGGTGGCCGGTTTACCGCCGCGCCAGTTGCCGGAACTGCCGGTGGCCTGCCGCCTCGCCGGCCTGGAGCCGCTGAACATCGGCGACGACAGCCTGTTCGTTAACGTCGGCGAACGTACCAACGTCACCGGCTCGGCGAAATTTAAGCGCTTGATCAAAGAAGAGAAGTACAGCGAAGCGCTGGACGTTGCCCGTCAGCAGGTCGAAAGCGGCGCGCAGATTATCGATATCAACATGGATGAGGGGATGCTCGACGCGGAAGCGGCGATGGTGCGCTTCCTCAACCTGATTGCCGGCGAGCCGGACATTGCCCGCGTGCCGATCATGATCGACTCCTCCAAGTGGGAAGTCATTGAAAAGGGTTTGAAATGCATTCAGGGCAAAGGCATTGTTAACTCGATTTCGATGAAAGAGGGCGTTGAACCTTTTATCCACCATGCGAAGCTGGTTCGCCGTTATGGCGCCGCGGTAGTGGTGATGGCCTTTGACGAAGTGGGCCAGGCCGACACCCGCGAACGCAAAATTGAGATTTGCCGTCGCGCTTACAAAATTCTCACTGAAGAGGTCGGCTTCCCGCCAGAAGATATCATCTTTGATCCCAATATCTTTGCGGTAGCGACCGGTATCGAAGAGCACAATAACTATGCGCAGGACTTTATCGGCGCCTGCGAAGACATCAAACGCGAGCTGCCGCATGCGCTGATCTCCGGCGGCGTCTCCAACGTGTCGTTCTCGTTCCGCGGTAATGACCCGGTACGTGAGGCGATCCACGCCGTGTTCCTCTACTACGCGATCCGTAACGGCATGGATATGGGGATCGTCAACGCCGGCCAGCTGGCGATTTACGACGATCTGCCGGGCGAGCTGCGCGACGCGGTCGAAGATGTGATCCTTAACCGCCGCGATGACAGTACCGAACGGTTACTTGAGCTGGCGGAAAAATATCGCGGCAGCAAAGCGGACGACGGCGCGAATGCTCAGCAGGCGGAATGGCGCAGTTGGGACGTGAAAAAGCGTCTCGAATATTCGCTGGTGAAGGGCATTACCGAATTTATCGAACAGGACACCGAAGAAGCGCGTCAGCAGGCTGCCCGCCCGATTGAGGTGATTGAAGGGCCGCTGATGGACGGCATGAACGTGGTCGGCGACCTGTTCGGCGAAGGTAAAATGTTCCTGCCGCAGGTGGTGAAATCCGCTCGCGTGATGAAACAGGCGGTGGCCTACCTCGAACCTTATATCGAAGCCAGCAAAGAACAGGGCTCCAGTAACGGCAAAATGGTGATTGCCACCGTAAAAGGCGACGTTCACGACATCGGTAAAAATATCGTCGGCGTGGTGCTGCAGTGCAATAACTACGAAATTATCGATCTTGGCGTGATGGTCCCGGCAGATAAAATTCTCAAAACCGCCAAAGAGGTCAATGCGGATCTGATCGGCCTTTCCGGGCTGATTACTCCGTCACTGGACGAGATGGTTAACGTGGCGAAAGAGATGGAGCGCCAGGGCTTTACCATCCCGCTGCTGATCGGTGGCGCGACTACCTCGAAAGCGCATACGGCGGTGAAAATCGAGCAGAACTACAGTGGCCCGACCGTTTACGTACAGAACGCCTCGCGCACCGTCGGGGTGGTGGCTGCGCTGCTCTCGGATACGCAGCGCGATGATTTTGTCGCCCGCACGCGTAAAGAGTATGAGACCGTGCGTATTCAGCATGGGCGTAAAAAACCGCGCACGCCGCCGGTGACCCTGGCCGCGGCGCGGGAAAACGATCTGGCCTTCGACTGGGAGAGCTACACGCCGCCGGTGGCCCATCGCCTGGGGGTACAGGAGGTGGAAGCGAGCATCGAGACGCTGCGCAACTACATCGACTGGACGCCGTTCTTCATGACCTGGTCGCTGGCGGGTAAATACCCGCGGATTCTGGAAGATGAAGTGGTGGGCGAAGAGGCACAGCGCCTGTTCAAAGACGCCAACGATTTGTTAGATAAACTCAGCGCAGAGAAAACCCTGAACCCGCGCGGCGTGGTCGGGTTGTTCCCGGCCAACCGCGTGGGCGACGATATTGAAATTTATCGCGATGAAACCCGCACCCACGTGCTGACGGTGAGCCATCATCTGCGTCAGCAGACGGAAAAGGTCGGCTTCGCGAACTACTGCCTCGCCGATTTTGTCGCGCCGAAGCTGAGCGGCAAGGCGGACTACATCGGCGCCTTTGCCGTGACCGGCGGCCTGGAAGAGGACGCGCTGGCGGACGCCTATGAAGCGCAGCATGATGACTATAACAAGATCATGATCAAGGCCATCGCCGATCGTCTGGCGGAAGCCTTCGCCGAGTATCTGCATGAGAAAGTGCGCAAGGTCTACTGGGGGTATGCGGCCAATGAGAACCTCAGCAATGAGGAACTTATTCGCGAGAATTACCAGGGGATCCGTCCGGCGCCGGGGTATCCGGCCTGTCCGGAGCACACCGAAAAAGGCACCATCTGGCAGCTGCTGGACGTCGAAGCCCATACCGGCATGAAGCTGACCGAATCGTTCGCCATGTGGCCCGGGGCATCGGTTTCCGGCTGGTACTTCAGCCATCCGGACAGCAAGTACTTCGCCGTGGCGCAGATCCAGCGCGACCAGGTCGAAGACTACGCGCTGCGTAAAGGGATGACCCCGGCGGAAGTCGAACGCTGGTTAGCGCCTAATCTGGGCTATGATGCCGACTAAATCGTCACCTTTCCTTACAACAAACAAGGCGCTCTGTGAGCGCCTTGTCTCTTTATTGAGGTTAACCCCTTATACTGAGAGAGGTTCCTGATCTTCGGAAAACCTATAATGATAAGGAGAAGCTGATTCCGTGTTAACTCTGCTACACCTGTTGTCCGCGGTTGCTCTGCTGGTGTGGGGCACGCATATTGTGCGTACCGGGGTGATGCGCGTCTATGGCGCTCGCCTGCGTACCGTTCTCAGTAGCAGCGTAGAGAAAAAGCCGCTCGCCTTCTGCGCGGGTCTTGGCGTCACTGCGCTGGTGCAAAGCAGCAATGCCACCACCATGCTGGTGACCTCGTTTGTCGCCCAGGATCTGGTGGGCCTGACGCCAGCGCTGGTAATGGTGCTGGGGGCCGACGTCGGGACGGCGCTGATGGCGAGGGTGCTGACCTTCGACCTGTCGTGGCTATCGCCGCTACTCATTTTTATCGGGGTGATCTTCTTCCTTGGCCGCAAGCAAACCCGCGCCGGGCAGCTGGGGCGGGTGGGGATTGGTCTGGGGCTGATCCTGCTGGCCCTGGAGCTGATTGTGCAGGCCGTGAACCCCATCACCCAGGCCAACGGTGTGCAGGTGATTTTCGCCTCGCTGACCGGCGATATCATGCTGGATGCCTTAATTGGCGCCGTATTCGCGATCATCAGCTACTCCAGCCTGGCGGCGGTGCTGCTGACGGCGACGCTGACCGCGGCGGGAGCAATCTCCTTCCCGGTGGCGCTGTGCCTGGTAATTGGCGCCAACCTGGGCTCCGGGCTGTTGGCGATGCTCAACAACAGCGCGGCAAACGCGGCGGCGCGCCGCGTGGCGCTGGGTAGCCTGCTGTTTAAGCTGGTGGGGAGCCTGATTATTCTGCCATTCGTCCATCCGCTGGCCGCGGCGATGCACAAGCTGCCGTTGGCGGAGTCTGAGCTGGTTATCTACTTCCACGTCTTTTATAACCTGCTGCGCTGCATCGCGATGGTGCCCTTTGCCGGACCGATGGCGAAGCTGTGCCAGCGTATGATCCGCGATGAGCCCGAGCTGGATAACCAGCTGAAACCCAAGCATCTTGACCCGTCGGCGCTGGATACGCCAGCGCTGGCGCTGGCCAATGCCGCGCGCGAGACGCTGCGCATTGGAGATGCGATGGAGCAGATGCTGGGGAGCCTGCATAAAGTGATGCATGGCGAACCGCGTCAGGAGAAAGAGCTACGTCGTATGGCGGACGATATCAACGTGCTCTACACCGCCATTAAGCTCTATCTGGCGCGAATGCCAAAGGATGAGCTGGCGGAGGAGGAGTCCCGGCGCTGGGCGGAAATCATTGAGATGTCGCTAAACCTCGAGCAGGCGTCCGATATCGTCGAGCGGATGGGCAGCGAGATCGCCGATAAATCGCTGGCGGCGCGGCGCGCCTTCTCGGTGGAAGGGTTAAAGGAGCTGGATGCGCTGTACGATCTGCTGCTCAGCAATCTGCAGCTGGCGATGTCGGTCTTCTTCTCCAGCGATGTACCCAGCGCCCGCCGTCTGCGGCGCAGCAAACACCGGTTCCGCATTCTTAACCGCCGTTACTCGCATGCGCACGTTGACCGTCTGCATCAGCAGAACGTGCAGAGTATCGAAACCAGTACGTTGCACCTGGCGCTGCTGGGGGATATGAAGCGTCTGAACAGCCTGTTCTGCTCGGTGGCCTACAGCGTGATGGAGCAGCCGGATGAAGACGACGAACGAGATGACTACTGAGACGGATTATTTTTCCGTTTATGTCGCTTCTTTTCTGGCGAGGTAGCCCTCCCGGGACGTGGCTGACGCCTTCCCGGGAGGGACATCCTAGCTTCTGGCAAACGCCGAGGCTTCTGCCACCAGCGCGTTATCCGGTCGTACGCCGGTATAAAGGGCGAACTGCTCGACGGCTTGCAGGGCAATGACTTCCGCACCGCTGATGGTTTGCTTACCCCGTTGTTGCGCCAGGCGGATCAGCGGAGTTTCCGCCGGCAACGCGACCACGTCAAACACGACGCTGGCCTGGTCCACCATGGCCTCGCTGAACGCCAGCGTGTTGCTTTCCGCTCCCCCCGCCATGCCCAGCGGTGTGACATTGACCAGAATCTCGGCTGCGATCCCTTCCGGCAGGGGCTGCCACTGAAAGCCATACTGTTTTGCCAGCGCCAGGCCGCGCTGGCGATTGCGGGCCGCAATGATCACGTCGCGGAAACCGGCATCACGGAAGGCGGCAATGACGGCTTTCCCCATGCCGCCGCTACCCTGAATCATCACTCTGGCGTTGGTATCGAGCCGATGGCTGGCGATCAGGCTTTTGACCGCGATGTAATCGGTGTTTAGCCCGGTTAACTTCCCGTCGTCATTGACGATGGTGTTGACGGAGTCGATGACTTTTGCTGACGGGTCGACCGCGTCAAGAAACGGTATGCAGCTCTCTTTAAACGGCATGGAGACCGCACAGCCGCGGATACCCAACGCGCGAACCCCTTTTACCGCCGCCTCAATATCCTTAGTCGTAAAGGCTTTGTAGAGGTAGTTCAATCCCAGCTTGTCATACAGATAGTTATGAAAGCGGGTGCCGAAGTTGCCGGGGCGACCCGCCAGGGAGATGCACAGCAGCGTATCGCGGTTAATCATGCGTAATATCCTCCGCGTGGGCCAGCAGATACGCTTCAGCCTCCTGGGACCAGATCCCATGGTGACGCGCCACAATCGCTGCCAGTTCGGGATCGGCGATCTCGCCCAGCGGCGTGAGCGGGAAGGCTTTTCCGGTATACACCAGCTTTTTTCCCCCGCCGACGGCAGGCAGATCGAGGGTGGTTTCGCCCGCGGCGTTCAGGCCGAGAATATGGGTGACCACTTTCGCCGTCTGGACCTTTTTCGCCTGCATCAGCGCCACCGCGGCGCGCATATCGTCAGTATTACCGCCGGAGGTGCCGACGTAGTGGGTAAAGGCGTAGTGCACGTCGTAGAAGTTGATCGGGGCGCTGAATTGCTTATCCTGGGGGCCA
The DNA here is from genome assembly GCF_003097195.1 of Klebsiella sp. GL120222-02. Taxonomy (NCBI): domain Bacteria; kingdom Pseudomonadati; phylum Pseudomonadota; class Gammaproteobacteria; order Enterobacterales; family Enterobacteriaceae; genus Klebsiella; species Klebsiella sp. GL120222-02. The sequence goes on from NZ_QEQO01000011.1 coordinate 14,604, forward strand.
GCAAAGAAATTCAGGCAGCCGTCCGGGGCCAGCAACGAGGAGGCCAGGGTGATCAGCTGTTCGTTTGGCACAAACACGAAGATATCGTCGAAGCCATGGCCGCCGCTGAGCGCCAGCAGCGTATCGCGACTGGCCTCATGGCCGTCGAGGTAGTGGATCAGCGTCTGCGGCTCAGAGGGGTAATGACGGCGGGCGTAGCTGAGCTTCGGCTTATTGGTATCGGTCACTACCAGTAGTGAAGGATTGATGGGGCCGTGCAGCGCATAGTCGATAGCCAGCAGCCCCATCGGCCCCGTCCCGCCCAGGATCAGAGTGCGTCCCTGAGGACGGATCCCCATCACGTGGTTGTAACTCCCCTCCTGCAGATGATAATTGGCGTTGAAAGCGCCAATGACGCAGGAGAGCGGCTCCACCAGCGATCCTTCAAACCAGGTATCCCCCTCCCAGGTGAGCAGGCAATCCTGCGCCATCACCTCATTGGGGATCACCACATGGGTGGCTTCGCCACCGATCCATGGGAATGAGTAGCCGGGGCAGTCGGGTCGGTCGGGCAACTGCAGGTTGGCCTGGATCACGTAGCGCTGCCCTGGCTGAAACTTATGCTGCCACTTTTTACCGACGGCAAGGATTTCGCCGCAGAATTCATGACCGATAATAATGGGCCTGGTGGCCACATCATCTGGCACCTTTTTATGATCGGCACCCTGATTGGCCTCTTTCCATGAGGAAAGACACAGGCTGTCCGTGACCACCCGGGCGAGGATCTCATCGTCCTGCATCGCCGGGAGGGTAAAGGTTTCCAGGCGCAGGTCTCGTTTGCCATACAGGCGCAGGGCCGTTGTTGTTTGCATAAACCACCTCATCCCCTTCATCTTTCGGGGCTATGTTGTTGACGTCACCCCGGCATCGCCGGGGCGGAATAATCAGGACAGAAAGCCGAGGGCGTTGCCGATAATGCCTAAGCCGAAAAGGGCGAAAATCAGCCAGACCGGATTCACTTTCTTGTTCAGCAGACGCACCATCAGTAGCGTCAGGCCCAGCGCCAGCAGGCCGGGGCAGAGCTGATCGAGGATGTTCTGGACGGTCATCGTGACGGTGGCGCCGTCTGCACCGGGCGTTTGGGAAACCACCAGCGGCACATTGATGGTGGTCCATTTGGTCACCAGCACCCCCATGACAAACAGGCCGAGAATGGAGGCGCCTTCGGTCAGCTTCTGCAGCAGGTTACCGCCCATATCGCTGACGATATTGACCCCTTTACGGAAGCCCAGTTGCAGGCCGTACCACTTCATTGCCAGCCGCACTGCATTGAAAATAAAGAAAAATAACAAAGGTCCCAGAATGTTGCCGGAGAGGGCCAGCGAGGCGCCAAGGGCCGCGGTAATCGGCCGCAGCGTGCCCCAGACCAGCGGGTCGCCGACGCCGGCCAGCGGGCCCATCAGACCCACCTTGATGCCGTTAATAGCGCCATCGTCAATGGCCGCGCCGTTAGCCCGGGCCTCCTCCATGGCGGCGGTGACGCCGATCACCGGGCCACACACCGCCGGCGTGGTATTAAAGAACACCAGATGACGCTTCAGCGCCGCGACCTGATCGGCTTTGAGCGGATACAGGCGTTTGATCGCCGGGATCATGTCGTAGCAAAATCCCAGGCCATGAATACGTTCGAAGTTAAAGGAGGCCTGCTGGAGGTTGGAGCGGAGAAACATGCTCACCAGGTCGCCTTGCGTGATTTTTTTCTGTTCCATTTTCGGCTCCGTTAGTCGTCAAGCTGGTCAAGGGCGGGGGCAGAGGGGGCGGTGGACACGGCGGGTTCAGCCTTACGCCACTGTGGATTGAGCTGGATGTAGATCAGCGCGATGATGACGCCCACGCCGCCGAAGGCCAGCAGGCTGAAGTCGAGATAACCCCCGGCGAGAAAACCGAGGAAAAAGAAGGGCATCAGGTACTTCACGCCCATCATTCGCAGCACCATCGCGTAGCCCACGACGACAATGAAACCACCGGCAATCTGCAGGCCGCGGGTGACGAATTCCGGGATCGCGCTGAGCATACTGCTGACCATGTCCGCGCTAACGAACAGCGAGACCACCAGCGCCGGGATTGCCACGCGCAGTGCCTGCACCCCCAGTGCGGAGACATGCAGCAGGTCGATGGTACGAAAGCGCGCCTCCTCGGCCGCTTTGTCCGCGGCGTGCTGGAACACCACGGTAATGGTACGGGCGAAAACGGTCAGCACCTGCCCGGCGGCGGCCACCGGCAGAGCAATGGCGATACCGGTGGCAATGCTCTGGTGGCCCACAATCACCAGAATGGCGGAGATAATGCTGGCCAGCGCCGAATCTGGCGACTGCGCTGCCCCCACGTTCATCCAGCCGAGGGCGATCAGCTCCAGCGTACCGCCGAGCATAACCCCGGTTTTTAAATCGCCCAGGATGAGGCCAATCACGGTACAGGCGATAAGGGGCCGATGGGTCTGAAATTCATCCAGCACGCTGCCCATTCCGGCAATACAGGAAAAAATAAATATGGCTATTATCTGTAGGGTACTAATTTCCATAATTTTTGACCTTTAAGGTGTGAGTCATCCTGCCTGCTACGGCATATCACAACAGGCGCTATTTTTTATTCGCAGAAAGCTGTTTCGTTAATTTTGTCGAGAATATTGACTGACGGATCTGATGCGACCACGCGTAAATCGAGTTTTACGCCCAGTTTATCGAGTTCACGGAATGCCTGAATATCCTGCGGATCCAAAGAAACGGCTTTGGTTAGCTGTTTTTTACCGGGTCGCCAGGCCATGCCACCAATATTTAACGTGGCGATCTGCACGCCCTGGCGCACCATCGTTAAAACATCGTGTGGATTGGTAAATAAATAAAAGACGGTCTCGTCCTGATATTGCGGGTTATGATAGACCGCAACCGCTTTTTCCAGACTGACAACGTTTACCTTCATGCCTGGCGGAGCCGCCTGGCGCAACAGGGTCCGGCGAACCTCATCGTTAAATACATCGTCATTGCAGATAATTATCCGCTGGGCGTTGGCGACTTTTGACCACACGGTGGTGACCTGGCCATGAATCAGTCGGTCATCAATACGGGCGAGGGTAATTTGCATCAGAACTCCTCCTCAACGGTTTCTGGCTGCTGCCAGACCACACAGCACTGACTGGCGATGGCCTGCAGATGCTGGCATAAGTCATCGGCGCTCAGGGTATGCTGGTTATCCACCAGCTCGAGCGCCAGCGGCAGCGACAGGCCGCTAATCACCCGGATCTGCGGGTGACGCATTGCCAGCCCAGCTGCGGCATTCCATGGGCTTCCGCACTGCAAATCTACCGCGATTACCCACTCCTCATCGGTGTGGGCGCTTACTAACTTTTCCAGGTTAATGGCGATATCCGCCGCGTTTTCGCCGGGGACAAACGCGACGGCGCTGACGTTAACCTCGCCGTAGACCATGCATACCGAATCAAGCATGGCCCCGGCCAGCTGGCCGTGGGCGCAGAAGATAGCGTGAACCATACTGCCTCCTTAACCGCGCGTTTTTCCGCCGGCAATGTTAGTGGTGACTCCGGTGATGTAGCTGGCGCGCGCTGACAAGAGATAGCAAACAAAATCAGCCACTTCCGAGAGCTTTCCTGCCCGCCCGATGGGAATGGCGTTTTTGGTATATCCCTCGCGAAGTTGCTCGACGGTGATATTGCGCGTCCAGGCCAGCGCCTCTTCATATTCCGGTGTCCGCAGACCGGTTTTTTCGAGGATCCCCGGCGCAACGCCGACCACGCGGATCCCATATTTACCCAATTCTTTGGACCAGGAGCGGGTAAAGCTGTTGAGCGCGGCCTTGGTCGCGGCGTAGCAGCTTTGACCTTCAGAGCCTTCCAGGCCGCTCTCCGAAGAGACATTGACAATCACACCGGCGCGCTGTTTGACCATTTGACGCGCCACCGCCTGCGACATGAAAAACACCCCTTTCTGGTTGATATTGACCATTTTTTCAAAAGCGGCTTCGTTTAATTCATAGCGGCCGGCCGGTGCTTTTTCGTCGACTAATAAACGCGGGAAATTCACGCCAGCGTTATTGACCAAACCATCAATACGCGACCAGCGCTGAATAATGGCATCGATAGTCTGTTGCACCTCTGTCGCGCTGGAAATATCCGCCGGCCAGAAGTGATAATTATCGCCATTGTGATGACGATCGCCGCCATGAATATCAATCATCTGGACATGAGCACCTTGTGATAATAATTCATCGACAATGGCCAGCCCAATTCCCGAGGCGCCGCCGGTCACGATAATGACGTTATCTTTTAAATTTAACCAGGTATTCATTATTCACTCCCATTTCTTTAGATAAAGGGATCCCCCGCAGCGGGTGCTGCGTGAAATCATATCCTGTGTGTTATTTCAGTAATAACTCAGCCGTTTCTCTGTTTGTCACCAGACAATTAATATAGCGTCCGTGCAATGCGCCAAGAATGCCAGAGTATTTCTCTTCCCCCATGGCGATGCCGATGGAATAGCGAGCCTGGCGCAGCTTCGCCATTTCGATCGACAGGGTTTTTTCGCTCATATTGGTATCGACTAACCCGCCGTTAATATCGTAGAAACGCGAACAGATATCCCCGGCGACGTGGCGGGCGTTGAGATCGTCGCTCTCTTCGCTGCCGTAGAAGGCGTGCCAGTTTGCGCCGTCGCGAATGGCCGGTGAACCAATACCCACCAGCGCCACATCCAGGCTGTCCCAGTAGGATGAGATGGTTTTAAAGTGCTGGGACTGCATGATGCCGTTGCGGATCAGCGGGTTATCCAGCAGGGCTGGAAAATCGGCAAGGTGGGATTCCGCTTTCAGTCTGGCTGCCGCGCCGTAGGTTAAGGTGTTCACATGGTAGCGGCTCTCCAGTTTACCGGAAGGTCCACCGATGATGGGGACGCAGATCACCTGGCGTGACTGGCTGGCCTGCGGCAGGTTCTCCACCAGCGAACGCACGGCGCGGCCCCATGAAAAACCGATGATATCGCCTGGCTCCAGCAACCGATCGACAAGCAGGGCGCCATGCTGGCCCATCGCACTCAGCTGTTCTTCTTCCAGCAGCCCATCGCTGCTGGCAACCACCGCCTCTTTCAGGCCAAATTTTTGCTTGAGCTGTTGCTCGAGCCACAGGTTTTCATTGTAGTCATAGTTGATGGCGATGGTAACAATGCCCTGCTCGCGGCCGCGCTTCAGCAGGCGACTGATGGTGGTGCGATAGATCCCCAGCTCGCGAGCGATTTGCGCCTGAGTCATATCCTGCTCGTAATAGAGCTGGGCGATTTTGACAATCAACCGGATATCATCGCTGTTTTCCATGGTCATCTGCAGGCTCCTGCACATTTGTGCAAATCGCGGGTTTGTGCTGTTGATCTGATATAACCCTATTAGAGCCACCGTTTAAAGCGATTTTCTTTTATTTCATCACCCTAATCTGGCGAATAATCTTGCACATTTGCGTTATCAATAGCGGGTTGTTGGCACCTTTGTGCATTGCACGCTAAATCGCTGATTCTGTGATATTTCATCATGCAAAGTTGCCAGGCGTTGAGCGGGACACTTTTGTGAAAAAAGGCGTAGTCGATCACACCTTGCGCCGGAGGGCGCAAAGGCACATCTTTTTTCTCGCCCACAAGGTAGGGTATATTTCGCTTTTACAGGAGAATCTATGCTGCCCGACTCATCAACCCGATTAAATAAATACATCAGCGAAAGCGGCATCTGCTCGCGTCGCGAAGCGGACCGCTTTATTGAACAAGGCAACGTCTTTATTAATGGCAAGCGCGCCACCATTGGCGATCAGGTGAAGCCTGGTGACCTGGTCAAAGTGAACGGACGGTTGATTGAGCCGCGTGAAGCGGATGATCTGGTGCTGATTGCGCTGAATAAGCCGGTCGGTATTGTGAGCACCACCGAAGATGGCGAACGCGACAATATTGTCGACTTCGTCAACCACAGCAAGCGTATCTTCCCTATTGGCCGTCTGGATAAAGATTCTCAGGGGCTGATCTTCCTCACCAACCACGGTGATCTGGTGAACAAGATCCTGCGTGCCGGCAACGACCATGAAAAAGAGTATCTGGTGACGGTCGATAAGCCAGTGACCGATGAGTTCATTCGCGGGATGGGCGCGGGGGTGCCGATTCTCGGGACGGTGACGAAAAAATGTAAAGTGAAGAAAGAGGCGCCGTTCGTTTTCCGCATCACTCTGGTGCAGGGGCTGAATCGCCAGATCCGTCGTATGTGCGAGCACTTTGGCTATGAAGTGACGAAGCTTGAGCGTACGCGGATTATGAACGTGAGCCTGACGGGGATCCCCTTGGGGGAATGGCGTGATCTAACCGATGACGAGTTGATCGACCTGTTCAAGCTGATTGAAAACTCCTCTTCCGAAGCGAAGCCGAAAGCCAGGCCGAAGGCCAAAGCGGCGACTCCCGGCATCAAGCGCCCGGTGGTGAAGATGGAAAATAGCAACGATAAGGGCCGCCCGGCTGCTAACGGGAAACGTTTCACCCAGCCGGGACGTAAAAAGAAAGGGCGTTAACGCCTGCCGCGGGTCGGCGTATTCGCCGACCAGGAAAAGGTCGCTTCCTTATCCGTTTTATAAGCCTGCTGTTTTTTCACCTGGCGGGCTTTCTTCGCTTCCGCTTCACGCTGCGCCATCAGCTTATCGATATATTCCTTTTTCACGCTGTTCGTTTCCGCATTGCTCAGCGGGCGGCCATGCGCAATGCGCGCGCGGTCAAGCAGCGTTTTCAATTCGCGCTGTTCGCGCTCGGTCATCTCTTTTTGTGTAATACGGGGGAGTGCCATGGTGGTGCCCTCAGTCAGACCAGAGCACCCAGTGTACGGCAATCAGCGCAAAATAGAACGCATCCGGAAAGCGCCTCGCAGAATATTTCCCTCGTTGGTGACCAGTGCGCGGGTCTGGCTTAGGGTAACGGCACGCCTACTGGCCAACGACGACAAATTTTGGGCGGGGGATGTATAAAATTTTATACAAGGATGTGGTATGCTCAATCAGCAACAGAGAATGAGGCGTATCGTCTGGATGGGCTCTTCCTTTGACGATCTGCGCCAGTTTCCTGAGGACGTCCGCAGAGATGCCGGATTCCAGCTTTATCGTTTACAGTCGGGTTTAGAGGCTGCGGACTGGAAAGCGATGCCTCAACTGGGGCGGGGCGTTGAGGAAATCCGCCTGCGCCACTTTTCCGGTGCATATCGGGTAATTTATCTGGCCCGTTTTGCAGAGGCGATATATGTCCTGCACTGTTTTAACAAAAAGACGCGACGTACCGCCGAACACGAAAAACAGATTGTCAGAAACCGTTTGCAGGTAATACAGCAGGAACACAGGAGTCATAAATGAATCGTAAGAGGGTGGATGGTATTCGTCATGTGACCTCTGAAGAGAGCAATATATTCAGTGAACTGGGCTTTGATGATGCTGACGCAGAGCAGCTTCGGGGACAAGCGGAAAAAGAAGTTGAGCAGTTGATGGCGCTTAAACGACAGTTAATGCAGGAAATCGCTGAGTGGATAGATGAACATCAATTGAAGCAGGCCGATGCTGCCGCGAAGTTGAGCATTTCGCGCCCGCGTATTTCAGATGTGGTCAATCAGAAAACCAGTAAGTTTACCCTGGATGCGTTAGTCATGATGTTAATGAAGTTAGGTAAACCAGTACGTTTGCAGATTGGATAACGCACACGCCCGGGCCTGCGCCCGGACGTATCACGCTCAGCGCTTGTCGGCTTTTTTGGCGATAGGCTTTCCTGACCAGTACCCGGCCAGCAGCGAACCGGACAGGTTATGCCAGACGGAGAACAGCGCGCCTGGCAGCGCCGCCAGCGGGCCGAAGTAAATTTTACCCAGCGCGGCCGCCAGGCCAGAGTTCTGCATCCCCACCTCGATCGCCAGCGTACGGCAGGTGGATTCATCAAAACCAAACAGACGTCCGCCCCAGTAGCCGCCAAGCAGGCCAATGGTGTTATGCAGGATCACCGCGATAATCACCACCAGGCCGACGGAGGCGATATGGGCGGCGGAACCCGCCACCACCGCGCTGATGATCGCCAGTATGCATACCATCGAGAAAGCGGGCAGGAACGGCTCTACCGCTTTCACCACCTTCGGCAGCAGATGATGGACAATCAGTCCCAGCGCGATGGGGATGACCACAATCTGCAGAATGCTGAGCAACATGCCCATGACGTCGACCTGAATATGCGCGTCGACGTACAGACGGGTGAGCAGCGGTGTCGCCACGACGCCGACGAGGGTGGAGACCGAGGAGATGGTCACCGACAGCGCCACATCCCCTTTGGCAAGAAAGATCATCACGTTGGAGGCGGTCCCGCTGGCGACGCTGCCGACCAGCACCATCCCGGCGGAAAGCTCCGGCGGCATATGAAACAGCAGCGCCAGCAGCCAGGCGGCGAGCGGCATCACCAGATAATGGAGAAAGATCCCTGCAGCGACCGGCGCCGGGCGCGACAGGACGCGTTTGAAATCCTCCAGCTTCAGATGCACACCCATACCGAACATGATCAGCATCAGCAGGGTGGTGACCCATGGGCCAATTGGGGTGAAGGTGGTGGGAGTGTAATAGGCCAGAACGGAGAGCAGCAGTGCCCATAACGGGAACAGCCGCGTCAGAGTTGCGAGCATGTTGTGTTCCTTGCGATACGCGAACCGGGCCGCGCCATCCCGATGGGACGGCGAGCAGGTCCGCTGGTTGTGTTGATGTTGTTATAAAAAAGCCGGGTTCGAGCCCGGCTATAGGTATTGTTTATCGTGCTAAGAAATTTTATTCAAACAAATTGTGATGCAGCTTCTGCACCACCTTCTCCGCATCGGCGCCAGGCACCAGGAAGCAGAGGTTATGGCTGGAGGCGCCATAGCAGATCATGCGGATATTAAACGGCTCGAGGACGCCAAAGACCTCTTTGCCGACGCCGCAGGCTTTCGACAGCTCATTGCCAATCAGGGCCACCAGCGCCAGGTCTTCCTCCACTTCCACGCGGCACAGCGAGGAGAGTTCAGTCAGCAGCGCCTGGGTCAGCAGGGTATCGCCTGCAGAGGTTGAGCCGGTGGTATCCATGGTCAGGGCCACGCTCACTTCGGAGGTGGTGATCAAATCGACGGAGATGTTATGGCGCGCCAGAATGCCGAATACCTCGGCGAGGAAGCCGCGGGAGTGCAGCATATTCAGGCTGTGCAGCGTCAGCAGCGTCTGGCGGCGACGCAGCGCCAGCGCGCGGAACAGCGGCGGGTTCTCGGTGGTTTTACACACCAGCGTACCGCCCGCTTTAGGCTCTTTACTGGAGCCGACAAACACCGGGATATCGCTGCGCACAGCGGGCAGCAGGGTCGCCGGGTGCAGCACTTTGGCGCCAAAGGTGGCCATTTCCGCTGCCTCTTCAAAGGCGATGACGTCGATGCGTTTCGCCGCTGGCGCCACGCGCGGATCGGTCGTATAGATCCCGGGCACATCGGTCCAGATATCGACGCGGGTGGCATTCAGCGCTTCGCCGAGCAGAGCGGCGGTATAATCGCTACCGCCGCGGCCAAGGGTGGTGGTGCGGCCTTTCGCTTCGCTGCCGATAAAGCCCTGGGTCACCACCAGGCCTTCCGCCAGGCGCGGCGCCAGCTGCTGCTGGGTCAGTTCGGCGACGGCGGCGATGTCCGGTTCGGCGCGGCCAAAGCGATCGTTAGTGCGCAGCACTTTACGGGCGTCAAACCACTGCGCCTGAATACCGCGTTCACGCAGAATTTCTACAAACAGCAGGGTGGACATCAGTTCGCCATGGCTGACCAGTTCGTCGGTCAGGGCGGTCGAGGAGGCGAGCGCGGCGGCTTCCGCCAGCGTGGTGATATTTTCCAGCAGGCGCTCAATCTCTTCGCGGATCACGTTGGGATAGCGCAAACGCTCCAGAATATTGAACTGGATCTGGCGCAGAGCATCCAGCTGGGAAAAACGTTCGGTGGGTTCCAGCCCTCCCGCTAAGGCCACCAGAATGTTGGTCACGCCGGCGGAGGCGGAGAGCACAACAATACGGGTATTGGCATCGAGCAGCGCCACATCGATGCTGCGGTTCATAGCGTCAAAATCGGCAACGCTGGTGCCGCCAAATTTGGCGACGACTAGATCTGTCATAACAACCTCGTGTCAGGGGGCCTGACTTATTAAAACGATTCCTGAACACCGATCGTGGCAGGGGCTGGACGCCGCCGGATCGCAACAAAATGTCTTAATAAGCCAGGCCAAATTATTCAGCCATGGCACAAGGGAAGAGCGATAAACAGGGTGGCGCAGAGTGATAAACAACTACGATGTCACCCAGAAGTGCTCCACCTTGTAGACCCGACTCACCGCTCTGGGCGCTGAGGTGTTCGGGTATGAAACGCCCGACTGCGAACGTTTCTGGTGACAACCCAGGGGATTCAGCCCCTGTGGCCGGTGAGGAGCGTGACCAGACGCTCTTTCACCTCGGCGTTGCTCCCCCTCACGTATTTTCCCCGGACTGGTTCCTCCAATACGGTTACCTGGGCAACGCACCTCTTCTGGCAATTACCGACGTCTTTCACCTGGCCGGGGGAACAGGGACATTATATCCCCCGCGAATACCCTTTCGCTGTAGCGTGAAATGCGCGAGCAATAGATACCTACCAATACGTAAGCACTGCGGATATATAAAGGCTTAACACCAGCTATGTCAACGCTGCGGTTATGCGGATTTTTCATGCCCCTGCGGCTAACAGAAAAAAGCCTTATGATAGCTATACTAATGGGGCTTTTTACTCCGTTTTGACCCGATTCCTGACCGGCGTCAGGGACAAGTCACAAAAATCATCACAATTTTCCGTCACCGGCGCTACAATCGACCGAAGTCACAATCTCAAATCAGAAGAGTATTGCTAATGAAAAACATCAACCCAACGCAGACCTCTGCCTGGCAGGCATTACAGAAACACTTCGACGAAATGAAAGATGTCACTATCAGCGAGCTGTTCGCCAAAGATAGCGACCGTTTTTCTAAGTTTTCCGCGACGTTCGACGATCTGATGCTGGTGGACTTCTCCAAAAACCGCATCACCGAAGAGACGCTGGCTAAACTGCAGGATCTGGCGAAAGAGACCGATCTGGCAGGCGCCATTAAATCGATGTTCTCCGGCGAAAAGATCAACCGTACCGAAGACCGCGCGGTTCTGCACGTCGCGCTGCGCAACCGCAGCAATACGCCGATTGTGGTTGATGGCAAAGATGTGATGCCGGAAGTGAACGCTGTGCTGGAGAAGATGAAAACCTTCTCAGAAGCGATTATCTCCGGTAGCTGGAAAGGCTATACCGGCAAACCGATCACCGACGTGGTTAACATTGGTATCGGCGGTTCCGACCTCGGTCCGTTCATGGTGACCGAAGCGCTGCGTCCGTACAAAAACCACCTCAACATGCACTTTGTCTCCAACGTCGATGGCACCCACATCGCCGAAGTGCTGAAGAACGTCAACCCGGAAACGACCCTGTTCCTGGTGGCGTCCAAGACCTTCACCACCCAGGAGACCATGACCAACGCCCACAGCGCGCGCGACTGGTTCCTGGCGACCGCGGGCGACGACAAGCACGTGGCCAAACACTTCGCCGCGCTCTCTACCAATGGTAAAGCGGTTGGCGAATTTGGTATCGACACCGCCAACATGTTCGAATTCTGGGATTGGGTTGGCGGCCGTTACTCCCTGTGGTCAGCGATTGGCCTGTCCATCATTCTCTCCGTGGGCTTCGACAACTTCGTTGAGCTGCTGTCCGGCGCGCATGCGATGGATAAACACTTCTCCACCACCCCGGCGGAGAAAAACCTGCCGGTGCTGCTGGCGCTGATCGGTATCTGGTACAACAACTTCTTCGGAGCAGAAACCGAAGCGATTCTGCCGTACGACCAGTACATGCACCGTTTTGCCGCCTACTTCCAGCAGGGCAACATGGAGTCCAACGGTAAGTATGTTGACCGTAACGGCCACGCGGTAGACTACCAGACTGGCCCGATCATCTGGGGTGAGCCGGGCACCAACGGTCAGCACGCGTTCTACCAGCTGATCCACCAGGGCACCAAAATGGTACCGTGCGATTTCATCGCCCCGGCTATCACCCACAACCCGCTGTCCGACCATCATCCGAAGCTGCTGTCCAACTTCTTCGCTCAGACCGAGGCCCTGGCTTTCGGTAAATCCCGTGAAGTGGTCGAGCAGGAATATCGCGATCAGGGTAAAGATCCGGCGACCCTGGAGCACGTGGTGCCGTTCAAAGTGTTTGAAGGCAACCGTCCGACGAACTCCATCCTGCTGCGTGAAATCACCCCGTTCAGCCTGGGGGCGCTGATTGCCCTGTACGAGCACAAAATCTTCACCCAGGGCGCGATCCTCAACATCTTCACTTTCGACCAGTGGGGCGTTGAACTGGGCAAACAGCTGGCTAACCGCATCCTGCCGGAGCTGAAAGACGGCAGCGAAGTTAGCAGCCACGACAGCTCAACTAACGGCCTGATTAACCGTTATAAAGCCTGGCGCGCATAACGCTTGCGCAACTAAGACGCAATGCCGACCCTTTGGTCGGCATTTTTTTACAGCCGCCGCAGCAGGCGGGCTGGATTTCCCGCCCACACCCCTTTCTCGGTAATGGACTTCGTTACCACGCTGCCCGCGCCTATCACCACCCCATCGCAGATGCTGACGGCCAGAATCGTGGCGCCGCTGCCGATCGACACGTCATCGCCAATCTCAATTCGCCCCCAGCTGGCGCGGTCGGCATTCGGTTTGCCGTCGCGAAACAGGTCGTTGGCAAACATCACGCCGTGACCGATAAAGCAGCGCTGGCCAATGGTGACGTACTCGCAGATAAAAGTATGGGACTGAATTTTACTGTTCGCGCCAATGCGGGTATTGCCCTGGATCTCAACGAACGGCCCGACGAAGACGTTATCGCCAAGGACACAGTCGTACAGGTTGGCGGGCTGGTAGATCACCACGTTCTCACCGCTGGTGACGTTGCGGATCGCCGTTTCCCGAAGGGTATGCATAGTGCCTCTCAGATCGGTTTGGCCAGAATATGTAAGGTGCTTTGCTGGCTGGCGGAATGAAATGCGACATCTTTCACGTGCTGCATCCCCTGACGTTCGTAAAAACGGCGCGCAGCGGGGTTATCGGCGAGCACTTCCAGCCACAGCCAGCGTTCACCGGCCGCTTTTGCTCTCGCCTCGACGGCGCGAAATATCTGCTCGCCGTAGCGTCGGCCCGTTGTGTCAGGCAGCAGATAGAGCTTATGCAACAGCGTACCGGACGGACCTTCAGGACTTATCGCCTGACGACAGGCGTATTTCGCAAAGCCGACAGGGTGGGGGGCTTCAGCAATCAACCAACAGCACTGGGAATCGGTCAGGCTGCGTTGCAGCGAGGCCAGGGAATACTCTTGTTGCAGGTAGTACGCCAACTCGTCGGCGTTATGCCAGAGGTGAGCAAAGTGCTGGCGATAGCTGGCATTGCCCATTTCATTGAGTAAAGCCGCATCCTCTGCGCGTGCGGTACGAATCTTCAGCATGGTTGTTTCCTTTTTAACCCGTCCGTCTGGGCTGTGATTGTTACATCTTCGCCGGTGGTGGCAAAAAGTTAGCGAATAATGTCGATCTGGATCACATTTTTGCGTTATACAGGTCTCAAAGAAGCATAATGATGAGGGGTATTTATGTCGTCGGTTTATCGTCCGCTGGTGAATTTTATCGCCACCGCGATGCAAACGGTTTTGAATCTTGGGCTGCTGTGCCTGGGGATTATTTTGATCGTCTTCCTCGGGAAAGAGACGCTGCATCTGGCCGATGTCCTCTTTACCCCGGAGCCGACCAGTAAGTACCGGCTGGTGGAAGGTCTGGTGGTCTACTTCCTCTACTTCGAGTTTATCGCGCTGATCGTCAAGTATTTTCAGTCGGGGTTCCACTTCCCGCTGCGCTATTTCGTCTATATCGGCATCACCGCGATTGTGCGCCTGATTATCATCGATCATGAGTCGCCGATGGCGGTGCTGATTTACTCTGCTGCGATCCTGATCCTGGTGATTACGCTCTGGCTGTGTAACTCCAATCGCCTGAAACGCGAATAAAAAAAAGCGGCCTCCAGGGCCGCTGACCAACAGTCACAAATAAAATTTATGTAGGGTCCAGTTGAGGATAGCAGTGGCATTGGCCTTACTTTTTCAGCTGAGGGCGACGGCGACAATACCCGGTTGGGGTCGTGTATTGCGGCTAGACCGTCGGCCCTCATCTGAAATTTGGGGCCGGTGTTACAAAAAAAACTTAACCTTTCACCCCACCCGCCGTCAGGCCGTTAACCAGCCAGCGCTGCGCCAGCAGGAAGACGACCGTGATCGGGATGGCGGAGAGCACCGCCGCAGCGGCGAAGTCGCCCCACAGATAGTTCTGCGGGTTGAGATACTGTTGCATACCTACCGCCAGGGTATAGCTGTTCACATCGCGCAGCAGCAGCGAGGCGACGGGCACTTCGGTGATGGCCGCGATGAACGACAGAATAAACACCACCGCCAGAATCGGCACCGACAGCGGCAGTAGCACGAGGCGGAAAGCCTGCCATGGGGTCGCTCCATCCAGCGCCGCCGCTTCTTCCAGCGAACCATCGATGGTTTCGAAGTAGCCTTTAATCGTCCAGACGTGCAGCGCGATACCGCCCATATAAGCGAAGATCACGCCGCCGTGGGTGTTGAGGCCGACGAACGGGATGTACTGGCCCAGGCGATCAAACAACGCATACAGAGCCACCAGCGACAGCACCGCCGGGAACATCTGGAAAATCAGCATCCCTTTCAGCAGCGTCGCTTTCCCCGGGAAGCGCATACGGGCAAAAGCGTAGGCGCAGGTGGTGGAGAGGGCGACGATACCGATCGCGGTGATCCCGGCGACCTTAATCGAGTTCCACAGCCACAGCAGGACCGGGAACGGCGGCGGCGTGACGCGGCCATCGGCGTGTTCGACGCTGAAGCCTAACGCCAGACGCCAGTGTTCCCAGGAGATGGTATCCGGGATCAGGCTGCCGGTGGCGAAGTTACCCTCGCGCAGCGAGATGGCGATAACCATCAGCAGCGGAAACATAATCGCCGCGATAAAAATCAGTAGCAGGAGATGCGTGGTAAATAAACGTAGCTTCTGCGATTTGGGTTGGACCATAGCCATTGTAATTTTACTCCCCTTGACTTCGCTCCAGGCTATTTTGCTTGCCATTTTGAACTCGGGCAGTGCTCAGAATCCTCACGTACTATGTGTACGCTCCGGTTCTTCCGCGCTGGCCGAGTCCAAACTGTCCGCGCCAATAACGCCTGGTAATTCCAATTAATCAAACTTCATGCGTGTGGCTTTCAGATTCACAATCGCTAACGCGCCAACCAGCAGGAAGATAAGCGTTGCGATAGCCGCCGCCAGGCCGAAGTCCTGACCGCCGCCGCCTTCAAAGGCGATGCGATAGGTGTAGCTCACCAGCAGGTCGGTATAACCGGCCGGGGTGGTGGTGCCGAGACGGTCCGGGCCACCGTTGGTCAACAGCTGAATCAGCACAAAGTTGTTAAAGTTAAAGGCGAAGCTGGCGATCATCAGCGGTGTCAGCGGTTTGATCAGCAGCGGCAGCGTAATTTTAAAGAAGTTCTGGAACGGACCGGCGCCATCCATCGCCGACGCTTCGTACAGATCGTCCGGAATCGCCTTCAGCAACCCCATGCACAGGATCATCATGTACGGATAGCCCAGCCAGGTATTGACGATGATGATCATGGTGCGCGCGGTGGTCGGGTCGCTAAACCAGGCCGGCTTAATGCCGAACAGCGCGCTGAGCATCATATTGATTTCACCAAAGCTCTGGTTGAACAGCCCTTTGAAAATCAGAATCGAAATAAACGACGGTACGGCATACGGCAGAATCAACAGGACGCGGTAAATTGCTTTGCCTTTCAGCGCTTCCCACTGCACCAGACAAGCCAGCACCATTCCCACGGCCACGGTCAAAATCACCGTCAGCACCGAGAACACCACGGTCCAGACGAAAATAGCGAAGAACGGTTTCTGGATCCCTTCGTCCTGGAAGACGCGAGTGAAGTTATCCCAGCCGATCGTCACGGTGTAGCCCGGGCTCAGCTTTTCAGTGCCCCAGCTGCCGTCGGCGTTAATCGCCTGGTAGAAGCCTACGTCATTGTTCGGGCGGTATTTGACGTGGGTCTGATTGTTGGTCAGCACCCCATCTTCGCTAAGCGTATACAGCGGTTGAGTGCCGGAGAACTGACGCAGCGAGCTCATGATCACTTTGCTGTCATCCGGCAGCACCGCGGTCAGTTGGTTCAGCGCGGTGCGGTTCTGGGTAATGACGCGCAGGCTGACGCGCTCGCCTTCCGGCAGGGCATCGGTTTCTTTTAACGCCAGCTTCTGCTCACCGCCGAACTTAAAAGCGTCGGAAAGGTAGTTTTTACCGCTCTCGCCGTCGGTCAGAGCCAGTTTCCACTCGTCCCCCGCCGGGATCAGCGTGAAGTTATAGGCTTTGCCAGCCTGGAAAGAGCGATCCATCAGCACCTGCTGCGCACGTTCAAAGGTCAGCTGGTTGGTGCTGCTGTAGTTAGTGAAGGCGATGGCAATGGTACAGATCAGCGGAAACAGGACGAACAGACCCATGCCGGCGAGGCCGGGATAGACATAGCGCCAGGCATAAGCCTTGCGATTAGCGAAAATATACAGGCCAACTGAGCTTAAAATCAGCGTCATGATGGCGAACAGGTACTCCCCCTGGGCGTACATCAAAACAACAAGGTAACCCACCAGCAGGCACAGTAAGCCAATCACAGACCATGTGAGTTGCGGACTTTGCCACCAGTGTTTCTTTTTAACGGCATCCATGGGGATCATCCTCTACAGCGGTGAAAACTTATTTGTCAGGCGGCGCTTCGCTTACCTGACCTACGGTCCGAGCCGTAGTGGTAGGGCGGGTAAGCGCAAGCGCCACCCGCCGTTTTCTTACTTGGTGATACGGCTCTGTGCATCCTTCAGTGCAGCATCGACCGTCTGGCGACCGCTGGCGGCGTTGATTACCGCGGTACGAACGGCATACCAGAAGGCAGACATCTGCGGGATGTTAGGCATGATTTCGCCATTCTGGGCGTTCGCCATGGTGGCGGCGATGCGCGGATCTTTTTCCAGTTTCTCCTGGAAGGATTTCAGCGCGACAGCACCCAGCGGTTTGTCGTTGTTAACCGCTTCCAGACCCTGATCGGTCATCAGGTAGTTTTCGAGGAACTCTTTCGCCAGCTCTTTGTTCGGGCTGGCGGCGTTGATACCGGCGCTCAGCACGCCAACGAACGGTTTCGATGGTTTGCCTTTAAAGGTCGGCAGCAGGGCGACGCCGTAATTAACCTTGCTCTTATCAATGTTAGACCACGCCCACGGACCGTTGATGGTCATGGCGGTTTCGCCTTTGTTGAAGGCGGCTTCCGCGATGGAGTAATCCGTGTCGGCATTCATGTGCTTGTTCTTGATCAGGTCAACCAGGAAGGTGAGACCCGCTTTCGCGCCTGCGCTGTCTACGCCGACGTTTTTCACGTCATATTTGCCGTTTTCAAACTTGAAGGCGTACCCGCCGTCGGCAGCGATCAGCGGCCAGGTGAAGTACGGTTCCTGCAGGTTGAACATCAGCGCGCTCTTACCTTTCGCTTTCAGCGCTTTATCCAGCGCCGGGATCTCTTCCCAGGTTTTCGGTGGGTTCGGCACCAGGTCCTTGTTATAAATCAGGGACAGGGCTTCAACCGCCACCGGATAGGCGATCAGTTTGCCGTTAAAGCGCACGGCATCCCAGGTGAAGGGATAGAGTTTGTCCTGGAACGCTTTGTCCGGGGTGATTTCAGCCAGCAGGCCGGACTGTGCGTAGCCGCCGAAACGGTCATGCGCCCAGAAGATGATGTCCGGGCCGTCGCCGGTCGCCGCAACCTGCGGGAACTTCTCTTCCAGCTTGTCCGGATGCTCTACGGAAACTTTAATGCCGGTGTCTTTTTCAAACTTTTTACCCACTTCAGCGAGGCCGTTATAGCCTTTGTCGCCGTTAATCCAGATAACCAGCTTACCTTCTTCAATTTTTGCGAGGGCAGAGGCGGAAAACATCATCGTGGTCAGTGCTGACAGCGCGAGGATGCGAGCGCCAGTTTTGATTTTCATATACCCGTCCTATTTGGTGATGTACTCGTGGATACACTTCGGTGGCTTAACGATGATGAGTTTCCTTTTTTAACAACCCCTTTCCATCCTCCCCAGGTCTACGCCCCACCCGCTGGTTGTGTGATCTCCATTGCAAAAACGGCCGTATTGCGTCCTGGAGCACAGAAAAAAGTGCCCAATTTTGTCGTCCCCATCACGAAATCACGCTGCGTCCGCCATCCCCCGCGGCGAGAGGCAATCTCTCATCCTCCCATCTCCTCCCCCATAAAAAAGCCGGGGGTGGAGGATTTGCCAGCCTAAGGAATGCCGCATAGTCGACCCATCTTGAATGTGTCTTTAAGTGACAGGTTGTAACGAAGGGAGAAGGGCATGGCGAGCGTACAGCTGCGAAATGTAACGAAAGCCTGGGGCGACGTGGTGGTATCTAAAGATATCAATCTCGAGATCCAGGATGGGGAGTTCGTCGTGTTTGTTGGACCGTCGGGCTGCGGCAAATCCACCCTGCTGCGTATGATTGCCGGACTGGAAACCGTCACCAGCGGCGATCTGTTTATTGGCGATACCCGGATGAACGACGTGCCGCCAGCCGAACGTGGCATCGGCATGGTATTCCAGTCATATGCGCTTTATCCCCATCTTTCCGTTGCCGAAAATATGTCTTTCGGCCTCAAGCTGGCCGGCGCGAAAAAAGAGGTTATTAACCAGCGTGTGACTCAGGTGGCTGAGGTCTTACAGCTGGCGCATCTCCTGGAGCGTAAACCGAAAGCGCTTTCCGGTGGTCAGCGCCAGCGTGTGGCGATCGGTCGTACGCTGGTGGCAGAGCCAAGCGTCTTCCTGCTGGATGAACCGCTCTCTAACCTGGATGCCGCCCTGCGCGTCCAGATGCGTATCGAGATCTCCCGTCTGCATAAGCGACTGGCCCGCACCATGATTTATGTCACCCACGATCAGGTGGAAGCGATGACCCTCGCCGACAAGATCGTGGTTCTGGACGCCGGCCGTGTGGCGCAGGTCGGGAAACCGCTGGAGCTCTATCACTATCCGGCTGACCGCTTCGTTGCTGGCTTTATCGGTTCGCCGAAGATGAACTTCCTGCCGGTCAAAGTCACGGCGACGGCTATCGATCAGGTGCAGGTAGAACTGCCGAACCGTCAGCAAGTCTGGCTGCCGGTGGACAGCGCCAACGTTCAGGTGGGCGCCAACATGTCCTTAGGTATCCGCCCGGAGCATTTACTGCCCAGCGATATCGCCGATGTGACCCTCGAAGGCGAGGTTCAGGTCGTCGAACAGCTCGGTCATGAAACGCAAATTCATATCCAGATCCCCGCCATCCGTCAGAACCTGGTTTACCGCCAGAACGACGTGGTGTTGGTAGAAGAGGGAGCCACATTCGCCATCGGTTTGCCGCCAGAACGTTGCCACTTATTCCGTGAGGATGGCACCGCTTGTCGTCGGCTGCATAAAGAGCCGGGCGTGTAAGGCTTCCCATTAAAAAAAGGCGCGAACCCGGCAGGCGGCACACCGGCGAAGCGTTCAAAGAAAAGCAATGATCTCAGGAGATAGAATGATGATTACTCTGCGCAAACTTCCTCTGGCGGTCGCCGTCGCAGCAGGCGTAATGTCTGCTCAGGCGCTGGCTGTCGATTTCCATGGCTACGCGCGTTCCGGCATTGGCTGGACCGGCAGCGGCGGCGAGCAACAGTGCTTCAAAGCGACCGGTGCTCAAAGTAAATACCGTCTTGGTAACGAATGTGAAACCTATGCGGAACTGAAGCTGGGCCAGGAACTGTGGAAAGAAGGGGATAAGAGTTTTTATTTCGATACTAACGTTGCCTATTCCGTGAATCAGGAAGATGACTGGGAAAGCACCTCTCCGGCGTTCCGTGAAGCCAACATCCAGGGTAAAAACCTGATCGACTGGCTGCCGGGCTCCACGCTGTGGGCGGGTAAACGCTTCTATCAGCGTCATGACGTTCACATGATCGACTTCTACTACTGGGATATCTCCGGCCCGGGTGCAGGTCTGGAAAACGTTGACCTTGGCTTCGGTAAGCTCTCTCTGGCCGCTACCCGTAACTCAGAAAGCGGCGGTTCTTATACCTTCTCCAGCGATGACACCAAAAAATATGCAGCGAAAACGGCCAACGACGTCTTTGACATCCGTCTGGCGGGCCTGGAAACCAACCCGGGCGGCGTGCTGGAGTTAGGCGTCGATTACGGCCGTGCGAACCCGCAGGATGACTACCGCCTGGAAGACGGCGCGTCGAAAGACGGCTGGATGTGGACCGGTGAACATACTCAGTCCATCTGGGGCGGCTTCAACAAGTTTGTCGTTCAGTACGCGACCGACGCAATGACCTCCTGGAACAGTGGCCACTCTCAAGGGACCAGCATCGATAACAACGGCAGCATGATCCGCGTTCTGGATCACGGCGCGATGGACTTCAACGATGACTGGGGCCTGATGTACGTGGCAATGTACCAGGACGTGGACCTGGACAGCAAAAACGGTTCGACCTGGTACACCGTGGGTGTCCGTCCGATGTACAAATGGACGCCGATCATGAGCACCCAGCTGGAAATCGGTTACGACAACGTGAAATCCCAGCGTACCAGCGAAAACAACAACCAGTACAAAATTACTCTGGCTCAACAGTGGCAGGCAGGCAACAGCGTCTGGTCTCGTCCGGCTATCCGTATCTTCGCAACCTACGCGAAGTGGGATGAAAACTGGGGTTACAGCAACGCCTCCGGTCTGCAGACCAAAGACAGCAGCGGAAGCGGCATGTACACCTCCAGCCGCGGTGACGACAGCGAAGTTACCTTCGGTGCCCAGATGGAAGTGTGGTGGTAATACCGTCCGCAGGACGGGTGTAACCTGGGAGGGGCGTCAGCCCCTCCTGACAATTCAGGGTTAGCGCGCTATTGCCTGGCTACCGCTAAACCGATGCTATCCAAGGTGAGAAGAATGAAAATGAAGAAAACTCTCGTCGCTCTGTGTTTATCCGCAGGGATGTTGGCATGCGTGCCGGGGATGAGCCTTGCCGATGTTAACTTTGTACCGCAGAACACCAGCGCCGCGCCGTCTATTCCAGCCAGCGCGCTGCAGCAGCTGATCTGGACGCCTGCCGATCAATCAAAGACGCAGAGCGTTGATTTAACCACCGGCGGTCAACGCCTGGATGTCCCGGGGATCGTCGGACCGGTCGCCGCCTGGAGCGTACCGGCCAATATCGGTGAGCTGACCCTGACGCTCGACAGCGAACTGAACAAACATAAGCAGATTTTTGCGCCGAACGTGCTGATTCTGGATCAGAACATGACGCCAGCGGCGTTCTTCCCCAGCAACTACTTTACCTATCAGCAGCCGGGCGTCATGACCGCTGACCGCCTGGGCGGCGTGATGCGCCTGACCCCGGCGCTGGGCCAGCAAAAACTCTATGTGCTGGTGTTTACCACTGAAAAAGATCTCCAGCAGACCACGACCCTGCTGGATCCGGCGAAAGCCTATGCCAAAGGCGCCGGCAATGCGGCCCCGGATATCCCGGATCCGATCGCTAAACATACCACCGATGGCGTGCTGAAGCTGAAAGTGAAAACCAATAGCACCTCCAGCGTGCTGGTGGGCCCGCTGTTCGGCTCCTCCGG
Organism: Klebsiella sp. GL120222-02; assembly: GCF_003097195.1. NCBI lineage: Bacteria > Pseudomonadati > Pseudomonadota > Gammaproteobacteria > Enterobacterales > Enterobacteriaceae > Klebsiella > Klebsiella sp. GL120222-02. The sequence continues at coordinate 36,533 of NZ_QEQO01000011.1, forward strand.
CCCGGGTCCGGTCACCGTCGGCAATACCGCCGCGCCGGTGGCCGCGCCAGCCGCCGCCGCTGCTGCTGCGCCGGCAGCCAAAAGCGAACCGATGCTCAGCGATACCGAAACCTACTTCAACAACGGTATTAAGCAGGCGGTGAAACAAGGTGACATCGACAAAGCCCTGAAATTGATGAACGAAGCTGAGCGCCTCGGCTCGAAATCCGCTCGTTCCACCTTTATCAGCAGTGTAAAAGGCAAGGGGTAATCGTCTCCCCACAATGCTGATGTTTAGGCACAGCCTTTAGGTGCATCCTCCGGGATGCACCTTTTTTTGCACGCGCGGCAGCCTGTTGCATGGCTGTTGCGTGAATGATCGTATATTGACGTTTGCCCGCCACCAACCGCCTATTCTGCGATACAATGCTTTCACGTTATGTACCGGAGAATCAGGCATGTCCCATCCTGCGCTTACGCGACTGCGTGCGCTGCGCTATTTTGCCGTTATGCCATCCCTGGCGCCGCCCCTGAGTGACTGGCTGCTGCTGGAGGACTCAATGACCCAGCGCTTTGAGCAACAAGGAAAGCAGGTCACCGTGACCCTGATTAACGAAGGGTATATTGAGCGTGAGGCGCTGACTGACGAAGCGGCGCTGCTACCTGACGAGCCGCGCTACTGGCTGCGGGAGATTATACTCAATGCCGATGGCGAACCCTGGCTGGCCGGGCGCACGGTGGTGCCGGAGTCGACACTGTGTGGTCCGGAGCTGGCGCTACAGCAGCTCGGGCAGATCCCGCTGGGCCGATACCTGTTCACGTCGTCGACATTAAGCCGCGATTTTATTGAAATTGGTCGCGATGCAGCGCTGTGGGGGCGTCGTTCCCGCCTGCGGCTGAGCGGCAAACCCCTGCTGCTGACCGAGCTGTTTTTGCCTGCGTCGCCGTTGTACTAAGAGGAAGAAAAAATGGAGTGGAGTCTGTCGCAGAATAAGCTGTTGGCGTTTCATCGCCTGATGCGCACTGACAAACCGATCGGCGCTTTGCTGCTGCTGTGGCCGACGCTGTGGGCGCTGTGGGTGGCCTCGCCGGGCGTCCCGCCGCTGTGGATCCTGGCGGTATTCGTCGCCGGCGTCTGGCTGATGCGCGCCGCCGGCTGCGTGGTGAATGACTATGCCGATCGAAAATTTGATGGTCACGTAAAGCGTACCGCCCGTCGTCCGCTACCGAGCGGCGACGTTACCGAGAAAGAGGCGCGAACGCTGTTTATCGTTCTGGTGTTGCTCTCCTTCCTGCTGGTGCTCACCCTCAACACCATGACCATTCTGCTGTCGGTCGCGGCGCTGGCCCTGGCATGGGTCTACCCGTTTATGAAGCGCTACACTCATCTGCCGCAGGTGGTGCTGGGGGCCGCCTTTGGCTGGTCGATCCCGATGGCCTTCTCGGCCGTTAGCGAATCGCTGCCGCTGAGCTGCTGGCTGATGTTCCTCGCCAACATTCTGTGGGCGGTGGCCTACGATACCCAGTATGCGATGGTGGATCGCGATGACGACGTGAAGATCGGCATCAAGTCCACGGCGATCCTGTTCGGCGAAAACGATCGTCTGATTATCGGTATCCTGCAGGTGGCCGTGCTGGCGCTGATGGGCGCGGTGGGCTGGCTGAATGGGCTGGGCTGGGAATACTACTGGTCGTTGTTTGTCGCGGCAGGTCTGTTTGGCTGGCAGCAGAAGCTTATCTTCAATCGCGAGCGCGATAACTGCTTCAAAGCGTTTATGAACAATAACTACGTCGGGCTGGTGCTATTCCTGGGCCTGGCGATGAGCTACCTGTAATCCCCTGTCAGCTTCCCCCCGGTGTATCGGGGGGAAGCGAGGGCAGAAAACACCGCGTTACGCGTCATCCTGCGTGACGCTTTCAATCGTCAGCCGCACATCCGACGTAATCAAGTCCGCCAGCATCCGATAAACCTTCAGGGTCTCTTCCGGCTCGGCATCGCCGGTGTCGCTAATGTAGCCTTCATCGCGCAGGGTCAGCACCAGGGTGCTGAACACCGCTTTGTCGAAGAACTCCGGCGCGTTAATGCCATGCAGCACCGACAGGCGCTGGGCCACGGTACGACTCTCTTTTTCCAGCGAACTGCGGTTGATTGACGGGTTGGCGCTCAGCAGCCAGAAGGTGATGGCATAGCGCTGCAGCGTCTCGCGCGCGCCCGCGGCCAGCAGTTGCAGGGAGCGAGAGTGCGACGGATTGAGGCTCATCACCTCGCCATCGACGACGATCAGCTCCTGACGCAGCATCTCGGCAATCAATGCATCCACCACCCCGGCCAGCTCTGCTTTCTCCCAGCGCAGGAACAGCTCGGCCTTGAGGAACGGATACAGCGTTTCGACATGGCGCAGCACTTCGGTGCGGCTGAGCTGACGATGCTGAGTCACCAGGGCGGCTAACAGCGACGGTATCACCAGCATATGGGCGATGTTGTTGCGATAGTAGGTCATCAGCACCGCCTGCTCGCGCGGCAGGATGATGATATCGCCGATGGTGTCCTTCTCCACTTCGAACTTGTTCATTTGCAGCGCGTGGTCGATAAGCTCGCTGGCCGAAGCGGAAGGTGTCGTCGCATCTGGCGAATAGGGCACATTGCGCAGCAGCGCGAGGTAGCACTCCAGCTGTTGGGTGAGCTGCTCCCGGGTCAGTGAACGCTGACGCGAGGCCAGCAGCGCCGTGCAGCACAGGTTCATGGCGTTGGCCGCGCCGGCGTTGTTGATGCGCACCATCAGGTCAGCGGCGATGTTGTTCACCGTTGGCGTCAGCCAGGAAGGGCGGATGGCTTCGATCGGGTCGATGGCTTCCCGCCACTCCGGCACATGGTGGTTAAGGTAGGTCATCAGCGGCAGTGGTTCGCCGAAGTTGACATAGCCCTGGCCAAGGTTGCGCAGCTTGCTCAAGCCACGCACCATCTGCGGCAGGCTCTCTTTCTCTTTGGTGGCGCCGCGCAGCTCTTTAGCGTAGGTGCCTACTTCCATCACGTGTTCATAGCCGATGTAGATAGGCACCAGAGTGATCGGCCGGGTGCCGCCGCGCAGCATCGCCTGGATGGTCATCGACAGCGTACCGGTCTTCGGATCGAGCAGACGGCCGGTACGGGAGCGGCCGCCTTCGACGAAATACTCGACGGAATAGCCGCGGCTGAACAGCTCGCCAAGATATTCACGGAACACCGTGGAGTAGAGCTTGTTGCCCTTAAAGGTGCGACGGATGAAGAACGCGCCCAGGCGGCGGAAGATCGGCCCGGCAGGCCAGAAGTTGAGGTTGATGCCCGCCGCGATATGCGGTGGCACCAGGCCCTGATGATACAGGACGTAGGAGAGCAGCAGATAGTCCATGTGGCTGCGGTGGCAGGGGACATAGACAATCTCATGGCCGTCGTGAGCCAGCTGGCGCACGCGCTCGGCGTTATGCACGTTGATCCCCTGGTACAGGCGGTTCCAGGTGAAGCCGAGAATGCGGTCGGTCAGGCGGATCATCTCATACGAGAAGTTCGCGGCAATCTCTTCCATCAGCGCGATAGCGTTCTGCTGAGCCTTCTCATGCGAAATTTTCTTGCTGCGCGCTTCGTCTTCCACCGCGCGGGCAATCGCTTTCGAGGCCAGCAGTTTATTAAACAGATCCTGGCGAGCCGGCAGACGCGGGCCGACGGCGGCCAGGCGCTGGCGGGCAAAGTGCATCCGGGCGACGCGAGCCAGCTTCTGGGCGATGATCTTATCGGTACCGTGCTCATCCGCCATGCGGCGCAGCGACACGGAAGGCGAGAAACGCACGAAACTGTCGCGGCCGAGCCAGGAGACGGCGAAAAATTTCTGGATACCGTTCAGCATCCGCAGCGGCGGATTGACTTCCCCTTTCTCACGACCCGGCGAGCGGCCGAACATCACCGAGACCGGCACCATTTGCACATCGAGGTCCGGATGGTTGCGGTGCAGATCGAGGTAGTCGTGGAACAGCTTGATGGACTCTTCTTTTGGCGTGTAATAGGTAAATACGCGCGGCCCACCGTGGATGAATACGTAACGCGGCAGCAGCGCGCCGTCGATCTCCAGCGGTTCAAGCGGATCGGGTAAATCATGCGCCAGGCATTGGGCGCGCAGCGTCAGCAGGTCCGCCTTGGAATTATAGGGCAGGACGTACATGACCGGACGCGAGGTATCGAGTCCTAATTCCTGGGCAGGCTCTGCCGGAATAGACTTGCTTTTTACCAGCACCCGTAATGGTAAATTCAGTAATTTATAGTAAATTCGTTGCCAGCCGGACATAAACGATGTGAAGCCTCTGGTTAATCATGCAAATGCGCGGCAAGAATAACAGAAAGTGGGCAAAATTTCCGTTACCACGCGGCAAACGCGTACACTCATCGACGTCATTTACGTAAAAAGGTTTTGTGATGGCCAATAATACCACCGGGTTAACCCGAATCATTAAGGCGGCAGGTTACTCCTGGAAAGGATTTCGCGCAGCGTGGATCAACGAGGCCGCGTTTCGTCAGGAAGGTATCGCCGCCATCGTGGCCGTCGCGATAGCCTGCTGGCTGGACGTCGACGCCATTACCCGCGTATTGCTGATTGGGTCGGTCCTGCTAGTGATGATAGTCGAAATTCTCAACAGCGCGATTGAGGCGGTCGTGGACCGTATAGGCTCGGAATATCATGAGCTTTCAGGGCGCGCCAAAGACATGGGATCGGCGGCGGTCCTGCTGGCGATTATCATCGCACTGATCACCTGGGGAACGCTGCTGTGGAGCCATTATCACTAACGTTCTTCGCTAAGCCTCGCAAAATATAAACAATCTGCCGATTTTTGTGTGCCATGTGGTTCCAAAATCACCGGTAGCTGTATATACTCACAGCATAACTGTATATACACCCAGGGGGCGGAATGAAAGCGTTAACGACCAGGCAGCAAGAGGTGTTTGATCTCATTCGGGATCATATCAGCCAGACGGGCATGCCGCCGACGCGTGCGGAAATTGCTCAGCGCTTGGGGTTCCGTTCCCCAAACGCGGCGGAAGAACACCTGAAAGCGCTGGCGCGTAAAGGCGCGATCGAGATCGTCTCCGGTGCTTCTCGCGGTATCCGCCTGCTGACGGAAGAAGAACATGGCCTGCCGCTGATCGGCCGCGTCGCCGCCGGCGAGCCGCTGCTGGCGCAGCAGCACATTGAGGGGCACTATCAGGTCGACCCGTCGATGTTTAAACCCAACGCGGATTTCCTGCTGCGCGTCAGCGGCATGTCGATGAAAGACATCGGTATCCTTGATGGCGATCTGCTGGCGGTCCACAAAACCCAGGACGTGCGTAACGGCCAGGTGGTGGTAGCGCGCATTGACGACGAAGTGACGGTGAAGCGCCTGAAAAAGCAGGGTAACGTCGTCGAACTGTTGCCGGAAAACAGCGAATTTACCCCTATCGTTGTCGATCTGCGTCAGCAGAGTTTTACCATTGAGGGTCTGGCCGTTGGCGTGATCCGTAATGGAGAATGGCTGTAACGCCTGCCCCTGCGCAGCGTCATCTGATGCATGACGCTGCGACGTTTGTCCTCAATCAGGTCTCCGAACATGCTGCTCAACGCTGCCGATAAAGCGCTGTGGCGCCTTGCGATCCCGATGATTTTCTCCAATATCACCGTCCCGCTGCTGGGGCTGGTGGATACCGCGGTGATCGGCCACCTTGACAGCCCGGTATACCTCGGCGGCGTCGCGGTTGGGGCGACGTCTACCAGTTTCCTCTTCATGCTGCTGCTGTTTTTGCGCATGAGCACCACCGGGCTCACCGCTCAGGCCTGGGGTGCCAAAGATCCGCTGCGACTGGCGCGGGCGCTGGTGCAGCCGCTGGCTCTGGCGCTGGGCGCCGGGGTTCTCATCATCCTGTTTCGCCTGCCGCTGATTAACCTCGCTCTGCATATTGTCGGCGGCAGTGAGGCGGTGCTTGAGCAGGCGAGACGGTTTCTCGAAATCCGCTGGCTCAGCGCCCCCGCCTCGCTGGCCAATCTGGTGCTGCTCGGCTGGCTGCTGGGAGTCCAGTACGCCCGGGCGCCGGTGATTCTGCTGGTGGTCGGTAATCTGCTCAATATTGTGCTCGACCTGTGGCTGGTGATGGGCCTGCGGATGAACGTCCAGGGGGCGGCGCTGGCCACGGTCACCGCGGAGTATGCCACTCTCATTATTGGCCTGATGATGGCGAAGCGGGTGCTGACGCTGCGCGGCGTGTCGCTGGCAATGCTGAAAAACGCCTGGCGCGGGGATCTGCGCCGTCTGCTGGCGTTGAATCGGGACATCATGCTGCGTTCCCTGCTGCTACAGCTGTGCTTTGGCGCGCTGACCGTGTACGGCGCGCGTCTGGGCAGCGACATTGTGGCGGTCAATGCGGTACTGATGACCATGCTGACCTTTACCGCCTATGCGCTGGATGGTTTTGCCTATGCCGTGGAGGCCCACTCCGGCCAGGCCTACGGCGCGCGCGACGGCAGCCAGCTGCTGGAAGTCTGGCGGGCGGCCTGCCGGCAGTCTGGCATGGTGGCGCTGGCGTTTGCCCTGATTTATAGCCTGGCGGGGGAGTACATCATCGCGTTGTTAACCTCGCTGCCTTCTCTGCAGCAGCTGGCCGATCGCTATCTGATCTGGCAGGCCATCCTGCCGGTGGTGGGCGTCTGGTGCTATCTGCTGGACGGCATGTTTATCGGCGCCACACGCGGCGCGGAGATGCGGAACAGCATGGCGGTCGCCGCGGCGGGGTTTGCTGTAACGCTGCTTTCGGTCCCGCTGCTCGGTAACCACGGTCTGTGGCTGGCGCTGGCGGTGTTCCTCGCCCTGCGCGGCCTGTCTCTGGCGCTGATCTGGCGTCGCCACTGGCGACACGGCACCTGGTTTAGCTAGTCATTGCCGTTCATCACGGCCATCTATGAATTCCCGCGGTTGCGCGCCGCTTACCGGGGCAACTCAGTAGCCCGGCTCAGCGTAGCGCAAGCCGGGAAAATCGCCTCAGCCTTACCCATCGGTATGATGGTTAAAAATTCCGAATAACGAATCGGTACCAGCATTCTCATCTATAGTTAATACCATGTCCGGTACAAAACGGGCTGTAAACCCACCGAATGATGAGGACGTTATCATGAATAAAGACGAAATCGGCGGTAACTGGAAACAGTTGAAAGGTAAAGCCAAGGAACAGTGGGGCAAACTTACCGATGATGATATGACCGTGATCGAAGGTAAGCGCGATCAGCTGGTCGGTAAAATTCAGGAACGGTACGGCTATGCGAAGGATCAGGCTGAGAAAGAAGTCTCAGACTGGGAGCATAAAAACGACTACCGCTGGTAGCGTTCCGTGGCTCAAAGAATAAAGCATTTGTGTTAGTGCCTGTCTGAATGGCGTAAGGATGCGCCGTTAACCCTGTTTCCCGCTGCGGCTGACGCTCAGCGGGCTTTCTTTTTCAGCTGAATGGAATGGTCGTGCTGGCAGTGTCCCGGCGTGCTGCAGGCTTCGACTTCCACGCAGTCTGCACAAAGGCCGTGAGCTTCAATCACGTTGTGGCGCAGGGCAAAGCCCATTCTGGCCGCTAACGTATGCATGATATCTTCCACCCCTTCCGCCGCCTCTTCCTTCACCACGCCACAGCGGTCACAGATAAACATGGCTGAGCTATGGGTCGGCTGGTCAAAGAGATGGCACAGCACATAGCTGTTGGTCGATTCAACCTTATGAACAAAACCCTGCTCGAGTAAAAACTCCAGCGCGCGGTAAACCGTCGGCGGTTTAGCCTGCGGCTCTTTGTCACGCAGGAGATCCAGCAGATCGTAGGCGCTGATCGCCCCTTGTTGCAGGCTCATCAGGCGCAACACCTCCAGACGCTGTGGGGTCAGGCGTACGCCGCGCTGCGCGCATAGCTTTTCAGCATGCGCTAACATCTCTTGCGAAGGGGTCTTATCCATGAGCATCCTCGGGTTGTGTGAATTTGAATCTGTTACTTTATCACGTTCCTCAGAAAACACCGAGAGCCGGCAGGTGATACGGGTCATACTTCAGATTGTCGGTACCTGCGCCAGTTCCGGGTGCTGGCCGCTGACTTTCGTGCAGACTACGCCTTAGTCGATCGCTAAAACCGTCCTGCCCGATTTAATCGCAACACGCATGACCCTGGGTATGCTATATCTGAAGTGTCTCATTTTCGGGAGAAAACGATGAAACGACCTGATTGCATTCGCCACTGGCGCGAACTGGAAGGGCCCGACGATGCCACTTATCCCGACAGCCCGGAGCGTTTTTCGATTGGCGCGCCGCTGGGGCGCGGTTTACGTCTCAACCGGCTGGGGATCCACCACGAGCGACTGCCGCCCGGGCGGCGCACCTCGTACCCGCACGCGGAGAGCGATGAGGAAGAGTTCATCTACGTGCTGGAGGGCTATCCGGAAGTGTGGATAAACGGCTATCTCTGGAAGCTGGAGCCAGGGGACAGCGTGGGTTTTCCCGCGGGTACCGGTATCTGCCACACTTTTCTCAATAACACCGAGCAGGAGGTTCGTCTGCTGGTGGTGGGCGAGGCCAACAAGAAATACAACCGCATCTATTATCCGCTCAATCCAGGCTATGCCGCGACGCGCCAGGATCGCTGGGTTGACCATCCGCCGCAATTCTTCGGTCCACACGACGGCAAGCCGCGGAAAAAGTAATCGACCCGGGGAAGGGGCGAAGCGCGGCGCACTATGCGCCTGTGGTTTATCTTTGTGCTATAGTAGCGCCCCTTTTTACCCGGATGCTTATTTATTCGCCATGATGCCTGAATCAACGTCACCTGTTTTCCCTGCTCACCGCTTCTCCATCGCGCCGATGCTCGACTGGACTGACCGACACTGCCGCTACTTCCTGCGGCTGCTGTCGCGGCATACGCTGCTGTATACCGAAATGGTGACCACGGGGGCGATTATTCACGGCAAAGGTGACTATCTGGCCTATAGCGAAGAAGAGCACCCGGTTGCTCTGCAGCTCGGCGGCAGCGATCCGCAGGCCCTGGCGCAGTGCGCGAAGCTGGCTGAAGCGCGTGGCTACGATGAGATCAATCTCAACGTCGGCTGCCCCTCCGACCGCGTGCAGAACGGGATGTTTGGCGCCTGTCTGATGGGCAATGCGCCACTGGTGGCCGACTGCATCAAGGCGATGCGCGATGTGGTGTCGATTCCGGTCACGGTGAAAACCCGTATCGGGATTGACGATCAGGATAGCTATGAGTTTCTATGCGAATTCATTGAGACGGTCTCCGGCAAGGGCGAGTGTGAGATGTTTATTATTCACGCCCGCAAAGCCTGGCTCTCCGGCCTGAGCCCAAAAGAGAACCGCGAGATCCCGCCGCTGGATTACCCCCGCGTCTGGCAGCTGAAGCGCGACTTTCCCCACCTGACGATGGCGATTAACGGCGGGATCAAATCGCTGGACGAAGCCAGACTGCAGCTTGAGCATATGGATGGGGTGATGGTCGGGCGTGAGGCCTATCAGAACCCGGGTATTCTGGCCTCGGTCGACCGCGAAATTTTCGGCATCGCCGGCGCGGATGCCGATCCGGTGGCGGTGGTGCGAGCCATGTACCCGTATATTGAGCGCGAGCTCAGCAATGGCACCTATCTGGGCCATATTACCCGCCATATGCTGGGGCTGTTTCAGGGCATCCCCGGCGCTCGCCAGTGGCGTCGCTACCTGAGCGAGAACGCGCATAAAGCCGGCGCCGATATTGCGGTGCTGGAGCATGCTCTGAAGCTGGTGGCCGATAAACGTTAATTTCTGACGAAAACCTGGTGAAATTGACCACGCCTCGCGCACTGACGCGGGGCGTTTTCTTTTAAAGTCAAATGTTTATGTTTGGCATGCTTTTTGTAATACCTGCAGAGTGAAGTATTCATTCGTTGGGGAGAGAACCATGCTGGAACTGCTATTTGTCATTGGATTTTTTGTCATGCTGTTGGTGACCGGCGTATCGCTGCTGGGGATTATCGCGGCTATCGTGGTCGCTACCGCGCTGATGTTCGTCGGCGGGTTGTTTGCCTTGATGATCAAATTACTGCCGTGGCTGCTGCTGGCCGTGGTGGTGGTGTGGATTATTCGGGCGCTGAAATCCCCGAACGGAAACGCTTTTCGCGACAATAACCGTTGGCGTTACTAAGGTATTGAGGGGTCTGTCACAACCTGAACAATTTTGCAGACAACCGCGTAGGCATTACTGAGCAAATCTGTCACTATTAGCGCGTTAACGAATTCATCGCGCTGTACCCTACATACAGCCGAACTAAAAAAAAGTAAGGGCTTCCCAGGTGGAAGCCCTAAACTTTTGTCCCTTTGTCCGCTTACGGCAGCAGCAAACTAGACCCCTGAGTTACCCGGCTTTCCAGAACTTCATGCGCCCGACGGGCCTCGGTCAGCGGATAGGTCTGACTCTCGGGCACGTCCACTTTGATTACCCCACTGGCGATCAGTGAAAACAGTTCACTGCAGGCTTCCGCCAGCTCTTCCCGGTTGGTGATATAGCCCTGCAGCGATGGGCGGGTGACGTACAGAGAACCTTTCTGATTCAGGATCCCCAGATTGACGCCGGTCACCGGGCCGGAGGAGTTGCCAAAGCTGACCATCAGGCCGCGTCGCTGCAGGCAGTCCAGAGAGGCTTCCCAGGTATCTTTCCCCACCGAGTCGTAGACCACGGCCACTTTCTTACCGTCGGTAAGCGCCTTGAGTCGCTCCACGATTTGCTCTTCGCGATAGTTAATTACCTGCCAGGCGCCAGCCTCTTTGGCACGCTGCGCTTTCTGCGCGCTGCCGACGGTACCGATAAGTTTCGCGCCCAGCGCTTTCGCCCACTGACAGGCAATCAGCCCCACGCCGCCGGCGGCCGCGTGAAACAGGAACACTTCATTAGGCTTAATTTCATAGGTTTTGCGCAGCAGATACCAGACCGTCAATCCTTTCAGGAACGATGCCGCGGCCTGTTCGAAAGAGATGGCGTCCGGCAGGACCGCGGTTTTGTCGGCCAGCACATTGTGTACCGTGCTGTAGGCGCCGAGCGCCGACTGCGCGTACACCACCCGATCGCCTACCTTAATGTGCGTTACCCCATGGCCAACTTTACTGACGACGCCGGCTGCCTCGGTGCCCAGACCGCTCGGCAGCGATGGTGGCGGATAGAGGCCGCTACGAACATAGGTGTCGATATAGTTGATACCGATGGCTTTGTTTTCGACCTGAATTTCATGTTCCGCAGGATCGCGGGGCGTGAACTCAACCGCCTGAAGCACCTCCGGCCCGCCGTGTTTTGAAAATTCGATGCGTGTTGCCATGTTCGCTCCTGTGTTGTTCTGAGATTATCCAGTAAGCTTAACAGCCTGCGGCGGCAGCGACGGATTTTCTTATCCGCCTCAGGCCTGCCACGCTTAATGGGTTCTTTAGCGGCAATGGCTTTCTCGCTATACTGTCACGCTCTTTTCCGTATCGGTGAAATGTTAGGCTATGGCAGGAAATAAACCCTTCAACAAACCACAGACAGAAACCCGCGAACGCGATCCGCAGCTCGCCGGGCTGAAAGTCCCGCCGCACTCGATTGAAGCGGAGCAGTCGGTGTTGGGCGGTTTAATGCTGGATAACGAGCGCTGGGACGACGTCGCCGAACGCGTGGTGTCGGAAGATTTCTATACTCGTCCGCATCGTCATATCTTTACCGAGATGGCGCGTCTGCAGGAGTCAGGTAGCCCGATTGACCTGATCACCCTTGCGGAGTCGCTGGAGCGTCAGGGGCAGCTGGACAGCGTCGGCGGCTTCGCCTACCTGGCCGAACTGTCCAAAAACACGCCCAGCGCGGCGAACATCAGCGCCTATGCTGACATCGTGCGCGAACGCGCGGTGGTGCGCGAGATGATTTCGGTGGCCAACGAGATCGCCGAAGCCGGCTTCGACCCGCAGGGGCGAACCAGCGAAGATCTGCTCGATCTCGCCGAATCCCGGGTTTTCAAAATCGCCGAAAGCCGGGCCAATAAAGACGAAGGGCCGAAAAACATCGCCGATGTGCTTGATGCCACCGTCGCCCGTATCGAACAGCTGTTCCAGCAGCCGCATGACGGTGTCACCGGGGTGAATACCGGCTACGACGACCTCAACAAAAAGACCGCTGGCCTGCAGCCGTCGGATCTGATTATCGTCGCCGCCCGTCCGTCGATGGGTAAAACGACCTTCGCGATGAACCTCGTGGAAAACGCGGCAATGCTGCAGGATAAGCCGGTACTCATCTTCAGTCTTGAGATGCCCTCGGAACAGATCATGATGCGTTCTCTGGCCTCGCTGTCGCGCGTCGATCAGACCCGCATTCGTACCGGTCAACTGGACGATGAAGACTGGGCGCGGATCTCCGGCACCATGGGCATCCTGCTGGAAAAACGCAATATCTATATCGATGACTCCTCCGGCTTGACGCCGACGGAAGTGCGCTCCCGCGCGCGGCGTATCGCCCGTGAGCACGGCGGCATCGGACTTATCATGATCGACTACCTGCAGCTGATGCGCGTGCCGTCGCTCTCCGACAACCGTACCCTTGAGATCGCCGAAATCTCCCGCTCGCTGAAGGCGCTGGCGAAAGAGCTGCAGGTGCCGGTGGTGGCGCTGTCGCAGCTGAACCGCTCGCTGGAACAGCGCGCCGATAAACGCCCGGTCAACTCCGACCTGCGTGAGTCCGGATCCATTGAACAGGATGCCGACTTGATCATGTTCATTTACCGTGATGAGGTTTATCACGAGAACAGCGATCTTAAAGGCATCGCGGAAATTATCATTGGTAAACAACGTAACGGCCCGATCGGCACCGTGCGACTGACCTTTAACGGCCAGTGGTCGCGTTTCGATAATTATGCCGGCCCTCAGTATGACGATGAGTAAACCTCTGTCTGTCTTTTTTTAAGGAATTCAAATGCAAGCGGCAACTGTAGTTATCAACCGCCGCGCTCTGCGACACAACCTGCAACGTCTGCGTGACCTGGCGCCTGCCAGCAAACTGGTTGCGGTGGTGAAAGCGAACGCCTACGGACACGGCCTCCTTGAGACCGCGCGAACGCTGACCGACGCCGACGCCTTTGGCGTCGCCCGCCTGGAAGAGGCGCTGCGCCTGCGAGCAGGAGGCATCGCCCAGCCGATCCTCCTGCTGGAAGGCTTTTTTGCTGCGGAAGACCTGGCGGTGATCGCCGCCCAGCGCCTGCATACGGCGGTGCATAGCCCCGAACAGCTGGCGGCGCTGGAGCAAGCCGATCTCCCCGAGCCGGTAACCGTGTGGATGAAGCTGGATACCGGCATGCATCGCTTAGGGGTGCGCCCGGAGGAAGCCGAGGCGTTTTATCAGCGTCTGAGCCAGTGTAAAAACGTCCGCCAGCCGGTGAACGTGGTGAGCCATTTCGCCCGCGCCGATGAGCCGACCTGCGGCGCCACCGAACGCCAGCTGGATATCTTCACCACCTTTACCGAAGGCAAACCGGGGCTGCGCTCTATCGCCGCCTCGGGCGGCATTCTGCTGTGGCCGCAATCGCATTACGACTGGGTGCGCCCCGGGATTATCCTGTATGGCGTGTCGCCGCTGGACGATCGCTCCACCGGGAAAGATTTTGGCTGCCAGCCGGTGATGACCCTGACGTCCAGCCTGATTGCGGTGCGCGAGCATAAAGCAGGGGAGCCCGTCGGCTACGGCGGCACCTGGATCAGCGAACGCGATACCCGTCTCGGCGTGGTGGCGATGGGCTATGGCGACGGTTATCCGCGCGCCGCGCCGTCGGGCACGCCGGTGCTGGTCAATGGCCGGGAAGTGCCGATTGTCGGCCGGGTAGCGATGGATATGATCTGCGTTGACCTCGGACCGCAGGCCCAGGATAAAGCCGGCGACGCGGTAGTGCTGTGGGGAGAGGGACTACCGGTAGAGCGCATCGCCGAGATAACGAAAGTGAGTGCTTACGAACTTATTACGCGACTGACCTCCCGCGTCGCCATGAAATACCTCGACTAAGCACCAGCCGTACCGGATAACCCTGATGTTATCCGGTACGCCATCGGCACAGCCGCGAGCGAATAAGCGGTTTATGCCACCTCGCGGTCATTTTCCCCTCAACATCCTCTCGACCTGCCGTCATATCCGGTTTATTGTGTAAGAACCTGCCCTATGTAAACCTGGAGATACATCGCGTGTTTCAAAAAGTTGACGCCTACGCCGGCGACCCTATTCTTTCTCTGATGGAACGCTTCAAAGAAGATCCGCGAAGCGACAAAGTCAACCTGAGTATCGGGCTGTACTACAACGATGACGGCATTATCCCGCAGCTGCAGGCGGTGGCGGAAGCGGAAGCACGCCTGAACGCCGGGCCGCATGGCGCCTCGCTGTATCTGCCGATGGAAGGGTTGAGCGGCTACCGTCAGGCGATTGCGCCGCTGCTGTTCGGCGCAGAGCATACCGCGCTTAAGCAAAACCGCATTGCCTCCATTCAGACGGTCGGCGGTTCGGGCGCGCTGAAGGTCGGGGCCGACTTCCTCAAACGCTACTTTCCGGAGTCTCATGTCTGGGTCAGCGATCCGACCTGGGAAAACCACATCGCCATTTTTGAAGGGGCTGGCTTCGAAGTAAGTACTTACCCCTGGTTTGACAAAGCCACCAACGGCGTGCGCTTTGAGGACCTGCTGGCGACGCTGCAAACGCTGCCGGCGCGCGATATTGTGCTGCTGCACCCTTGCTGCCACAACCCGACCGGCGCCGACCTGACGCCAGCCCAGTGGGACCGCGTGGTTGAGGTATTACAAGCGCGTCAGCTGATCCCCTTCCTCGACATCGCCTACCAGGGCTTTGGCGGGGGGCTGGAAGAGGATGCTTACGCCATTCGCGCCATCGCCAGCGCCGGGATGCCGATGCTGGTCAGCAACTCGTTCTCCAAGATTTTCTCCCTGTACGGGGAGCGTGTCGGCGGTCTGTCAGTGGTCTGTGAAGACAGCGAAACTGCAGGCCGCGTGCTGGGTCAGCTGAAGGCCACCGTGCGCCGCAACTACTCCAGCCCGCCAAGCTTTGGCGCGCAGGTGGTGGCGACGGTGCTGAACGATGCAGCTCTGAAAGCCACCTGGCAGGCGGAAGTGGACGCCATGCGCGCGCACATCCTGACCATGCGCCAGGCGCTGGTCGACGCGCTGCAGCAGGTTGCTCCGGGCAGCAAGGTGGATTACCTGCTTAAGCAGCGCGGGATGTTCAGCTACACCGGCTTCAGCGCAGCGCAGGTCGATCGTCTGCGCGACGAGTTTGGCGTCTACCTGATTGCCAGCGGTCGTATGTGCGTGGCAGGGTTAAACTCACGTAATGTTCAGCAGGTGGCGAAAGCCTTTGCTGCGGTGATGTAAGCCGCTCTCCAGTGGGTTGCCGCTGCCGGTCAACGGGCAGCGGCAACCTCCTCTCTGATTGTGATCATCCTCTTTTTCTATGACATCTACGCGAAAAAGGCTTTTCATCCACGCGATCGGCGGGTAAGGTCGGGGCGTTGCTAAGCATGCACATTATTAAAAATAATAATGATTGATAGATTTAGGGATAAATATGCGCAAACTTACTCTCGCCTTTGCGGCGGCTTCTCTTTTGTTCACGCTGAACAGCGCCGTTGTGGCGCGCGCCTCCACGCCACAGCCGCTGTGGGTGGGCACCAATGTGGCCCAGCTGGCCGAGCAGGCGCCGATCCACTGGGTTTCGGTGGCGCAAATCGAGAACAGCCTGCTGGGGCGGCCGCCGATGGCCGTCGGTTTTGATATCGATGACACCGTCCTCTTCTCCAGTCCGGGCTTCTGGCGCGGGCAAAAAACTTTCTCCCCCGGCAGTGAGGATTACCTGAAAAACCCGCAGTTCTGGGAAAAAATGAACAACGGCTGGGATGAATTCAGCATGCCGAAAGAGGTGGCGCGCCAGCTGATTGCGATGCATGTGAAGCGTGGGGACAGCATTTGGTTCGTCACCGGCCGCAGCCAGACCAAAACAGAAACCGTTTCTAAAACCCTGCAGGATGATTTTCTCATTCCGGCCGCCAATATGAATCCGGTGATTTTCGCCGGTGATAAGCCTGGCCAGAACACCAAGACCCAGTGGCTGCAGGCGAAGCAGATAAAGGTTTTCTACGGCGATTCGGATAACGACATCACCGCTGCCCGTGAGGCCGGCGCCCGTGGGATCCGCGTGCTGCGGGCCGCCAACTCCTCCTATAAGCCGCTGCCGATGGCCGGGGCGCTGGGCGAAGAAGTGATCGTCAATTCCGAATACTGACGATCGCCTGAACGCGATAAACGGCAGCGGTAGCGCTGCCGTTTTTTTATGCAAAATCAGGGGTGGAAGGTTTTACCTTTTCACGTATTGCTGCACACTTAGAAGGATTCATTCGCAAAAGGAGTCGATGATGTGGTATCAGCAAACCCTGACGCTTGGGCCAAAATCCCGCGGTTTTCATCTGGTCACCGATGAGGTCCTCGGTCAGATTCGCGGGCTGTCCGGGGTGAAGGTTGGCCTGCTGCACCTCCTGCTCCAGCATACTTCCGCTTCCCTGACGCTCAACGAAAACTGCGATCCCACCGTCCGCTATGACATGGAGCAGTATTTTCTCAACGCCGTGCCGGACAATGCGCCGTACGAACATGATTATGAAGGTCCTGACGATATGCCTTCGCACATCAAATCATCGATGCTTGGCGTGTCGCTGATGCTGCCGGTCGAGGACGGGCGCGTCAGGCTGGGAACCTGGCAGGGCATCTGGCTGGGGGAGCATCGGATACACGGCGGTTCGCGGCACATCGTTGCGACGCTCATGGGGGAATAAAAGATGACAATTTCGGAGTTATTGCAGTACTGCATGGCGAAACCGGGAGCGGAGCAGAGCGTCCATAGCGACTGGAAAGCCACGCAGATCAAAGTCTCGGACGTGCTGTTTGCCATGGTGAAGGAAGTGGAGGACCAGCGGCCGGCGGTCGCGCTGAAAGCGAGCCCGGAACTGGCGGAGCTGCTGCGAGAGCAGCATCGCGATGTCCGGCCCAGCAAGCATCTCAATAAAGCGCACTGGAGCACCGTCTTTCTGGATGGCTCGCTGCCGGATTCGCAAATCTACTACCTGGTCGATGCATCTTACCAGCAGGCGGTGAAAATGCTGCCGGAGTCGGTCCGGCAGCAGCTATCCCGCTAATTATTTCAGCATCGGCTTCAGGAAGCGCGCGGTGTGCGAGGCTTCGCACTCGGCGACGGTCTCAGGTGTACCGGAGACCAGTATTTCGCCGCCGCCGCTACCGCCTTCCGGACCCAGATCGACAATCCAGTCGGCAGTTTTAATCACATCGAGGTTATGCTCAATCACCACGATGGTATTGCCCTGATCGCGCAGCTGATGCAGCACTTCCAGCAACTGCTGAATATCGGCGAAGTGCAGACCCGTGGTCGGCTCATCGAGGATATACAGCGTCTGGCCGGTACCGCGTTTGGAGAGTTCGCGCGCCAGCTTCACGCGCTGCGCCTCGCCGCCGGACAGCGTCGTCGCCGACTGGCCGAGACGGATATAGGTCAGGCCGACGTCCATCAGGGTTTGCAGCTTACGCGCCAGCGCCGGTACGGCATCAAAGAATTCACGCGCCTCTTCAATGGTCATATCCAGCACTTCGTGGATGGTCTTACCCTTGTACTTAATCTCCAGCGTTTCGCGGTTATAGCGTTTGCCTTTGCACTGGTCGCACGGCACATAGATATCCGGCAGGAAGTGCATCTCAACCTTAATGACGCCATCACCCTGGCAGGCTTCACAGCGCCCGCCGCGAACGTTAAAACTAAAGCGCCCTGGCGTATAGCCGCGTGAACGTGATTCCGGCACCCCGGCGAACAGTTCGCGCACCGGCGTAAACACCCCGGTATAGGTCGCCGGGTTGGAGCGCGGCGTACGGCCGATCGGGCTCTGGTCGATATCGATCACTTTATCGAAGTGCTCCAGCCCCTGGATATCGCGATACGGCGCCGGTTCGGCGATGGTCGCGCCGTTAAGCTGGCGCTGAGCAATCGGGAACAGGGTGTCGTTAATCAGCGTCGATTTACCCGAGCCGGAAACGCCGGTAATGCAGGTAAACAGACCGACCGGCAGGGTCAGCGTCACATCCTTCAGGTTGTTGCCGCGCGCGCCGGTCAGTTTCAGCACTTTTTCCGGATTGGCGGGTACGCGCTGTTTCGGCACTTCGATTTTGCGCTTACCGCTCATGAACTGCCCGGTGAGGGATTCTGGTACCGCCATAATGGCGTCCAGTGGCCCTTCGGCCACCACCTGGCCGCCGTGGACCCCAGCGCCAGGGCCGATATCGATCACATGGTCGGCGGCGCGAATCGCGTCTTCGTCATGCTCAACGACGATCACCGTGTTGCCTAAATTACGCAGATGGATCAGGGTACCCAGCAGGCGTTCGTTATCGCGCTGGTGCAGGCCGATAGAAGGCTCATCCAGCACGTACATCACACCAACCAGCCCGGCGCCAATCTGGCTCGCCAGACGGATACGCTGGGCTTCGCCGCCGGAGAGCGTTTCCGCCGAACGGGAAAGCGTCAGATAGTTCAGACCGACGTTGACAAGGAACTTCAGGCGATCGCCGATCTCTTTCAGCACTTTCTCAGCGATTTGCGCCCGCTGGCCGGAGAGCTTCAGGTTGTTGAAGAAGTCCATCGCGTGGCCGATGCTCATATCGGAAATGGTCGGCAGCGGGGTGTTCTCTACAAACACGTGGCGCGCTTCACGACGCAGCCGCGTGCCGTCACAGCTGGCGCATGGGCGGTTGCTGATGAATTTCGCCAGCTCTTCGCGCACGGCGCTGGATTCCGTCTCTTTGTAACGGCGCTCCATATTGTGCAGCACGCCTTCGAACGGGTGACGACGTACCGAGGTGTCGCCGCGATCGTTCATGTATTTGAATTCAATATTCTCTTTACCGGAACCGTACAGGACCACTTTCTGCACGCTGGCGCTGAGGGTGCCCCACGGCGCTTCGACGTCGAATTTATAGTGCTCCGCCAGCGACTTCAGCATCTGGAAGTAGTAGAAGTTGCGGCGATCCCAGCCGCGGATGGCGCCGCCCGCCAGCGACAGCTCCGGATTCTGCACCACGCGGTCGGGATCGAAATATTGCTGAACGCCGAGGCCGTCGCAGGTCGGGCAGGCGCCCGCCGGGTTGTTGAAGGAGAACAGGCGCGGCTCCAGCTCGCGCATGCTATAGCCGCAGATCGGGCAGGCGAAGTTAGCGGAAAACAGCAGTTCTTCCGCTTTTTCATCATCCATATTGGCCACAATGGCGGTACCGCCGGAGAGCTCCAGCGCGGTTTCGAACGACTCGGCCAGGCGCTGCGCCAGATCGTCGCGCACCTTAAAGCGGTCGATGACCACCTCGATGGTGTGCTTCTTCTGCAGCTCCAGCTTCGGCGGATCCGAAAGATCGCAGACTTCGCCGTCGATCCGCGCGCGGATGTAGCCCTGGCTGGCGAGGTTTTCCAGGGTTTTGGTGTGCTCGCCTTTACGCTCTTTAATAATGGGCGCCAGCAGCATCAGGCGCAGGCCTTCCGGCTGCGCGAGGACGTTATCGACCATCTGGCTGACGGTTTGCGCCGCCAGCGGCACGTCGTGATCCGGACAGCGCGGTTCACCGACGCGGGCGTACAGCAGACGCAGGTAGTCGTGAATTTCGGTAATGGTACCCACCGTCGAACGGGGGTTGTGAGAGGTTGATTTCTGTTCGATGGAAATCGCCGGCGACAGCCCTTCGATATGGTCGACGTCCGGCTTCTCCATCAGCGACAGGAACTGTCGCGCATAGGCGGAGAGCGATTCGACGTAGCGACGCTGGCCTTCGGCATACAGGGTGTCGAAAGCGAGTGAAGATTTGCCAGACCCGGAAAGCCCGGTGACGACAATGAGTTTGTCGCGCGGGATAACGAGGTTGATGTTTTTGAGATTATGGGTGCGGGCGCCCCGAACTTCGATCTTATCCATTCACCTTTCCCGGTAGGTAGATACACGGATTGCCTGGTTTGCTTGAAGGACAAACGGCAGAAACGGCTAATTATGACACAATTTAACCTGAATGAATATACAGTATCGGAATGCAAATTCAGGGGGAGTGTGCAACAATGTCTTGTACGAGTGCTATCTCTGGAATCAGCCTCGCAGCTATCAAAATGCTACGTGGAAATGGTACACTCGCGCGTTTAAACTATTAAGAAACGTATTCAGGAGACACGAACATGGCCAGCAGAGGCGTAAACAAGGTGATTCTCGTCGGTAATCTGGGGCAGGACCCGGAAGTACGCTACATGCCAAGTGGCGGCGCTGTCGCCAACTTCACGCTGGCAACTTCCGAATCCTGGCGTGACAAGCAGACCGGCGAAATGAAAGAGCAGACCGAGTGGCACCGCGTTGTGCTGTTCGGCAAACTGGCGGAAGTCGCTGGCGAGTATCTGCGCAAAGGCTCTCAGGTATATATCGAAGGCCAGCTGCGTACCCGCAAGTGGACCGATCAATCCGGTCAGGAGAAATACACCACCGAAGTCGTGGTTAACGTTGGCGGCACCATGCAGATGCTGGGCGGCCGTCAGGGTGGCGGCGCGCCGGCAGGCGGCGGCCAGCAGCAGGGCGGTTGGGGTCAGCCTCAGCAGCCGCAGGGCGGCAACCAGTTCAGCGGCGGCGCACAGTCCCGTCCGCAGCAGCAGGCCCCGGCAGCGCCTTCTTCTAACGAACCGCCGATGGACTTCGACGACGACATCCCGTTTTAAGGCTTGCCTTAAACGCGTTGCCTGCGCCGTAAAATACAAAAAGCCCCGGTTTCGCCGGGGCTTTTTCTTTATCCTTTCAGCATTTTTTCTGCGCCACCGTGTCAGAACCGGTTTTTAACCTGCGGCGACGAGCGTTTCAGGCAGAGGGCGCCTGAGCGGTCTCCGGCGTCGCCACGCTGGGCTGCGGTTTCACTGGCTCTGCTGCTGGCTCCTGTCGCGGCGCGGCCGTCGCTTTCTGTTTGCGGGCCATATCATCGACGATCAGCCGATAGGCGATGTAATACTTATAGATATTACTGACGTAGGTGACCGTCTCGGCGCCAATTTT
Source organism: Klebsiella sp. GL120222-02 (assembly GCF_003097195.1). NCBI lineage: Bacteria > Pseudomonadati > Pseudomonadota > Gammaproteobacteria > Enterobacterales > Enterobacteriaceae > Klebsiella > Klebsiella sp. GL120222-02. Next base: position 57,695 of record NZ_QEQO01000011.1, read on the forward strand.
TTCTGCCGCCAGATTTTCGACATTACCGAACCAGACGTTCGGGTCAAATCCTCGCTGTTTAGTCATGGTGCGCAGGCGGGCGATACGCGCCGGACCCGCGTTATAGGAGGCAAAGGCAAACAGCGCCTTATCGAGCCGGGTCATGGGCTCATCAGCATAGTAGCGATCTATCATCCAGCGCATGTATTTCACGCCAGCATGGATGTTGGGATCCAACTGTTTAATATCGCCCACTTTCAGCTCTTTTCCGGTGCTGGGCATCACCTGCATTACCCCGACGGCGCCGACGTGGCTTCGCACCGACTGGTTCAGTCGCGATTCCTGGTACCCCTGGGCCGCCATCAGCAGCCAGTCGACATCGTAGCGATCGCCATATTTGCGGAAGACTTCCACCATGGCGAGGAACTTGCGCCGTTCCTTACTCGCGGCGGCATTTTTGACATATTTGGCATTTTTCAGGTAACGCAGCAGGAGGGTATTACCCAGCGTGGTGCCCTGACGATTCTTTTTGACGAAGTTGTTTAGCACCGCCAGCAGCTGCGGGCTGTCTTTGCGTACCGCCCAGGCAATATTGCCGCCGTCGCGCAGCACCACGTTGTCATGGACCTGAATTTTCGGAAACACCTGTTTCCAGAAAACGGCTTTGTGTTGATCGACGACGATCAGCGGAATCAGCCCGGCGTTGAGCATTTCCAGCAGATCTTCATCCTCCAGCGCTTCCGGCGCTGCCTCCAGGATAACCGGCGGCCGCGACTCACTGGCAAATCGGGCATTCAGCGCCTGCAGACTCTCGTGATAGCTGGAGGAGCGGCGAACAAAGACGGTTTGGCCGGAGAGCTGCTCCAGGCTGTCGATCTTCGGCGATGCCGGCCCGGAGATCAGTAATTCTTTCACGTTGCTGTAGAGCGGCTGGGCGAAATCGACCTGGGCTTCCCGCGAGGGCGTGATGGTCAGATTGGCAGCCGCAATATCGCCTTTACCTTCATTAAGCGCGATAAAGAGATTATCCCGGCTGACCGGCACAAAAACGATATGCAGCTTCAGGTGGCGCTGTTTGAGCTTTTTATCCTTCGCCAACTGCTTATTCAGATCGTTTTCCAGCGCCATAAAGATATCGTGGGTTGCTCCGCGCTGAGTGCCTTTATCAATAAAAAAGAAGGTTTTGCTGTAGGTGGTTAATACCCGAATGGTGCGCCGCTCGGTCATGCCGGGCAGATCGCCTTTCCATGGCTGCAGCATATCGTCGATGTGGATCGACAGCGTATTGTCTTCGGTTGCGACTGGCGGCGCTTTTTCCGCCTCCGCCGCAAGCAGGATAGGGGCGAATAACAGCGCCGCGAGGCAGGTGAGCCAGGCGATAAACAGGCGTGATAGCAAGTTGGCGTTCATGGAGGAACACTCCGCAGGGGGATGTGGTTATTTTAGCAGAACGGCTGCCGTTAGCCGGGCACGACAAGGGCATAAAAAACATAACGATGCCGACAAATAGTCTTCTCCCATTTTATCGCTTGCTATTAATGTGCTTTTATCTTTACTTTAACTATGGAGATAATATGGCGGAAATGTGTGTTTTTAATGATAAATAGAAAATGATGATGATATTTTTATTTTATTCTTCTCCATTTGTTTTGTTGTAACTGTTTGATTATTTGTGTTTATTTTATTTTTCCCCGATATTGATTATTATCATCTTGATAATGAATCTCATTTTTATTACCGTAGCACAGCACATTACTCTTATTATTCGCTGTCTGGATTACGCTATCAAAGAATAGCGCGCAGCGCTTTTTCTCTAATGATGAAACAGGGCACTTAATTTTATTATGCCTCATGCTGTTTTCTTATTCCCATGACTATCGGGAAGGGGCTGACCTACGCCAAAATCTGGCGAGGCGCAGAGGCGAGTATTTTATCCCATTGTTTTTTCAATTGGGGAAGGCGTTATGCCCGACAGCAACAGAAAACAGGGCATATTCTATGAAATACACGTCTCACTTCCCGCTGGGGATCGTCATTCCTTTGCTCGCCTGTAGCGTGCCGCTGCAGGCGGCAGAGAATATGACAGAACAATCGACGCGCGATAAGAGCACCCCAACGGCCGAAAACCAGGAGGAAACGATGGTGGTGACCGCTGCCAGGCAGAACCTGCAGGCACCGGGCGTGTCGACCATTACCGCAGAGGAGATTCGCAAACATCCCCCCGCCCGCGATGTATCGGAGTTAATTCGTACGCAACCTGGGGTAAACCTGACCGGCAACTCCACCAGTGGTCAGCGCGGCAACAACCGGCAAATTGATATCCGTGGCATGGGGCCCGAGAATACGCTGGTGCTGGTCGATGGTAAACCGGTGACCAGCCGTAACTCGGTGCGGTATGGCTGGCGCGGCGATCGTGACTCCCGCGGCGATACCAGTTGGGTGCCAGCGGAGATGATCGATCATATCGATGTGATCCGCGGCCCGGCGGCGGCGCGCTATGGTAATGGCGCGATGGGCGGGGTCGTCAACATCGTGACCAAACCGACCACGCCAGAATGGCACGGGTCGTGGAATACCTATATGAATGCTCCGCAGCACCGTAAAGAAGGGGCGACGAAACGTACCAACTTTAGCCTCAATGGTCCACTGTCGGACAGTGTCAGCTTCAATCTCTGGGGTAATTTGAGTAAAACCCAGGCCGATGCTCAGGACATTAACGCCGGGCATGAAGCGGAGCGTACCGGTTCCTACGCCGGTTCTTATCCCGCCGGACGTGAAGGGGTGGTGAACAAAGATATTCACAGTAAGCTGCGCTGGGAGTTCGCCCCGATGCAGGCCCTGGAGTTTGAGGCCGGCTACAGCCGCCAGGGCAACCTCTATGCCGGCGACACGCAAAACACCAATACCAGTACGTTGGTGAAGAGTATGTACGGGAAAGAGACCAACCGTCTCTACCGGCAAACTTACGGCGTCACATGGACCGGCGGCTGGGATAATGGCGTGACCAGCAACAGCTATGCCCAGTACGAACACACCCGTAACTCGCGAATGAATGAAGGGCTGGCGGGCGGTACGGAAGGGATCTTCTCCAGTAGCGAGTTTTCAGATATCGATCTGGCCGATGTCCTGCTACATAGCGAAGTGAATATTCCGTTTACGCTGGGGGTCGATCAGAATCTGACGCTGGGCACCGAATGGAATCAGCAGCGGATGAAAGATGGCGTATCGACAACCCAGGCGCTCTCTTACGGGACTATCGACGGTGTGTCGGCTACCGGTCGTAGCCCGTACTCCAGCGCCGAGATCTTCTCGCTGTTTACCGAAGATAATATGGCGCTAACGGACAGTACCATGCTGACACCCGCCCTGCGCTTCGATCACCACAGCATCGTCGGCAATAACTGGAGCCCCTCACTGAACCTCTCCCAGGAGTTGACGGATGACTGGACGCTGAAGCTGGGCATTGCCCGCGCTTACAAGGCACCTAACCTCTACCAGTTGAACCCGAACTATATTCTCTACAGCAACGGTCAAGGCTGTTATGCCAGTAGTTCCGCCTGCTATCTGATGGGGAATAGCGACCTGAAAGCGGAGACCAGCGTTAATAAAGAGATTGGTCTTGAGTACAAGCATGATGGCTATCAGGCGGGAATCACCTGGTTCCGTAACGACTATCACAACAAGATTGAGTCAGGGTACGCGGCGGTGGGCACCGCCAGCAACGGCACCACCAATATCTATCAGTGGGAAAACGTACCAAAGGCGTTAGTGGAAGGCCTGGAAGGAACGCTGAATCTTCCGGTGGGGGAGACGGTTAACTGGAGCAATAACCTGACATGGATGCTGCAGAGCAAGAATAAGACGACCGGCGACCGGCTGTCAGTGATCCCGCAGTTTACCCTGAACTCGACTTTGAGCTGGCAGGTTCGTGAAGATCTCTCCCTGCAGAGCACCTTTACCTGGTATGGTCGACAGAAACCAAAACGCTTTAATTATAAGGGCGAGGCGGTCAGCGGCAGCGAACTAAACGAAGTCAGCCCATACAGCATTGTCGGCCTCAGTGCGACCTGGGATGTGAACAAAAATCTGAGCTTCACCAGCGGGATAGATAACCTGTTTGATATTCGCCACTACCGGGCAGGGAATGCGCAAACGACCGGCAACGCGACGACGGGGGCTTATCTGTATGGCGCGGGTGCGGAGACCTATAACGAGTCGGGGCGGACCTTCTTTATGAGCGTTAATACTCATTTCTGATGATCCTGATGAGGAGTAAACCGGGTGCAGCGCGACCCGGTTTTTTTATTTCAGATGAGAGCGGAGGAGGCGGTTATAAATCGTGACAAAATCTTCACGCCCTCTACATTATTAGCTCAACATATCCTTTTATACTGATTTCCGTCGCGCAAGGTCGTTGATCCCGACCGGGTTCGATAATAGCATCCTGCTATTTCCCTTCTGTAATATCCCCTGTCCCCCTTCCATTCCCAACCGCAGCGATGCGGAGGAGGGGGACCTCCTTATTTTTGCCGCGTGATCTGATAGCGATACTGAGTGGGTGTGAGCGCATAATATTTTTTGAAGGTACGATTAAACGCACTGAGATCGTCATAACCGACCATCATACAAATATCGACGATTCGGTAACCAGGCGTCGTCAGCAATAAACGGCAACACAGCGACATGCGCTGCTGGCGGATATATTCCATGGGCGAACGATCAAAATAATGGCGGAAGAGTCGAAATAAATGCCAGGGGGAATAACCAGAGATATCGCTCAGATCGTCGACGGTCAGTTTCTTATCCAGATTATTATCGATCCACAGGAGCAGGTCGTTTAATACCGATTGCTGGAGCGTTTTGCTACGCATGATTGCGGCTAATCCCATAACGAATGGCTCCTCAGCGAGGAGCCTTGGGGTTTATTGAACAGTGAGTTCGCCGTGGCGAACCTGATAATTTTTTTGATTATCAGGGCCAATATAGTCGCTGGCGGGTTTTGCCAGCTGCAGATGACCAAACGCGGTTGATTGCTCTGCATGATAATTTTCGCCGTCATTCACGTCGCCGTGCCCGTTATAACGGGCAATGGCCGGAAAGGGGTACGCCGGGCGAGTCGCGATAACGGCTGGGGCGGCGTCAGCGTAAGGCTGACTGACTTTCTGCACGCCGTGAAACTGCGTTTGGGCATCTGGTTTTTCTGTCATCGGCGGCAGGCTGGTGGCGGCTGGCGCCCGTTTTCCGGCCATGATCTCTTGCGGCGCGATGCCTTCCTCGGTCCAGCGCATCAGCGGGGTAAGGAGATCAATTTGGTCGTAACCTTCGCCATTACCGCAATGGGCTACCCCAGGCAGCAGGAATAACCGCAGGAAGGTATCCGTTGCGGCATGGCCCATCTCTGCTTCTACGCCGCGGTAATAGGCGATAGAAAAGGCTGGGCTGACGGAGTCATCGGCCAGACCGTGCCACAGGATAAGCTTGCCGCCGCGCTGTTGATAGGCATGAAGATTGGTATTTGCCGCGTTATAGAGCGGTGCCAGTTGAGCGACGGCGTCAAAATTCTGCTGGTTCAGTGGGAAATCCCGCATCGATTGGGTCTTCTGTTTTCCTCCCGGCAGGAGCACGGATTGCAGAGCCGGCAGTACCATCATTTCCGACATCGAGTGGCCGGTCGGGGTCTCGGGCACCGGCCAGCGTAGCTCGGAGCCCAGCGGCAGACCGCCAGCGACAAACTGGGCGCCGTGGCTGTCGTAAGCGCCGCGGTAGAGTTTTTTCACCACCTCGATCTCTTCCTGCGTCAGGCAGGTAGAACGGTCCTGAGCATCGGCAGGACAGCGGGGGAGCCATGACTCAGAGAACTGACAGGCATACGGATTTTGCAGGATACCATCCTGCACGCCGGAAAGCGTCGGGCAGTGAGCCAGCACGGCCTGGTGAATCAGAGGAAGGCGATCTTTCAGCAGGATAGCGGTACCGTCCGGACGCTGATTGGCGGCCACATTCCAGCCGTGGAAGAAGGAATTCTGAAACTGGAAAAAGGCCGCAGGCGCGCCAGCGCTGATACCGTCAAAATCTTGCGGAAAGCGCTGTGCTTCCATCAATGCTTCGCGACCGCCGTCTGAGCAGCCCATAAAGTACGCGTACTTTGGTTGCTGGCGGTAAAGCGTCTGAATCACCGCTGTGGTCAGCACGGCGGTCAGGTGGTTGGCGCGCCAGGCAAAATCGATGCGCTTTTGCGGATCCTCGGCCCATGAAGCATCCATCATACTGCCATGGTGCCCCATATCGGTTGCTGCCACCACAAACTCGCCGTTCATTGCCGGCAGGCAGCCGCTGGCATTCGACAGACTCAGGTTAATACTCCCGCACAGTCCGCCGCAGCCGACCTGCAAGAAACGTTGACTCCAGCGTTGGGTCGGCAGGGCAATCTGCACGCCAATCTGGGGGGCGATAGTGGCGCTCACCTTGCACCAGCTTCCCTGCGCGGAGGTCTGCATTTCAGTGTGGTTGATAGTGACCTTTGCGCCAACGGCGGCGCTGAAGTCGGTCGCGCTCAGCGCATCGCATGTTAGCGCGGGGAGAACCATCGGCAGACTGGCGGCAGCCTGCGTGGGTGAAGCGAACGATAACCCAAAGAGGGTGCAGAGGATGACGGGTAAGATCGTCTTGAGTAAGCGTGTCATACGCAGTTCCCTGTTGCTAATGATGGGAGGCGGCAGGATGGCGAAGCCTATGCCTCACCTTCCCTGGCGAGGCGCCACTGCTTGGCTATTGTAGATAACGATAGACTTTCCTTGATGCCTTGATAGGGCGACCCTACTGTATTCTGCTATTTTGAGGAAAATATGGAGATGTTCGTTAACGGCCTTTGGCAGTGTATACGGGGTAGAATGTTGTGATATCAGTTGCATAATTTATTCAATTTCTCTTCATTATATCTGCTGGGTTTCAGGATATTTTTCTCCCTGTTCCTGGTGATCCCAGAGAGCATCATTCCTAACGAGAATTTTCCCCCTTTTCATTAACAAGAAAGGGGGCTTTTTTAATAAAAAAACGTTCAGGTAAATCTAAATATAGCCCTGGTGTTGGCCATTAGAACCACGGCGTTCAGCAAAAGTTCCATCATTAAATATATTTTTAAAGATGATTTAACATCCTTTTTTTCTCCATTTTATCGCCATAATTGCATGTAATTCTGCGCCTCGCTCAGGTTATTTTCTGTCGCACATTTTAGAGATGCATCCTGAACAAATAAGCTCAACGCCAGCAGAATACTGCTATTGCTCATTATCTCGTAGACGACACATTCATGTTAAAAAAGACTCATATCATCAGCGGATTATTGATCGCCCCTTTAACGTTATATGCCGCAACATCATATCAAGTTGATGATATCCGTTTTGAAGGGCTACAGCGCGTGACCGTCGGGGCGGCGCTATTAAGTATGCCATTGCACGCGGGAGATGCGGTGACGCCAGAAGATGTCAGCGAGGCTGTGCGCGCGCTGTATGCGAGCGGCAATTTCGAGAATGTGCAGATCCTGCGCGATGGGAAAACGCTGGTGGTGCAGGTTAAGGAACGGCCCACTATTGCCAGCGTCAGTTTTTCCGGGAATAAGTCAGTGAAGGATGATGCGCTAAAGGAAAATCTCACCGCGTCCGGTATTTCTGCAGGTAGCGCACTGGACAGAAATTCGCTTAGCGAAATAGAAAAAGGGTTACAGGATTTCTATTACAGTGCGGGGAAATACAGTGCGCAGGTTCACGCGGTGGTGACCCCGTTACCGCGTAATCGCGTTGACTTAACGTTCGTCTTTCAGGAAGGCATCTCGGCGAAAATCGCACAAATAAACATTATCGGTAATCAGGCGTTTCGGGAAGAGACGCTCCTGGACCAGCTTCAGCTACGCGATAATGTGCCGTGGTGGAACGTGGTAGCCGATAAAAAATACCAGAAGCAGAAGCTGGAAGCCGATCTGGAAACGCTGCGCAGTTTTTATCTCGATCGCGGCTATGCGCGCTTTGCTATCGAGTCCACGCAGGTCAGTATGACGCCAGATAAAAAATCCCTGTATATCACTATCGCCCTCAATGAAGGCGAACGTTATCGGGTCGACCGAACTCAGGTGACAGGCGACCTGGCGCAGCATGGCCCGGAGATCGAGGCCCTTGCCCAGCCGCTGGCGGGGGCATGGTACAGCGGGGCGCAAGTCACCACAGTTGAAAATGAGATCAAAAAGCGTTTCGGTAAGTATGGTTATGCCTGGCCGCAGGTGACGACCACGCCGGAAATCGATGATGCGCATCACCGCGTGGCGCTGCATATTCAGGTCAACGCGGGCCGCCGCTACTCGGTACGCCAGATCCGATTTTCCGGTAACGACACCTCCCGGGACGCGGTGCTGCGTCGTGAAATGCGCCAAATGGAAGGGGCGTGGCTCAACAACGAAAAAGTCGAACAAGGGAAAGTACGTCTTGACCGAACGGGTTTTTTTGAGAACGTTGAACAGCAGATCGTTCCGGTCAGTGGGACGGCAGATCAGGTCGATGTGGTCTACAAGGTGAAGGAGCGCAACACCGGCTCATTTAACGTGGGCCTGGGATTTGGTACGGACAGCGGCGTGAGCTATCAGCTTGGCGTGACTCAGGATAACTGGCTGGGAACGGGTAATAGCGTTAGCTTCAACGGGACGCGCAACAGCTACCAGTCTTATCTTGAACTGGGGGCGACGAACCCGTGGTTTACCGTCGATGGCATCAGCCTGGGCGGAAAGATTTTTTATAACAGCTATGATGCTTCCGATGCGGATGCCGGGAGCTATAACCAGCAGAGCTATGGCTTAGGCAGTACGCTGGGGTTTCCCATTAGCGAAAATAACTCCCTGAACCTGGGACTGGATTATGTTCATAATCGCCTGACCAATATGGATCCGGAGCTGACGACCTGGCGCTACCTCAGCTCCCGGGGAATCGAGCCCAGCGTGGTGACGAAAGATGGCGACAGCGGCGCGAAATATAGCGCCAACGACTATTTTGTGAGTCTTGGATGGGGATATAACGATCTCGATCGCGGCTTCTTCCCGCGTGCGGGAAACAAGAGCAGTCTTAGCGGTAAAGTGACCCTCCCCGGTTCGGATAATAGCTACTACAAGCTCTCATTTGACACCGCCCAGTATCTGCCGCTGAGCGAGAATAAGCGCTGGGTCTGGATGGAACGTTTGCGTGCAGGCTATGCCGGTGGGTTAGACGGCAAAAGTGTACCGTTCTACGATAACTTTTACGCCGGCGGCTCGTCGTCAGTGCGCGGCTTCTCTTCTAACACCATTGGGCCTAAAGCGGCCTATTACCGCTGCAATGGTAGCGAAAGCAGCTATAGCGCCTGCCCGCTGGACGCCTCATCTGATGCGGTCGGCGGGAATGCCATGGCGGTGCTGAACAGCGAATTTATCATTCCAACCCCCTTTGTGAATGATAAGTACGCCGATAGCTTGCGAACCTCGCTGTTTGTTGATGCCGGGACGGTCTGGAGCACATCCTGGCAGAACACCGCGCAGACGCTGGCGGCAGGGATCCCTGATTACGGCGATCCGGGTCATATTCGTCTCTCCGCGGGGATTGCCGTGCAGTGGATGTCTCCCCTCGGTCCACTGGTCTTCTCCTGGGCAGAGCCGTTTAAAAAGTATGATGGCGATAAAGCAGAACAGTTTCAGTTTAATATTGGCAAAACCTGGTAAAAACGCAGGCAGGTCCAACGGGCCTGCCTGCCGTGTGGATCAGGGTTGCACCACTTTCCAGATGGTATATTTCTCTTCTCCCGGTTTAACCGCCTGAGCGAAGTGTTGGTTTAAATGGCTGGCGGTGAACATTACCGCGCCATCCGGGCCGATAGTCGGCGTATCGGGCCAGTACACGCGGTCGTCAGCGGCCAGCAGGGTGAACCGCCCGCTCTGCGGGCGATAACGGACAATACCGTTATGGGTCACATCGGTGATATAGAGTGCGCCATGCTTATCGACCACGATCCCATCGCTATTCCCGCCGACCTCACCCGCGGTACGGATGGCCGCGGCGAGCTGGCGTTCGTTCATCGCGGGATCGCGCAGCGCGGCGGTGGCGATGGTCCGCGCCGTGGTACCGGTGGTGACCGTCCAGTAGAGGGTTTCCTGGTCCGGTGACAGCGCAATACCATTGATACCAAGCATAATGGGGTTGCCCGGCCAGACCGTTTCCCCATGTGAAACCACCTGCAGACCGGCAACCGGCATCAACGCCGGGTGCTGGTTCAGTACCCGGCGGACCGCCCCACGGTTAGCATCCGCGACGATCAGTCCGGCCTGATTGTCCGGCGCGCTGCGCAGGCCGCTGTCGGCGATATACGCCACCCGGCGCGCCTCATCGACCACAATATCGTTGAGGAAGCTTCCTTCCCGGTCGGCGACGCTGTCGAGCGGAATACGCTGCACCAGATGACCGTCGCTGAGCGCATAGATCATGATTTTTTGCGCCCCCGGCGGCGCCGTCTTTTCCCCTGCGACAAAGCCCTGATCTAACGCCCATAGCCAGCCGTTGCGGTTATCGACGTAAAAGCCCAGCACATTGCGCAGGTGCGTGCGGGGATCGGCGCTGATGCTGTTGGCCGCGGTGGACGGAAAGGCGGTGAGTCGTGCCGGGCCGCTCAGGGACTTGGTATCGAGCAGGCTGAGCGTGGCGGGCGCCTGGGTCGAAATCAGACGTGGGGTGCTAACAAATGCCCGACCGGCGGCGTCAAAGTGCAATCCTGCGATGGGCGCATTGACGGAATGCGCATCGACGCGCTGCTGCCAGGTGACCCCGGTATAACTGCGCCATAGCGCCAGATGGGCAGGGGCGTCAGGCCCGGCCGCCAGTGCGGTCTGCCCCAGGGACAGCAGGCCGAGAACGAAGAGTGAAAAACGATGCATCATGGTCTCCAGAAAGCAGTAAAAAAGAGGGGCAGATGGCCCGGTTAAGCCTCGGTAAACGATTTTATTAAATCCCTTCGGGAAGATAAGATGCCTGGAATGACAATCATTTGTTCTCTGGAGAACCAAATGGCCCGGCGGTTTGATTATCTTGCGGATGTAGAAGTCTTTCTGGCGGTGGCCGAGCGCGGGTCGTTTACCGCCGGCGCGGTGGCGCTGTCGTCGACGCCGTCGGTGTTAAGCCGGGCCGTCACCCGTCTTGAAACGCGTCTGGGGTGCCAGCTGCTGCGCCGCTCCACCCGGCGGATCAGCCTGACCGAGGCCGGAAGCGCCTATCTGAGTCAGGTCCGCCAGGCGTTTGAGGTGCTGGATAATGCCGAACGGGAGACGCAGGGGCAAAAAGGGGCGTTATCCGGGCGCGTTAAATTGAGCGCCCCCACCACCTGGGGACACTATCGTTTGCCCGCCCGGCTGGCGTTATACCGTCAGTTGCACCCCGACGTACAGATTGAGCTGAATATTACCAACCGTAATGTCGATATTATCGCTGAGGGCTTCGATCTGGTGGTGCGCCAGGGACATTTACCCGACAGCGGCCTGGTGGCAAAAAAGCTGGAAGATGCGGCGCTATGTCTGGTGGCCTCGCCGGCCTATTTACGCTCGACAGCGAGACCGCTGAGTAAAATAGCCGATTTGCGCCATCATTCATGCCTGACATTTATTATGCCGGCAACGGGAAAAGTCGCCGAATGGGTATTTCGTGAGGATGGCCGGGATATCAGCTGGCTGCCGACGTCATCTCTGCATGTCTCCGATGATGTGCTCGGGGTGGTCTCGCTGGCCCTGCAGGGGGCGGGGATCTGTCAGAGCTATGCGTTTATTGTGCAGGAGGCGATCGCGCGCGGGGAGCTGGTTCCTGTTCTTCCGGCGTTCGCCGGACGTTCACGGCCTTTCTCGGTGCTTTACCCGCCGCATAGAAGCCAGTCAGCCGCTGCCCGGGCATTAATTACCCTGCTGACCATGCCAGCCGAGGCGCTGGCGACGCTGTGCGCGACATTACCTGATGCCTATGGCTGAGGGCTCATCCACAAGGACTAAGACGTTTTGTCAATTATGTTTATATTATCTTATTTTTTATTATATTTTCTTTTCTGTGGTTAATTTATTTCTTTTTTTATAGAGGTTAACCATTAATCTCTTGATGAAAAATTAAGGTTACCGATAATGGGTTATGTTGTTAGGAATTGTCTTAAGTCACATAATTGTCAGGTGTGCTTGCAGTTTATAATGATGGATGCTATCACTATATAAGGTAATAATTTGTAGCATCTTTTATAAGGAAGGAATATGAAATGGACAATTCTTAATACTCTCATCTGCCCGCAATCCGGCATCGCCTTTTCAGCAATATCCAGCCTGCGTTTCTTAAAATTTATTATGTGGTACGAGGCCGATGTGATACTGCTGCCCGGCGAGTCGATGAAGCTCTATTCCTCGAGAGTTTTAATTAATGACCAGTATCATTCATTAAAAATCTACAATATTACGGTGTACGACGAGGCGCAATGGGAGAAATTACGCGAACGGCCATCTTGCCCGTATCAGGCTGGCGGTAAGCAGTCTGACTCCTGTTTTTTCCAGTCCTTTTGCGCGATTAAGCGCTGCCCGAATAATATTCCGCGCGGTGAACCCTGGCGTTAGCCCGAGAAAGCCGCCGGTCGGCTACCGGCGGCGCGATGTTATTTGACCAGCAGGGCGGCCATTCGTGGCTGGACGCTTGCGCAGCCGGCGAGGACGAGGTTGCCTTGCCGCAGCCCTTCATTGGCGAGAAATGCATTGCACGTTCCGCCCGCCTCCTCAATCAACAGCATACCCGCCAGCGCGTCCCAGCTGTTCATATGCGCTTCAAAATAGCCATGGATCTGACCGGCAGCGACATGCGCCAGCATCAGAGCGCCCGCGCCAAAACGGCGATACTCCAGGCCGGCGTCGAGCAGCGTGTCGATGGCCCGGGCATAGTCGCTGGCCGGGGCGCGGCTGGAGCGCCCCATGCCGATCACCACCGCGTCGGGATCCGGTTCACGCAGCGTCAGGCGACGACCGTTGAGAAACGCCCCTTCGCCGCGGCCGGCGAAGAAAAACTCATCGCGATCGGGGGCGTAGATGATGCCGAGCGAGAGTTCGCCCTGGCACACTCTCGCCAGTGAGATGCACCAGTAATCCATGCCAAGGATAAAGTTGGTGGTGCCATCCACGGGGTCAAGCACCCAGACGGTGTGCTCATCGCCTTCGAAACCGCTCTCTTCACCGAGGAAACTCTCCTGCGGAAAGTGCGCCTTCAGCCATCCTTTAATCTCCCGTTCTACCGCGAGATCTGCTTGCGAAACAAAGTCCTGGCGCGATTTTTTATCGACCTGCAATCCCGCATCGCGCAGCGCCTGGGCGTGGGCGCCTGCCTGGCGAATCAAGGCGCATAATGACTCTCGTTGTGCTTCCGTCATGGTCTTGCTCTCAGATAATAAAGGGCGACGTGCGCCGGTGAATTAATGTCACCTCCACCCAGGTGGTGCGTGAAGGTTGTAAAGGGTCGACGGTGCGCTCCTGCAGCCGGGCGAGGGTCTGGCGGGAGATCGCCGCCACATCCTGATGTAGCGTGGTGAGCTGGTAGCTATATTGCGCGGTCGGCGGCGTGTTATCAAAACCAATCAACTGATAATCCTCAGGCGCCTGTTTGCCGCGCTGGCGCATTCCATCGAGAAAGCCGCAGGCAATCTGGGCGTTAGCGCAGAAGATCCCCTCCAGCGCCTCGTCGGCGAGCGCCGCGGCCTGAAACCCGCCCGTATAGCCCTCTTCCGGGCAGGCGAGGATCGCCAGATTGCGTTCGACGTCCACTCCGCGCGCCTGCAGTGCCCGGCTGAATGCTTCCCCACGCATGCGCCCGGCCCAGGTGGAAGGTGAGTGGTTGAGCCAGCCAAACCGCCGGCAGCCGCTGCGCAGCAGCTGGTCGGCCGCCAGTTCGGCGCCGGCGACGTTGTCAGAGCAGACATAATCCACCCCGGGTATCGTCGGCTGGCGGTTTATGCCCACTACCGGGATATGCTGCTGGACGCACTCATTCACCAACGCCTCCGGCGGCTGGCCGGAGGTGACGATAACGCCTGAGACGCGAAACTGCGTGAAACGGCGCAGGGTGTGCGCCAGGTCCTGCTCGCTGTGGATCTCGCTCACCAGCGCCTGAAAGCCCTGGCGCTGGATCTCGTTGAGCAGGGCATCAAGCAGGGCGCTGCGAAAAGGATCGCTGATGCGTGAGACGATCACGCCGATTAAGTGGCTGCGCTGGCGATTGAGCCCCTGGGCAAGAAAGTTAACCTGGTACCCCAGCTCTTCGGCGGCGCGCAGCACCCGCGCCCGGGCGTCGGGAGAGATGCTGCCGTTGCTGCTCAGCGCGCGTGACACGACCGCCCGCGAGACGCCGGCCAGTCTGGCCACATCCTGGGCGGTGACGCTGGGTTTACGTGGGCTCATAGGGCATGCGCCTCGTCGGCGAATGCGGGACGCGGCAGCGTAAAGTGGTCCCCATCCTGCGACACGAATAATCCCTGCCACGGCTGACAGGCTTGCTTCAGCGCCGACAGGGCGGCGTCCTCGCAGTGATAGAGCCCCAGCGCCGGGAGCTTCAGCGTTCTGAACAGCATCAGGCAGGAGGGGAAATCGCCATGAGAAGCATCGTCGTCAAGGGCCGCCACTGAGGCACACTCCTGAAACGCCAGCCCGGCGCCGGCCATCAGGGCTATCGAGTCGGCGGTTGGCCGGCCATCGCCGCTGTAAAACAGCGTCTGCCCGGCAATGGTGATGCGGATGGCGCGATTACTCAGCTCATGCTGGGTGGCGGCGGTGCGGATCTGCCAGTCCTGCCACGTCCAGGCTTCGCGGCATTCCTGCCAGTCGATGGTGAAACCAGGGTCCGCCTGAGGCCAGTTCGCCAGCGCGGCCAGCTGCATGAGCACCGGCTGCTGCGCTGGCTGGCAGTAGATAATCAGCGGCTTCTGGCGGGCGTTACTTTTCCAGTAATTCAGTAGCGCCGTCAGACCGGTGCAGTGATCCGGATGGACGTGGGTGAAGTAGATTGCGTCAATATCATTGACCCCACCGCCGCGCTGCCAGAGTGCGCGGGGAACGGTGGGGCCGCAGTCGATTAACCACTGTTTGTTGTCCGCGTCGATCACCCGCAGCGCGGAGGTATTTTGCGTGCAGGAAAAGGCGCTCCCGCAGCCAAGCACATCTATTTTCATTGACCCTCGCCAAAATTTTTTGCCGCTTAATTAAATTGTCATAAATACCCGACAAAGTAGGCTCACATCATGTCGAGTTAACGTTGCATTTTTTTTACAGCCAAATGAACACGTGTTCACCTTGCTAAAAAAATGCCGCAGCAGCGCTTTCAGGTAGCGAATATGAGTTATTTACAGATCACCGGCCTTAAAATTAGTTATGGCGATAACGTGGTTTTACATAATATCGATCTGGCGGTCGAGCAAGGGGAAATGATTGCCCTGCTGGGTCCGTCGGGATGCGGAAAAACCACGCTGCTGAACGCGCTCTGCGGCTTTATTCCGGTGCAAAGCGGCGAGATGGCTATTGCCAGTCGAACGATCACCCATCTTGCGCCGGAGCAGCGCAATATCACCATGGTGTTTCAAAGCTACGCCCTGTGGCCGCACCTGACGGTAGCGCGCAATATCGGCTATGGCCTGAAACTGCGCAAATGGCGCGGGGCGGATATCGCGCGGCGGGTGGCGGAGCTGCTGCGAATAGTGAATCTTGAGGGACTTGGCGAGGTGAAAGTGACCGAACTGTCGGGCGGTCAGCGGCAGCGGGTGGCGCTGGCGAGAGCCCTGGCCATAGAGCCCCAGGTGCTGGTGCTGGATGAGCCGTTATCTAATCTGGATGCCAAAGTGCGCCTGAATGTGCGCCATGAAATTAAATCTCTGCAAAAGAGACTGGGTTTCACGTCATTAATTGTCACCCACGATCAGCAGGAAGCCTTAGTGATGGCGGACCGCATTGCGGTATTAAATCAGGGGCGTATTGAACAAACTGGCACCCCGGAACAAATATATCAACGTCCCGCGACGCCCTTCGTCGCTGATTTTATGGGCGCCGATAATAAAATAACCTCCGGTGAATTATCCGCTGCCGCAATATCCGGTTTATCCGCCGCTCAGCAGGGGGAAAAAGTTATTTATTTTCGCAGCGCTGATGCCGCGCTCGCTGAATTAACGCAGCCTGCGCCGCAGGAGGGACTTGCTCTGGAGGGCGTGGTGGAGCAAAGCGCGTTTCTGGGCAATCTGTATCGCCACAGCGTGCGCTGTCATGACCGCCTGCTACTGGCCGATGCCGCGCAGTGCTGGCCGACAAAAAGCCGCGTTCGGCTCCATGTGCCAACGCCGGCCCTGCATATTTTTCCTTTACCACTATCACAGTGATATCAGCGTGTTCATTCTGGGGACAATCCATGTTGACTAAGACGAAAGCAGCGATCGTAACGACCCTCTTCCTGAGCCTTGGCGCACAGGCCGACACCATTCTGAATGTCGCCACCGCGGGCGATCAGAATATGGTGGATTATGTAAAAACCTGGCTGGGGCCAAAATTTGAAGCCGCTCATCCCGGCGTCAAGGTGCGGGTGATCGGTACCGGCCCCGGCGACGCCGGGTCGAATAAAATTAGCGAGAAGCTAACGGCCCAGCAGGAGAGCGGCGCGCAGCAGTGGGATATCGACGTCGCGGTAGTGCACCAGAAGGCGGGCGGTGAGCAGGTGGAAAAGGGATTACTGCAAAAATACCGTCAGGATATTCAGACCGGCGGCATGGTGAGTTCGCCGAGCGCCACTCAGGCGCTGGGCGTTAACGTCGACGGATACGTCATGCCGATGTTCTTAAGCCAGACCGCTATCGCCTGGAACAGCGATCTGCTCAGTACCCCACCGGCGTCGTATGACGAGCTGGTGGCCTGGACGCAGAAACATCCGCAGGCTTTTGGCTATAACGGCATCAAGAACGGCATGTCCGGCGTCAGCTTTGTGGTGGGCTGGATCTACGCCTACGGGACCGACGCCCAGCGTCTCTCCGCCGGGCCCTATGATAAAAGCGTCGAAAAAGGCTGGCAGCAGGCCTATGAGAAGCTGAAGGCGTTCAATAAAAACGTAACTTTTACCCCGGGCAACGCCGGGACGCTCGATATGCTGAGCCGGGGGGAAATCGCCATGGGCCCGGTGTGGGTCGATATGTTCTATAGCTGGAAAGATCAGGGCAAGCTGCCGCCCTCGATCAAGCTTGCTTTACTGGCGCCGGGTATGCCGGGTCAGCCGATGTATTACGTCATCCCGGCGAAGGCGGCGAATCCGCAGCTGGCGCGCGACTTTATCGCGCTGGCCACCAGTCCGGAAGTGCAGGCGCAGGGGATCGTTAAGCAGTTTAACTGGTATCCGGGCATCGACGCCGGGCAGGTGAAGCCGAAGCTGGATACGGCGACCTGGCAAAAGCTGTTTGCCGAAATCTCGCCGGAAGCGCTGGCAAAGTATGGCAAAAGCTTCCCGATCGCTCCCTATTTTGACGACATCAAAGAGGGTTACGAAAGCCAGGTGGCCAACTAACGCCTTCTCTCGCCCGGGTTGTCGGCCCGGGCGCTTTCTTGTGTTGACGCCAGGTGCATTATGTCCAGTTCATTAAAATATCTGCTGCTGGTTGCTCCGGCGGCGCTGATGATCGCGATCCTGTTTTTGTATCCGCTGGGGTTTTCGCTGGTCTCGGCGTTTACCGCGCCGGGACAGCCGTTCACGCTCGATCACTTCCGCAAGGTCTATGCGCTTTACGCCAGTGATGTGCTCTTTTCGCTGATTATCGTACTGGTCTCAGTGGCGCTGTTAGCGCTGATCGCCATTACCCTGTCGGCAGTGATTGCGCTGTCACCGTGCCGACCCGTTGTTCGTCTGCTGGGTTTTTTGTATCGCTTACCGCTGTTTATTCCGTTTATTGTCGTCGCCCAGATGATGCGCACTTTTCTCGCCAAAAATGGCCTGATGAACAATGCGCTGGTGGCGGCTGACCTGGTCACACCGCTGGAGACGCTCTCCTGGCTGGGATGGAAAGGGATAGTGATCACCTTTGTCTGGAAGCAACTGGCCTTTGCCACGCTGCTGATCTGCGGGGCGATGGCGGCGCTGGAGTCGTCGCAGATCCTTGCTGCGCGTAACCTTGGCGCCTCCCGGCCGCGGATCCTGTTCGATATCATGCTGCCGCAGGTCCTGCCGACCATCGGCGTGGCGCTGGTGCTGTCGACGGTGACCATGATGTCGGTGCTGTCGGTACCGTTGATGATCGGCGTCGGAACGCCGACGATGCTGACGGTGGATATGGCGTTTCGCGTGAATTCCTATGGCGATTACGCGGTGGCGAATGCGCTGGGTGTGGTGTCCCTGGCGATCTGCGGCGCGCTGTCGTGGTTTTACCTGCGCCACAGCCTGCAGCAAAAAGGAGGGGAATCATGAAAGCGCTGACCCTCGCCTCATCCCCGTCATGGTGGATAAAAGGGCGCCGTAAAGTGCGCGCCAGCCTGGCGCTGCAGACCCTGCTGCTGCTGTTTATGCTGCTGGCGATGTTTGGCCCGTTGCTGAACCTGTTGATCTGGACCGTAGCGGAAAGCTGGTATTTTCCCCATTCGTTGCCCAGTCAGTGGGGGTTGAAGTACTGGTATCAGGTTTTCAATCCATACAGCGATGTGTCCGGTTCGCTGTTAACCAGCGTGTTGATCGCCCTGTTATCGGTGGGGGTCTGTTTGCTGATTTCCGTCCCCGCCGGCTATGCGCTTTCCCGGCGGAAAATGCCGCTGCGGGTGCTGTTTATGCTGCTGTTTCTCATCCCGCAGGCCTTTCCCAACCTGACGGTATACATGAATGTTGCCCGATTGTTTTATCAGTGGGGATTGAACGGCAGTATCGCAGGGGTGGTACTGGTGCATAGCGTTCACGGCCTGATGTATTCGGTGTGGATCTGTATGGCAGCCTTCTCATCCATCGACCCGCTGCTGGCGCGGGCGTCGCGTAACCTTGGCGCCGGACCGGTATATACCTTCTGGCACATTGTGCTGCCGCAGGCGGCGCCGGGGATCGTTGCCGCCAGCATCTTCGTTTTTCTGGAGTCGCTGGATGAGTTTACCGGCACCTTCTTTGTCGGCGCGCCGGATATCACCACGCTGCCGCTACTGCTCTATAACGCCAGCATGTCGGGTAACTATCAGGTCTCGTCGATTACGGCGCTGATTTTGCTGGTGCCATCGCTGCTCTTTATGGTGGTGATCCATAAATTTATGCGCCCGGAGATGATGGCGAAACTGGGGAAGTAAGGACCGTAGAAAACGAAAAAGCTTCCCGGTGGGAAGCTTTTTAACCTCAGGTCATCATCATTGGCCATTCTGGCGGCGTCTGACTCATGACCTCAATCATCACATCTTTGATATTACCCCAGATTTTTGCGATATCGATCAGGGTGATGCCCAGCAAACCGGTGGCGAACCAGCAGGCGGCGGCAAGGCCGAGGCAGCTGCAGATCACTGCCAGACCGGCATAATCGCTTTTCCGTAACTGGATATTCAACGAGCTGGCGAGAAACATCAGTACCGCGCTCACCAGGGGCCAGCGCAACAAAACGACACTGGTAGTAATGGAAGCCATTAACCTATCCTCAAAGAAAGTCGGGGAGCCATGGATGACCTGGCGCGACTGACGATGGCATAGCGCTCTGGTCTCGACTGGCAAACTAGAGAGTGATGAAACGTCATTTCTGTTTCATCAACTTGTGTGAACTATATCACACTTGGTGCTTTATTCGCCAGCCAAAAAATGAGCTTTCGCTGCGCTTAATAAGCTTTGATTTTGTGTGGATATAGGTAAGCAAAACCCGATGATCTTATTTTCATTCTCTTGCTAATGATTATTATTCTGCGGGTTTTATTACCAGTTCCTGTTTATTACACGGAGAAACCGAGTCAGATGCGCGTCTATTCTTAATCTGACGAGAATATCTTTCGAATACCTGATAAATAAGTATTATTCAACACCACCAGCTGAAAAGCTGACGCCCTGAAGGGCTGGCAGATATCTGCTGATGTCTATCGCAGTCGCGATTGCTAACGTGTTCGGGCTACCTTAATTAAGGCATATCGCATGGATGAAAGCGTAAATGGCTGACAGTGCGCCGCATAAGGCGCTCAGACTTGTCGGAATGGGGCTGGTTATTTTATTGCCGGTGATGTTGGCATTGTGGTTTGCCCAGCTGCGGGCCAAAGCCGAAACCATTGATCAATTGCACTCATTTTCGCAGCTGGCGCTGCAAAAAACAGAAATGGTCATCCGGGAAGCGGATCAGGCGCGGTTTAAAGCCAGCCAGTATCGTGGTGAGCTATGCTCAGCGGAGCACCAGCGTTATTTACTGCATATTGTTCGCGGTCTGCTGTATGTAGAAGATCTGATCTACGCCAACGGTCAGCGCTTTATCTGTTCAACGTCCGCTCATCCCGAGACCGGCTGGCGGATGCCCGCGGCGAATTACACCAAAAAGCCGGATGTGGCGATTTACTACTATCGGGATACGCCGTTTTACCCGGGCTTTGCCATGAATTATATGCAGAAGGGGCCCTATGTGGTGGTGGTCAACCCCTACTCGTTCAGCTCGGTGATTGCCAGCGACCGCGATTTAGCCTATGGCGTTTTCGATACTAAAACCAACCTCTTTTTCTCGCTGAGTAATAATGTTGAGCCCGCCGAACTCCAGGCGTTAATTCGCGAAGGTGATGCTTTTTTTAATCAGAATGGTCGGGTGTATACGATAGCCCGCTCCGCTATCCGGCCGATCGCGGTCATCATGTCCACCTCCCGGGCCAGCTACTACCACAACTTCTGTGACCAGGCGAGCCTGACGCTGCCGCTGGGGATCATTTGCAGTATTTTACTGGTGCTGGTGTGGACACGAACCCGCCGCCAGTATCACTCACCGCGCAATATGCTACAGCGGGCTCTGAGCTGCCGCCAGCTGCGGCTGCACTACCAGCCGATTATCGATATTAAAAATAACCGCTGCGTCGGGGCGGAGGCGCTACTGCGATGGCCGGGGTTTGATGGCCCGGTGATGAACCCGGCGGAGTTTATCCCGCTGGCGGAAAATGAAGGCATGATTGCCCAGATCACGGACTACGTGGTGGACGAGCTGTTTTATGAAATGGGTGAGTTTCTTGCCAGCCATCCGCAGCTGTATGTGGCGATCAATCTCTCTGCGTCCGATTTCCACTCGGCGCGGCTGATTTCCCAGATCAGTGAGAAAGCGCACAGCTATGCGGTCTGCATCGGACAGATCAAAATCGAAGTGACCGAGCGCGGGTTTATCGACGTGGCGAAAACGACGCCGGTGATCCAGGCGTTCCGCGAAGCAGGCTATGAGATTGCGATCGATGATTTTGGTACCGGCTACTCGAATCTGCATAATCTGCACGCGCTGAATGTCGATATCCTCAAAATCGATAAAACCTTCGTTGATACGCTGACCACCAACAACACCAGCCATCTGATCGCTGAGCACATCATCGAGATGGCGCGCGGGCTGCGTTTAAAAACTATCGCGGAAGGGGTGGAGACCCCGGAGCAGGTAAGCTGGCTCTACAAGCGCGGCGTGCAATTTTGTCAGGGCTGGCTGTTTGCGAAAGCCATGCCGGCGCGGGAGTTTATGCAGTGGTTAGCGAATGCTCCCACGCCCATAAGCAGGCCTCAGCCGCCGCGTCACGCGGAGATCTGATGGCGGTAGTCGCTGGGAGTGCGGTCGAACTCGCGGCGGAACACCCGGGAGAAGGTTTGCTGCGAGACGTAGCCCAGATCCATCGCGATATCAAAGATAGGTCGCTGAGTGGTTCGCAACGCTTCCGCCGCCAGCAGCAGGCGGCGCTGACGAATATAATCACCCAGCGTCTGATGCATTACGGTACGGAACATCCGCTGCAGATACCATTTCGAGTATCCTGACTTTCTGGCGACTATATCAATGTTAAGTGGTTGATCGATATGTTCATCAATCCATTCAATCAGTGTTTGAATAATATCCTGATGGGACATAAAGCGGCCTCTCTCAATTCTCGATTCGTCGTTTTGTCTGCGGGCGAGTATAATTCCTCAAGTTAACTTGAGGTAAAGCGCTTTATGGAAAAGAAATCACCCCGCATCAAAATGCTGCTGACGCCCGGGGAAGTGGCAAAACGAACCGGCGTGGCGGTCTCGGCTCTCCATTTTTATGAGAGTAAAGGCCTGATCCATAGCCAGCGGAATGCCGGCAACCAGCGGCGCTACCGGCGCGATGTCCTGCGCGCGGTGGCGATTATCAAAATTGCGCAACGCATCGGCATCCCGCTGGCGACCATCGGCGACGCGTTTGGCGTACTGCCGGAAGGGCACAACCTCAGCGCAAAAGAGTGGAAGATGCTGTCATCGCAGTGGCGTGAGGAGCTGGACCGGCGTATTCATACCCTGACGGCGTTGCGCGACCAGCTCGACGGCTGTATCGGCTGCGGCTGTTTATCACGGCGCGACTGCCCGCTGCGCAACCCGGGCGATAAGCTGGGGGAAGAGGGGACCGGCGCCCGGCTGCTGGAAGAGGAGTAATAAAACTAAAGCGCCACAACTGGGCGCTTTAGTTGTTTTCCGGTCTTTGTCTTTCGCATTATCTCGCTGGTTCACGAGAGGGTTTCCCCCGACATCGACGTCCCTCAGTATTGCGCAATCTGTTGATGGAGGTTCCGGTTTGCGTCGACACTTTAACTATGGCAGCTGCTGCCATTTTTTCCTTACTATTTTGCCGAAATTTTCCCGGCAATGAGCGCCTGTTCCTATAGTTAATTTGAACAAACCACGGGAGAGGCCCATGCTGACGGTACACCATCTTAATCAATCACGATCGCAACGCGTACTGTGGGCACTGGAAGAGCTGCAGCTGCCTTATCAGATAGTCCGCTATCAGCGGGAAAAGTCGATGCTGGCGCCGGCGGCGCTGAAGAAAATCCATCCGTTGGGGAAATCGCCGGTGCTGGAAGACAACGGCTATGTGCTGGCGGAGTCCGGGGCCATTCTCGAGTATTTGCAGGAGACCTGGGACAGCGGCGGGCTGCTGAAGCCGCAGGCGATAGAGGACAAACTGCAGTACCGCTTCTGGCTGCACTATGCCGAAGGCTCGCTGATGCCGCTGCTGTTAATGAAGCTGGTGTTCGCCAGCCTGGGTAAACCCCCTGTGCCCTTTGGCGTCCGCTCGCTGGGCGCCCTGCTGGGCAAGGGCATTCAGAAAGCGTGGCTGGATCCCCAGCTGGCCACCCATGCGCGGTTTATTGACGACCATCTTGCCACGCGGCCATGGTTTGCCGGCGAGCGTCTAAGTATGGCCGATATCCAGATGAGCTTCCCGGTGATGGCGCTGTTGGCGCGCGGTGGCGTGCATGACCTTGTCCATATTGAGGCCTGGCGACAGCGGGTGGAGCAGCGTCCGGCCTGGCAGCGGGCCATCGAGCGCGGCGGTCCCTTCACCTTACCCGGCGCCTGAGGTATCAGCGGATCCGATGACGCCGACAAATGAAAGCAACTCACTAAAAATTTGTTAGCGGATTGCGCATAGACGATAACGTTTGCGCATCGTCTGGTTATTTTCTGCTCGTCATAAGCGAAATTTAGCGAAATACGATAAACATCGGTTGAAAAGGGTTATCTAAAGGCCGGATAATCGTTTGCCTTTCTGTTTTGCTCCCTCTTTTTTCTGCTATCCAGGGGGAGGAGATAAGGTTGACACACCGTAGTGTATGCGCGGAGTTAAACGTTTGCTTTTTTGCAGCCCCCCTGGCGCTGCGATTCGGTACAAGGAGATCGCGTTTAACTGGCAGTGGAGGGTCCACCACGCATATCAACGAACAATAAAAATTTTCAGGGGAAGTTTTCTATGTCTACGCCTTCAGCGCGTACCGGCGGTTCATTAGACGCCTGGTTTAAAATTTCGGCGCGCGGTAGCACCGTGCGTCAGGAGATTGTTGCAGGTCTTACTACCTTTCTGGCGATGGTTTACTCCGTCATCGTGGTGCCGGGCATGCTCGGTAAAGCGGGCTTCCCGCCGGCCGCGGTGTTTGTCTCGACCTGTCTGGTGGCGGGCGTTGGCTCGCTGGTGATGGGGTTATGGGCAAATCTGCCGATGGCTATCGGCTGCGCCATTTCGTTGACCGCCTTCACCGCCTTTAGCCTGGTGCTGGGGCAGCAGATCAGTATTCCGGTGGCCCTCGGCGCAGTATTCCTGATGGGTGTCCTGTTCACGGTGATTTCCGCGACCGGCATCCGCAGCTGGATCTTGCGCAACCTGCCGCAGGGCGTGGCGCATGGTACCGGGATCGGGATTGGCCTGTTCCTGCTGCTGATCGCCGCCAACGGCGTTGGTCTGGTGATCAAAAATCCGCTGGACGGTCTGCCGGTGGCGCTGGGCAAATTTGCCAGCTTCCCGGTGGTGATGTCGCTGATTGGCCTCGCGGTGATCATTGGTCTGGAAAAAATGAAGGTGCCGGGCGGTATTCTGCTGACCATTATTGGCGTGTCGATTGTGGGCCTGATTTTCGATCCGAACGTCCATTTCTCCGGTATTTTCGCCATGCCATCCCTGAGCGATGATAAAGGCAACTCGCTGATCGGCAGCCTCGACATCATCGGCGCGCTGAACCCGGTCGTGCTGCCCAGCGTGCTGGCGCTGGTGATGACGGCGGTCTTTGACGCCACCGGTACTATCCGCGCGGTGGCCGGCCAGGCAAACCTGCTGGACAAAGACGGACAGATCATCAACGGCGGTAAAGCGTTGACCACCGACTCCCTGAGCAGCGTCTTCTCCGGTTTAGTTGGCGCGGCGCCAGCGGCAGTGTATATCGAATCGGCGGCGGGTACCGCGGCTGGCGGTAAAACCGGTCTGACCGCGGTGACGGTCGGTGTCCTGTTCCTGCTGATCCTGTTCCTCTCCCCGCTCTCTTATCTGGTACCGGCCTACGCGACCGCGCCGGCGCTGATGTACGTCGGCCTGCTGATGCTGAGCAACGTGGCAAAAATCGATTTCAACGACTTCGTTGACGCGATGGCTGGCCTGATCACCGCGGTGTTTATCGTGCTGACCTGTAACATCGTGACCGGCATCATGATCGGTTTCGCTACCCTGGTGATTGGCCGTCTGGTCTCCGGCGAGTGGCGCAAGCTGAACCTCGGTACGGTAATTATCGCCGTGGCGCTGGTGGCGTTTTACGCGGGCGGTTGGGCGATTTAAACCCTTCGTGCTCCTCACGGGCGGCTCAGGCCGCCCGTTTTATTTTTAAGCCACATCCTGTTTCCATTTGCGTTAATCTGGGTAGCGTATGATTCACAGGCACGACGCCTCACAGGTATAAAAGAAAACGCAGCAAACAGGGAACACATGGAAATATTCTTTACCATCCTCATCATGACCCTCGTGGTCTCACTGTCCGGGGTAGTGACGCGTGTACTGCCCTTTCAGGTTCCACTCCCACTGATGCAAATCGCCATTGGCGCGCTTCTGGCATGGCCGACCTTCGGTTTGCACGTTGAATTTGATCCAGAGCTGTTTCTGGTCCTGTTTATCCCGCCGCTGCTGTTCGCCGACGGCTGGAAAACGCCGACCCGTGAGTTTATTGAACACGGGCGGGAGATCCTTGGTCTGGCGCTGGCGCTGGTGGTCGTGACGGTGGTCGGCATCGGCTTTCTGATCTACTGGATTGTGCCTGGCATTCCGCTGATCCCGGCGTTCGCGCTGGCGGCCGTACTCTCGCCGACCGATGCCGTGGCGCTCTCCGGCATCGTCGGGGAAGGGCGGATACCGAAAAAAATCATGGGCATTCTGCAGGGGGAGGCGTTAATGAACGACGCCTCTGGTCTGGTTTCGCTCAAGTTTGCCGTCGCGGTGGCGATGGGCACTATGGTCTTTACCGTTGGCGGCGCGACCGTAGAATTTCTGAAGGTGGCGATCGGCGGCGTGCTGGCCGGGTTTGTGGTGAGCTGGTCGTATGGCCGTTCGATGCGTTTCCTCAGCCGCTGGGGCGGGGATGAACCCGCCACGCAGATTGTCCTGCTGTTCCTGCTGCCGTTTGCCTCCTATCTGATTGCCGAACATATCGGTGTCTCCGGTATCCTGGCGGCGGTGGCGGCGGGGATGACCATCACCCGTTCCGGCGTGATGCGTACCGCGCCGTTGGCCATGCGTCTGCGCGCCAACAGCACCTGGGCGATGCTGGAATTTGTCTTCAACGGCATGGTCTTCCTGCTGTTGGGCCTGCAGCTGCCGGATATCCTCTCCAGCTCGCTGGTGGCGGCGGAAGCTGACCCCAACGTCGAGACCTGGATGCTGTTTACCGACATCATCCTGATCTATGCCGCGCTGATGCTGGTGCGTTTTGGCTGGCTGTGGTCGATGCGTAAGCTTAGTCAGCGCTTCCTGAAGAAGAAACCGATGGAGTTTGGCTCCTGGACCACCCGCGAGCTGCTGATCTCCTCTGTGGCCGGGGTGCGCGGGGCGATTACCCTCGCCGGTGTGCTCTCGATTCCGCTGTTGCTGCCGGACGGGAATGTTTTCCCGGCGCGCTATGAGCTGATTTTCCTCGCCGCCGGGGTGATCCTGTTCTCGCTGTTCGTCGGGGTGATAGCGCTGCCGATCCTGCTGCGCCACATTGAATCCAGTGACAACGTGCAGCAGCGGAAAGAGGAACGGCTGGCGCGCGCAGCGACGGCAGACGTGGCGATTGTGGCGATCCAGAAGATGGAAGAGCGGCTGGCGGCAGATACCAAAGAGAATATCGATAACCAGCTGCTGACCGAAGTCAGTTCGCGGGTGATCGGTAACCTGCGCCGCCGCGTCGATGGTCGTAACGACGTGGAAACCTCTATGCTGGAGGAGAGTCTGGAGCGTCGCTTCCGCCTGGCGGCGCTGCGCTCTGAACGCGGAGAGCTGTATCATCTGCGCGCCACCCGGCAGATCAGTAACGAGACGCTGCAGAAGCTGCTGCACGATCTCGACCTGCTGGAAGCGCTGTTAATCGAAGATCAATAACCTGTAATCCGGATAGCGCGACGCTTATTCGGGCTACTGGCGAGACTGCAGTAAATGTGTCGCCCCGGTAAGCGTTAGCGCGACCGGGGGAAACCCGGGCAGCGGCGCAAGCGCCTGACCCGGGCTACCCATTCCTCTGCGAAACGCGTTGTCACCAGGGAATTATTCCAGCCAGAACGCTTTACTGCACGCCAGCCAGGCCTCAGCGCTGCGCGACATATACACGCCCTCCCGCCAAATCATCCCCAGCTCCCAGCGCAGCTCGCTTTGCAATGGGATCCAGCAAAAGTTCTGCGGGTCGAGACGCTGGCAAATCGGCTCGGGCAGGATCGCCACGCCAATGCCGGCCTGCACCATCGCGGCGAGAAAATCCCACTGGCCGCTGCGCACCGCGATACGCGGCTTTACGTCATGCTCGGTAAACAGGCGCATCAGCTGCTGGCTGAGGGCAAATTCTTCGTTGTAGATGACCAGCGGATATGCCGCCAGCTCGGCCGGCGAGAGCGAGGTCACGCCCTCCCACGGCGCGGTTCTTGGCGTCAGGACGCACAGCGGGTGGTTGAACAACGGCAGGGTGGTGAGGTGGCTACCCTCTTCGATGGGCAGGGCGGTCATCGCCATATCGAGCTCGCCGTTGCTGACCGCCTGCTGGACCGTCAGGCCGCCAAACTCGGCGATTTTCAGCTCGACGCCCGGGTAGCGCTCGCGGAAGCGGCTGATCGGCTCCGCCATCAGCATTCCGACCATCGGTGGAATGCCAAGCCGCAGCACCCCTTTATGCAGGTGGTTGATATCGCTCAGTTCTGACTCCAGCTGGCTGAACTCGCCAAGGATCGCCTGGCCGCGTTCAAAAACAACGCGCCCGGTATCGGTGAGCAGCAGTTTACGGCCATCGCGGATCAACAGCGTGCAGTTCAGTTCATCTTCGAGATTTTTGAGCATCTTGCTGATGGTGGGCTGTGTGACGAACAGCTTTTCCGCCGCGCGAGTAAAACTCTGCTGACGAACCACTTCAACGAAATAGCGCAGCGTTCGGATATCCATAATTATTCCCTGAGACTATACCTGCGATGATTTTAATTCATTTCTGTCCGCTTCTGCGGCTCTCTATACTGCACCCCTGACTTCTTTTTTTCAGGAATATCGCTCATGGCCTTCGCGCCAGCTCGCGTTGCCCCCGCCGTGGCGCAGCGTCTTCAAATCCCGCTGCAGGTGCTTCTTTATGTCGGGTTATTTATTTTTGCGCAATATCTGGTGAACAGGTGGCAGGTACCCCTGCCGGCTAACCTGGTCGGCATGGTGATGCTCCTGCTGCTGATCGTCTGCCGGGTGATCCCCTTGAACTGGGTTCGCGCCGGCGCCCGCTGGTTGCTGGCGGAGATGCTGCTGTTTTTCGTCCCGGCGGTGGTCGCGGTGGTCAATTATACCCAGCTGCTGATGGTTGATGGCTGGCGGATTTTCCTGGTGATTGCCTTAAGCACGCTGATGGTGCTCGGCGCCACCGCCTGGGTCGTTGACAAGGTCTATCGTTACGAAGTGAGCCGGCTAAAAAAATGAATGATGTCATGCTGAGCGTCCTGTGTCTGGTGGCGACGCTGGGTCTCTATTACGCCAATAAAAAACTGTATCGCCGTTTTCATAAACTGCCGCTGATGCCGCTGGTGTTCACGCCGATCCTGCTGGTGCTGATCCTGGTGCTGGGCCATATCTCTTATCAGAGCTATATGGGAGAGACCCACTGGCTGCTGTGGCTGCTGGGCCCCGCCACCATCGCCTTTGCCGTCCCGGTCTATGAAAATGTCGCGGTGATCAAACGCCACTGGATGTCGCTCAGCGCCGGGGTGGTAACGGCGGTGGTGGTGGCGGTGACCAGCTCCGTATGGCTGGCGCGCGGATTGATGTTGTCTGATGAAATCCAGCGCAGCCTGGCGGTGCGCTCGGTGACCACGCCCTTTGCGCTGGCGGCGGCGAAACCGCTCGGTGGTCAGCCCGATCTGGTGGCGCTGTTTGTGGTGATCACCGGCGTCTTTGGCATGGCGGTGGGGGATATGCTGTTTTTACGCCTGGCTATCCGGGAAGGGATGGCGAAAGGAGCCGGGTTTGGCGCGGCTTCCCATGGTGCCGGGACGGCGCGCTCCTATGAGCTGGGCCAGCAGGAGGGCGTGGTGGCCAGCCTGGTGATGATGCTGTCTGGCGTAGTGGTGGTGCTGGCGGCGCCGTTAGTGCGCTGGCTGCTGTTTTAGCGTTCTCGTGTAACCGGTTGTTATGAAATATTGAGGGGCGGAATAGTTGTGAACTATTTTCGCCCCTTTTTGTTTATGCCGGTTATTGGTCATCAGAAAAGATTAAGGCAATTCTTATTACCATCCTCTCTTTGTAACTAAATATTTCATAATCAATGCTGATCTAATTATATTGCGAATGATGTATAGGCTTTTTATTATCTCTAAGAATTTTATAAGTTTGTATCGCTATGATTTCAAAGGAACTTCATCTTATTTTTCTCATTTTTTAAGGCGATTTGTTTAAAAATCAATTTTTACATTAATAATTGAGCTTTTACCCTCTGTTCGTTATTCTTTTTACGCGGGCTTGTATTATTGAATGGATTCAAATGCTGGTCGTTTATTTATGTATAATATTAATTATCATAAATCATATGTCACGTAAATGTGTATGTGACGCCGCGCGGATGCAAATTCATTCTCTAATATATCTGCATAAAACAATTGACGGACTGATTGTCGTTTATAATGGATATGGGAATAAATATGAAGATGAGTAAAAAAATTCTGGCGGGTGCCCTGATTTTCTCTGCCTGCAGCGTGCTGTCTACCGTTGCTCAGGCCGATAACACCATTACTTTTAATGGTGTTGTTTCCGATACGACCTGTACGGCGACTATTGACGGAGGCGTAATGGCTATTGATATGGGCACCACCTCAGTGGCGGATCTGAAAGCGTATACCTTCGGCGCTGCCAAGAACTTCTCCTTTAGCTTAGCCGATTGCCCGACCGCGGAAGACGGTGGCAACAGCATCGCTCGCGTCACTTTTGGCGGTGTTTCCGATACCGCGAACAGCGATTATTTTAAAAACCAGGCGACTGATGAGCCGGCAACCGGTGTTGCTGTGGCCCTTTTCGACGAAGCGGGTAAGGTGATGAAGAATAATGAAGAGGGTTCGGATGTCGATATTTCTTCCGGTGCCGCAACCATTCCATTCACCGTTAAAATGGTGAAGTCGGGTGATACCGATCCGACGAAAGGTACCGTTCAGACAACTGTGACTTATAACGTGACTTATTATTAATTCGGCGTTTTGTTGAATGGAGAAAGGGGAATCGTCTGCTATTCCCCTTTAATTAAACGTATGAGATATCCTTTTTTTGTGGTCGGTTTTTTGCTGTCTTCCTCTATTGCGCAAGCCAGCGTGGTCGTGGGCGGCACGCGTCTGGTGTTTGATGGTGCGAAAAACAACGCCGTCATCACGGTTGAGAATAAAGATCAGAGCAGCAATATCGTCCAGTCCTGGCTCTCGGTGGTGGATGCCGCGTCGCCAGCCAAAGACGCGTTTATTATTACGCCGCCGCTGTTCCGTCTCAAAGCCGGAGAGAAAGGATTCGTGCGCGTTGTCCGCTCAGGAAAAAAATTACCCGACGATCGCGAGTCGATGTTTTGGCTCAATATCAAAGGGATCCCGGCAACGGAATATGTCCCGGATAAAAATGTGGTGCAGTTTGCCATCAACTCGAAAATAAAATTGATTTATCGACCTGCCGCGTTAAAAGGCAATACACCGGAATCGTATGCCGAAAAATTACAGTGGGGAAAAGCGGGGGACTCGGTGACGGTAAAAAATAACTCACCGCTGTATATGAATTTTTCCCAGGTTAGTCTTAACGGGAAAAATATTTCTGGCGCATGGTTTGCTGCCCCATTTTCTACTTTAAAAATACCCGTGCAGAGTACCTTGTCCGCGACAGGGAAAAAAGAGATCACATGGAGCGTGATTAATGATTATGGTATGTCAGGGAAGAAATATACCGCTATCATTCAGTAGCGTTGAGCTACTGTTTTCAACCAAAAGTATCTGCGTCGCTATTGTTTTGTGCCTGAGTACCTTGTCTTCTCGCGCTGAGGCCGGTGAATATTTCAACCCGAATTTACTCGAAGTCGCCGAGGATCCTGCGGCTTCGGTGGATCTGTCCTATTTTTCGCAAGATGGCGTACCGCCGGGCACCTATCATCTGGATGTTTACATCAATGATAAGTATGTCAGTTCAGAATCGCTGACCTTTCAGGAAATTGGCCATGACGCAGGCGCGACCGCTTCTCCCTGTCTTTCCGCGGAGTATCTGAATTCGTGGTTGATTAATACCACCGCCTATCCCCAGCTGTTCGCGGCAGGGGAAACCTGTGCCCGGCTGACGGCGATCCCCGGGATGACATTTTCGGTGTCTCTTGCCCAACAGCGAATCGATTTTACCGTTCCGCAGGCCGCGATGCTGAATCGCCCAAGAGACTATATACCGGAGAGCCAGTGGCAGCAGGGGATCAACGCCGGTCTTCTCAACTATAGTGTCACCGGGCAGCACAATGCGCCGCGGCATAATGGCGCGACCGTAGACAGCCAGTTTGTTAGCCTGCAGCCTGGGGTGAATCTGGGGCCATGGCGTCTGCGCAACTACAGCACCTATAGCCACAGCGACAACAGCAGCCGCTGGGAGTCGGTTTACTCGTACCTTGCCCGCGATATTCACACCCTGCGCAGTCAACTGGTGGTCGGTAATACCTATACCTCTTCCGGCATCTTCGACAGTGTGAGCTTTACCGGCCTGCAGCTCAGTTCGGACAAAGAGATGCTGCCGGATAGCCTGCATGGCTTTGCGCCGACGATTCGAGGGATCGCGCGCACCACCGCGGAGGTCTCGGTTTATCAGAATGGTTACAGCATTTATAAAACCACCGTCGCTCCCGGCGCCTTTGAGATTAACGATCTGTATGCCACCGGCAGCGCCGGCGATCTGTACGTCACCGTTAAAGAGTCTGACGGCAGCGAGCAAAACTTTGTGGTGCCTTTTGCCTCGCTGGCGGTCCTGCAGCGCGAGGGCCAGCTGGACTATGCGCTGAGCAGCGGCAGGACGCGCTCAGGCAGCTCCGACGATAAAGAATACAACTTTATTCAGTCTTCCCTGGCCTATGGCGCCACCAGTAACTTTACTCTCTATACCGGCTTTCAGCAGGCGGAAGATAAATACACCAACCTGCTGTTAGGCGCTGGCTTTAACCTTGGCACCATCGGCGCGCTGTCGTTTGACGGCTCTCAGTCGTGGGCCGACGTGAAAACCAGCGATACGGCCTCGTCAACCCGCAAAGAACAGGGGCAATCGTATCGCGTCCGCTTCAGCAAAAGCTTTCTGCAGACGGGCACCAGCTTTTCCGTGGCCGGCTATCGCTACTCCACCGCGGGATACTATTCGTTTCAGGATTTTGTCGATAACGCCTCCACGCAGCGCGACTGCTGTACGCAGAGCGGCAGAACGAAAGGCCGGTTTGACGCTTCGCTGTCGCAGACGCTGTTCGGCTATGGTTCGCTCTCGCTTTCTCTGGTCAATGAAACCTATTGGGACAGCTCGCGCATGGAGTCGGTAGGCGTGGGCTATAGCGGGTCGATTGGCAGGGCCTCCTACTTTATTAACTATTCCTATAACCGCAATGTGCAAAGCACCGATGACAGCGGCAATAACCGGCCGGCCAGCGATACCATCGTCTCCCTGACGCTAAGCATCCCGCTTGGCGAGACGCTCTCGGCGAATTACACCTTGAACCATGGTCGGCATAACGACACCACGCACAGCGTGGGGCTCAATGGCTCGGCGTTCGAGGATCGCTCTCTCAACTGGAGTCTCCAGGAGGGTTACAACACCCAGGATAAGAGCACCTCCGGCAACCTCAGCGTCAATTATCAGGGAGCAAAAGGCGATGTCGCCGGCGGCTATGGCTACGACCACTACAGCAATCACTACAATTATTCGCTGCGCGGCGGCATGGTTGCTCACGCGGGCGGGCTCACGCTGTCGCGCTTTCTGGGTGAGAGTGCTGCACTGATCGAAACGCCCGGCGTCAGCGATGTGCGGGTGCAGGGCCAGACCAACGTGACGACGGATGCCGCCGGGTATGCCGTCGTACCGTATGTTCGCCCTTACCATCGCAACAGCCTGGCGCTGGATGAACAGCAGATGGCTGGCGCCGAGGTGGATAACGTCGCCAGAACGGTGGTCCCAACGCGCAATGCAATCGTCAAAGTGCAGTATGACACCCGAATTGGCTATAAGGCGATGCTCACCCTGCGTACTCGCAACGGTGTGGTGCCTTTCGGCGCGCTGGTGACACTTGATAATGATCGCGCCAGCGCGGCGCGCAGCAATATTGTCGGCGATGAGGGGCAGGTGTATCTCACGGGGCTGCAGAAAAAAGGCCAGCTGTTAGCGCGCTGGGGGGAGAAAAGCAGTGAGCAGTGCACCGTTCATTACGACTTCTCCAGCATGGCTCTTGGCGACGATATTCTGTTCTATCAGGCCGAATGCCGGTAATGGATGCAGGTTTTCAACATGGAAGAAGGGGCTGATATGAATATGCGAGACGGCAGCACAAGGGGCATCCTGGTGGCCAGCCTTTTGCTGCTCTCCCTTCCGGCGCTGGCTTATGAAGGCAGCAGCACGGTCAATTTTAACGTCACGGGCACCATCGAAGCGCCTTCCTGCGAGGTGGCCGTGGAACCGTCGAACAGTATCGATTTAGGCACCGTCTCCTCGCAGACGTTCTCCGGAAATGCCGGGTCGAGCGGCGCCAGCGTGCCGGTTAAGCTGGTCTTTTCCAGTTGTTCCGCCGATGCGTCGGCGGTAACCATCGCATTTAGCGGAGCAAAATTCGATAACACTTACACCTCGGTTTATAAAAACTTCCGCACAGGCAGCGACGGGGCCAGCGGCGTCGGTATGCAACTTCTCACTCTTGCCGATCAGCAGCCCCTCGGGCCTGGCGACCAGTATCTTTATACCTTTGGTGACCGTGCCGACGTCCATATCTTCAATATGGTAGCACGCATGTTTTCGCCCTATGGCCAGGTAAGGCCGGGGATTGTCGGCTTTACCGCCACGTTCGATGTGGCTTACAAATAACGTTTCGACAGGGATGGGTATGAAAAAACTGATCTTCTTGTTCATGCTGGTACTGTGTCCCCTCTATAGCTGGGCGGCCTGCACGGGAACCAACTATGGCGATGTCTCGATGACTAACTTGCCGGAAAAGATTCTGGTCAACGCCGGGAGCTACACCGCGGGCACCGTGCTGTATGACTCGGGGAAAATTACCCGCGCGCAAACGGAGCTGATTAACTGCGAGGGAAGCACCTACGCGGTGTTTGCCTGGTCCTCGAACAATGCCGGGGCGCTGATAGGGGATAATATCTATGCCACCTCGGTGCAGGGGATTGGCCTCCGCGTCAAGGTGTGGCTCAATATCAGCGGTGAATATGACGGTGATACCGATGATTTCAGCCCCGACTCGCAGGTGCATTATATCGGCGATGTGAATTACTATCTCGGTAAGCCCACCGGCCTGTTTGATTATTATGCCTCGACCCATTACACCCCGGCATATCAGCTGCAGCTGGTGGCCACCGGCGGCGCTATCGCCAGCAACAGTCAATTATCGTTCAGCGATCCGGTGGCTACGGTTTCGGCGAAGGATAGTAAGGCGACGCTCTCCATTTCCCGGCTGCACATCAGCGGCACCACCAGCATCCAGATGATCCCGATGGGGTGTATTGTCGGTAGCAATAATCTCAGTTTTGCCATGGGCAGCATCAATGCCAGCGAGTTCAACACCGCGACGAAGGTGGGGAACGCGCGGCAGTCCCTGACCCTTGCCTGCGAGCCGGGAACCAACGTTTCGATGCGTGTGGCGGCGGCGCAAGCGAGTGGGGATAACCCTGGCAACACGGTGATAGCCTTAACGGCAGAGGAGAATGTTGCCACCGGGGTGGGAGTTCAGTTGAATATGGATGGCGAAGCGCTGCCGTTAAATACCGATATCAGCCTCTATACTTCGAGCCGCACGACGGTGACCAACAGCGGCGCGGACGCCAGCTATAGCTATTTCACCAACCCCGACAGCCCAGGCGGGGCCGCGGCCATGCAGACGCTTGCCTTATCCACTAACTATTACAAGACGGG
Organism: Klebsiella sp. GL120222-02; assembly: GCF_003097195.1. Lineage (NCBI taxonomy): Bacteria > Pseudomonadati > Pseudomonadota > Gammaproteobacteria > Enterobacterales > Enterobacteriaceae > Klebsiella > Klebsiella sp. GL120222-02. The sequence continues at coordinate 93,014 of NZ_QEQO01000011.1, forward strand.
GAGCGCGGTGACCGCGGGTTCGGCAAACGCCACCGGGGTGATCACCTTAACCTATAACTAAGAGGTCGGGGGTGAGCCCCTTCTCCGGACGGCGCCGGGGAAGGGGAGAGAACGATTAATGCGCCTGGCCGCGTTCGATACCGATCCCGGTTTGTGAACGGATAAACTGGGCGCGGAACTGCTCGCGCTCGCGCATCCCTTCCGGTGAGTTATCGGTGGCGGAGAAGACCCAGATACCGATGAACGCGATGGCGATGGAGAACAGCGCCGGATATTCATACGGGAACAGCGCTTTCTCATGGCCGAGGATCTGCACCCAAATGGTCGGGCCGAGGATCATCAGAATGACCGCAGTCAGCAGGCCCAGCCAGCCGCCGACCATCGCGCCGCGGGTGGTCAGCTTCGACCAGTACATCGACAGCAGAATAATCGGGAAGTTACAGCTGGCGGCAATGGAGAAGGCCAGGCCGACCATGAAAGCGATGTTCTGATTTTCAAACAGAATACCCAGCAGAATGGCCACCACCCCGAGGATCAGCACGGTGATCTTGGAGACCTTCAGCTCCTGACGCTCGGTCGCGCCCTTGCGGAAGACGTTGGCGTACAGGTCGTGCGACACCGCTGAGGCGCCGGCGAGCGTCAGGCCAGCCACCACCGCCAGGATAGTGGCGAAAGCGACCGCGGAGATAAAGCCGAGGAACAGATTGCCCCCCACCGCATCCGCCAGATGTACCGCCGCCATGTTATTGCCGCCGATAAGCTGTCCGGCCGCGTCTTTAAACGCCGGGTTCGCGCCGACCAGCATGATGGCGCCGAAGCCGATAATAAAGGTCAGGATATAGAAATAGCCCATAAAACCGGTGGCGTAGAAGACGCTTTTACGCGCTTCTTTGGCATCGCTCACGGTAAAGAAGCGCATCAGAATATGCGGCAGGCCGGCGGTACCGAACATCAGACCCAGACCCAGAGAGAGCGCGGATATCGGATCTTTCACCAGTCCGCCGGGACTCATAATCGCCGCCCCTTTCGGATGGACGGCCATCGCCTCGGTAAACAGGTTATTGAAGCTGAAGCCGACGTGCTTCATGACCATAAAGGCCATAAAGCTGGCGCCGCACAGCAGCAGAACCGCTTTAATAATCTGCACCCAGGTGGTTGCCAGCATGCCGCCGAACAGGACATAGAGCACCATCAGCACGCCAACCAGCACCACGGCGACATGGTAATTGAGGCCGAACAGCAGCTGGATCAGCTTGCCGGCGCCCACCATCTGCGCGATCAGATACAGCGCCACCACCACCAGCGATCCGCAGGCGGAGAGGGTGCGGATCGGCCCCTGCTTCAGGCGGTATGAAGCGACGTCAGCAAAGGTATAGCGGCCAAGGTTGCGCAGTCGTTCGGCAATCAGAAACAGGATAATCGGCCAGCCGACGAGAAAGCCCAGCGAGTAGATCAGGCCGTCGTAGCCTGAGGTATACACCAGCGCGGAAATACCGAGGAACGACGCTGCCGACATAAAGTCGCCGGCAATCGCCAGCCCGTTCTGGAAGCCAGTAATATTGCCGCCGGCGGTATAATAATCGCTGCGCGAACGTACCCGTTTTGAGGCCCAGTAGGTGATGTAAAGCGTCAGGGCGACGAAAATCAGGAACATGACAATCGCCTGCCAGTTGGTCGGCTGGCGCTGTACCGCGCCGGTAATGGCGTCTGCCGCGTGAGCGCCGAGGGGCAGCAGCGTGGCGGCGAGCGCCGTCAGGACTCTCTTGATCATGCTTTTACCTCGTTGAGAACGCTCTTGGTCAAACGGTCGAATTCACCATTGGCCCGCCAGACATAAATACCGGTCAGGATAAACGAAATGACGATCACGCCAATGCCGAGCGGGATCCCGCGGGTGACGCTGGTACCGGCGTGCAGCGGAGTGCCGAGCCAGCCGGGCGCGAAGGCGATAAGCAAAATAAAGCCCACGTAGATCACTAACATAATCACTGACAGAATGGCGGCAAACCGTTGCCGTGATGCAACTAACTCCCTGAAATGCGCACTATTTTCTATCCGCTGACAAAGTTGTTCATTCATCTTAGCGTCTCCAGAGGTCTCCCTTTCGTCATCCACTCAGCGGACGCTGGCGACAGCAACCCCTCCGGCGATGGCGCCGGGATACGGTTTGCTGACGGCGTTCCTGCGAGTGGAATCCTGGGGGAGGGACTTATTTTTATCCTCTCCCCGGCGGGGGAGAGGGTGTAGGGAATCGGTCCTTGCTTACGATGGCATCGTTATGGTCTGCTTCTCTTCGAGCAGTTTTTCCACGACGCCAGGATCGGCGAGCGTCGAGGTATCGCCGAGGTTGCTGGTGTCGCCCGCGGCAATCTTACGCAGAATGCGACGCATGATTTTGCCCGAGCGGGTTTTCGGTAGCGAATCGGTCCAGTGCAGCACATCCGGCGTCGCCAGCGGGCCGATCTCTTTGCGCACCCAGTTACGCACTTCGGCATACAGCTCCGGCGTTGGTTCTTCGCCGTGATTGAGCGTCACGTAGGCGTAGATGGCCTGGCCTTTGATGTTGTGCGGGATCCCCACCACCGCCGCTTCAGCGATTTTCGGGTGCGACACCAGCGCGGATTCAATTTCCGCGGTACCCAGACGGTGGCCGGAGACGTTCAGCACGTCATCCACGCGGCCAGTGATCCAGTAGTAACCATCTTCATCGCGACGCGCGCCATCGCCGCTAAAGTACATATTTTTGAAGGTGGAGAAGTAGGTTTGCTCAAAGCGCTCATGGTCACCGAACAGGGTACGCGCCTGGCCGGGCCAGGAGTCGGCGATGGCAAGATTGCCCTCGGTGGCGCCATCCAGCGGCAGGCCTTCGTTATCCACCAGCACCGGCTGGACGCCGAAGAACGGACGCGTCGCGGAGCCGGCCTTCAGCTCGATTGCGCCCGGCAGCGGGGTGATCATAAAGCCGCCGGTTTCGGTCTGCCACCAGGTGTCCATCACCGGGCACTTCTCGTTACCGATCTTCTTCCAGTACCACTCCCAGGCTTCCGGGTTAATCGGTTCGCCGACCGAGCCGAGAATGCGCAGCGAGGAACGGTCTGTGCCTTCGATAGCTTTGTCGCCTTCCGCCATCAGGGCGCGGATAGCCGTCGGGGCGGTATAGAGAATGCTGACCTTATGCTTATCGACGACCTGGCACATACGCGCCGGGGTTGGCCAGTTCGGTACCCCTTCGAACATCAGGGTGGTGGCGCCGCAGGCCAGCGGACCATACAGCAGATAGCTGTGGCCGGTGACCCAGCCCACATCGGCGGTGCACCAGTAAATATCGCCCGGATGGTAGTCGAAAACGTATTTAAAGGTGGTGGCCGCGTAGACCAGGTAGCCGCCGGTGGTGTGCAGCACCCCTTTCGGTTTACCGGTGGAGCCAGAGGTATAGAGGATGAACAGCGGATCTTCGGCGTTCATCTCGACGGGCCGGTGCTCGGCGCTGGCGTTCGCCATCAGGTCGCTCCACCACAGGTCGCGGCCTTCCTGCCAGTCGATTTTGCCGCCGGTACGTTTCAGGACCACGACATGCTCAATACTGTTGACGTTCGGGTTTTTCAGCGCGTCATCAACGTTTTTCTTCAGCGGGATGGCGCGACCAGCGCGCAGCCCTTCGTCAGCGGTGATCACCAGGCGCGAGCTGGAGTCGATAATGCGCCCGGCCACCGCCTCCGGCGAGAAGCCGCCGAAAATCACTGAGTGGATGGCGCCGATGCGGGCGCAGGCCAGCATCGCCACCGCGGCTTCCGGCACCATCGGCATATAAATGGCGACCACATCGCCTTTTTTAATCCCAAGGTCGAGCAGCGCATTGGCGAAGCGGCACACGTCTGCATGCAGTTCACGGTAGGTGATGTGCTTGCTCTGGCTGGCGTCGTCGCCTTCCCAGATGATGGCGGTTTGATCGCCGCGCTCGGCGAGATGGCGGTCGAGGCAGTTGGCGGCGAGGTTCAGGGTGCCATCTTCATACCATTTGATGGAAATATTACCCGGCGCGAAAGAGGTGTTCTTCACGCGGGTATAGGGGCGTATCCAGTCAAGGATCTTGCCCTGCTCGCCCCAAAATGTATCAGGGTCGGTTATGGATTGTTGGTACTGCGCCTTGTACTGTTCCGGGTTAATCAGGCAACGTTCCGCGATATTAGCGGGAATAGGGTGTTTGTGTATTTGGCTCATGGCTTTTTTTCTCCTTTGAACTTGTTAAATATATGTCAAACAAACGTTAAGAGTAGGGGTTTTGACAGCTTTGTTTGTTAATTGGGGGGCAGATCACGCAATGATTCAACTGAGTGAAATTTCATCAAATGAAACTTTGAAGTGAAATAATTACGTAAATGAATTTATAGAAACGGAAGGTGTGAAATATTTTTTATTACAAATACTTATGCATTGTAACTGGGGAAAATTCGTGACTTTATGCAGAAAACCAGAAGAAAGCCCTATTCTTAAAGGCTTGCGCAGCATGCCGTGCAAATGATACTGATATTGCGCGTTAAATAACCCCACAAAGCAACGCAACACAATTCATACCCCCTGCAGTGGGTACCATGACGAAAAGGAATGGTGCCTTTCATTGAGGAAGTCAGTAGTGAAGAAAACGAAAAAAGTCAGTCTGGCCTGGCAAATCTTGCTAGCCCTGGTGCTGGGTATCCTTCTGGGCAGTTATCTGCATTACCACGCCGAAAGTCGCGATTGGTTGATTAGCAATTTGCTGACGCCGGCGGGCGATATCTTTATCCATCTGATTAAAATGATCGTGGTCCCGATTGTCATTTCGACCCTGGTGGTCGGGATTGCCGGCGTGGGCGATGCCAAGCAGTTAGGCCGGATCGGCGCCAAAACCATTATCTATTTCGAAGTGATCACCACGGTGGCGATCGTGCTGGGTATCACCCTGGCCAACGTCTTTCAGCCGGGGACCGGCATTGATATGTCACAGCTGGCGGCGGTTGATATTTCGAAATATCAGAGCACGACTGCCGAGGTGCAAAGCCATGCGCATGGCCTGATGGGCACTATCCTGTCGCTGGTCCCGACCAACATCGTGGCGTCGATGGCGAAAGGCGATATGCTGCCGATTATCTTCTTCTCGGTGCTGTTTGGTTTGGGGCTCTCCTCGCTGCCGGCGACCCACCGTGAGCCGTTGGTGACGGTTTTCCGCTCCATCTCCGAAACCATGTTTAAAGTCACCCACATGGTGATGCGCTATGCGCCGATCGGGGTGTTCGCTCTGATTTCGGTGACCGTCGCCACCTTTGGTTTCGCCTCGCTGTGGCCGCTGGCCAAGCTGGTACTGCTGGTTTACTTCGCGATCCTGTTCTTCGCGCTGGTGGTGCTGGGGATTGTCGCGCGTCTGTGTGGCCTGAGCATCTGGATCCTGATCCGTATCCTGAAAGATGAGCTGATTCTGGCCTACTCCACCGCCAGCTCGGAGAGCGTGCTGCCGCGCATTATCGAGAAGATGGAAGCCTATGGCGCGCCGGCGTCGATCACCAGCTTTGTGGTGCCGACCGGTTATTCCTTTAACCTCGATGGCTCAACGCTGTATCAGAGCATCGCGGCGATCTTTATCGCCCAGCTGTACGGTATCGACCTCTCTATCTGGCAGGAGATCACCCTGGTGCTGACTCTGATGGTTACCTCGAAAGGGATCGCTGGCGTGCCGGGCGTCTCCTTCGTGGTGCTGCTGGCAACCCTGGGTAGCGTCGGGATCCCGCTGGAAGGCCTCGCCTTTATCGCCGGCGTCGACCGTATCCTCGACATGGCGCGTACCGCGCTGAACGTGGTGGGGAATGCGCTGGCGGTGCTGGTTATCGCCAAGTGGGAGCATAAGTTCGACCGCAAAAAAGCGCTGGCGTATGAACGCGAAGTGCTGGGCAAGTTTGATAAAACCGCCCAATAAAACACAAAGCCCGGCGCGAACGCCGGGCTTTTTCTTATCCTTTACTGATCCGGTCAAACTCTTCGCAGCCGGTATCAAACCCCTCCAGGCAGCTGACGTTAAGCCAGTGCAGCGCCTTCTGCTTATTCGGTTCGATAAAGCCTTTCTCTCCCTGCTGGAACATCATCCCGGCCCAGTATTCGGCATAGCCGGTCCGTGAGAGCGCCGAGCTGCCTTTGAAGTATTCGCTCGCTTTCACATCATCTTCCGGGCCGTGCACGCCGCTGGCGTAGATCAGCCCCAGCAGCATCTGGGCGTCCACCGCTGCATCGCTTTCGCTATCCCGGGCGGCATCCTGCAGCAGCGTGATGGCGTGCGCCACATCGGTGGGGCCAGCCTGACGGTTCACCAGCACCCGCGCCAGAACGATCTCCCCGGATTTACTGCCGACCTTGACGGCTTTTTCCGCCAGCTGGCGGGCCTGCGGATAGTCCGCCTGCTGAGGGTTGCGAATTTTGAGCTGCGCCAGCAGCGCCAGTGCATCGCCATCGCCCTGGGCGGCGGCCTTCTGCGCCCAGTATTCGGCTTTCTCATAATCGCCGGAGCTGACCCAGGTATCGGCAAGGTAATATTGCGCGCGTCGATCGCCGGCTTCCGCCTGCTGTTGATACTGGCTGCCCGGTTCGGTGGCGACCGCTGCGCCGCTGGTGAAAACCAGTAGAAATAAAAAGAGGTATTTCATTTGTATTTATTATCAGCAAGGAACATAGCGCGCAGTATAAAGGGAGGCGAAAAAGAAGAAAATGGCGGGAATTAGCGGGGTAAATACCCGGAGAAGGCGCAACGCGCCGCCTCCGGAGAAAATCCCCGGTGGCGCTAACGCTTACCGGGGCTACAGCGTTGTGCGATTTGGTAGCCCGGAGAAGGCGCAATGCGCCGCCTCCGGGGAAAATCCCCGGTAGCGCTACCGCTTACCGGGGCTACTCAATGGTACAAAGGTTCGAACCTTAACCCATCGCGCTTTCGCGCAGGCGGGCTTTCAGCTTGTTGTACTCGTCGATCACGTACTGTTCCGCCGCGCGCTGATCGGCAATCCGCTCAACGTTGACCGCGCAGTACTTGTACTCCGGCGTTTTGGTTATCGGACTCAGGTTCTCTGAGACCAGCTCGTTACAGGCACCGATCCACCACTGGTAGGTCATATACACCGCGCCTTTGTTCGGCCGGTCGCTGACCTGCGCGCGGGTGATGATCCGACCCTTACGCGAATTCACCCACACCAGCGCTTCATCTTCGATGCCTAACCGTTCGGCGTCGGCGGTGTTGATTTGCGCATAGCCAGGTTCATCCGCCAGTGCCGCCAGCGCCGCGCAGTTACCGGTCATTGAACGACACGAGTAGTGGCCGACTTCGCGCACCGTCGACAGCACCATTGGGTACTCGTCGGTGAGCTTATCGATCGGCGCGACCCAGTCGCAGGTGAAGAACTGCGCCAGCCCGTTCGGGGTATCGAACTTCTCTTTAAACAGATACGACGTCCCCTGGTCGGCGTCGGACTCATCGCGGCATGGCCACATGACGTAGCCGAGTTCGCCCATTTTTTCATAGGTGGCGCCGTAGAAGTCCGGGCACAGATGCCGCAACTCATCCCAGATCTCCTGGGTATTGTTGTAGTGCATCGGATAGCCCATCCGGGTGGCGATTTCGCTGATGATCTGCCAGTCGGTTTTCAGGTCCCACTTCGGCTCCACGGCTTTAAAGAAGCGCTGGAAGCCGCGGTCCGCTGCGGTATACACGCCTTCGTGCTCGCCCCACGAGGTGGACGGCAGGATGACGTCGGCCGCGGAGGCGGTTTTGGTCATGAAAATGTCCTGGACGATAACCAGTTCCAGATCGTCGAACGCTTTGCGGACCGCCGAGAGTTCGGCATCGGTCTGCAGCGGATCCTCACCCATGATGTACGCTGCCCGCACTTCACCGTGCGCCGCGCGATGCGGCAGCTCGCTGATGCGATAGCCGGTATGTTCCGGCAGGCTGTCGACGCCCCAGGCTTTGGCGAACTTCTCGCGGTTCTCCGGGAATTTGACGTACTGGTAGCCCGGATAGGTATCCGGCAGCGCGCCCATATCGCAGGCCCCCTGGACGTTGTTCTGGCCGCGTACCGGGTTGACGCCGACGCTCGGCTTGCCGAGGTTGCCGGTGAGGATCGCAAGGCTGGTCAGCGACCGGACCGTCTCCACGCCCTGATAGAACTGGGTGACGCCCATGCCCCACAGGATGGCGGCGGATTTGGCGCTGGCGTACATCCGGGCGCAGGCGCGGATCTCCTGGGCGCTAACCCCGGTGATCGCTTCCACCGACTCCGGCGTATAGCCTTCAACGATTTTGCGATACTCCTCGAAGCCCTCGGAACGGCTGGCGACGAAGGATTTATCGTACAGATCCTCTTCAATAATCACATGGCCAATGGCGTTGAGCAGCGCGATATTCGAGCCGTTCTTCAGCGCAATGTGCATGTCGGCGATGCGCGCGGTTTCAATTTTGCGCGGGTCGCAGACGATGATTTTCGCCCCGTTGCGTTTGGCGTTAATGACGTGATTCGCCACGATAGGGTGGGAATCCGCCGGGTTGTAACCGAAGATAAACACCAGATCGGTGTTATCAATCTCCGTGATGGCATTACTCATGGCGCCGTTACCGACCGACTGGTGCAGACCTGCAACCGAAGGGCCGTGTCAGACGCGAGCGCAGCAGTCGACGTTATTGGTACCAATAACGGCGCGCGCGAATTTTTGCATCACATAGTTGGTTTCATTACCGGTGCCGCGGGAGGAGCCGGTGGTTTGGATCGCATCCGGGCCATATTTGGCTTTAATGGCGCTGAGGCGAGTGGCGACGTAATCCAGCGCCTCATCCCAGGAAACCGCTTCCAGCTTGCCGCCGCGTTCACGACGGATCATGGGGGTTTTCAGGCGCGGCGTCAGGATCTGGGTATCGTTAATAAAGTCCCAGCCATAATAGCCCTTCAGGCACAGGGTTCCCTGGTTGGTTTTCCCCTGCGCCGCTTCAGCCCGAACGATTTTGCCGTTATCGACCACCAGGTTGATTTTGCAACCTGATGCGCAATACGGGCAAACCGTGACGACTTTTTTCATCGGTCTTGCTCCAGTTATTCAATGGGCGCGTTTGCGCTATCGCGCCGTCACTATGCATCTTCTATGCCATATTTTCATTGTGGATATTCCTTGATGATACGCGGCTTTTTTGGGCGAAATGCTGACGAAAAACAGCCTGTCGACAGATTTGACGTGTCGATACGCCGGAGATGTGACGGCGCTTGAAAAAATGTCACCGGGAGAGGAATTTGTCGGCGCAGGCTTGCAGAATCGATCAGACTGACACTAATTCCCCGCGGGCAGAGGCAAAGATGAAACCAGTCATTTTGGTGGTGGATGACGACATAGCGATGGGCGAACTGCTCAGCGATGTGCTTGGCGCGCACGCGTTTGAAGTATTGGTCTGCCAGACCGGCGGCGACGCGCTGGCGAGGGTGGCGCAGCGGGCAGACATCGCGCTGGTTTTGCTGGATATGATCCTGCCGGATACCCATGGTCTGCAGGTGCTTCAGCAGCTGCAGCGCACGCGGCCTGAGCTGCCGGTGGTGATGCTGTCTGGTCTGGGCAGTGAGTCTGATGTAGTGGTGGGCCTGGAGATGGGCGCCGATGATTACATCGCCAAACCTTTCAGCTCGCGGGTGGTGGTCGCCCGGGTGAAAGCGGTACTGCGACGCAGCGGGGCGCTGGCTGGCGAGACGTCGGGCGTCGGCAGCGGCCTGACGTTTAACGGCTGGCGGCTGGATACCACGCGCTGCGAACTGTATAACCCGCAGCAGCAGGCGATCCCGCTGACCCAGGGAGAATATGGCCTGCTGCTGGCGCTGGCGCAGAACGCGCGCCGGGTATTGAATCGCGAACAGCTGCTGGCGCTGACTCATAATGAAAGCACTGAGGTGTTCGACCGGACTATCGACGTGCTGATCATGCGCCTGCGCCGCAAAATCGAGTTAAACCCGCATCAGCCGACGTTGATTAAAACCCTGCGCGGTCTGGGCTATGTCTTTTCCGCCGATGTGACCCACAGCGATAAGGCGGCGTAGGGCGAGGTGCTGCCAACCTGCTCTTGACTTTATTTAGCGCGGCGAGTTTACTTTTTTTATTAAAGTGACACCTTGGGTTAATCTATGCCATCAAAATTAAACTGGCTGCTGCAAAACAGTGCTCCCGGAGATGTGATCCTTCAGTCCTGGTTAAGCCGGCATGCCATCTCTCCCTCTCTGGCCTTTAAATACACGCAAAGTGGCTGGTTAAAAAAACGAGGCAACGGCGTATACGCGCGTGCGGGACGTGAGCCGGAGTGGAACGATGCATTAGCATGTTTGCAAAATCAGCTAGCCGCTCCGGTGTATGTCGCGGGGCTCAGTAGCTTAGTCTGGCAGGGTCGTTCACACTATCTACAGCTCAAACAAAACCAGTGCTGGTTGAGTATGGAAAATAAAGCGCTGCTGCCAAAATGGTTCAGGGAATTCCCGGGTGTGGAGTGGATAGTCATATCGGGGCAAAAACTGCCGGTGCTGGATGATAAATACCGCGTAACGCTTGATGTAAAAGGGAAAAGACTCACCGGCAGTGCGCCGGAACTGGCTGCTTACGAGTTGTTGAGCGCGGTACCGGGGACCCTCTCATTTAACCACGCGGCAGAGCTTTTCCAGGGACTAGTTAATCTTAATCCTCGTAAAGTAGAGTATCTGCTTTCTGTCAGCCAGTCCGTGCAGACCAAGCGTTTGTATCTCTTTTTCGCCAGTTTTTACGAGCATGGTTGGCTCAGACGAATCGATAGCCAAAAAATCGATCTGGGAGCGGGTAAGCGGCAAATCGTGGTAAATGGCAAGTTCAATGCTCAATACCAAATCACTGTGCCTGAACGCTTTCAAAAGGAATAAAAAATATGGATATACAGGCGCCCTATTATCGGCAGGTTGCTCTGTTAATGCAGGTTTTACCCTATGTTGCCGTCGAACGGGAATTTGCGCTGAAAGGTGGCACGGCAATCAATCTCTTTATCCGTGATTTCCCACGATTATCGGTGGATATCGACCTCGCCTGGGTGCCCCTGGAAAGCAGAGCGATCGCTTTACCTCATATACGGGATGCGCTTGCACGTATTGCCGCTAATCTGCAACAACAGGCGGGTATGAACGCTGTATTACAAGCTAATCGTTCCGATGAGATGCGTGTCGTTGTTACTACCGATAGCGCACAAATAAAGATAGAGGTCTCACCGGTCGCACGGGGAACATTATATCCACCACAGGAGCGAGAGGTGGTGGGGGCGGTAGAGGACGTTTTTGGCTATGCCAGCCTTCCGGTGGTTTCGTTGCCCGATCTCTACGGTGGAAAATTATGCGCGGCGCTGGATCGCCAGCATCCCAGAGATTTTTATGATGTGAAATTACTTCTTGATGCGCAGGAGCTTAACCGTCCCATTTTCAATGGGTTTATCGCGTATTTACTTAGCCATAATCGGCCTCTGGCTGAAGTGCTTAGTCCTCGCTGGAAAGATATTGCTGAACCCTTTTACCGTGAATTCAGCGGGATGACATTTGAGACGATAGCCCTGGAGGAACTGACAGCAGTCCCCTACAGGATGATTGATGCGTTAAAATCCTGTTTCACGCAACAGGATATCGATTTTTTGCTGTCATTTAAACGAGGCGAACCAGACTGGCGTTTAGCGCCGGAAACACGTATTCAGGATTTGCCTGCCGTGCAGTGGAAATTGCGCAATATTCATCAGATGCCAGCGATAAAACGCGCTGAGTCGTTAGATAAACTGGAAAAGGTGTTGGCCGAGTGGCGCAGTTAGTCATCTGGCCCGCCCTTGTTGAACTCAGCGTAAAACAGGCGTGATTTGAATAAACCGTATCCCTTTTCTCGCCATGATACGTCGTTCTCCTGTGGCATCGCCCTGATAGCGGGATCTACCCAGTCTAACCATTCTGCAACTGAATAAACGCCTGCAGCTCAGGGAGCGTTTTGGCGCCGTCGATCGCATTCGCGGCCTGCAGGCTGGCGCGGGCGCAGGCGTGGGCCAGCTGCAGACTGTCGGTTAACGGCCAGCGTTCGTGGCTGCCGTACAGCAGGCCGGCGCAGAAGGCGTCCCCGGCTCCGACGCTGCCGATAATCTCCTCCGGCGGCAGCCGCCATGACGGTACCCAGCGCCCGGCTTCCGTGCGGGATACGCCCCATGCGCCCTCCGGACAATGGATCACCACCCGCTGGCGCACGCCGGCGTCAAGTAATGCGCTGGCGGCGCGGGCGATATTGGCGACGTGCGGCTCACCGTTGGGCAGGCGGATTTCCAGCCCGCTAAACTCGCTGGCCTCCAGCTCATTGATGGTCAGGTAGTCGAGATGCGCCAGCGCCGGCAGGACCCGCGGGCGGTAGTGCGGATCGCCTTTGCGCGACACCAGGTCGAGGGACACTTCATAGCCTCGATCGCGCATCTGCGCCAGCAGTCGTGCGCTGCGGGTGCCGAACGCCTCGTCGGGCCGATCAAGGCTTTCGAGCAGCAGCAGATAGCCGAGATGAAAAATCTTCAGCGGCGTATCCAGCGGCTCAAAGGCCGGGAGGTCAAGCAGTCGGTTGGCGCCGGGAGAGTGAAAGAAGGTGCGCTGGCCGTCGGCGTCGGTCATCACCTGGGTCATCGAGGTGGGGGCGGAGCTGGTGCGCTGCACGAGCTGGCGATTGATATGGTACTGATCGAGCATGGCGGTAATGTAGTCGCCGTCGTTATCCTCGCCAATCAGGCCAACCGCCTGCAGCGGCAGTCCGGCATGCATTTTAGCCAGGGTCAGCAGGACATTCAGCGGCGCGCCGCCGGTGGCGCGTTCGCTATGGACAATTTCCACCAGCCAGCCGCGCTCCGGCCACTGCCTGATCTGATGGACATGATCGACCAGCATGTTGCCTGCGGCAATAATCCCTTTACGTTCCATGATCGCTACTCCGCGCCGTCATACTCGTTAAGCGTAGCGCACAATCGGCGGAACGATTGTGCGCCGGGTTGCGCTTATTTCACGGTCCAGCCTTTGTAAGAGCTGACGTTGTTTTTGTCGATCATCGTCACCGGGATTAGCACTGGCGCGGTCGGCGCCGGCTTGCCCTGCAGGATGTCGTAGCCAATCTCCACCGCCTTCGCCGCCATCACCTGCGGATCCTGCGCCGGCGTCGCGACGAACAGGGAGTTCTTACGCTTCAGCGCCTCTTCGCCGTCCGGGCTGCCGTCGACGCCCACGATGAAGAATTCGCTACGCTGCGCCTGTTTCGCCGCCAGATCGGCGCCAATCGCCGTCGGATCGTTGATCGCGAACACGCCGTCAATCTTCGGATTGGCCGCCAGCAGGGAGGTCATCACCTCCAGGCCGCCTTCCCGGCTGCCTTTAGCGTTCTGGTTGGAGGAGAGGATTTTTATATCCGGGTGTTTTTTGAACTCCGTTTCGCAGCCTTCGACGCGGTTTTGTACCGCAGATACCGGCGGCCCGTTGATGATCACCACGCTGCCTTTGTTGTTCAGGCGGTCGCTAATGTATTTACAGGCCAGCTCGCCCGCCTGGGTGTTATCGGAGGTAATGGTGGCGTCGGCGCCTTCGGCGGCGACGTCAACCGCCACCACCACGATCCCGGCCTCTTTGGCCCGCTTCACTGCCGGGCCAATGCCCTTCGAATCGGCGGCGTTGAGGATGATCATATCGACTTTGGCGGCGATAAAGTTATCGATCTGCGCCACCTGCTGGCCCAAATCGTAGCCGCTGGAGACCAGCGTCACTTTGACATTATCTCCCGCCAGCTTGCGGGCCTCCAGCTCCGCCCCTTTGGTGATCTGCACAAAGAACGGGTTGGCAAGGTCGCCCACTGTCACGCCAATCGCTTTCAGTTCTTTGGCCGACGCAAAGGGGGAGGCGGCCAGCAGCGCGCCAGCACACAGCGCGGTCACTATCGGTTTTAAACGCATTCGCTTTTCCTCGCAGGTAAGATGGTGTTGTTATGCACTTTGATGGTGTCGGGTACGGTATTTGTCGATCAGCACCGCAATGATGATCACCGCCCCTTTGATCACCAGTTGCCAGAAGTAGGAGACCCCCATCAGGGTCATGCCGTTATTGAGGGTGGCGATAATCAGCGCCCCCACCAGCGTACCGGTGATGGTGCCGATACCGCCGACGAAGCTGGTGCCGCCGAGAATGACCGCGGCGATGGCATCCAGCTCGTAGCCGACGCCGAGGTTGCCGTTGGCGCTGTACAGCCGCGAGGCGCTCATTACCCCGCCAAGACCGGAGAGCAGGCCGCTCATGCCGTAGACAAACAGCAGCACCAGCCAGACTTTGATACCGGTCAGCCGCGCCGCCTGCATGTTGCCGCCCACCGCGTAGATATGCACCCCAAGGGTGGTTCGGCGCAGGATAAACCAGCACACCGCGATCACCGCCAGGGCGATGACCACCAGCCACGGCACCGGGCCGAGGTAGTCATTGCCGATCCACTCAAAGCTGATATCGGAGTTGATCACCGTGGTGCCGTCGGCCAGCAGATAGGCGGCGCCGCGCAGCGCCGTGTAGGTGCCGAGGGTGACGATAAACGGCGGTAGCCCGGCGAAGGCGACCAGCGCGCCGTTGAACAGCCCAAGCAGCAGGCCGAGCATCAGCGCCGCCGGAATCGACAGCAACGCCAGCTCCGGGATCAGCGACACCACCATTGCCGCCACCGCGGTGGTGCCGAGAATGGAGCCGACGGAGAGGTCAATGCCGCCGGTAAGAATGATGAAGGTCATTCCCGCCGCCAGCACAATGTTGATCGAGGCCTGGCGGGTGATATTCAGCAGATTGCTTTCCGTGAAAAAGTTGGGGGCGATAAAGCCGAAAACGGCGACGATCAGGATGAGGATCGGCAGAATGCCGACGGTCTGCATCAGGTCGCCCATCAACATTTTTTTCGCCGAAGCGGATTTCGCGACCGGCGCGGAGGTCTCTTTCGGTATGCTCATAGTTGCCCTGCCTTAAGGTGAGAATCGTTCACGCCGGTGGCCAGCGTCATGATACTTTCCTGGCTGATATCGCCGGCCTGTAACTCGCCGGCGATAGCGCCCTCGCGCATCACATAGACCCGGTCGCTCATGCCCACCACTTCGGGCAGTTCGCTGGAGATCATCAGAATGGCGACGCCCTGGCGCGCCATGTCGTTCATGATGCGGTAAATCTCGCTTTTCGCGCCGACGTCGACGCCGCGGGTGGGTTCATCGAGGATCAGAATGCGCGGGCCAATCGCCACCCAGCGTGAAATCAATAATTTCTGCTGGTTGCCGCCGGACAGCCCGCCGGCGCGCACCTGGGCGTGCGGCACGCGGATGTTAAGCAACTGGATGGCGTCATCGGAGATGGTTTGCGCCTTCCGGCGGTTGAGCATCCCCCAGTTCGCGTCGCGCTCCAGCGTCGCCATGGTGATGTTTTCCTGGGCTGCCAGTTCGAGAAACAACCCCTGTTCTTTGCGGTTTTCGGTCAGAAAGCCGATCCCGAGGTCGATGGCTTCGCGCGGCGAGTGGATCACCACCGGCTCGCCGTCGATCTCAATCACCCCGCCAGTGGCTTTGCGCACGCCGAAGATCAGCTGCGCCAGTTCGGACCGTCCGGCGCCGACCAGCCCGGCGAGGCCGACGATTTCGCCAGCATGCACCACGAGGCTGCTGGGCTTAACCTTGCCGCCATCGGTCAGATCCTCGACCCGCAGGCGCGGCTGGCCGCGGGGAATGTCACGTTCTTTATTGAACAGATCGCTGAGCGGGCGGCCGACCATCATGCGCACCAGCTCCGGCGCGTTGAGCTTGTCGCGCACCAGGCTGCCGACATACTGCCCGTCGCGCAGGACGCTGACGCGGTCGGAGAGCTCATACACTTCCGCCATGCGGTGGCTGATATAGATAATCGCCATTCCCTCATCGCGCAGGCGCAGGATGAGCTCGAACAGGCGCTGGGTTTCCCGCGAGGAGAGGGCGGCGGTCGGTTCATCCATCACCAGAATGCGGCTTTGACGGTGGAGCGCCCGGGCGATCTCCACCTGCTGCTGTTCGGCGATGGTCAGGGTCATCACCCGGTCGCTGGCTTTGAACTGGGCGCCGAGACGGTCGATCACCGCCTGCGCCTGGCTGAGCATGGCTTTGCGCTGCACCAGGCCACCGCGCGCCAGCTCGCTGCCGAGGAAAATGTTTTCCGCGACGGTCAGGTTCGGCGCCAGCTGCATCTCCTGATAGATCAACGTGATCCCAGCGGCCAGCGCGTCCTTGGGGCCGCGGATGGTTTGCGGTTTTCCGTCGATCAGGATCTCGCCGCTGGTGGCGGTATAGGCGCCGGCAAGGATCTTCATCAGCGTGCTTTTTCCGGCGCCGTTTTCTCCCATCAGGGCATGGATCTCCCCTGGCCAGACCGTCAGGTCGACGCCTTTCAGCGCGTAGAATTTGCCAAAGACTTTGGCAATATGGCGCATTTCCAGTACCGGGGTGGCGGTCATCGCGGCGCTCCTGTCTGTGAGAACAATAGCTGCAGTCCACCACCGGAAAATAAATGCAGAATGTCAGAATCCATTCATATTTGTCATAGTGATAAATAGTTAACCGCGATCACAGTTACGCGGCGTCATTTTCTGCACCGTCACGCTTATCTGCCGACCGATCCTTCACCGGAGTTGCTATGACCGCTCGCCGACACCCGTTTTTCACCAGCGCCCGTGGCCGCCTGCTCTCCTTTAATCTGCTGATGGGCGTGGTCACCCTGTTGGTGAGCGGCGTGGCGGTGTTCGGCTTTCACCACGCCAGCCAGCTGCAGGAGCAGGTGCAGCGCCAGACTCTCAACGACATGCGCGGCAGTATGGATCTGGCGCGGGACACGGCGAATGTCGCCACGGCGGCGGTGCGCCTGTCGCAGGTGGTGGGGGCGCTGGAGTACAAAAGCGAAGCGGAACGGCTGCTGGCGACGCAGCAGGCGCTGAAGCACTCGCTGGCCCAGCTGGCGGCGGCCCCGCTGGCGCAGCAGGAGCAGGCGCGGGTGGCCAATATTATTCGACGCAGCAACGCGCTGCAGCAGAGCGTGGCGGAGATGCTGGAGCGCGGCCAGCGCCGCCATCTGCAGCGCAATGCGCTGCTGAGTTCGCTTTACCAGAATCAGAGCAACCTGCGCCATCTCGCCGATCTTAACGATCGCGGCGGGGATAAGGCGATCGATCCGCGCCGGCTGGCCGAGATGGACCGGCTGATCGTGGCCGCGATCCATACCGTTACGCCGCGGTCGATCGTTCTGCAGCTCGACCAGCTGCGCGGCGACCTGCCGGCAGGCAGCGCCGATCCCGCGCTGGCGTTTTTCCTGCCCGACGTCAACCGGGAACTGGCGACGCTGGCCCCGCTGTCGGCCCAGCTGGAGGAGAGCGATCTGACGATCAGCTGGTACATGTACCACATCAAAGCGCTGGTCGCGTTGCTTAACGAGGATATCAATCAGTACGTGACCCGGGTGGCGGAAGCCTCAGAGCAGCGGGCAGCGCAGAGCCATCGGGAGCTGCGCTCCATCAGCATGTTTATTCTGCTTTCCGCGCTGCTGGCGCTGGCGATCACCGGCTGCGCCGGGTGGTATATCTACCGTAACCTTGGCTCGAACCTGACCGCCATCTCCCTGGCGATGTCGCGGCTGGCTCAGGGGGAGCCGAACGTCTCGGTGCCGGCCCTGCAGCGGCGCGATGAGCTGGGCGAGCTGGCGCGAGCCTTTAACGTTTTCGCCCGCAATACGGCGTCGCTGGAGCACACCACCCGGCTGCTGAAAGAGAAGACCACCCAGATGGAGATCGATCGAATTAAGCGCCAGGAGCTTGAAGAAGCGCTGCTGCACAGCCAGAAGATGAAGGCCGTCGGCCAGTTGACCGGGGGGCTGGCGCATGACTTTAACAACCTGCTGGCGGTGATCATCGGCAGCCTCGAGCTGGTGGAACCGGACGCACGCGATGCGCCGCGCCTCTCCAGGGCGCTGAAGGCGGCGGAGCGTGGGGCGCTTCTGACTCAGCGGCTGCTGGCCTTTTCGCGCAAACAGGCGCTGCATCCCCAGGCGGTGGCGATGGCGCCGCTGCTGGAGAACCTCAGCGAGCTGATGCGTCACTCCCTGCCGGCGACCTTAAGTCTGGAGATTGAGGCGCAGTCGCCGGCGTGGCCGGCATGGATAGACGTTGGCCAGCTGGAAAACGCCCTGATCAATCTGGTGATGAACGCCCGTGACGCCATGGCCGGGCGCGACGGGGTTATCAAAATACGCACCTGGAATCAGCGGGTCACCCGCAGCAGCGGTCAGCGGCAGGATATGGTGGCCCTGGAGGTGATCGATCATGGCAGCGGGATGTCACAGGCGGTGAAAGCCCGGGTGTTTGAACCGTTCTTCACCACCAAAGCCACCGGCAGCGGCAGCGGTCTGGGACTGTCGATGGTGTATGGCTTTGTGCGCCAGTCGGGCGGCCGGGTGGCGCTGGAGAGCGCGCCGGGGCAGGGGACGACGGTGCGGCTGCAGCTGCCGCGGGCGATGACCGAGGTTGAGACGACGGTGGCGCCAGCGGAGGACGAGCCGCTGCCGGCGGGAGAACGGCTGGCGCTGGTGCTGGAAGATGAAGAAGATGTACGCCAGACGCTGTGTGAACAGCTGCATCAGTTGGGCTGGCTGACGCTGGAGACGCCGAGTGGCGAAGAGGCGCTGCAGCTGCTGGAGGCGTCGCCGGATATCGCTCTGTTGATTAGCGATCTGATGCTGCCCGGCGCGCTGAGCGGCGCCGACGTGATCCATACCGCCCGACGCCGCTTTCCGGCGCTGCCGGTGCTGCTGATCAGCGGCCAGGATTTGCGTCCGGCGCAGAATCCGGCCCTGCCGGAAGTAGAGTGGCTGCGTAAGCCGTTTACCCGCGCCCAGCTGGCGCAGGCGCTGAGCGCGGCGTACGCGAGGATTTGAGATTCCTCCGCTACTCGGGGGGTGTACGCTTGATTAAGGTAGCGGCAGGACTCTGACGAGATTGGCCCCGATGAAACGTTACGCAACCGCACTGCTCTTTTGCACCCTGTCGCTGACCAGCCTGGCCGCTCGCGCCGATATTATCGATGACGCGATCGGCAATATTCAGCAAGCCATTAACGACGCCTATAACCCGGGTAGCAACCGCTCCGATGACGACGACAGATACGATGATGATGGCCGGTATGATGACGGGCGCTATCAGGGGAGCCGTCAGCAGAGCCGCGACAGCCAGCGTCAGTATGACGATCGACAACGGCAACTGGACGATCGCCGCCGCCAGCTTGACGAACGCCAGCGCCAGCTCGATCAGGATCGTCGCCAGTTAGAAAGCGACCAGCGTCGTCTGGATGATAGCTACTGATCGCTCCGCAACGGACCTGCACTTAATCCAGCACGATTTCCATCCCGTCATATCCCGCTTCGAAACCTGTCGGCAGCGGGTTATCCATCATCCAGACATCTAACAGGTGGCTGATATGGGTGAGGATCACCCGCGGACAGCCAATCACCTGGTTAAGGTGGCGGACAGTGTTTAGATCGTTGTGGTTACGCGGGGTCTGCGCGCGCGGCTCATGACTGCAATCAATGATCATCGCCTGCGGGCGGTTGTTGAGTAAAAACTTCAGCGTCTTGTCCGGCAGCCCGGCGGTATCCGAGAGCCAGGCCACCCGGCTGTGGGCCGACTCCAGCAGATAACCGAAGGTGAGCTTCGAGTGGTTGAGCGGCAGGGGCGTTACCCGCAACCCCTGCAGGTCAAACACCACAAACGGCGTGACGGTTTGGCTAAAATCGAGCAGGCCGGGGTGCTTGAGCAGATCGTCGCAGCCGGCGTCGTCCGGCGGGCCATAGACCGGGATCGACGCGCCGACTCCCCAGCGCAGCGGAAACAGCCCCTGCACATGATCCAGATGGTAGTGGGTCAGCAGCACCTGCTGAAAACTACCGGCGGGATGATGTTCCATCAGATCCGGTCGTCCGGCATCAAGCAGCGTCACGGCGCTGTTGAACGTGACCACGCCGCTACAGGGGCGGCGTCGGTGGCTCTCCTCGCGGCGGGCGCGGCGGCAGGCCGCGCAGTCGCAACCGAAGACGGGCACCAGCTGGGCGCCGCCGGTGCCGGTTAAACGGATTGTCAGGCTCATCGTGTCACCTTTCACTCATACCGGCTGATCTTCTACGCGTGCCACGTGGCTGCGCAGCAGGCGGAAGAAATCGTCAACCGATTGTCGAAGACTCCCGTCATTATTCAACGTCAGGCAATTGTCCGGCTTATAGCGCGCGGCGCGATCCAGACGCTGGGCGATTTCCAGCGCGTTTTCCCGGCCGCGCTGCTCCAGCCGCTGGCGGAGCACCGGCGGCGAGACGGCGAGACAGATCGGCACCAGCACCTCGCCGTAGCGTTCCCGGGCCAGCGCCAGGTGGGCGCGGGAGCCGTTGGCCACCACGTCAAAGCCAGCGTGCAGCCACAGGTCGATCTCCACGCCAATGCCATAGTAAGTATTGTTGGCGTGCCAGCTGAGAGCAAAAAGATGCTGCTCGGCGCGGGTAAAAAATTCATGTTCGCTGAGGGCGATATGATTCTCGCTGCCCGCGTTAAACGGGCGGGTAATGTAACGATGGGCCACCAGCAGCTGCGGGTGCTCGCGCTCGCGCAGCGCCGCCAGCAGGCTGTCTTTACCGGAGCCAGAGGGGCCCACCAGCCAAATCAGTTTTCCCGGCATTAAAAGACCCTCGTTCCCTGGCGCCAGACATGGTCGATGTGCACATGCTCGCCGCGACGGTGCGCCAGCACCAGGTCGGCGCGTTTCCCCTCGGCGATGACGCCGCGATCGTCAAGGCCCAGCGCCTGCGCCGGATGCTTGCTGACCAGACGGATCGCCTGCGCCAGGGTGAAGGCGTTATCCTCGGCGTCGGCGATGCGGAAAGCGGCATCCAGCAGGCTGGCGGGGTAATAGTCAGACGAGAGAATGTCCAGCAAACCACTGCTCGCCAGCTGGTGCGCCGCGATGTTGCCAGAGTGGGAACCGCCGCGCACGATATTGGGGGCGCCCATCAGGACGTGCATCCCATGCTGACGTGAAGCCTGCGCTGCGGCCAGCGTGGTGGGAAACTCGGCGATGACGCTACCTAACTGACTGGATTCGGCCACATGCGCCTCGGTGGCGTCGTCGTGGCTGGCGAGGGCGATACGACGGGCGCGGCACATGGCGGCGATGGTCTGACGATTCGGCTGCGACCAGGTGGCGGCCAGGGCCATCTGCTCGGCTTCAAAACGGTCCATTTCGTCGTGAGTGAGATGGTATTTGCCCTGATAGTAATCGCGGTACTTACTGCGATCGGCGTACTGACGCTGGCCCGGGGAGTGGTCCATCAGAGAGACCATGCTCACTGACTCGCGGTCAATCAGCTTTTCGAACAGCGGCAGCGTGGTGTGATGCGGCAGCTCGCAGCGCAGGTGCAGGCGATGCTCGGCGCGGTTGAGGCCGCGCTTTTGCGTCTCTTCCACCGCATTGACCATCTTCTCCAGATTCTCAAGACGATCGCCGCCATCACGCACGTCGCCAATCGCCACGGCGTCCAGCACGGTGGTGATGCCGCTGGCGACCATCATGGCGTCATGGCTGCTCATCGCCGAGTGGGCCGGCCAGTCTACCTTCGGTCGCGGGGTAAAGAACTTGTCGAGGTTATCGGTATGCAGTTCGATAAGGCCCGGCAGCAGCCAGCCGCCTTCCCCATCCAGCGCCTGCGGCAGCCGACTCTGGCTTTCGGCGAAAGCGAGGATGCGACCGTGCTGGACTTCCAGTGAACCGTGGACCACGTCGTCGTCGAGAACCAGTTTTACGTTATTGATAATCATGCTGTCATTCCCATGGGGTGCAGTCGGTCGGCGACCTGACGGCGTACCCCTTCGTCATGGAAAATCCCCACGATGGCCGCGCCGCGCGCTTTGGCATCGTGGATCAGGTTGACCACGGCAGCACTGTTTTTGGCATCCAGTGAGGCGGTGGGTTCATCAAGGAGCAGAATCGGATAGTCGACCGCAAAGCCGCGGGCGATGTTGACCCGCTGCTGCTCGCCGCCTGAAAAGGTCGACGGCGCAAGGTGCCACAGGCGTTCCGGAACGTTGAGGCGGGTCAGGAGCAGTGCGGCTTTCGCGGCGCTCGCTTCACGCGGCGTCCCAAGGTCGAGCAGCGGCTGCATCACCACCTCCAGCGCCGAAATGCGCGGGATCACCCGCAGAAACTGGCTGACCCAGCCGATGGTGGTTTTGCGCACTTCCAGCACCTTGCGCGGCGTGGCGGTGACCAGGTCCACCCATTCGTCGCCGTGGCGGATATGGATATGGCCGCTGTCCGGCAGATAATTGGCATACAGCGAACGCAGCAACGTCGATTTGCCGCTGCCGGAGTGACCGTGGAGTACCACGCACTCCCCGGCGTTAACGGTCAGCGAGGCGTCGGCCAGCACCGGCAGGCGCACGCCGTGCTGCTGGTGCAGAACAAAGGTTTTATGGATGTTTTCAACGCGGATCATGTTAGCCCTCGCGGGGTTGGGTTGCCGGGTGGCGCTTCGCTTACCCGGCCTACGAATAACGCACCTGTAGGCCGGGTAAGGCGTAGCCGCCACCCGGCAAAACAGCATCAATTCTGCAACACCGACGACACCAGCAGCTGGGTGTAAGGGTGGTGCGGATCGTCGAGCACCCGGTCGGTTAAGCCACTCTCGACTACCTGGCCCTGCTTCATCACCAGCAGACGGTTCGCCAGCAGACGGGCGACGCCGAGATCGTGGGTAACAATCACCACCGCCAGATTCAGCTCCACCGCCAGGCCGCGCAGCAGATCAAGCAGCCGCGCCTGCACGGACACATCCAGCCCGCCGGTGGGTTCATCCATAAACACCAGCTTCGGCTGGGTAACCAGATTGCGGGCGATCTGCAGACGCTGCTGCATGCCGCCGGAAAAGGTAGTGGGCAGGTCGTCGATGCGTGAGGGCGGGATCTCCACCTCCTGCAGCCACTTTTCGGCGGTGGCGCGAATGTTGCCGTAGTGGCGGGCGCCGGTGGCCATCAGCCGTTCGCCGATGTTGCCCCCGGCGGAGACCTGGCGACGCAGGCCGTCCATCGGGTGCTGATGCACCACGCCCCATTCGGTACGTAGCAGGCGGCGGCGTTCGGCTTCGCTCATGGCATACAGCGAGCGCTGCTGGTACAGCACCTCGCCCTGCTGTGGCCTCAGGCGGGCAGAGATCGCCTTCAGCAGGGTGGTTTTACCGGAGCCGGACTCCCCGACGATGCCGAGTACTTCTCCCGGCCACAGTTCAAAGGAGACATCGCGAAAACCTTTGTCCGGGGCGTAGAGATGGGTCAGGTTATTCACAGCAAGTAATGGCTGGCTCATTTTTTCTGCCCCTCGCTCTGCTGGCGGCAATAGTCGGTATCGGAGCAGACAAACATCCGCTGGCCGCTGTCATCCAGTACCACTTCGTCGAGGTAGCTGTGGCGCGAGCCGCAGATGGCGCAGGGTTCATCCCACTCCTGCACGGTAAATGGATGGTCATCGAAATCGAGACTTTCCACCGGGGTATAGGGCGGCACCGCGTAGATCCGCTTTTCGCGCCCGGCGCCGAACAGCTGCAGCGCCGGCATCATGTGCATTTTCGGGTTATCGAATTTCGGGATCGGCGAAGGGTCCATCACGTAGCGGCCATTGACCTTCACCGGGTAGGCGTAGGTGGTGGCGATATGGCCGAAGCGGGCGATATCTTCATACAGTTTCACCTGCATGACGCCGTACTCTTCCAGCGCGTGCATGGTGCGGGTTTCGGTTTCGCGCGGCTCGATAAAGCGCAGCGGCTCCGGGATCGGCACTTGATAGATCAGGATCTGATCCTCCACCAGCGGCGTCTCCGGGATCCGGTGGCGGGTCTGGATCAGGGTGGCGTCTTCGGTACGCTCGGTGGTGGCGACACCGGTGACGCGCTTAAAGAACTGACGAATCGACACCGCGTTGGTGGTGTCATCCGCGCCCTGGTCAATCACCTTCAGCACGTCGTTCTCGCCGATGACGCTGGCGGTCAGCTGGATGCCGCCGGTGCCCCAGCCGTAGGGCATTGGCATTTCGCGACCGCCGAACGGCACCTGGTAGCCGGGAATGGCCACCGCTTTGAGGATCGCCCGGCGGATCATGCGCTTGGTTTGCTCGTCGAGATAAGCAAAGTTATAGCCAGTCAGTGGGTTAGCCACGTTCGTTCTCCCGTTGCAGGCGTTTCAACAGCGCCAGTTCGGCCTGGAAATCGACATAGTGCGGTAGTTTCAGATGCGAGACGAAGCCGGCCGCTTCGACGTTATCGGCATGGGCCAGCACAAACTCTTCATCCTGAGCCGGGCCAGCAATCTCTTCGTCATAGTCTGGCGCCTGCAGGGCGCGGTCGACGAGGGCCATGGCCATTGCTTTGCGCTCGCTCATGCCGAAGGTCAGACCGTAGCCGCGGGTGAAGTGCGGCGGCTCATCCTGCGGGGCGACGAAGCCGTTGACCATTTCGCATTCGGTGAGCAGCAGCTCGCCAATATTGACGCTAAAGCCCAGCTCTTCCGGCACGATTTCCACCTGCACGTAGCCGCTGCGGATCTCGCCGGCAAACGGATGGTTGCGGCCATAGCCGCGCTGGGTCGAATAGGCCAGCGCCAGCAGGTAACCTTCATCGCCGCGCATCAGCTGCTGCAGGCGCGAGGAACGCGAGCAGGGGTAGACCGGCGGGGTGCGGGTGATATCGTCGGGCGGCGTGCCGCGATCTTCCTCGGCCTTCGCCAGCCCCTGCTGCGTGAGCAGGCTAAAGACGTGCGGCGTCGGCTCTGCTTCGCCATCGGCTTGCTGCACAGACGGCGCTTCGCCGTTGGCCAGCAGGGTAAAATCGAGCAGGCGATGGGTGTAGTCGTAGGTGGGGCCTAGCAGCTGGCCGCCGGGAATGTCTTTGTACACTGCGGAGATGCGGCGTTCGAGGCGCATCTCCGCAGTGTTAATCGGTTCGCTGACCGCCAGCCTCGGCAGGGTGGTGCGGTAGGCGCGCAGCAGGAAGATCGCTTCGACGTTATCACCGCTGGCCTGCTTGAGCGCCAGCGCCGCCAGTTCGCGGTCGGCGATGCCGCCCTCGGTCATCACCCGGTCCACCGCCAGGTTGAGCTGGTCGCCTATCTGATCAACGCTCAGTTCGGGAAGCCGTCCATCGCCCCGCCGTTTCTGTTCCTGTAAGGCGTGAGCGGCGAGGATAGCCTTCTCGCCGCCCTTGACGGCTACATACATTTAGCAAACCTCCACGTGGGTGGTGCGCGGGATCGCCAGCAGGCGCTCGCCGCAGGTGAGGATCAGGTCGATGCCCAGCGGGAACGGATGCGGGCGTTCAGTTAATTCGTCGATGATGCAGTCCGGCAGCTGCGGCGCAATCATTCGCTCTTCGGCAATGCCTGCCCCGGTCAGGCGCAGCATGCGTCCGCCGCTGAGGCTGGCGAGCTGAACAATCAGCGTGACGCCGGTTTCCGGAGCAGTGACGGTGCCAGCGGAAAGGACGTTGAGCTGCTCGGCGCTGATGCCGTCATTGGCGACGGCAAAAACCGCCTGCTGCGGCTGATCCACCAGCGGCGCGCCGGTATGAAAGCGCAGATTCTGTCCCACCAGATCGTTATGCAGAGCGCTGGCGAGCCAGACCGGCGTTTCATGATCGGCAAGGGTCAACAGCAGGCTGGTGGAGGCCACGTTCAATGGCTGCCAGCCGTGCTGAAGCTGCTGCAGGGAGACAATCACCCCCGGCTCGCTCATCGCTTTCAGCAGGCGACGAAAACTGTGTTGGGCATCCTGCACAGCCAGGGTAAAAGCGGGTTGTAAGGTCATGCGTTATCTCCGCGAACCAGGGTAAAGAAGTCGACCCGGCTGGCGTTGACTTCGGCGCGTCGGGCTTCAATGCGCGCGCTGCGTAGCGCTTCCAGCGGGGTTATCAGGGTTTCCATTAACGTATGAAAATGGCGAGGCGACTGCAGCAGGGCGTCGATGGCCGCGCAGCGTTCGGCATGCGGGCGGTCGCGGCCTAAGATCCAGCTGTAGCCGAGCGTCCCGTCGGCCAGACGTACCGCCGCGCGGGTGAGCGTGGCGTCGCCGGCAAAGAAACGGTCGCCGATGCCACCCATGCGGGCCTGGAGCTGTACCAGCCCGGTTTCCGGGGTGCGAATCAATTCATACGCCGGCGCCAGCTGCAGGGACTGCATGCGCGCCAGAAGATCTTGCGGTTCACTGTGGGCCAGCACGGACATCCAGCGCTGGCGGGTGGCGGTATCGAAGTGCATTCAGTGCTCCATGGTAAATTCAATCATGTCGGCGCGGGTCAGGCTGACGGAGTATTCGATGGGGGTCTGCTCGCCCTGGCGGCTGTTGAGGGTGCGTACGCAGAGCAGCGGCGCCATGTTGGGGATCTCCAGCAGCTTGCTCTCTTTCGCCTGCGCGCGGCGGGCGCTGATTTTGGTGCGTGCCCGGGTCAGTTTGACGTCGAGCTCATCGCGCAGCAGGTCGTGCAGCGATCCGTGGCTAAAGGTTTGCAATACCGGCCAGAAACGCAGGTCGGCGAAGTAGTGGTCGATCAGGCACAGGGCGACGCCATTGACCCGGCGCAGGGTGCGCAGGTGGATGACGTTCTCGCCCTCATTGATGCCAAAGGCCTCGGCAACATGCGCGCTGGCGGGGCGCAGCACCGACAGCAGCTTTTCGCTGGTGGGATCGCTGCCCTGTTCCAGCAGGTTCTGGCTGAACCGCGCCTGAGCATTAAGCGAGTAATCGATCGGCCGCATCAGCACCAGCACGCCGACGCCCTGACGGCGCTGGACCCAGCCGCGTTCAACCAGCTGGTCGATAGCCCGGCGCAGGGTATGGCGGTTAACGTCAAAGCGCGTCGCCAGCTGCTGTTCGGCGGGCAGATAGTCGCCGCAGCGATAGTGGTGGCGCAGCTCCTGCTCAAGTCGGGCGGCGATTTCCTGATAGCGCGTGGGATAACTGGTCGGATGTCTGGACAGGTGCATAGTCATCAAGCCTCACACAGCATAGGCGAGGAGGTCCCTCGCGTTGTGGGCCGATCCTGACCGGTTTATGTTGCATTTCGGTTAAGTGATGATGACCAAAGGATGAAGAGTTGGTGCCAGACGGATGACAGGGCGGCCGGGCCGCCCTGGCGGGGTCAGCCTTGTTTGACCACGTTGATCATCCAGGGGACGCCAAAGCGGTCGACGACTTTGCCGAAGCCGTGGGCCCAGAACGTTTCCTGCCAGGCCATCTCAATGCGCCCGCCGACGGCCAGCGCGTCGAACCAGCGCTGGCCTTCAGCGACATCGCTGGGATCGAGGACGAGGGTGAAGCCGGCGTAATGCACATCGGGCCCGAAGGCGCTGTCGCTCAGCATCAGCTCGCCATTATTGATGCGCAGGCTGGCGTGGGCGATGGCATCATCTGCCATCTTCTGGCCAGACGGGCAGCCGTCTGACGCTTCTTGCGCCGGGGGCGGCATTTCGCCAAAGGTCATTTTAAACATCAGCTCCGCGCCCAGCGTCTGCTGATAGAAGGCGATTGCCTCGGCGCAGTTGCCTGCAAAGGCAAGGTAGGGACTTAAGGACATGGTGAATACCTCAGTGACCGTAACCCGTAAAGCGTAGTCGCCGGGGACGCTGTTGAGCCAGACGGCAGCGCGAAAATGTGTAGCGGCATAGCGGCGAAATGGTCAGTGAAAATAGCGGGGACTGAGGCGGAAAATAACAGGTTGCACAGGGAGCGGGTGGGGCACGATGATATCGGGAGCGGCGACGGTGGTGCAGGAAAATAATGACGCCGCCCTCCCGGAAATAAATCAGTTCTTTTTGACGAATTCCGACTTGAGCTTCATCGGACCAAAACCGTCAATTTTGCAGTCAATATTGTGATCGCCTTCGACCAGACGGATATTCTTCACTTTGGTGCCGATTTTCAGCATCGAAGAGCTGCCTTTTACCTTCAGATCTTTCACGACGGTAACGCTATCGCCATCGGCCAGTAAATTGCCATTGGCATCTTTAACGATCAGAACGTCGCTCTCTTCTTTCGCCTCGGCAGGGTTCCACTCATGGGCACATTCCGGGCAGATGTACATGCCGTTATCTTCATAAGTGTAAGTCGAATCGCATTTAGGGCAGTGTGGCAGTTGCATGACGTTCCTCGTGATGTCGTCGGAAAACAGGACGTTGGTCCTCTAAACAGCGGCTGATAGCCGAAAGTGTGGCTGATTATAGCGCAATCACCCACTTTTGTCGGGTGTTTTTTTAGTAAAAATTACCCATCACACTATTCGGGTGAAAGCAGAATAACCGCCAAAATTATCCGCCAGAGGATAAGGGGGAGTGAGGAAATAATTTTTGCGAGCAGCCAGTAAAATGAACTTATTTATTTTCGGACACTCTGTAATAAGGCGGTAAATTTATGTGAAGTTGATCGCAGATATAAACGCTGTTAGGGTAAAAAAGGGGAGCAGGTCAATTTCATCAGGTATCACGATCGGCCGCTCTATTTATTCACCAGTAGCCAGAGCAGGCGTCAACAGGTTCGGTTGTACATTCTGTCAGCAGACAGTGCAGGCAAACCTGCTACGCTTGAAATGAGGAGCACAGCAATTCACCGCTCCTGACGCACGATACGAATGGCCTTGTCATTCGGCGATGATGCGTGTACTCAAGGCGGAGTAGCAGAGGAAAAATATGCTTAAAAGGAAAAAAATAAAGCCCATCACCCTTAAGGATGTGACCATCATCGATGATGGTAAACTGAAAAAGGCGATCACCGCGGCCTCCCTGGGTAACGCGATGGAGTGGTTCGATTTCGGCGTCTATGGCTTTGTGGCCTACGCCTTAGGTAAAGTCTTCTTCCCCGATGCCAACCCAAGCGTGCAGATGATTGCCGCACTGGGTACCTTCTCCGTTCCATTTTTAATTCGTCCGTTAGGCGGCCTGTTTTTCGGGATGCTGGGCGATAAATATGGTCGGCAGAAAATCCTCGCAATAACCATCGTGATCATGTCGATAAGTACTTTCTGTATCGGCCTGATTCCGTCGTATGCCACGATAGGCATCTGGGCGCCGATCCTGCTGCTGCTGTGTAAAATGGCGCAAGGCTTCTCGGTCGGCGGTGAATATACCGGGGCATCGATCTTCGTCGCGGAATATTCTCCTGACCGTAAACGCGGCTTTATGGGCAGCTGGCTGGACTTTGGCTCCATCGCCGGGTTTGTGATGGGGGCCGGCGTGGTGGTTCTCATCTCCAGCGTGGTGGGGGAACAGAACTTTCTCGACTGGGGTTGGCGTATCCCGTTCTTCCTGGCGCTGCCGTTAGGCATCATCGGTCTCTATCTGCGCCATGCGCTGGAAGAGACCCCGGCGTTCCAGCAGCATGTGGACACCATGGAGCAGGGCGACCGTGAAGGACTGCAGGACGGGCCGAAGGTCTCTTTTAAAGAGATTGCCACCAAGCACTGGCGTAGCCTGCTGACCTGTATTGGTCTGGTGATTTCCACCAACGTGACCTATTACATGCTGCTGACCTATATGCCGAGCTACCTGTCGCATAACCTGCACTACTCGGAAGATCATGGGGTGCTGATCATCATCGCCATCATGGTCGGGATGCTGTTTGTGCAGCCGGTTATCGGTATGCTCAGCGACCGCTTTGGCCGTCGTCCGTTCATCCTGATTGGTAGCGTGGCGCTGTTTGCCCTGGCGATCCCGGCCTTCATTATGATTAACAGCAACGTGATTGGCCTGATTTTCGCTGGTCTGCTGCTGCTGGCGGTCGTGCTGAACTGCTTTATCGGGGTGATGGCCTCCTCGTTGCCGGCGATGTTCCCGACGCACATCCGCTTCAGCGCCCTGGCCAGCGCCTTTAACATCTCGGTGCTGGTTGCTGGTCTGACGCCAACCCTGGCAGCGTGGCTGGTGGAAACCACTCAGAACCTGATGATGCCGGCGTACTACCTGATGGTCATCGCGGTGGTGGGGATGGCGACGGGTCTGTCGATGAAAGAGACGGCTAACCGCCCGCTGAAAGGGGCGACCCCGGCGGCGTCGGATATCCAGGAAGCGAAAGAAATCCTTGGCGAGCACTACGATAACATCGAACAAAAAATCGAAGATATCGATCAGGAGATCGCCGATCTGCAGGCAAAACGGTCGCGTCTGGTGCAGCAGCATCCGCGTATCAACGACTAACCGTTTTCACTGTTAATCATGCCGCCTGGGGAGACCCCGGCGGCATTTTTTATGCCTCCGGCAAGGCCAGCCCGTGACGTCGCTGCTGGCTAAGTTTACGGTACTGCTGCGGCGGCATGCCCACGTAGCGGGTAAAGGTGCTGTAGAAGCGGCTGCTGGAGCGGAACCCGGCGGTAAGGGCAATATCCAGGATGGTCTTGTCGGTATCGCTCAGTAGCGCCCGCACATGATTGATACGCATGGCGGTAATATACTGCTTCATGGTCTGCTGCATCACCCGCTGAAAGACCCCCATCGCGTAGTTCGGGTTGAGCTTCACGTGCTCGGCAACGGCATTGACGGTCAGCGCCTGGTCGTAGTGGGCGGCGATAAACTCCAGCATCTGGCTGACATAAAACTGCGCGTGGCGCGAGACGCTGTTCTTGTGGGTGCGCGAGGTTTTGTTGACCAGAATCGGCTGCCAGCCGGAGAGGCTCAGCCGCTTGAGCATCAGGGCGATTTCATCGATCGCCAGCTGGCGAATCTGTTCATTGTCGTGGTTCAGCTCCTGCTGCCAGCGGCGCACTTCAAAGGCGCTTAACTGCTGCGCGGCGAGGGACTTAATTACCATTCCATGGGTGACGTGGTTGATAAGCTCCCGGTCCAACGGCCACGACAGAAACAGATGCATCGGCAGGTTGAATATCGCCATCTGCTGGCAATCGCCGGGGCGGGTCAGCTGATGCGGCGTACAGGCCCAGAACAGGGTGATATAGCCTTTCTCAATGCGCACCACTTCGTTATTAATCAAATACTCTACATCGCCGTCGAACGGCACGTTGACCTCCACCTGGCCGTGCCAGTGGCTGGTGGGCATGGCGTGCGGCGGGCGCAGTTCGATATCCATACGCTGATACTCGGAGTAGAGCGCCAGCGGGCTGCGGCTCTGCTTTTCGTCGCTGCTGCACATAAAGGGATCGGGGGGCAGGGAAGTAAAGCGGTGTTCCATGATTAACCTATTCCTGGATTGTCAGAGTGGCTGCATTTTTCGCCAGAACTGACTACAGCTTAGCGGAATAACCGGCCCGTTTTCTCTCCTTTTAAGTCGATCTATTGCCAAAAACTCAGATTTTGTGGCGCTTAATGGCCGATCTGAGTTTCCGGGAATGCTCCGGCGGGAACAGGGCAGCGTAACGCTGAACGACGTGCCACTCTGCAAGTGTTCAATGACCTGATGGAGAGTGCGTGATGACCGCCCCAAAAATTACTTTTATCGGCGCCGGTTCGACGGTGTTCGTCAAAAATATTCTCGGTGATGTTTTCCAGCGCCCGGCGCTGAAATCGGCGCATATCGCGCTGATGGATATCGATGAAACCCGGCTGGAGGAGTCGCATATCGTGGTGCGCAAGCTGATGGATTCGGTGGGCGCGAACGGCGAAATCAGCTGCCATCGCGATCGTAAAACCGCCCTGCAGGGTGCCGATTTCGTTGTGGTCGCTTTCCAGATTGGCGGCTATGAGCCCTGTACGGTCACCGATTTTACCGTCTGCAAGCGCCACGGCCTGGAGCAGACCATTGCCGATACGCTGGGGCCGGGAGGCATTATGCGCGCGCTGCGCACCATCCCGCACCTGTGGGCTATCTGCGACGATATGACCGAGGTCTGCCCGGACGCCACCCTGCTTAACTACGTCAACCCGATGGCGATGAATACCTGGGCCATGTACGCCCGCTACCCGCATATCAAGCAGGTTGGCCTCTGCCATTCGGTACAGGGGACGGCGGAAGAGCTGGCGCGCGACCTCGATCTCGATCCGGCGGATTTACGCTACCGCTGCGCGGGAATCAACCATATGGCGTTCTATCTGTCGCTGGAGAAAAAGCTCGCGGATGGCAGCTACGGCAGTCTCTATCCCGACCTGCTGCAGGCCTACGCCGAGGGCCGGGCGCCGAAGCCTAACCTGCACGGCAACCCGCGTTGCGAAAACATCGTCCGCTACGAAATGTTCAAAAAGCTGGGCTACTTTGTCACCGAATCGTCGGAGCATTTCGCGGAATATACGCCATGGTTTATCAAGCCGGGCCGCGATGACCTTATTGCTCGCTATAAAGTGCCGCTGGATGAATACCCGAAACGCTGCGTCGAGCAACTGGCCAACTGGCATCAGGAGCTGGAGAGCTATCAGCGCGGCGAGCGCATCGAGGTGAAACCATCCCGCGAGTATGCCAGCACCATCATGAACGCCATCTGGACCGGCGAGCCAAGCGTGGTGTACGGCAATGTGCGCAACGATGATCTCATCGACAACCTGCCGCAGGGTTGCTGCGTGGAAGTGGCTTGCCTGGTGGACGCCAACGGTATTCAGCCGACGAAAGTGGGCGAGCTGCCGGCGCATCTGGCGGCGCTGATGCAGACCAATATCAACGTGCAGATGCTGCTGACGCAGGCGATCCTCACTGAAAATCGCGATTACGTCTATTACGCCACGATGATGGATCCGCACACCGCCGCGGTGCTGGGGATCGAAGAGATCTACGCGCTGGTGGACGATCTGATCGCCAGCCACGGCGACTGGCTGCCGGCCTGGCTGCACCGTTAATCCTCTCATGCCGCCGGGGGCAACGAACCCGGCGGTGCCTGTCACGCTCTATCAAACGCTGAAGGAGGCGCTGGCGACAGCGACCTGGACCCTATGAGTATTTCAATGACAACAAAGCTCAGCTACGGATTTGGTGCCTTTGGTAAAGATTTCGCTATCGGTATCGTCTACATGTATCTGATGTATTACTACACCGATATTGTTGGCCTGTCGGTTGGGGTGGTTGGCACCTTGTTCCTGGTGGCAAGGATCCTCGATGCGATAGCCGATCCGATCATGGGATGGATCGTCAACTGTACGCGATCGCGATGGGGGAAGTTTAAACCGTGGATCCTGATCGGCACGATAACCAACTCGGTGGTGCTGTATATGCTGTTCAGCGCCCATCACTTCAGCGGCGGGGCCCTACTGGCGTGGGTGTGGCTAACCTACCTGCTGTGGGGCTTCACCTACACCATCATGGATGTGCCGTTTTGGTCGCTGGTGCCGACCATTACCCTCGATAAACGTGAACGTGAACAACTGGTGCCTTACCCGCGCTTTTTCGCCAGCCTTGCTGGGTTTGTGACGGCCGGCGTCACGCTGCCGTTTGTCAGCGCCGTGGGCGGCGCCGACCGCGGTTTCGGTTTCCAGATGTTTACCCTGGTGCTGATTGCCTTCTTTGTGATTTCCACCCTGGTCACCCTGCGTAACGTGCATGAGGTTTACTCCTCGGATAGCGGCGTGAGCGAGGATTCCAGCCATCTTTCACTGCGCCAGATGGTGGCGCTCATCTATAAAAACGATCAGCTGGCCTGCCTGTTAGGCATGGCGCTGGCCTATAACACGGCGGCGAACATTATCGCTGGCTTTGCCATTTACTACTTTACCTACGTGATTGGCAGCGCGGAGATGTTCCCGTATTACATGTCCTACGCGGGGGCGGCGAATTTGCTGACGCTGATCCTGTTCCCACGACTGGTGAAAGGGCTGTCGCGGCGCATTCTGTGGGCGGGTGCTTCGATCATGCCCGTGCTGGGCTGCGGCGTGCTGTTGCTGATGGCGCTGAGCGGCGTTTACAACATCGCGCTGATTTCGCTGGCCGGGGTGCTGTTGAATATCGGCACCGCGCTGTTCTGGGTGCTGCAGGTTATTATGGTGGCCGATACCGTCGACTACGGCGAATATACGATGAATATCCGCTGCGAAAGCATCGCCTACTCGGTACAGACGCTGGTGGTGAAAGCGGGCTCGGCGTTTGCGGCCTGGTTTATTGCCATCGTGCTCGGTATCATCGGCTACGTGCCGAATGTTGTGCAGTCATCTCACACGCTGCTGGGGATGCAGGCGATTATGATTGCGCTGCCGACGCTCTTTTTCGCCCTGACGCTGTTTCTCTATTTCCGTTATTACAAACTGAATGGCGATATGTTGCGCCGTATTCAGATTCACCTGCTGGATAAATATCGCCGGGTACCGGAAAATGTCGCTGAGCCGGAACGGCCGATTGTGGTACCCAACCAGGTGTAAAAAGCGTGCGAAAACCGCTGAGGAAAGAGGGGAGGGATGCTCTCTTTTTGTAAAAGAACAGTGTCTGAAACAGACAGAAAGAGAGAAACTTTATTTCTCTATTTTGTCTCATTTATTTCTCTTTCAGGGCGCATTGAATTGTTTTCTTCTCCATTTGTTCTCAAATAAAACTCGGAATTGTCTCTTTTTCGTGCTCTTGCGCGGCTTTTTAACTCTTGCTACTCTTTTTGGGTCTTACATTTTTCTCTTATTTGTCTCAGTGATGGAGCAATGCGATGCGCATTTTTATCGATGATGGTTCAACCAATATCAAAATGCTGTGGGAGCAAGATGGCGAAACTTTCACCCATATCAGCCCCAACAGTTTCAAACGCGGCTGGTCTGCCACCTTCGGTTCCGGGAAGCCCTTTAACTACACCGTGGATGATGAAAAGTACTCTTTCGACCTGATCACCCCCGATGCGCTCCCCACCAATAACATTGACTGGCAATATAGCCCGTTGAACTCCATCGCTGTCCATCACGCGCTGCTGACCAGCGGTCTTGAGCCGCAGGATGTCGAGATTGTGGTCACCCTGCCGCTGACCGAATTTTACGACGAAGATGCGCAATATCGCCTCGACAATATTGAGCGCAAGAAAAAGAGCCTGCTGCGCGACGTTAAACTGAACAAAGGCGTGGTGTTCAATATCACGAAAGTTACCGTGCGTCCGGAATCCATTCCGGCGGGGATCAGCCTGTGCGATGAACTGAAACCGTCGCATTCGGTGCTGATTATCGACCTTGGCGGCACCACGCTGGATATTTCAATGGTCGCCGGGCAGATGACCTCGGTTTCGCGCATTTACGGCGATCCGAAGCTGGGTGTATCGCTGGTGACCGATGCCGTTAAGCTGGCGCTGGCCCGGGCGAATACCGACACTTCCAGCTATAACGTTGACCAGATAATCATCAACCGCCACGACGAAGAATACCTGACCGACAACATCAACGATCCGGATGCGGTTTCTGAGGTGAAGAAGGTGATCAATAACAGCATTGAACGTCTGACCACCCGCGTCCTGACGGCGATTGATAGCTTTAAAGGCTATTCGCACGCCATCGTGATTGGCGGCGGCGCGCCGCTGGTGGCCGATGCGATTCGTGAACGTATGGGGCTGCGCGAGGACCGTTTCGTGGTGGCTGAAGAGCCGCAGTTTGCCCTGGTGCGTGGTCTGAAAATTATTGGCTAAGGAGCGTCTATGACTCTGGATCGCAGAAAAGTGCTGATTTACCTGCGCCCGGATATCAGCGCCAGCGAGCGCTTCGCGGACGCAAAAATTGAGGCCCATCACCGTGGCGACCGCGGCGATATGTCGCGTACGGCGCTGCTGGCGGGGCTGGCGTTAGGGGAAGTTGATAGCCGTTTGCCGTCGATGTTGGCGGCGCTGCTGGCGGAAGATACTAAACCGGAAACGCTGCGTAAGATGCTGGCTTCGTTCCTTGAGATCCAGCCGGCCTCTTCCGCCCCGGCAGCTGCGCCAGCGGCCGCGCCGGTTAAAGCGCCGGAGCCGCCAGCCCCGGTGAGCGAGAGCGTCTCCGCGCGTAATCTCGCCGGTTCGTTACCGGATTAAGCGCTATTCCCAGTTTGCGCTATTCGGGAAACTCCCCGGCTTGCGCTGCGCTTAGCCGGGCTACTGTTTGCACTGCCCGGTAGCCCGGGTAAGGCGGAACGCCGCGACCCGGGAAATTCCCCGGCTTGCGCTGTGCTTAGCCGGGCTACTGTTTGCACCGTCCGGTAGCCCGGGTAAGGCGGAACGCCGCGACCCGGGGAACTCCCCGGCTTTCGGCTGCGCTTAGCCGGGCTACTGTTTGCACTGTCCGGTAGCCCGGGTAAGGCGGAACGCCGCGACCCGGGAAATTCCCCGGCTTGCGCTGTGCTTAGTTTGTAGGCCGGATAAGGCGTAGCCGCCATCCGGCACGAAGGCGGAACGCTGCCACCCGGGATGTCGCCCCTATCCGTGGGCGAGGAAGCGGGCCAGGCGCTGCTGCAGCAGGCGATTTTCGCGGGTCAGCCGCGCGTTCTCATCCAGCAGGGTCAGCGCCACCGCGATCCCCGGCCAGTCCAGCTCCAGCTCGTTACGCAGGCGCACCGCGCGATGGACAATCGTCACCGCGCTGTCGTCGAATAGCCAGGTTTCCGCCTGCGGCTGGTGCGGTTCAATCATCCCCAAGCCGACGATCTCCGTCAGCTCCTCTTCCGATACCCCGGTACGCAGGCACAATTCGGTAATGGTAAACGTCACTGTTACTGTAGCCATCAGGCTTTCCCCCATGTCTTACGCGGATCGAAGCTGGCTTCGGCGGCGGCCAATTGTTGCCAGAGCTCACGCGCTTTTTCATCTGGTTTTGGCGGCATGACAATTTTGATGACGGCGAACAAATCGCCAGTGTGGGTTTTGCTCACCAGCCCTTTGCCCTTGATACGCAGTCGCTGCCCTGCCTGACTGCCCGGCGGCACCGTCAGCAGAATGCTCTCTTTCAGGGTGGGCACCGTGACTTTCGCGCCCAGCGCGGCCTCCCATGGCGCCAGCGGCAGGACGATCTCCAGGTTATGGCCGACAATATCGAATAGCGGATGCGGAGCGATGTGGATAACCAGCCACAGATCGCCGTTCGGGCCGCCGTTTTCGCCCGGCGTTCCCTGGCCTTTCAGACGGATACGCTGACCATCGACTACCCCGGCGGGGATCTTCACATTCAGCGTTTTCGGCGTTTCACTTTCGATCATGCCAAACACGTTGTACACCGGCAGGTTATAGCTGATGGTGCGGGTCTGCTCGGCCAGCGTCTCTTCAAGGAACACCGCCACTTCGATCTCCAGATCGTGGCCGCGTGCGGCATGCTGACGGCGACGCTGATGCGCCTGCTGGCCAAACATGGAGGAGAAGATGTCGTCGAAATCTTGCTGGCTGTAGCTCTGCTCGTGTGTCTGCTGCTGGCGACCGAAGCCGGGATCGTTGCGATGCTGCCAGAGCTGATCGTATTCGGCGCGCCGCTGCTCATCTTTCAGGACTTCCCAGGCTTCGGCGAGATCCTTGAATTTGGCTTCGGCATCGCTTTCTTTACTGACGTCGGGGTGATATTTGCGCGCCAGGCGGCGGTAGGCGGTCTTGATAGTTTTCAGATCGTCGGTTGGTTGCA
The DNA here is from genome assembly GCF_003097195.1 of Klebsiella sp. GL120222-02. NCBI lineage: Bacteria > Pseudomonadati > Pseudomonadota > Gammaproteobacteria > Enterobacterales > Enterobacteriaceae > Klebsiella > Klebsiella sp. GL120222-02. Next base: position 130,619 of record NZ_QEQO01000011.1, read on the forward strand.
CCCCGAGAATGGCATAATAATCCTTCAATTCCATGATTTTATCTCATCTATGCTCAGTGCGGTGGTTACATATTCCCTGGAACAGGCGTCAGTATAAAGCGTAGGGCAAATGCGCCCTGAAGGGGAAGAAAAGTGGCGGAAACTTGACGCCGTCGGGGTCGGCGGCGTCGTGGGCGAGGCTACTCTTTCGCCTGCGGCCGTGGGCGGCGGCGCCATCCTTCAAACAGCACCAGCAGCGCGCCGACGGCGCCAGCCACGCGCGCGGTGCCGTCCCCGGCGGCGGGAAACAGTTGCTGAATGGTGGGATCGCTGACCAGCATTGAGCCGGCAATCCAGCCGATGAGCATTCCGCCCAACAGCACCACGGCGGGAAAGCGGATGAGCAGGACCAGGACCAGTTTACTGCCCGCGACGATAATCGGAATGCTGATCGCCACGCCGAGGGCGACCAGCGCAATGTGCCCTTTCCCCGCCGCAGCGACCGCCAACACATTATCCAGCGACATGATCACATCGGCGACGGTGATGGTGATCGCGGTGCGCCACAGGCTCGCGGAGCTGCCGACCACGCTCTCTTCTTCCTCATTACTCACCAGCTTCATACCAATCCACAGCAGGAGCAACGCGCCGACTATTTTCAGCCACGGCAGCGACAGGAGATACAGGGCGAGCGCCAGCAGCAGCACGCGCGCCAGGATCGCCCCCACGGTACCGATGATGATCGCTTTGGTGCGCTTTTGTGGCGGCAGTTTGCGGCAAGCCATGGCTATCACCACGGCGTTATCGCCGCCCAGCAGTAAATCGATGGCGACAATCTGCAGCATAATCACCGCCATGTCCCATTGTTGGAGTAACGCATTCATTTCGAGAGAAACCACCTGAAAAAAGAGCAAGAAAAACCGCTGCGCAGGGTACTCCGCCTGGGGCGCATTGACCACTGACGCAGACCCACGCCGTCGCGCGGGAAAAGCGTGCCTGAAAAATAAAGTTACGAATCAACGCGCCGTTGGGCAAGGCTTCGGCGAAAAAGGGTGATATTTTGTCACCCAGACTCACCTGCCGTTCACTTATCGCAAGGATCCCCACTATGTCTGGCCACAAGAAATACCTCTCTGTCGCCCTGCTGAGCGCTGTCTTACTGCCGGCGATGGCCTCTGCCGCTGACGCGCCGGCGACTTTCACCCCGGAACAGGAGGCGAAAATCGGCAAAATCGCCGCCGACTACCTGGTCGCCCACCCGGAAGTCCTCCTGCAGGCGAGCCAGAAATTGCAGCAAATACAGGCTGAACAGCAGGCCAGCGCGGCCACTCAGGCAGTGCTGAAAAACGCGGCTGTATTGACCCAGGATAAAAATACCCCGACCTACGGCCCGGCCAACGGCAAAGTCACGGTGATCGAATTCTTCGACTACCAGTGCGTGTACTGCAGCCGTCTGGCGCCGGTGATGGAGCAGGTGATTAAAGCGCACCCGCAGACCCGTTTCGCCTTTAAAGAGTGGCCGATTTTCGGCGGCCGCTGGGAAAGCTCGCTGGAGGCGGCAAAAACCGGCCTGCAGATCTATCAGCAGAAAGGGGCGGATGCCTATCTGGCCTACCATAACGGGATTTACGCTACCGGCCATAACGAAGGTAAGCTGACGACGGCGGATATCCAGCAGCAGGCGAAGAAAGCCGGCTTTGATGCGAAGAAGGCCACCGACGTCGAACCGGTGCTGCAGAGCATTAACGATCTGGCGCAGGAGATTGGTCTGAGCGGCACGCCGGGCGTGATCGTGATGCCGACCACCGGCGCCACGGAAGCCAGCATCACCGTCTTCCCGGGGCTGGCGGATCAGGCCTCGCTGGAAGCCGCCATCAAAAAAGCCGGCGGCTGATCCACGGCGTCGTAACCCATACAGGCCGCCGACGGCGGCCTTGCTCTCATGCGCGATCGCTCTCTTCCTGCGGCGGCGGTAACGCGTGGCTTTTTAAATCAATAATCTGCCCGATTTGATCGTGGTAAACGGTGAGCAAATTATAGCGGCTCATCTCCGAGATAATCTGCGGCGCAACGTTAAAGCTGCTCGCCAGCTCATCATGTCGCAGGGTGAGCACCGCGGTATGATGCCGGGTGCGAGCGCGGCGCCGGTTGTAATGATACCAGAGGATCAACAGCCAGCCGTTCAGTGCGGCAATCAGCAGATACACCAGCGCCGTATTCAGTGAAGCCATCAGCGACTCCCAGCGCGGAGAGGGCGGCGCGATGAACTGCATCAGCAAATTGGCGTACAGAAAGAACAGAAAACCGAGCCAGGCCAGCAGCGTTAAACCGGCGTCGACCAGCCGGGGCAGCACACGGTGTTCGGTTAAGATGAGCGTATTTTCATTCATCACAGGCTTCCTTTTCCCCGGTCCGGACTCACCCAGCGCGCGCGGGAACGTTGACGTTTCACCATCACTTTCGGAAAAGCGACCAGCGTGGTCAGCAGGCCGATCATCCAGTAGACCATCGGGAACCAGATCACCCAGAACAGTGATTTGGCGACCTTTTTCTCGTAGCGTCGCTCGATATACAGACTGGCGACGAACTGCAGCAGGCACATCACGCCAAGCAGCATGCCGGTGAACTCCGGCGGAAACAGGCTGTGCACCGCCAGATTGTCAGGCAGCGGCATCAGGCGGCTGAGGATAAACAGCAGAATGGTAACCGCGTAGGCAAAGGCCCACAGCGTGGAGCAGGCATACTCCAGAAACAGCGGCCACATCCGATGATGCTCCCAGTGAAACAGGCGACGGAGGTTGACCAGAAAAACCTCCGCGCCGCCCTGCGCCCAGCGCAGACGCTGCTTCCATAACCCTTTGAGGGTCTCCGGCATCAGGATCCAGCACAGCGCCCGCGGCTCGAAAAAGATGTCCCAGTGGCGGAGCTGAAGCTTCCAGCTGATATCAATATCTTCGGTGATCATATCCGGGCTCCAGTAGCCGACGTCCGCCAGCGCCTGGCGCCGGAAGGCGGCAATCACACCGGAGACGGTAAAGACCCGGCCATAGATCCGCTGCGTCCGCTTGATAAGCCCAATGATCGACGAAAACTCACCCACCTGAATGCGGCCGATCAGCGTGGATCGGGTGCGGATCCGCGGATTGCCGGTGACCGCCCCGACGTGCGGATAGTGGATCAACGGCGCGACCAGCCAGGCCGCGGTATCCCGGTCCAGCAGGGCGTCGCCATCGATGCAGACCAGCAGATCGCCGCGGGCGGCGGCGGCGCCTGCTTTGAGCGCTACCGCTTTTCCCTGATTGGCGGCAAGGTGGATCACCCGCAGCCTCGGCTCCTCCTGCGCCAGCTGCTGGAGCACCTGGGCGGTGTTGTCCGAAGAGCCGTCGTTAATGGCGATCACTTCGAGATTGGCGTAACGCTGGGCCAGCGCCGCGCTGATGGTTTCCCGAGCATTTTTCTCCTCGTTAAAACAAGGGATCAGGATCGAAATCAGCGGATTGCCGGGCAGCGTCGGCGGCGGGGTATCCTCCCCCCACGGCCAGTGGCGTTCCAGCTGAAACCAGAAATAAAGGCCCCCGGTGATCCACAGCACTGACATAAACAGCGGCCAGAAGAAGACAAAGTCGAGGATAAGCTCGCCGGTAAATACCGCTGCGACGCCTAACGGCAGCCCGAATACGAGGCATAAAATGCACAATGCGATAATGCGATCAGTCATGGTCAGGGTACCACCAGGAAGAAAATTGCGGCCTGATACGGGAGATATCAGGCTGGTTGTTAATAAAATCGTCAGGGTAGTAGCCGTAGTTTTTGACGCCGTTCAGCCGCAGCAAACGCATCCAGTCCGCCAGCTGCTGGTCGGGAATGGCGTTTTGCTGGCGTCGGTTCCAGTCTCGGGCCTGCAGTTCAAAGATGGTTTTCTTCAGCGCGCCCGGGTGGCTGGCGACGGCCTGGACCAGCCGCGTCAGCCAGGCCTGGCTGGCGTCAATCGGTACGGACTCCATCAGCGGCATCGCCATGGGTACCGTCCAGTCATAGGCGGCAAGGAAGTCATCCAGATTCTGCGCGAACCAGGCTTCGCTCTGCGGCTCCAGGATCGGCAGGGCGAAGAGATTACGCGCCGTTTTCACCTGCGGGCCGCGGATGGCCTGCACCGCCTGGCGTAGATCCAGAGTGAAGCGGGTCAGGGTTTGGCTTTTGAAACGCATCCATGCCTGGCGCTCTTGCGGACGTTGGGGCACCGGGCCGGCATCGTGCCCCAGACCCGTCTGCCGCCAGGCGGCGACCGCCTCCGGGCTCACGTCTTCAAAATCGGTCAGCACGGCGTCATCGTGAAACAGAATCCCGCTGAAGCTGGCGTGCCGGGCCAGATCTTCGTAGATGTCGGTGATCTGCTGGCGAACCCGGGGATCCCAGGGCGACAGGCGAACGTACGGCTGGCGGGCAAGTAACGCCTTCCCGGTTTGCGGATCCCAGCGCTGAACGCGCGGCAGATCGGACGAGAGATCGAAGGCCAGCACCGGCATCCAGGCATAGACCTTCACCCCGCCGCGGGTCTGCAACTGCCAGGAGACGAAGTTAAACAGGTCGGCGCGCATCGGCAGCCAGCGGTTGGGGAAATAGAGCGACTTGACCGTGCCGTCGCCTTGCGGGTCGGAAAAGGCCTGCAGAAAGACATGGCTGATTTTCATGTCATAGACGCGCTGCACCAGCTTATCGATATTTTTCGCCTGCTGGACGGGATTGGGGTCATAGACATAGTCCAGATCCACATGCATCACCCGAACAGGATCGGCTTCCTGAATCTGGGTTACGGCGTTGGCAAAGGCCTTGATCGACGGGTTACCGGCGATCAGCATGCGCGGAATATTGTCCAGATCTTTCACATTGCCCAGGCCGTCGTTCAGCGTAAACGCCAGCTGATACCCCTGCTGTTTGGCGATAGCCAGGGTGCTGCCGCTGGCGGCGCCATAGGGCCACACCCAGGCGCGCGGCGCTTTCCCGGCGACCTCGTGGATTTTCGCCGTCACTTTCTGCACGTCATCGGCCATGCGCCGGGTAAACTGCGCGTCGCTTTCATAGCGGCCGGTGGTTTTATCCCAGCCGCGGTTGGCGGCGGCGGGCTCGCGACTGCCCTGCGGATTGGCCGGCAGACCGTAGTGCGAGGCCCAGGTGTGCGCGCCGATCTCCACCAGCGGCGAGCGGCTGAGCTCGCGCACCATCTCCCAGGTAGCGAAGCGCTCGCGCGGCGTCATCAGGCCGCCAAAATTAACGGGCTGGCCAGCGGGAGTGTCCACCCAGCTGCCCACCGGCGCCCACAGCGCCGGAACATTCCAGGCTTTAAGTAGCGGCCAGACGCGGGTGTAAAAGCTGCTATAGCCATCGTCGAAGCTGAGAAGAAAAGCCTTGGCCGGCAGCGGCTTAATGCCATGGTGTGCATCGAGAATGTCCTGGACGCTCACCGCATGGTACCCGTGATGCAGCAGCCAGGCGATCTGCTCGTTGAGCGCACTGGTGCGCACTGAAAGATAACGCTGGTCGGCGGCATCGTCTTCCACGTCATGGTAGGCCAGCACCAGAAAGCGATCCGCCGGCCAGGGTTGATTGGCCTCCGGTTGGGGGCGCTGCTGCGGGGCGAGGAAGGGGACTTCCTCAGCACGCACGCTGAAGATAAGGCACAGCCAGACGAGAAGCATCAGGCCGTTGCGCAGGGTCGTGTTCAGCATGGTCATCCTTAAAACCGTATATTTGCATCAAGAGTGATGGCGAGGTTGTTTTCGCGTTTACCGTCGTAGGGGCGTTTGTCCCAGTTCAGCATCACCCCGGTGTCGACGACGTTGTTCCAGCGCAGGCGCTGCCCGTAGCCCAGCACCGTGATCGCCCCGGCGGCGTGATTTTTTTGCCAGTAGCTGCCGCCGCCGGCGAGCAGCTGCTGGCTCCAGACGGTGTCATAGCGCTGGTAAAGCGTGTGATCGACGGCCAGCGCCGCGGTGGCAGCGAGGTCCCGTGCCGGACTGTAGTAGGCGGTGTCGGTGCGGCTATTGGCGCTGGCCGACAGACCGGGCTGCAGATCCAGCGTTAACCACGGCGTCTGCCAGAGGCGCTCTTTACCGGAGAGGATGTACTCCTGGCGGCGGTTACGATCGGTAAACCGGCTGGCGGCCACGCTGACGCGGTATTCCCGGCGTTCGTTTTGATACCAGCGCAGCCAGCCTTCGCCGCGGTTGGCGCTGACGCCGTTGCGTAACGCGCGCAGCGGAGTCTGCTGCGAAATCCGCTCCAGTTCGCCGCCCAGCTGCCAGCGATCGCTGACGTCGTGGGCGGCGGAAAGGCGGACGCCGGGCTTGTTCTCGCCGTGAAAATTGACACTGGAGAGTTCAAGCTCGCCCCAGTAGTCGCGCGGGCGCCATTCAACGCCGGCGAACAGCTGGCGACGGCTGCCCTTCCCCTCTTCAAAATTGCCTTCAGCGAAGCGGTGCCCGCCGAACAACCGCCAGCTGTCGGCTAGCGGCGGGCTGTAGATCGCCGTCTCAAAACTGAGGTCGTGGGTGCCGCTCACCGGGTTGTCGGAGTGCAGCCCTTTGCCAACGCTCAGGCGAAGTTCGGAAAGATGATGGACCTCGCGCGCTCTGGCCAGGCGCTGGGTATTCAGATCCCGTGGCGAGCGGGCGACGATGTCGTCAGTCAGCAGATCCATTTGCCGCCACTCCTGCAGATCGAGGGCGACCCAGGCCTGCTGGCGCTCCAGCTGCAAGCTGGCGGGTTCCAGAGATTCCGCTGCTTTTAGCTGGCTTTCGGCGGCTCGCGGTAGCCCTCTGTCCTGCAGAAGGGCGGCATAATCTATCTGCAGGCCCTGATTGCCGGGGGCCGTTGCCGCCAGGCGCTGCATCCGGGCTTCGGCCTGCGGCAGGGCGTTGGTGGCCGCTAAATAGTGCACGTTAAGCGACTGTGCGGTGAGCCAGTCGTCATTCGGCTGCGGCGTCGGCGAACCGTAGAGACGACGGATGTAGGGTGCATTCCGGGTGAGGCGGGCGACATACTGTTGCGCCGCCGGGTACTGACCGGTGTCCAGCAGGGCGTAGAAAAGCTCGTGTTCCTCATTCTGTTGGCTTGTCAGCCACGAGGGATGCTGGTGAATAAGCGTCAGCGCAGGCTCAATTTGCTTAAGGGCGATATAAGAGGAGATGACCCAGCCGATGGCCCAGTCGGGAACGGTCTGCTGCTGCGCGATGAGATTTTGGTATTCACGGATGACCTGCGCGTAATCTGCATTGGCGTACAGCGCACCCAGACGATCAATGCGCGCCCGGATGATGTCGGGCGCAGCCTGTGGGTCGGGGTGCCAGGCGGCAATCATCGCGTCATACTGCGTGAGCGCCGTGCGGGCCAGCGCGTAACGCGCGTTTTCTTCGCGGGAAGGGGTATCGGCAAGGCGCACCAGTTCGGCGGCGGCGTTCAACTGCAGATTGCGCTTTTCCGCAGGCGTCAGTTCGACGCTATCCGCCAGGCCGAGAGCAGGGGAATCGATCCGGTTGCGGGTAAGGGTCGCCATCAGGCTGGCCAGCGCGGCTTTGTTTTGCGGTTCGCGATCGAGGATCTGCGTGTCCACCAACAGCTGGTCCCAGCTTTTGCCAAGCCGCAGGTAGACATAAGAGAGCGTCTGCAGGTGGGCAACGCTCGCCTGCTCCGCTACCAGGCGACGCGCTTCGCTGAGCGCCTCGCCGTCCTTGCGGGCATCGGCCAGCGTTTTGATATAGCCGATACGATAATCGTCACTGTCAGGGGCCTGGCTGAGAGCCTGCTGCCAGAGGGTGAGCGAGGCTTGCCACTGTTTCTGGTTACGCAGGGCCTGTGCCGCCGCGGCGGTACCGCGTGCGGGAAGCGGCATATAAACCTGATAGCGTCGCCAGACTTTCACCACTTCATCGTCCTGGCCGCCCCAGAGAGCTACCTGCAGCCAGTCCGCCACCTGAGAAGGGGTTAAGGCATGCCGCAGCTGGTACTGCTGAAGATAAGAGAGAAAGGGGGCGTACTGGCCTTGACGCGCTTGCAGGATCTGCTGGTCATAGAGCGAATCTGCTCCCTGAACCAGCGCCGGGAAGAGCAAAAGCAAGCCGATTGACAGCGAGAGTTTCGTGTTGCGATTAAACAATAACGTATTTGAATAAGGTGATCTTTCCATTTCTATTTGCCATATGTTCATCAAGAATCCATTGCACAACACGACCGTCCTTTGACAGTGAGTTAAAGGATGAGGATGGTCCCATTTAGCTGACTGGCACTGCGGGTGAATGACTTATTGCAAAGTAATAAACATATCTCCTGCTGATAATTGAATGGATAATTTATACCCGATACGGCAGCGGATAAATATGGATAAATGATGAGCTGCGTTTTAAGATAATTCTGTAAAATCGACTTAATTCGAGCGGCGTTGTTGAAGTTGATTTCTTTAACTTACTGAAATAAATAAAAAAGAAAGAGGGTTGGAATTTTGTTTCAAAATTGATGTGCTGCTTATATTGTGAAGGGGTTGGTGTTTTTCACTGGATATTTAAGATGATTTCTGACAAAAATTCTCAATGCCAAAAAAAGCATCTTTTCTGTGGATTTTTTTTATTTATAATTAATCCGTTTATTTTCCATCAGAACGCAAGGAGGGTTTTCACAGCCAGAGTCAGATGCCGCGCTAATGATAAATCACAGGTCTCGTTATTTTTACCGCCATGCGAAGCGTCCAAAGGGGGAAGGAAAACGTCTGGTTGACGAGAATTTGTTGATTAAATGTTAAAGGGACGATTTGTGGCAACTTCAATGATATTGGTTACTCAGGATTACTATCTTTTTCAAGGGGTTAAGAATTTCTTTCCTGATATCATTCAGTTAGATTCTAGCGGAAAAACGATTTTAGATAATGAGGTTGATGAGGTCTCTCTGCTGGTTGATAGCCGTTCGCCGCTTTGTCATTACGATTACCTGGTGATGGAGGCGGCACAATCCAGAAAGCGAATATGTTGTATCGTCCTCGATATGCGCCATCGGGAAGAGCATTTACTGAGTCTGAAATCGTTTTTAAACATGTCATTATCACCCGCCGATATGGCGACATTATTTGGGCTTTTTCTGGAGATGAAGAGCAAGCGGCTGACCAAAGAGTGGTTTGACGATCTGCGCTTAAGTTTGTCTGAACAGTTAATGCTACGTTTGCTTGGGGCGGGTATGACCATGGAGGAGGTGGCGGTGAATCTGAATACCTCGGTAAAAAGCCTTTACCGGAAGCGCACTGCGCTTTATGAGCGACTGGGGTTAGATAATTTTAATGAAGCCTGCTTATTTATCTTCAGAAATAAACTGCTGGAGCACTCCGTTAGGTCGCCATGAGGCTTGGTTGTACAGGGAGTAGATGACATCGCAAGGTATTTGATAACGGAAATATAATAAATTAAATAGCTATTGATAGGTACAACCGTCGATACCGTCCGGTATCTATGGCGGCGTTCGACATATAATTCCGGAGCTCTTTGGAAGTAATTACCGCGAATGCGGTTTGCTATGCACAGCGATTATTATAATGAATATATTCCTTGCGCTGCACAGGAATAGTTTTGTCATAAATTAACTCTACCATGGTATTCCGGCTCAGGTGTCGGAATACCATGGGATATCGTGAAAGCATCAGAGGAGCGAGGTGGATGAGAATAAGGGACAGTATTGCTGAACGGTTAGAGGCGAGTGGGCTCTACCGTCGGGCGGCATCCAGATGGATTGAGGTGATGCAGCGCTGCCTGAACGATGATGACAGAGAGTGGATCCGTCACCATCGTAATCAGTGTCTGAAAAAGGCGCAACGTCCGCCAGCGCCGAAAGAGGAGTTTGCCGACCTCCACCAGGCGGCCAAAGAGACACAATATCGCATGGGTATCGCGAAGCCCTATGGCGAAGCGTTCAGGCTGCCCGGCAAAGGGAAAACGGCCGCCGAGTAATCCCTTTCTTCATGGCGTTTGCCTGACGTCTTCGTCTTATCCGGCCTGCGTTTGCGCAGGCGTTTCCTCATCCCTCAGGCCTGTGCAAGCGCAGCGCCGCCTGGAGATACACATCAGACGCCGTACCTGCGGTTGTGCCGGATGGCGGCATAAATGCCTTATCCGGCCAACGAGTCCTTTCGCAGGCTCAAACAGTGTAGGCACGCGCAAGCACAGCGCCACCGGGCGATACACATCAGACGCCGTACCCGCGGTTGTGCCGGA
>NZ_QEQO01000012.1:0-14779 GCF_003097195.1 Klebsiella sp. GL120222-02
TAAGCGCAGCGCGAGCAGGGAATACCCCGGATGGCGGCGCGTAGCGCCTTATCCGGGCTACCCGACGGTCCGGAACCGTAGCCCTGCTAAGCGCATCGCGACCAGGGAAGCCGGTATCTATGCTACAACTTCTTACGTAATAACCGCAGCGCGTTAGCCGTTACCAGCACAGTGGCGCCGGTATCCGCCAGCACCGCCAGCCACAGGCCGGTCAGGCCGAGCAGGGTGGTGACGAGGAAAATCCCCTTCAGCCCTAAGGCAATCGCGATGTTCTGGCGAATATTGGCATGGGTGGCGTGCGCCAGGGAAATCATCTGCGCCAGGCCGGTCAGACGGTTATGGGTCAGCGCGGCGTCGGCCGTCTCCAGCGCCACATCGGTGCCGCTGCCCATGGCGATGCCGATGGTGGCCGCTTTCATCGCCGGGGCGTCGTTGATTCCGTCCCCGATCATCGCCAGCGGCGCATCGGCATTCAGCGCCATGACGGCTTTCACTTTGTCCGCCGGCAGCAGACCGGCGCGGAATTCCAGCCCCAGTTCGCTGGCGATGGCTGCCGCGGCGCGCGGGTTATCCCCGGTAAGGATCACCCCCTGAACCCCCAACTGATGCAGAGCATCCACCGCCTGACGCGCGTCGTCGCGCAGGGTGTCGCGCAGCGCCAGAATACCGAGCAGCGTCTCGCCGCGCATCACCAGCACTACCGTTTGCCCGGCGCTCTCCAGCTGCTGGATCTGCGCCTCATGCTCTGCCGGGGCGGCTTTGCTGGCGGCGCAGATCAAGATGCGGCTGCCGTTCACCTCGGCTTCGATGCCAGAGCCCGCCAGCGCCCGCTGGCCGCTGGCAAGCGGAATACTCAGCTGACGCCGCTGTGCTTCACGGACGATGGCCTGCGCCAGCGGGTGGCTGGAGCCTTGCTCCACCGCCGCCGCCAGCGCCAGCAGCGCGTTGTCGTCAACCTCAGCCGTGGCGATCACCGAAGTCACCTGCGGCTGGCCGACGGTCAGAGTGCCGGTTTTATCGAACGCCACCTGCCGCACCTGGCCCAGCTGTTCCAGCGCCGCGCCGCCTTTGATTAGCGCCCCGCGGCGGGCGGCGACCGCCAGGCCGGAGGTGATGGCCGCCGGCGTGGAGATGACCAGCGCGCACGGACAGCCGATCAGCAGCAGCGTCAGCCCTTTATAAATCCACGGCAGCCAGGCACTGGCGAAGAACAGCGGTGGGACAATGGCGACCAACAAAGCTACGACCATAATGGCCGGGGTGTAGATCCGGCTGAAGCGATCGATAAAACGCTCGATTGGCGCCCGACGTTCCTCTGCCTCTTCAATCAGCTTCAGGATGCGGTCGATGGCGCTGTCGCCCGGTTCGGATATCACGGTAAGCTGCACCAGGCGATCGACGCTGGTGGCGCCCGCCGCGACTCGTTCCCCGGCCTGACGCTCCACCGGCACCGACTCGCCGGTCAGGGCGCTTTCATCAAAGCTGGCAAACGGCGACAGCAGCTGGCCATCCGCCGGCAGACGCCCGCCGGCGGCCACTTCAATCACATCTCCGGGACGCAGGTCGCGCTGGGCGACGGTTTCCCGCACACCGTTGCGCAGACGGATGGCGGTGTCGGGCTTCAGCGCCATCAGCGCGCTCACCCCCTGCCGTGCGCGGCTGGCGGCCCAGCCTTCGAGACGCTCGCCGATCAGGAACAGCAGCAGGACCATCGCCGCTTCCGCAGTGGCGCCGATAAACAGCGCCCCGATGGCGGCGACGCTCATCAGCGTTTCAATGGCAAACCAGCTCCCGCTCTTGATCAGGCGCAGCGCCTGGCGAGCAACCGGCCACAGGCCAACCAGGGTGGTGGCAATAAAGGCCAACTGACCGGCAGGGTGGTTGGCCTGCTCCAGCCCCCAGCTCAGGGCCATCATGATAAACAGCGTCAGTAACGGCAGATTGTCGCGCAGCAGCGACCCTCGGGTTTTCTCTGCTGCGGGAGCATCGGCATCGCGCAGCGTATAGCCCGCCTGGCGGACCGCGTTCTCAACCTGAGCGCGGATATCGCCCTCGGCGTTAACCAGCAACTTTTCTGTGGCGAACAGCACCTGGACCTGACTGACGCCGGGTACCTGGCGAACCGCGGTTTCCACCTTGCGGGCGCAGGCGGCGCAGTCCATGCCATCAACCTGCCAGCTATAGCGGGCGTCGTCGAGCGCTTCGGCGGCAGGGGCGGATTCTGTGGCGCAGGCGTGATCTGTACAGCAGCTCTCCGCCGGCGCGGTCGCTGGCCGCATGGTGAATGACGAGAATTGTGGGACTTTTTTATCCTGCGCGTCTGGAGTCGACATGGCACCCTCCGGGAAATGATAATTTTCTCATTAGCCGTAGGATACACTCTGGAGTCGACTCCAGAGTCAAGGACTAAATTACAGGTATAACGCGCGCACGATCAGGAAGTGGCCGGCAAAGTAGAACGCGGCGGCAATGGCGTTATCGGCGCGGAAGCGGCGACGATAGTGGCTCACCAGCCATACGGCATTGCTCAGCAGCAGCAGGGCCGCGCCGGCGAAACCGGACAGCGCGGTGTTGGTGGGGCGGGCAAACCACAGCTCACCGGCCAGCCAGACCATCACCAGCGTCATTCCAATAAAGGTCAGCACCGGCATTTTCATCTCTTCCAGCCGACTCCAGATCACCGCCATCAGCAGGGCGCCGAATACCAGCAGCACCAGCGGCAGCGGCCAGAAGAACGACAGCGTCAGCTGGCTGGCGAACCAGATGGTATACAGCAGATGTGACAGGAAGAAAGCGCCCACCGCGTACATCACCCGCTGGCGCGGCAGCAGGGTCAGGGCGTCGCCGAGCAGCGAGGCGCACAGGCCGGCCAGCACCAGATAGCTGATGGCATTGAACATCGGCGCCTGCCAGGCCAGTAACAGCAACAGAATCAGGGTGACAGGTTTAAATACCCAACGTCGCCAGGCCGGCCCACGATAGGATGCATCGACATAAAGCCATGCGGAGAAACAGACAGCAATAAATGACCAAAGCATAGTAAGTCCCTGTATCTGTTATCATAAAGAAAGTTACGGATGCGTGATGCTACAACTCAGTGTAGTGGTTTGGCGTAGCAGATGACAATGTTATTCCCGACGCAGTATGCTGATTCCTGATATTTTTTATGGGTAACCTTGATGAGTAAAATGCCCCTCTTTTTTGTTCTGGTCGTCGCGGTGATTGTGGTGGCGGCTTCGTTTCGCTATGTCCAGCAGCGCCGTGAGAAACAGGCGAATGACGCCGCGCCGTTGCTACAAAAGCGGGTTATCGTCAGCAATAAACGGGAAAAAGTGATTAACGATCGGCGCTCGCGGCAGCAGACGGTGACGCCCGCAGGCAGTGAGATGCGCTATGAAGCGAGCTTTCGCCCCGAAAACGGTGGGCTGGAGGTGGTGTTTCGCCTCGACGCGCCGCAATATCATGCGCTGAGCGTGGGCGATCGCGGGATGTTGAGTTATAAGGGCACAGCGTTCGTGGCGTTTACGCCCGATCCCTGAGCCCTTTTCAGGACTACTTTTTCAGCGTCGCCTTCAGTTTTTTCTGCCAGGCGACGAGCTCAAACACGCCGAAGATAAAAATGCGGATTTGCTCAAAGCGGCTCAGCGGCGGCGCCTCTTTCGGCTGCGTCGCCTTCAGCAGCGTCAACTGCAGCCCGTGCATCAGGATCATGAAAATCAGCGCGACGTTGACGAAGATATTCAGCGGCTTCGGGAAGGGCTGAAACAGGTTCAATAACAGAAAGGCCCAGACGCACAGCATCAGCAGGCGGCCTAAATTAATCAGCATGGTGCTCTCCTTGGGCCTCACGTTGGTAAAGACGGTAGGCGACCTGTCCGGCCACTTTTTCACGATACAGCTGCCAGTTAGCGGGCACCGGCGGTAAACCGTTTTCGACTTCGCTTTCGACATACACCAGGGCCTCATCGGCCAGCCATCCTTGTGTCTCCAGCAGACGTAGCGTCTCCTCCAGCAGCCCCTGACGGAACGGCGGGTCGACGAACACGATCTGGTGCGGTGTCCCCGGCTGGCTCAGGAAGCTGAGGGTGTTGGTGGTGATCACCTTGCCGCGATCCGCTTTCAGGGTGGCGAGATTTTTTTGCAACTGCTGGGCTACGCCGCGCTCCATCTCCAGTAGCGTGGTGCTGGCCGCATAGCGGGACAGCGCCTCCAGCCCCAGCGCGCCGCTGCCGGCAAAGCAGTCGAGGCAGTGCGCGTCAACGATGGACGGCGCCAGCCAGTTAAAAAGGGTTTCGCGAACCCGGTCGGTGGTCGGCCGCAGGCCCGGGCTCTCCGGCACCGGTAATTTACGGCCGCGCCATTGCCCACCGATAATGCGGATCTGGCCGCTGCCCGCGTGGTTTGGTTTTTTCATCTCTCTGCTCAAGTCTCAACTTCCGGCCTGCTATTCTAGCGATCGACGGCGGTTGACGAAACCTTAATCCGGGGGCGGTGCTGCGAGTTAAGTTAAGTGATAGACTATCCGACTAATTTCATCATTTTTTCAGCTTCTGATGAAGCTGCGCCATGAATAAAACAGCGAGGAGTGTGGTCGCAAATGGCAAAAGAGAAAAAACGTGGCTTCTTTTCCTGGCTGGGCTTTGGACAGAAAGAACAGGCACAGGAAACCGAGACTGAACAAAAAGTAGAAGAACAACAAGCAGTTGCCGATGAGACGCCGGTAGCGGAAACCCCTGCTGAGCCGAGCGCGCCGAAAGCAGACCCGGAGGCGTTTGCCGAAGATGTCGTCGAAGTGACCGAGACGGTGGTCGAAAGCGAAAAAGCGCACCTCGCGGAGCCTGCCAGCGTGCAGGAAAAAGAGTGGGTGGAAACGCCTGCTCTGACCGATGAAGCGCCTGTTGTTGAACCGGAGCCCGCGGTCAGCGAACCGTCTGAACAGCCTGCGGTGGTTGAGCCGCTGGCGGAAGAGGTGATCGCCGAACCGGTGGTGGCGGAAGCCGTAGCAGAGCAGCCTGTGGCAGACGTTATCGCCGAGCCGCAGGAGACGGAGGTCCCTGAAGAGGACGCCCCGTTAAGCGATGAAGAGCTGGAAGCACTGGCGCTGGCGGCCGAGGCGGCCGAAGAGGCGGCGGTCGTAGTGCCGGAGCCCGAGGACGAGGCGCCGGTGGAAGCGCTGGCTCAGGAGCAGGAAAAACCGACGAAAGAAGGCTTTTTCGCCCGCCTCAAGCGTAGCTTGCTGAAAACCAAAGAAAATCTCGGTTCCGGATTTATCAGCCTGTTCCGCGGCAAGAAGATCGACGATGATCTGTTTGAAGAGCTGGAAGAGCAACTGCTGATCGCCGACGTCGGGGTGGAAACCACTCGCAAGATCATTACCAACCTGACGGAAGGCGCCAGCCGTAAGCAACTGCGCGATGCGGAAGCGCTGTACGGCCTGCTGAAAGAAGAGATGGGCGAGATTCTCGCCAAAGTGGATGAGCCGCTGAACGTAGAAGGCAAAACGCCATTTGTTATTTTGATGGTCGGCGTAAACGGGGTGGGGAAAACCACCACCATCGGCAAGCTGGCGCGTCAGTTTGAGCAGCAGGGTAAATCGGTGATGCTGGCGGCGGGGGATACCTTCCGCGCGGCGGCGGTGGAACAGCTGCAGGTCTGGGGTCAGCGTAACAATATCCCGGTGATCGCCCAGCATACTGGCGCGGACTCCGCCTCGGTGATTTTCGACGCCATTCAGGCGGCGAAGGCGCGCCATGTTGACGTACTGATTGCCGACACCGCCGGGCGTCTGCAGAATAAATCACACCTGATGGAAGAGCTGAAGAAGATTGTCCGGGTGATGAAAAAACTGGACGTCGACGCGCCGCATGAGGTGATGTTAACTATTGACGCCAGCACCGGGCAGAATGCCATTAGCCAGGCCAAACTGTTCCATGAGGCGGTAGGATTGACCGGGATCACCCTGACCAAGCTGGACGGCACCGCCAAAGGCGGCGTGATCTTCTCGGTGGCCGATCAGTTCGGCATTCCGATTCGCTATATTGGCGTCGGCGAGCGTATTGAGGATCTGCGTCCGTTTAATGCGGGCGACTTTATTGAGGCACTTTTTGCCCGAGAGGATTAAGAATGATTCGCTTTGAACAAGTCAGCAAAGCCTATCTCGGTGGGAGACAAGCGCTGCAGGGGGTGACCTTCCACCTGCAGCCGGGCGAGATGGCGTTTCTGACCGGCCATTCCGGCGCAGGGAAGAGTACCCTGCTGAAGCTTATCTGTGGTATCGAACGGCCCAGCGCCGGGAAAATTTTCTTCAGCGGTCATGAAATCAGCCGCCTGAAGAGCCGTGAGGTGCCATTCCTGCGCCGCCAGATCGGCATGATTTTCCAGGATCACCATTTGCTGATGGATCGTACCGTGTATGACAACGTGGCGATCCCGCTGATTATCGCCGGCGCCAGCGGCGATGACATTCGTCGCCGCGTCTCGGCGGCGCTGGACAAGGTCGGCCTGCTGGACAAAGCGAAGAACTTTCCGATTCAGCTCTCCGGCGGTGAGCAGCAGCGCGTCGGTATAGCCCGCGCGGTGGTCAACAAGCCGGCGGTGCTGCTGGCGGATGAACCGACCGGTAACCTCGACGAGGCGCTCTCGGAGGGGATTTTACGTCTGTTTGAAGAGTTTAACCGCGTTGGGGTGACGGTACTGATGGCGACGCACGATCTGGGGCTTATCTCCAGTCGTCCGTACCGCGTGCTGTCGCTCAGCGACGGCCATCTGCATGGAGGCATTCGGGGTGAATAAGCGCGACGCAATGAACCAGATTCGCCAGTTCGGCAGTAAGTTCGATCGCCTGCGCAACGCGGCGGGCGGCAGCGGCGGCGGGCGCAATGCGCCAAAACGGCCGAAAGCGGCGCCTAACCCGGCCTCGCGTAAGAGTAACGTGTTCAACGAACAGGTGCGCTATGCCTGGCACGGCGCGTTGCAGGATCTCAAAAGCACGCCGCTGGCGACCTTCCTGACGGTGATGGTCATCGCCATTTCGTTGACCCTGCCAAGCGTCTGCTACATGGTCTACAAAAACGTCAGCAGCGCGGCGTCACAGTATTATCCATCGCCGCAGATCACCGTTTATCTGGAAAAAACGCTGGATGACGACGCCGCGGCGCGGGTGGTGGGCCAGCTGCAGGCGGAGCAGGGCGTCGACAAGGTAAACTATTTGTCCCGTGACGAGGCGCTGGGTGAATTCCGTAACTGGTCAGGCTTTGGCGGCGCACTGGATATGCTGGAAGAGAACCCGCTACCGGCGGTCGCCATCGTGGTGCCGAAGCTGGATTTCCAGAGCACGGAAGCGCTCAATACCCTGCGCGAGCGGGTATCGCGGATCCAGGGGGTGGATGAGGTGCGGATGGACGACAGCTGGTTTGCCCGTCTCTCCTCGCTTACCGGGCTGGTAGGCCGCGTGTCGGCGATGATCGGCGTGCTGATGGTGGCGGCGGTGTTCCTGGTGATCGGCAACAGCGTGCGCCTGAGCATCTTTGCCCGCCGCGATACCATTAACGTGCAGAAGCTGATCGGCGCCACCGACGGCTTTATCCTGCGTCCGTTCCTCTACGGCGGGGCGATGCTGGGCTTCTCCGGCGCGTTTTTATCGCTGATCCTGTCGGAGATTCTGGTGATGCGCCTCTCGTCGGCAGTGACCGAAGTGGCGAAAGTGTTCGGCACCCAGTTTGAGCTGAGCGGCCTGGGCTTCGACGAGTGCCTGTTGATGCTGATTGTCTGCTCGATGATCGGGTGGGTCGCCGCCTGGCTGGCGACAGTGCAACATTTACGTCACTTTACTCCCGATTAAAAAAAGCGTGATATAATCTTTCCCTGCTGCAATGAGTTCCTGTTCGCAGGGAAAGATACCGCAAGCTTGTTCTCCTTTTCCTGCCCTCACTTGTTCATCGTGGTGTCACATTTTGTGCGTAATTTATTCACACCGTTGCATGGAACTTGTGGATAAAATCACTGTCTGATACTAATGTGAGTGATATTCTCGTTGCTCATGAATGCTGGCATGCTTGTTGCCTGATGGGGACAAGAACGCGTCAGAAGATATCAATTGAGAGGATTTGAATGACCAAAGAAATGCAAACTTTAGCTTTAGCCCCCGTTGGTAACCTGGAATCGTACATCCGGGCCGCTAACACTTGGCCGATGCTGTCGGCTGATGAAGAGCGGGAGCTTGCTGAAAAGCTGCATTACCAGGGCGATCTGGAAGCAGCGAAAAAGCTGATTCTGTCTCACCTGCGCTTTGTTGTTCACATTGCTCGTAACTACTCGGGCTATGGCCTGCCGCAGGCGGATCTGATCCAGGAAGGCAATATCGGCCTGATGAAAGCCGTGCGTCGCTTCAACCCGGAAGTGGGTGTGCGCCTGGTCTCCTTCGCCGTGCACTGGATTAAAGCTGAAATTCACGAATACGTGCTGCGTAACTGGCGTATTGTGAAGGTCGCTACCACCAAAGCACAGCGTAAGCTGTTCTTTAACCTGCGTAAAACCAAACAGCGTCTGGGTTGGTTCAACCAGGATGAAGTGGAAATGGTGGCCCGTGAGCTGGGCGTGTCGAGCAAAGACGTCCGCGAGATGGAATCCCGCATGGCGGCCCAGGACATGACCTTCGACATGTCTTCCGACGATGAGTCCGACAGCCAGCCGATGGCGCCGGTCCTTTATCTGCAGGACAAAACGTCTAACTTTGCCGACGGCATCGAAGACGACAACTGGGAAGAGCAGGCGGCGAATAAGCTGACTGACGCGATGCAGGGCCTGGACGAGCGTAGCCAGGACATCATCCGCGCCCGCTGGCTGGACGAAGACAACAAGTCCACGCTGCAGGAACTGGCCGACCGCTACGGCGTCTCCGCAGAGCGTGTGCGTCAGCTGGAAAAGAACGCCATGAAAAAACTGCGTGCCGCTATCGAAGCCTGATACGCCACGCCTGCCTGATACCTGATATCAGGCTCCCCGATAACGCCCCGCCTCAGGTTGGGGCGTTTTGTTTTTCTGCGTCCTCCCGGGGCAGGAGCATCTGCGGGCAGTGCGTCTGCAGGCAGCCGAGTAAGACGCTGAACGCCGGCGCCATCTGCTCTTCGGGCTGGCTGGCGAATCCCATCAGTAATCCTTTCTTCCGCGCCGCCGTCAGGTAGTAGCGCGACAGCGGCCGCACCAGAATGTGGCGCGCATTAGCCTCTTTGGCAATCGCCACATCGTCAGCCTCTGCGGGCAAATTGAGGATCAAATGCAGCCCGGCATTATCGCTGAAGTCAGACAGGGCGTACGGCATACAGTGCCGCTGGATAAGCTCAGTTAAAAAGGCGCGGCGACGGCTGTAGAGCAACCGCATACGGCGGATATGGGCCGAATAGTGGCCGGCGGTAATAAACTCCGCCAGCGCCATCTGGATCAGCGAATGGCCGCCGCGGTAAAGCTCGGCATGGGCGTGCTTCAGATCGCTGACCAGCGGACGAGGGATCACCACGTAGCCCAGGCGCAGGCCGGGATAGAGCGTTTTGCTGAAGGTGCCGATATAGACCACCGGGGCATCGGGGACCAGACCCTGCAGGGCGGGGATCGGCTGGCCGGAAAAGCGAAACTCACTGTCATAATCATCTTCGACGATCCAGCTCCCCTGCTGACGGGCGAGCGCCAGCAGTCGCTGGCGGCGCTCAAGGCTCATCACCGCGCCCAGCGGGTACTGGTGGGAAGGCGTAACGAAGATGAGCCTCGGCGCGTCGTCAACCGTTTCCGGCGGGCACAGGCCGTTGGCATCGACGGTCAGGGGTTCCACCCGAACGTCGTTCATCGCCAGCACGTGGCGGATCCCCCAATAGGAAGGCTCCTCCACCCACGCCAGATCGCCGTTATCACACAGCATGCGGGTGACCAGATCGATCGCCTGGTGGATCCCCTCGGTGATAAGAATTTGATCTGCCTGACAGTGGACGCCGCGCGACACGCGCAGATAATCCACCAGCGCCTGCTGCAGTTCCGGGGTGCCACCGTTGCAGCTATAGCTGAGCCGCTCCGGCTTGGGCCGACGGCTGATACGGGCCTGGATCTTACTGAACAGCGGGTGGGGAAAGGCGTTAACGTCCGGCACGCCGGGTATAAACGCCCCCCACTGGCGCGGGCTGGCGCTGACCTGGCCGAGCAGATGTTGGCCTCGGCGTGAAAGATGCACCGTCGGTGCCGCGATACTGCTGTTTTCTTGCTGACCTTTAGCCGTCAATGAGCTCTCAGGGGCGGTTTGGGCAACGAATGTTCCACTTCCCCGGCGGGAAACCACATATCCTTCCGCCAGTAATTGTTCATAAGTTGTTAATATGGTGTTTCTTGATACGCCGAGTTCACCCGCCAGATCGCGCGACGGCGGCAGGCGGCTTTGCGGCGCCAGCGAACCATCGAGGATCGCGCGGCGCAGCGCGTTATATAAGCGTTTGTGCAGAAGAGGATCCCGCTCTTCCTGCAGACGGACCAGCACCAGGTCACCCACCAGCGAACGCAATTGGATCCCTCAGATATTCTAAATTGGTACTCGATTATAGGGCCAACTCCTGTGTAAATAAACGACATCGTTTCTAATTTGTTGCGATAACGTGACATACACGACAGGAGATTCGCAGGTGAAAAGCTCAGAACTGAATCAACGTCGCCAGCAGGCGACGCCGCGCGGCGTAGGCGTAATGTGTAACTACTTTGTCGAGAAGGCGGAAAACGCCACGCTGTGGGATATCGAAGGCAATGAGGTGATCGATTTCGCCGCCGGGATCGCCGTGTTAAATACCGGTCACCGCCATCCGAAAGTGGTCGCCGCGGTCGCCGATCAGCTGCAGGCGTTCACCCACACCGCCTATCAGATTGTGCCGTACGAAAGTTATGTTTCGCTGGCGGAGCGTATCAACGATCTGGCGCCAATTGACGGGCCGGCAAAAACGGCTTTCTTCACCACCGGCGCGGAAGCGGTTGAGAACGCAGTGAAAATTGCCCGCGCTTACACCGGCCGCCCGGGGCTGATTACTTTCGGCGGCGGCTTCCACGGCCGTACCTTTATGACCATGGCCCTCACCGGTAAGGTTGCTCCTTACAAAATCGGCTTCGGGCCGTTCCCGGGATCGGTCTATCACGGCGTTTATCCCAATGAGGCGCACGGCGTGACCACCGCGGATGCGCTGAAAAGCCTGGAGCGCATTTTCAAAGCGGATATTGCGCCGGACCAGGTAGCGGCCATCATCCTCGAGCCGATCCAGGGGGAAGGCGGCTTTAACGTCGCGCCGGCCGATTTTATGCAGGCGCTGCGCGATCTGTGCGATACCCACGGTATTCTGCTGATCGCTGATGAAGTGCAGACCGGTTTCGCCCGCACCGGCAAGCTGTTCGCTATGCAGCACTATCAGGTGAAACCGGATCTGATGACGATGGCGAAAAGCCTCGCCGGCGGTTTCCCGCTGTCGGGCGTTGTCGGTCGCGCCGAGGTGATGGATGCGCCAGCCCCAGGCGGGCTGGGCGGAACCTATGCCGGTAACCCGCTGGCGGTGGCCGCGGCGCACGCGGTGCTGGATGTCATTGCCGAAGAACAGCTGTGCCAGCGCGCTGAGCAGTTGGGTAGCCATCTGCAGGAAGTGCTCAACCAGGCGCGCGCTACCTGCCCGGCGATCGTGGATGTCCGTGGCCGGGGGTCGATGGTGGCGGTGGAGTTTAACGATCCGCAAACTGGCGAGCCGTCGCCGGAGTTCACCCGCCTTGTGCAACAGAAAGCGCAGGAAAACGGCCTGCTGCTGCTGAGCTGTGGCGTCTACGGCAACGTGATCCGCTTCCTGTATCCGTTGACTATCCCCGACGCCCAGTTCTCGAAAGCGCTGGATATTCTGGCGCGCATCCTGAAGAGCTAACGTCTCCCCGGCGGGCTGCGGCGGCACGGAAGCCGAACAGAAACAGGACGCCGCAGCCGGCTGTTCATGCTCAGCGTGAGTGGTTTATCACCCTGATATCACCTTTTTTCCGGCGGTAAAAACCGCCGGAGTAAAACGGAAAGTATTATGTCTGAAAACTCCACCTTTTCTCCCGTCCTCACCGGCCGGGAACGTACGGCTGTCCCTACAAAATCTCTGAGCTTCATCGAAGGGGTATCGATGATTGTCGGTACCAATATCGGTGCGGGTGTCCTCTCTATCGCCTATGCGTCGAGCAAAGCGGGCTTCTTACCGCTGCTGTTCTGGCTGGTGCTGGTGGGCAGCCTGACGACGGTGACTATGCTCTATGTCGCGGAATCCACGCTCCGCACCCGTAAACATCTGCAGCTCAGCGGTTTATCGAAGCGCTACGTCGGCGGCTTTGGCGCGCTGATGATGTTCCTCTCCGTTTGCGTTAACAGCGTCGGCGCATTGACGGCTTATATGACCGGCAGCGGCAAGCTGTTGCACTCGTTGTTTGGCATCTCGCCGGCGCTGGGCAGCGTGCTGTTTTTCGTCCCGGCGGCAGGGGTGCTCTACCTGGGCCTGAAGGCGATTGGCCGCGGCGAGAAATTTATCAGCATCGGTATGGTGGTGATGATCTCGGTGCTGGTGATTGCCACGCTGTTGAAAGAGACCACCCGCGTGGGCTATCTGCTCGACGGCAACTGGCTGTATATGGTTCCGGTCTTCAATGTCGTGGCATTCTGCTTCTCGGCACAGTATATCGTGCCGGAGATGGCGCGGGGCTTCGCCGACAAACCGGAAAAATTGCCCAGGGCCATTATGGTCGGTATGGCTTTGACCTTTGCCCTGCTGGCGCTGGTGCCGCTATCGGTTATCTCGCTTAATGGCCTGGACAATATCTCGGATGTGGCCACCATCTCCTGGGGCCGGGCGCTTGGCGAATGGGCGTTCTTCTCGGCCAACCTGTTTGCGCTGTGCGCCATGCTGACCTCTTACTGGGGGCTGGGCGGCAGCTTTCTGACCAATATCTTCGATCAGTTCCGCCTGGGGAATGACGAACAGCCCGCCCGGCGCCTGATGGTGCTGTTGGTGGTGGCGATCCCGCCGTTCGTGCTGGCCTATAGCGGCATGGTTTCTTTCGTCAACGCGCTCTATTTTGCCGGAGTGTTCAGCGGCGTCATTTTATCAATTATGCCGATCCTGATGCTGAAGGGCGCCCGCCAGCGTGGCGACCTGACCCCAGGCTGGACCTGTCCGGCCTGGATGACCCATCTGCTTATCCAATGCTTCATTGTGTTGTTGTATCTTTGCAGCGCCGTCTACGCGATAGCGTCCGCGGTAGGCTACCTGCCCGCTGGCTGGTAATCAGGGCCTGTTTTGCACCGCGTCCGGTTCATGCTGGCGCGGTTTTTTTATTTGTCACTTATCTGTTACATAGCCCGCAATTTAGTCGTTTCAAATTCCTCAGAATGACGGTATGTTTAGCATAGTGTGCTGCAAAAGCGCGAGCAGCCCCCGGTGGATTAGCTATCATATGCTTTTCCTATCGATATAAACAAAATAATGCGCTAACAAACAACATCACAACAAATGCAAAAACCATAATAATGGGGAGCCTCAGGATGAATATGAAGGGTAAAGCGTTACTGGCAGGATGTATTGCCTTAGTTATGAGCAGCGCGGCGCTGGCGGAAGACATCAAAATCGCGGTCGTCGGGGCGATGTCCGGCCCGGTGGCTCAGTACGGCGACCAGGAGTTTACCGGTGCCGAGCAGGCGGTAGCGGATATCAACGCTAAGGGCGGCATCAAGGGCAATAAGCTGCAGATCGTCAAATATGATGACGCTTGCGACCCGAAACAGGCGGTAGCGGTCGCCAACAAAGTGGTCAACGACGGCATCAAGTACGTTATTGGCCATCTGTGCTCCTCTTCCACTCAGCCGGCGTCTGACATCTATGAAGACGAAGGCATTCTGATGATCACGCCGGCAGCGACTGCCCCGGAGCTGACCGCGCGCGGCTATAAGCTGATCCTGCGCACCACCGGCCTGGACTCCGATCAGGGACCCACCGCAGCGAAATACATTCTCGACAAAGTGAAGCCGCAGCGTATCGCTGTGGTACATGATAAACAGCAGTACGGTGAAGGTTTGGCCCGTGCGGTGCAGGATGGCCTGAAAAAAGGCGGGGCGAACGTGGTCTTCTTCGACGGCATCACCGCCGGTGAGAAAGATTTCTCCACCCTGGTGGCGCGCCTGAAGAAAGAGAATATCGATTTCGTTTACTACGGTGGCTACCACCCGGAAATGGGCCAGATCCTGCGTCAGGCCCGTGCTGCCGGTCTGAAAACCCAGTTTATGGGCCCGGAAGGCGTAGCGAACGTCTCCCTGTCTAACATCGCCGGCGAGTCGGCGGAAGGCCTGCTGGTGACCAAGCCGAAGAACTACGACCAGGTGCCGGCGAACAAACCGATCGTGGATGCGATCAAGGCGAAGAAACAGGATCCGAGCGGCGCCTTCGTGTGGACCACCTACGCGGCGCTGCAGTCGCTGCAGGCGGGCCTGAATCAGTCTGACGATCCGGCGGAAAGCGCTAAATACCTGAAAGGCGCGACGGTAGACACCGTGATGGGCCCGCTGTCGTGGGATCAGAAAGGCGACCTGAAAGGCTTCGAGTTTGGGGTCTTTACCTGGCATGCTAACGGTACGGCGACCGACGCCAAATAATTTAACCGGCGCCTTTCACGCTGCAAATGCGTTGTCTGCGGCCCTCAACCCCGGTCACTTACTGATGTAAGCTCCCGGGGATTTCGGGTCTTGACGCCTTTT
>NZ_QEQO01000012.1:15004-121998 GCF_003097195.1 Klebsiella sp. GL120222-02
GTAAGCTCCCGGGGATTTCGGGTCTTGACGCCTTTTTGCAACGCGAAATGCTGGGTTAAATGGGGGGGGGCCTTTCACGCCGCAGATGCGTTGTCTGACCCCGGTTGCGCTGCGCTTACCGGGGCTACAATTTCCAGGTAGCCCGGCTAAGCGAAGCGCCGCCGGGTTCTTCCTTGGTCATGCTCCGCATATTGGGGCTACGGCTTAATGCTTTTCCCAACCGGTCTGCTGGGCGCTAAAGCCGAGCGCCTGCATAAATGCGGCCATCACGCCGCGGTCCTCCACCCCTTGGTCGGCGACGCGCCAGCTATTGATGGCCGGGTTATCACGCAACGTCTCTTCCACTAAGTATTGCCCGACGCCGCGGCGGCGGGTCACTTCACGCACGCACAGATCGCTGAGCTCGGCTTCGACGCCGCGCAGGGTGACGCGCACGGCGCCCAGCAGGCGTTCGTTAAAGCGGGCGGCGTAGAGACGATGATTCTCGTCCAGGGTTAGGGTCGACAGATCCTGCGACGGCCAGATTTTCCCCAGGTCGATGCGATCCTGATCGCTGAAGTGCTGTAAACGGATAATGGTCAGTTTCATGGGCGGCAAATCCAGTGCAAAACAGAGGCGCCAGTGTACCCAAAATTGCTGTCTGGCGGAGCGCTGTTTTTTGCGCATACATCAGGGGATTCGTTTTCCGGATGTAGTCAGGGTAGCGCAATCCGTCATGGATCGAAAAATAAGCAGAATTTTAACCTAATGTGCAGCGTTTTATTCCGCCTTATGTATCGTTATTTTATGCTGCAGGATGGACTTTTTTTTGTTTATCTTCACCAAAATACAGAATATTATCTTTGCTTAATCGACTGAAAAATAGAGATTTTAATCTGTTTTTTAGTGAAAAGCTGCGCTAAACCATTAAACTCAATGGTAAAAATGGCGTTGTTTAATAAAAGCACAGAATGCTTTTTAACCATAAAAATACAAAACATTTACACCACATCACGAACGGGGTTCTGCAGCATGAAAAGGAACGCGAAAACCATCGTCGCGGGCATTGTCGCATTAGCGATGTCGCACGCGGCGATGGCCAAGGATATTAAGGTCGCCGTGGTCGGCGCGATGTCGGGTCCGGTGGCCCAGTGGGGCGACATGGAGTTCAATGGCGCGCGTCAGGCGATTAAAGACATCAACGCCAGCGGCGGTATTAAGGGTGACAAGCTGGTGGCCGTCGAATATGACGACGCCTGCGATCCGAAGCAAGCGGTCGCGGTGGCCAACAAAATCGTCAACGACGGCATTCAGTACGTTATCGGCCACCTCTGCTCCTCTTCCACCCAGCCGGCTTCCGACATCTATGAGGATGAAGGCATCCTGATGATCTCCCCCGGGGCAACCAACCCGGAGCTGACCCAACGCGGATACCAGTACATCATGCGTACCGCCGGCCTCGACTCCTCGCAGGGGCCGACCGCGGCGAAATATATCGTCGAGAAAGTGAAACCGCAGCGTATCGCCATCATTCATGACAAGCAGCAGTACGGCGAAGGGCTGGCGCGTTCGGTGCAGGACAACCTGAAGAAAGCCGGGGCCAATATCGTCTTCTTCGACGGCATCACCGCGGGGGAAAAAGATTTCTCCGCCCTGCTGGCGCGCCTGAAGAAAGAGAACATTGACTTCGTCTACTACGGCGGCTACTACCCGGAAATGGGCCAGATGCTGCGCCAGGCGCGCTCCGTCGGGCTGAAAACCGTGTTTATGGGGCCGGAAGGGGTCGGCAACGCCTCGCTGTCCAATATCGCGGGCGTCGCGGCGGAAGGCATGCTGGTGACAATGCCAAAACGCTACGATCAGGACCCTGCCAATAGCGCCATCGTCAACGCGCTGAAAGCGGAGAAGAAAGATCCGAGCGGGCCGTATGTTTGGATCACCTATGCCGCCGTTCAGTCGCTGGCGCAGGCGATGGACAGAACCGGCAGCCAGCAGCCGCTGGATTTAATCAAAGATTTGAAAGCGCACGGGGCGAAAACCGTGATTGGGCCGCTGACCTGGGATGAAAAAGGCGATCTGAAGGGATTTGAGTTTGGTGTCTTCCAGTGGCACGCCGACGGCTCTTCGAGCGCGGCGAAATAAGCGCTGAAGACGAGTTATCCCTCCGCCCGCGAACCGCGGGCGGTTTGAAAAAGGTTACCTTATGTCCGAGCAGTTTCTCTATTTTCTGCAGCAGATGTTTAACGGCGTCACGCTGGGCAGTACCTACGCGCTGATCGCCATCGGCTACACGATGGTGTACGGCATTATTGGCATGATCAACTTCGCCCACGGCGAGGTCTACATGATTGGCAGCTATGTCTCCTTCATGATCATCGCCGCGCTGATGATGATGGGCATCGACACCAGCTGGTTGCTGGTCGCCGCCGGATTCGTGGGCGCCATTGTGATTGCCAGCGCCTACGGCTGGAGTATCGAGCGCGTTGCCTATCGGCCGGTGCGTAACTCTAAGCGTCTGATTGCGCTGATCTCCGCTATCGGGATGTCTATCTTCCTGCAGAACTACGTCAGCCTGACCCAGGGGTCGCGCGACGTGGCGCTGCCAAGCTTGTTTAACGGCCAGTGGATCGTCGGCCACAGCGACAGCTTCTCCGCGACGATCACCACCATGCAACTGGTGATCTGGGTGGTGACCTTTATCGCCATGCTGGCCCTGACGCTGTTCATTCGCTACTCGCGGATGGGGCGCGCCTGCCGCGCCTGTGCCGAAGACCTGAAAATGGCGAGCCTGCTCGGGATTAACACCGACCGCGTCATCGCCCTGACTTTTGTCATCGGCGCAGCGATGGCGGCGGTGGCGGGCGTGCTGCTCGGTCAGTTCTACGGCGTGATTAACCCCTACATCGGCTTTATGGCCGGGATGAAGGCCTTCACCGCCGCCGTGCTCGGCGGTATCGGCAGTATTCCTGGCGCAATGATCGGCGGCTTGATCCTGGGTATTGCCGAGGCGCTCTCTTCTGCCTATCTCAGCACTGAATATAAGGACGTCGTTTCCTTCGCGCTGCTGATTCTGGTGCTGTTAGTGATGCCGACCGGCATTCTGGGCCGCCCGGAGGTGGAAAAAGTATGAAACCGATGCAAATTGCAATGGCGCTGCTGTCTGCCGTGATGTTCTTCATTCTGGCGGGCGTCTTTATGGGCGTGCAGCTGGAGCTGGACGGCACCAAGCTGGTGGTCGATACCGCCGCCGATATTCGCTGGCAGTGGATCTTTATCGGCACCGCGGTGGTCTTTTTCTTCCAGCTGCTGCGGCCGCTGTTCCAGAAAGCGGTTAAGAACGTCTCCGGGCCGAAGTTTATTATGCCGGCGATTGACGGCTCAACGGTGAAGCAGAAGCTGTTCCTGATAGCCCTGCTGGTGATCGCCGTGGCCTGGCCGTTTATGGTGTCGCGCGGCACGGTGGATATCGCCACCCTGACGATGATCTATATCATCCTCGGCCTCGGGCTGAACGTGGTGGTCGGCCTTTCCGGCCTGCTGGTGCTGGGCTACGGCGGGTTCTACGCCATCGGCGCGTATACCTTCGCGCTGCTGAACCACTATTACGGTCTCGGCTTCTGGACCTGTCTGCCGCTGGCTGGCCTGGTCTCTGCGGCGGCCGGCTTCCTGCTGGGCTTCCCGGTGCTGCGTCTGCGCGGCGACTATCTGGCGATTGTGACCTTAGGCTTCGGTGAAATTGTGCGTATTCTGCTGCTCAACAATACCGAGATCACCGGCGGGCCGAACGGCATCAGCCAGATCCCGAAACCGACTTTCTTCGGCCTTGAATTTAGCCGTACCGCCCGCGAAGGCGGCTGGGATACCTTCAGCAATTTCTTCGGCGTCAAATACGATCCCTCCGATCGGGTGATTTTCCTCTACCTGGTGGCGCTGCTGCTGGTCGTGCTCAGCCTGTTCGTCATCAACCGCCTGCTGCGAATGCCGCTGGGGCGGGCGTGGGAAGCGCTGCGTGAAGATGAGATCGCCTGTCGTTCGCTGGGCCTGAGCCCGACGCGCATCAAGCTGACCGCCTTTACCATCAGCGCCGCGTTTGCTGGCTTCGCCGGGACGCTGTTCGCTGCGCGCCAGGGCTTCGTCAGCCCGGAATCCTTCACCTTCGCCGAGTCGGCCTTCGTGCTGGCGATCGTGGTGCTGGGCGGGATGGGCTCGCAGTTCGCGGTGATCCTCGCGGCTATTCTGCTGGTGGTCTCGCGCGAGCTGATGCGTGACTTCAACGAATACAGCATGTTAATGCTCGGCGGCCTGATGGTGCTGATGATGATCTGGCGTCCGCAGGGGCTGCTGCCAATGACGCGCGTGCAGTTGAAGCTGAAAAACGGTCAGGCGAAAGGAGAGCAGGCATGAGTCAGCCATTATTATCCGTCAGCGGCCTGATGATGCGTTTCGGCGGCCTGCTGGCCGTCAACAATGTGTCGCTGGAGCTCAGAGAGCGCGAGATTGTCTCGCTGATCGGCCCCAACGGCGCCGGGAAGACCACCGTCTTTAACTGCCTGACCGGTTTCTACAAGCCCACTGGCGGCACCATTATGCTGCGCGACCAGCACCTGGAAGGGCTGCCGGGCCAGCAGATTGCGCGGATGGGGGTGGTGCGAACCTTCCAGCACGTGCGTCTGTTCCGCGAAATGACGGTGATTGAAAACCTACTGGTGGCGCAGCATCAACAGCTGAAAACCGGCGTCTTCTCCGGCCTGCTGAAAACGCCGGCCTTCCGTCGCGCGCAGAGCGAAGCCCTGGATCGGGCCGCCACCTGGCTTGAGCGTATCGGCCTGCTGGAGCACGCCAACCGTCAGGCCAGTAACCTGGCCTACGGCGACCAGCGCCGGCTGGAGATCGCCCGCTGTATGGTGACGCAGCCGGAGATCCTGATGCTTGATGAACCGGCGGCGGGGCTTAACCCGAAAGAGACCAAAGAGCTGGATGAGCTTATCGCCGAGCTGCGTAGCCATCACAACACCACCATCCTGCTTATCGAACATGATATGAAGCTGGTGATGGGCATTTCCGATCGCATCTACGTCGTGAACCAGGGGACGCCGCTGGCCAACGGGACGCCGGAAGAGATTCGTAATAACCCGGACGTGATCCGCGCATACCTTGGTGAGGCATAAGATGGAAAACGCGATGTTAACTTTTGACAACGTCAGCGCCCACTACGGCAAGATTCAGGCGCTGCACAACGTCAGCCTGCATATCAAACAGGGCGAGATCGTTACGCTGATCGGCGCCAACGGCGCGGGGAAAACCACCCTGCTTGGCACGCTGTGCGGCGATCCGCGCGCCTCCAGCGGGCGCATTGTCTTTGACGGTAAGGATATTACCGACTGGCAGACGGCGAAAATCATGCGTGAAGCGGTGGCGATCGTCCCGGAAGGGCGGCGCGTCTTTTCGCGTATGACGGTGGAAGAGAACCTGGCGATGGGCGGTTTCTTTGCCGACCGCGATCAGTTCCAGACCCGCATCAAATGGGTGTATGAGCTGTTCCCGCGTCTGCATGAACGCCGTATTCAGCGCGCCGGCACCATGTCCGGCGGCGAGCAGCAGATGCTGGCGATCGGTCGTGCTCTGATGAGCCAGCCGCGCCTGCTGCTGCTTGATGAGCCCTCATTAGGGCTGGCGCCGATTATCATTCAGCAGATTTTCGACACCATCGAGCAGCTGCGCGAGCAGGGGATGACTATCTTCCTCGTCGAGCAGAACGCCAACCAGGCGCTGAAGCTGGCCGATCGCGGCTACGTACTGGAAAACGGTCACGTGGTGCTGGAGGATACCGGCGACGCGCTGCTGGCCAACGAAGCGGTGCGCAGCGCCTATCTCGGCGGTTAATTCATCGCAACCCGGCGTCATTCACTTCGCCGGTTTGTAGCCCGGGCGAGGCGCTTGCGCCGACCCCGGGAGCCGATCGCACAAATACCTTTAAAAGAGCCTGATGGCTCTTTTTTTGTACATGTATGTTGTACAATAAAAGAGTACAGCTTTGGAGGTATTTATGAGAACGGTTAACTATAGCGAAGCCCGACAAAATCTGGCCGATGTGCTGGAAAGCGCAGTGACAGGTGTACCTGTGACCATTACCCGTCGTGGGCATAAATCTGCGGTCATCATTAGTGCAGAAGAGTTTGAACGCTACCAGGCGGCCAGAATGGATGATGAGTTCGCGGCTATTATGGCGGTTCATGGTGATGAGATCAGGGAGCTTGCGGATAAATGACGCTGCAGATTATCTCAGCGGAAGAGATAATACAGTTTCACGACAGGCTGCTCCGCGTCACGCCTGACGTTGCCGGTATGCCCGACCCGGGGCGTGCCGAAGCGATAATGTATAGGGTGCTAAACAAAATTGAATATGAAGGTGTGACAGACGTGTGGCGACTCGCTGCGATGCACCTGCTGGTGATTTCTCGCGGCCATATTTTCAATGATGGAAATAAGCGTACGGCACTGTTTATTACCCTGCTTTTTTTAAAGCGAAATGGAATTATATTGCCGGCGAATCCGGACTTCGTCGGCATGACCGTCGAGGCGGCAGCGGGGCAACTTACCCTGGAACAGATTGTCGCGCGTTTGCGCGGATGACGGTTAAATCGTTGCAACCCGGCGGCGCTACCCAAGCCGTTGTAGCCCGGGCGAGGCGCTTGCGCCGACCCCGGGAGCCGATCGCGCAAATATTATCCGTGTCTCAGCTCCCACTTTACTTCCCCCGTCCTTTCATCGGCTTGTCATCTCTCTGACCCGTTACTATCTTTTTTTTGTAATAAAAAAGTTATTTTTCTGTAATTCGAACATGTCATGTTACCCCGCGAGCATAAAACGCGTGAAATCGCGCATCCGGCACAACAAGAGAGATAACCGATGATATCGTTACGACATACAGCTTTAGGACTGGCGCTGAGCCTGGCTTTTGCCGGTCAGGCCCTGGCGGTTACCACCATCCCATTCTGGCACTCAATGGAAGGCGAGCTGGGTAAAGAAGTGGATTCTCTGGCGCAACGCTTTAACGCGGCCAATCCTGATTACAAAATCGTTCCGGTATACAAAGGCAACTATGAACAGAGCCTGAGTGCTGGTATCGCCGCTTTCCGTACCGGCAACGCCCCGGCGATCCTGCAGGTGTATGAAGTCGGCACCGCCACCATGATGGCGTCAAAAGCCATTAAGCCGGTGTACCAGGTGTTTAGCGAGGCGGGCATCAAGTTTGATGAATCGCAGTTCGTGCCGACGGTATCCGGGTATTACACCGATTCGAAAACCGGCCATCTGCTCTCCCAGCCATTTAACAGCTCTACGCCGGTGCTGTACTACAACAAAGACGCCTTCAAAAAAGCCGGCTTAGATCCGGAGCAGCCGCCGAAGACCTGGCAGGATCTGGCGGCCTATACCGCGAAGCTGAAAGCCGCCGGGATGAAGTGCGGGTACGCCAGCGGCTGGCAGGGCTGGATCCAGATTGAAAACTTCAGCGCCTGGCATGGTCTGCCGGTGGCCACGAAAAATAACGGCTTCGACGGTACCGATGCGGTACTGGAGTTCAATAAGCCGGAGCAGGTGAAGCATATCGCCCTGCTCGAAGAGATGAACAAGAAGGGCGATTTCAGCTACTTCGGGCGTAAAGACGAATCCACCGAGAAGTTCTATAACGGCGACTGCGGGATTACTACCGCGTCATCCGGCTCGCTGGCCGATATTCGTCAGTATGCCAAATTCAACTACGGCGTCGGCATGATGCCATACGATGCCGACGTGAAAGGCGCGCCGCAGAACGCCATCATCGGCGGGGCCAGCCTGTGGGTGATGCAGGGTAAAGACAAAGAGACTTACACCGGCGTGGCGAAGTTCCTCGACTTCCTGACCAAACCGGAAATCGCCGCCGAATGGCACCAGAAAACCGGCTATCTGCCGATCACCACTGCGGCCTACGATCTGACGCGCCAGCAGGGCTTCTATGATAAGAACCCGGGCGCCGATATCGCCACCCGCCAGATGCTGAACAAGCCGCCGTTGCCGTTCACCAAAGGCCTGCGTCTGGGCAACATGCCGCAAATCCGCACCATCGTCGATGAAGAGCTGGAGAGCGTGTGGACCGGCAAGAAAACCCCGCAACAGGCGCTGGATTCCGCTGTTCAGCGTGGGAATCAGTTGCTGCGTCGCTTCGAGCAAGCGACCAAATCGTAATCTGTAACTTGCCCGGTGGCGCTGCGCTTACCGGGCCTACGATGTGCCCTATGTAGGCCGGGTAAGGCGTAGCCGCCTCCCGGCATTGTTCAGGAACCCAATCTCAATGTCATCATCCCGTCCGGTATTCCGCTCGCGCTGGCTGCCCTATGTGCTGGTCGCGCCGCAGCTGATTATCACGCTGATTTTCTTTATCTGGCCCGCGGGCGAAGCGCTGTGGTACTCGCTGCAGAGTGTCGATCCGTTTGGTCTCTCCAGCCAGTTTGTCGGCCTGGATAACTTCGTTGCGCTGTTCCACGACCCGTACTATCTGGACTCGTTCTGGACCACTATAAAATTCAGCACCCTGGTGACTGTCAGCGGCCTGCTCGTTTCGCTGTTTTTTGCCGCGCTGGTCGACTATGTGGTGCGAGGCAGCCGCTTTTATCAAACGCTGATGCTGCTGCCGTACGCCGTGGCCCCCGCCGTCGCGGCGGTGCTGTGGATCTTCCTTTTTAACCCCGGGCGCGGGCTGATCACCCATTTCCTCGGCGAGCTGGGCTACGACTGGAACCACGCGCAAAACAGCGGCCAGGCGATGTTCCTGGTGGTCTTCGCCTCGGTATGGAAGCAGATAAGCTATAACTTCCTGTTCTTCTTCGCCGCGCTGCAGTCGATCCCGCGTTCGCTGGTTGAGGCCGCCACCATCGACGGCGCCGGGCCGATTCGTCGCTTCTTTAAGCTGGCGCTGCCATTGATTGCGCCGGTGAGCTTCTTCCTGCTGGTGGTCAACCTGGTTTACGCCTTCTTCGACACCTTCCCGGTGATCGATGCCGCCACCGCCGGCGGCCCGGTGCAGGCCACCACCACCTTGATCTACAAAATCTATCGCGAAGGTTTTGCCGGACTCGATCTTTCCGCTTCCGCCGCACAGTCGGTGGTGCTGATGTTCCTCGTCATTATTCTGACGGTGGTGCAGTTCCGTTACGTTGAAAGTAAGGTGCGTTACCAATGATTGAGAACCGTCGCGGGCTGACGATTTTCAGCCACACCATGCTCATTCTGGGTATTGCCGTCATTTTATTCCCGCTCTACGTCGCCTTCGTGGCGGCGACGCTGGATAACCAATCGGTGTTTGAAACGCCGATGACCCTGATCCCCGGCGGCCATCTGCTGGAGAACATGAAGACCATCTGGGTGAACGGCGTCGGCGTCAACAGCGCGCCGTTCTGGCTGATGATGCTCAACAGTTTCATCATGGCGTTCGCCATTACGGTCGGCAAAATCGTGGTGTCGATGCTTTCGGCGTTCGCCATCGTCTGGTTCCGCTTTCCGCTGCGTAACCTGTTCTTCTGGATGATCTTTATCACCCTGATGCTGCCCGTTGAGGTGCGGATTTTCCCGACGGTGGAGGTCATCGCTAACCTCAACATGCTCGACAGCTACGCCGGGTTAACGCTGCCGTTGATGGCTTCGGCCACCGCCACCTTCCTGTTCCGCCAGTTCTTTATGACCCTGCCGGACGAGCTGATTGAAGCGGCGCGTATCGATGGCGCTTCGCCGATGCGCTTCTTTCGCGACATCGTGCTGCCGCTGTCGAAAACCAATCTCGCGGCGCTGTTCGTCATCACCTTTATCTACGGCTGGAACCAATATCTGTGGCCGCTGCTGATTATTCAGGATGTGAATCTTGGCACCGCCGTCGCCGGTATTAAAGGCATGATCGCCACCGGCGAAGGTACTACCCAGTGGAATCAGGTGATGGCGGCGATGCTGCTGACCCTGATCCCGCCGGTCGTCATCGTTTTAGCCATGCAGCGCGCCTTTGTGCGTGGCCTGGTCGATAGTGAGAAATAAAATGGCTGGTTTAAAACTACAGGCAGTAAGCAAAAGCTGGGATGGCAAAACCCAGGTGATTCAACCGCTGACGCTGGACGTGGCGGACGGGGAATTTATCGTCATGGTCGGCCCGTCGGGCTGCGGGAAATCAACGCTGCTACGGATGGTTGCCGGACTGGAGCGGGTGACCAGCGGCGATATCTGGATCGATCGCAAACGGGTGACTGAGATGGAACCGAAAGATCGCGGCATCGCGATGGTGTTCCAGAACTATGCGCTTTATCCGCATATGAGCGTGGAAGAGAACATGGCGTGGGGGCTGAAGATCCGCGGCATGGGTAAGGGATTGATTGCCGAGCGGGTGCAGGAGGCGGCGCGTATTCTGGAGCTGGATGGTCTGCTCAAGCGTCGCCCGCGGGAGCTCTCCGGCGGTCAGCGCCAGCGCGTGGCGATGGGCCGCGCTATCGTGCGTGACCCGGCGGTATTCCTGTTCGACGAACCGTTGTCAAATCTCGACGCCAAGCTGCGCGTGCAGATGCGTCTGGAACTGCAGCAGCTGCATCGCCGCCTGAAAACGACTTCGCTGTACGTCACCCACGATCAGGTCGAAGCGATGACCCTGGCCCAGCGGGTGATGGTGATGAATAAAGGCGTTGCCGAGCAGATCGGCACCCCGGTGGAAGTGTATGAGAAGCCCGCCAGCCGCTTTGTGGCAAGCTTTATCGGCAGCCCGGCCATGAACCTGCTGGAAGGGCGCATCAGCGATGACGGCGGTCGCTTCGAGCTGGCCGGTGGCATGGCGTTGCCGATGAATCACGAGCATCGGCGCTACGCCGGGCGTAAAATGACGCTCGGTATCCGCCCGGAGCACTTTATTTTAAGCTCGCAGGCGCAAGGCGGCATTCCGCTGCTGATGGATACCCTGGAAATTTTAGGTGCCGATAACCTCGCCCACGGGCGCTGGGGCGAGCAGAAGCTGGTGGTCAGACTGCCGCATCAGCAGCGCCCGGCGGGCGGCAGCACGCTATGGCTGCATCTGCCTTTGGAACATCTGCACCTCTTTGATGGTGAAACAGGACAACGCGCATGAGTAACTGGCCTTATCCCCACATCGTCGCCCATCGCGGCGGCGGTAAACTGGCGCCGGAGAACACCCTGGCGGCTATCGACGTCGGCGCCCGCTACGGGCACACGATGATTGAATTTGACGCCAAGCTGTCGAAGGACGGGCAGATCTTTCTGCTGCATGACGATAATCTCGAACGCACCAGCAACGGCTGGGGCGTGGCGGGCGAGCTGGCGTGGGACGATCTGCTGAAGGTCGATGCCGGCAGCTGGTTCAGCCGTGAATTTAAGGGCGAGCCGCTGCCGTTGCTCTCTCAGGTGGCGGAGCGCTGCCGCCGTCACGGTATGATGGCGAATATCGAAATTAAGCCGACCACCGGGCTGGGGCCGCAGACCGGCAACGTGGTGGCCCTGGCTGCGCGCGATCTGTGGCAAGGCATGGCCGCGCCGCTGCTCTCCTCTTTTGAAATCGATGCTCTGGAGGCGGCGCAGGAAGCCGCGCCCGAGCTGCCGCGCGGGCTGCTGCTGGATGAGTGGCGCGATGACTGGCGCGAATTGACCACCCGGCTGGGCTGCGTGTCGATTCACCTCAATCACAAGCTGTTGGATGCGGCGCGGGTGGCGAGCCTGAAACAGGCCGGCCTGCATATTCTGGTGTACACGGTCAATAAACCCCAGCGCGCCGCCGAGCTGCTGCGCTGGGGTGTAGATTGCATCTGCACCGATGCCATTGACGTCATCGGGCCGAATTTCCACCCTTAAGACGGATTTGCGGCGGCTGACCTTTACGGGTTGGTCTGCCGCAGCATTCCACCGTTGTTGTTCGGTAGCACCTGCTGCGGCGGATTGAGATTACCGCCCTGGGCCGCGCGCTGCTGATTCGTCTGCAACTGGTTTTGCAAATGCTGCTGCTGCGAGCGGGTCTGATTGTTCAGATCCTGCTTCAGCATGCTCTGCTGCTGCTGTTGCTGCACCTTCATCTCATTTTGCATGCGCTGCTGGCTGGGCACCACGTAACCCGGCTGGTTAGGGTTGTTATTAATATTGATCGGCTGGGCTAATACGCCAAGCGGCATCAGCGCCGCCAGAAACAGAATCGCTTTCATGGTTTTCTCCTCCCGTGCGTGGGATCACTTAAGTGTACCTCGAATCCGCCATAACAATGATTTTTTAGGAGTTATCAACCAGGCTTAAGCGGGGAATGAAACCTACCTTTCAGGAGTAAGACAATGATAAAAACAACAATATGGCGCCAGGTGGTCATCGCTGCGTTGCTGGCGGGCGGTAGTTTCACCGTCGCCGCCAATCCGCCACCGCCGCCGCCGGTCTCTTATGGCGTAGAGGAAGATGTGTTCCACCCGGTACGCGCCCGGCAGGGGATGGTGGCGTCGGTGGACGCGCTGGCGACCCGCGTCGGCGTGGATATTCTGCGCCAGGGCGGCAACGCTGTCGATGCGGCGGTGGCGGTTGGCTACGCGCTGGCGGTCACGCATCCGCAGGCCGGGAATATCGGCGGCGGCGGTTTTATGCTGCTGCGGACTAAAGACGGCAAGACCACGGCGATCGATTTCCGCGAAATGGCGCCGGAACAGGCCACCCGCGACATGTTCCTTGACGACCAGGGCAACCCGGACAGTAAAAAATCACTGACTTCGCATCTGGCCTCCGGCACGCCAGGCAGCGTCGCCGGTTTCTCTCTCGCCCTGGAAAAATACGGCACCATGCCGCTGAACAAAGTGATCCGCCCGGCGATTAAGCTGGCAGAAGAGGGCTTTATCGTTAACGATGCGCTGGCGGACGATCTGAAGACCTATGGCAGCGAAGTGATCCCGCAGCATGAAAACAGTAAAGCGATCTTCTGGAAGAACGGCGAGCCGCTGAAAAAGGGCGACCGGCTGGTGCAAAAGAATCTCGGTAAGAGCCTGGAGCTGATTGCCGAGCACGGCCCGGAGGCCTTCTATAAAGGGGCCATCGCCGACCAGATCGCTGACGAGATGAAAAAGCACGGCGGGCTAATCACCAAAGCCGATCTTGCCAGCTATAAGGCCGTGGAGCGTACGCCGGTTAGCGGCGAATATCGCGGGTATGAGGTTTATTCCATGCCGCCGCCGTCTTCCGGCGGGATCCACATCGTGCAGATCCTCAATATCCTCGAAAACTTCGATATGCAGAAATATGGCTTTGGCAGTGCCGATGCTATGCAGGTGATGGCGGAGGCGGAGAAACACGCCTATGCCGACCGTTCTGAATATCTCGGCGACCCTGACTTCGTCAAAGTGCCGTGGCAGGCGCTGACCAGCAAAGCTTACGCCAAAGCAATTGCCGCCGAGATTGATGTCAACAAGGCCAAACCTTCCAGTCAGATCCGCCCGGGCAAGCTGGCGCCGTATGAAAGTAACCAGACCACCCACTTCTCGGTGGTCGATAAAGAGGGTAATGCGGTGGCGGTGACCTATACGCTGAATACCACCTTCGGTACCGGCATTGTGGCGGGGGACTCCGGCATTCTGCTGAATAACCAGATGGATGACTTCTCGGCGAAGCCCGGCGTGCCTAACGTTTATGGTCTGGTGGGCGGCGACGCCAATGCGGTGGAGCCGAAAAAACGCCCGCTGTCGTCGATGTCGCCGACCATTGTGGTGAAAGACGGCAAAACCTGGCTGGTGACCGGCAGCCCGGGCGGCAGTCGGATCATCACCACCGTACTGCAGATGGTGGTCAATACCATCGATTTCGGGATGAACGTCGCGGAAGCCACCAACGCGCCGCGTTTCCACCATCAATGGCTGCCGGATGAGCTGCGGGTGGAGAAAGGCTTTAGCCCGGATACCCTGAAGCTGCTCGAGGCGAAGGGGCAGAAAGTGGCGCTGAAAGAGGCGATGGGCAGTACCCAGAGCATCATGGTAGGGCCGGACGGTATGCTGTATGGCGCCTCCGATCCGCGTTCGCCGGATGATTTAACGGCGGGGTATTGATGTGTTGCCCGGTGGCGCTGCGCTTACCGGGCCTACAACTGTGCGAACGTAGATACTGTTATCGGTTTGCAACTTTTTGGTCCGGGAAAAATATGTGCTTTGTGTTAATTCAGAGCACATTGCGCTCCCGATATTTCTTCTGCGTTATGACTCTCATGACGCAGGGAGCGCACAGAGGGCGGCCAGTCGCCGCCACCCGGCAACACGCTACTTCATTCTCGCCATATAATACGCATCCACATACTCACCGTTGCGCAGCGCGTAACGCCTGCCGGTGCCTTCGATCTCAAAGCCGTACTTCTTATACACCGCAATCGCCGGGGCATTATCGGCGAACACCGTCAGCTCAATACGTTCAACCCGCAGCCAGTTGTCGCACATATCAATCATGGTACGCATCAGCGCGCTGGCGACGCCGCGGTTGTGCCAGCGCGAATCCACGCTGACACCAAAATCGGCGACGTGGCTACGGCGGGGACGTTGGACGACGGCAATGCTTAAATGGCCGACGACTTGCTCATCGATACAGGCCACCAGCTGCTTCACGCCGGGCGTATCGGTTAGCCGCTCCCGCCACATATGTTCGGATGGATGAGGGACCTGTAGCGTGTTGTGATACACCTCCGGCTGGGCGTGAATTTGACGAATCGCGTCAATATCTTTCGGTTCAGCATGGCGTATCACGATGTCACTCATTCCTTGTTCCTCATTCAGGTGAAAAGTCCCTTTAAACATCACTGACTACGGCGTTCGAGTCAACACGCATTATTTGCAAAAAAAAGTAGACAAGTGCGAATGAGAATGATTATTATTGTCCTGCATTCAGGGAGACCCTTGCGGAAAGCCTGAAAGCACGACATTGCTCACATTGCTTCCAGTATTACTTTAGCCAGCCGGGTGCTGGCTTTTTTTTTGCCGCTATTTCAGGCGCTCTGCGGCCTGGCGGGCTCCGCGTCGGCTTTGGATGGCGTGTCTGCTACCAGACCGAGAATATGACTTTTGTTCTCCGCTGCGGCCAGCATTTCAGCGCGACCGCTAAAAACCCCGCCTTTCTTGATCGCCAGAGCGCGATAGGCGAGGGTACCATCCAGATGGCCGTGCTCCTCGATGGTGATGCTATCGCCATGACACTGGCCCTGCACCTTGCCGTCAATAATCAGCTCCCGGCAGCTGATGTTGCCCTCCACCTGGCCTTCACGCATTACCTTAATCAGATGCTCTTTGGCCTCAATGTTGCCGGTCAACTGGCCGTGAATATAGACATGGCCGCTGGCGACGATATTGCCGACGAAATGTACCCCGCTGGCGATGATCGTGGTCTCGTGTTTTTTGCTGGCGACCGCTTCGGGTTCTGGGTTTATTGCCGGAAGTGTGGCTGCTTCTGACGCTTGAGGTTCCGTTTTATTTTTCTTAATAAACATCGCGTTAATCTTGTTCCGTTGGCTATGGAGGAGGAAAGCGACAAGCGCGCAGGCGGCCGCCAGGCGCGCCAGCGCGATGGCATCGACAGACCAGGCGATCAGTCCAAGAAGCCAGAAAAAAAGGGTGCCGTTTATGGCGAAATACTGTTTGTCCATTAGCAGCGGCTGGCTACTCCGTTAGTCATCAGTAACGTCCTGGTTTGCCCTCCACTTATCCGTAGTTTCGCCGTTAGGATCAAGTTTTTTAGCTGGAAAATGGCGAATTAATTCTTGGTTAATCAATTGGTTATTAATATTTTCGTATAAGTGATGCTTGAACTATTTTGCTGGCGAATCTTCCAGGAAAGCGGACAGAGAGGATGAAGTGATGGCCCGGCTTGCGCTATGGTTGAAGGTAGCTCATCAACTAAGGACAGCGTTATGACTCTGCACTGCGCATTTATTGGCTTTGGTAAAAGCACCACCCGCTACCATCTTCCTTACGTTTTGCACCGCAAAGACCGTTGGCATGTGGCGCATATCTACCGCCGCCGGGCGAAGCCCGAGGAGCAGGCGCCGCAGTATTCCCATATCCATTTCACCAGCGATCTTGATGACGTGTTAAACGACCCACAGGTCAAACTGGTGGTGGTCTGCACCCACGCCGACAGTCATTTCGAATATGCGAAAAAGGCGCTGGAGGCGGGGAAAAACGTGCTGGTGGAAAAGCCGTTCACCCCGACGCTTGAGGAAGCAAAAACCCTGTTTTCCCTGGCAAACAGCAAGGGCCTCACGGTGACGCCCTACCAGAATCGTCGCTTCGACTCCTGCTTCCTGACCACCAAAAAGGTGATTGAGAGCGGGAAACTCGGCGAACTGGTGGAGATCGAAAGTCATTTCGATAACTACCGCCCGGTGGCGGAGACCAACCCCGGCGGCCCGCAAAACGGCGAGTTCTATGGTCTCGGCGTGCATACCCTGGATCAGATCATTTCGCTGTTCGGCCGTCCGGACCATGTCTCTTACGATCTGCGCTCGCTGCGCAATAAAGCCAACCCGGATGACACCTTTGAGGCCCAACTGTTCTACGGCGATCTGAAGGCCATCGTCAAAACCAGCCACCTGGTGCAGATCGACTACCCGAAATTCATCGTTCACGGCCATAAAGGTTCGTTTGTGAAATACGGCATTGACCAGCAGGAGACCAGCCTGAAGGCCAATATCATGCCGGGCGAGCCGGGTTTTGGCGCGGACGACAGCGTCGGCGAGCTGGTGTACGTCAACGAGGCGGGGGAGACGGTGCGTGAAGCGGTGCCGCTGGAGACCGGCGACTACGGTCGGGTGTACGACGCGCTGTATGACACTCTCGTCAACGGCCAGCCGAATTACGTCAAGGAATCTGACGTTCTCACCAATATGGAGATCCTGGAGCGCGGCTTTGAACAGCCTTCTCCGGCCACCATCACCCTGGCAAAATAAGCAAAACGGGCTCCTCGACGCTTGTTCATATTTTTTGAACAGAGGAGTCAATTTTCACCCTCTATGATCGACGGCGAAATGGGTCCACACTGACTCCATCGAAAACATACGGGGGTGCAACATGATCTACTTACGCAAAGCGAACGAACGTGGCCACGCTAACCATGGTTGGCTGGATTCCTGGCATACTTTCTCTTTCGCCAACTATTATGACCCGAATTTTATGGGCTTCTCTGCCCTGCGGGTGATTAACGACGACGTCATCGACGCTGGTCAGGGCTTCGGTACCCATCCACACAAAGACATGGAAATCCTGACTTATGTGCTGGAAGGGGCGGTGGAGCACCAGGACAGTATGGGCAACAAAGAGCAGGTGCCGGCAGGCGAGTTCCAGATCATGAGTGCGGGTACCGGGGTGCGCCACTCTGAGTACAACCCGAGCAAAACCGATCGTCTGCGTCTGTATCAGATCTGGATTATTCCGGAAGAAACCGGCATTACCCCGCGCTACGAGCAGCGCCGCTTCGACGCCGCCCAGGGCAAACAGCTGGTGTTGTCGCCAGATGCGCGAGATGGCTCGCTGAAGGTGTACCAGGATATGGAACTCTATCGCTGGGCGCTGCTGAAAGATGAGCAGTCGGTTCACCAGATTGCCGCGGAACGCCGCGTGTGGATCCAGGTGGTCAAAGGCGAAGTGACCATCAACGGTACCAAAGCCACCACCAGCGACGGTTTGGCCATCTGGGACGAGCAGGCGATTTCGGTTCATGCCGACAGCGATAGCGAGATCCTGCTGTTCGATCTGCCGCCGGTTTGATAGTTATCTGAGCCAGGTTAAATAAATTGCGCAACCTTCTCCAACATCGGCGAAGGTTGCGCTTTGTCCGTGATAAACTGAGAAAATGTTTCCCCGTTGATCACAGTCAGGACGATGAAAAAGAAAAGACCCGTACTTCAGGATGTAGCCGATCTTGTCGGCGTGACCAAAATGACGGTCAGTCGCTATTTACGCAACCCGGAGCAGGTCTCCGAAGCGCTGCGTGGCAAGATTGCCGTTGCCCTCGATGAACTGGGTTATATTCCCAATCGCGCCCCTGACATTCTCTCCAACGCGACCAGCCGCGCCATCGGCGTGCTGCTGCCGTCGTTAACTAACCAGGTCTTCTCGGAAGTGCTGCGCGGTATCGAAAGCGTCACCGACGCCTTCGGCTATCAAACCATGCTGGCGCACTACGGCTATAAGCCGGAAATGGAAGAGAAACGCCTCGAATCGATGCTCTCCTGGAACATTG
The DNA here is from genome assembly GCF_003097195.1 of Klebsiella sp. GL120222-02. Classification (NCBI taxonomy): domain Bacteria; kingdom Pseudomonadati; phylum Pseudomonadota; class Gammaproteobacteria; order Enterobacterales; family Enterobacteriaceae; genus Klebsiella; species Klebsiella sp. GL120222-02. The sequence continues at coordinate 33,239 of NZ_QEQO01000012.1, forward strand.
ACGGCCTGATCCTCACCGAACGAACTCATACGCCTCGCACCCTGAAGATGATTGAAGTCGCCGGCATTCCGGTGGTGGAGCTGATGGACAGCCGGTCGCCGTGCCTCGATATCGCCGTCGGGTTTGATAACTTTGAAGCCGCCCGGCAGATGACCGCAGCGATTATCGCCCGCGGCCACCGCCACGTCGCCTATCTGGGGGCGCGTCTCGATGAACGAACTATCATCAAACAGAAGGGGTACGAGCAGGCGATGCTCGACGCCGGGATGACGCCCTATAGCGTGATGGTGGAGCAGTCTTCGTCCTACTCGTCGGGTATTGAGCTGATGCGTCAGGCGCGCCGCGAATATCCGCAGCTTGACGGTATCTTCTGTACCAACGATGACCTTGCGGTCGGCGCGGCGTTTGAATGCCAGCGTCTGGGGCTGAAGATCCCCGATGATATGGCGATCGCCGGGTTCCACGGCCATGATATCGGCCAGGTGATGGAGCCGCGTCTCGCCAGCGTCCTGACCCCGCGCGAGCGGATGGGACGCATCGGCGCCGAACGGCTGCTGGCGCGCATTCGTGGTGAAGCGATTACCCCTAAGATGTTAGATTTAGGTTTCACATTGTCACCGGGCGGATCAATTTAAACTGACAAGTTTGAAGTAGATCACACATATTCACATCTGGCACGAATGGATATTGCTTCTCCACAGGTCCGGCATGACAATGTTACCGATAACAGTTACCCGTAACAATTAACCGATACGCCGCCTTCGCGCTGGATGAGTCAGCCATGGCGCGGCGTACCTGTCCGGTGGGAGGATGCTTTGAGCACGACTAATCATGATCACCACGTCTATGTTCTGATGGGCGTTTCCGGCAGCGGGAAATCCGCTGTCGCCAGCGAAGTGGCGCATCAACTGCATGCCGCGTTTCTCGACGGCGACTTTCTGCATCCGCGCAGCAACATCACCAAGATGGCCTCCGGTGAGCCGCTGAACGATGATGACCGCACGCCGTGGCTGCAGGCGCTGAATGACGCCGCGTTTGCTATGCAGCGTACCAACAAGGTGTCGCTGATCGTCTGCTCGGCGCTGAAGAAGAGCTACCGCGACATTCTGCGCAAGGGCAACCCGAACCTCTCCTTCATCTATCTGAAAGGCGATTTCGACGTGATCGAAAACCGTCTGAAGGCACGCAAAGGACACTTCTTCAAAACCCAAATGTTGGTGACGCAGTTTGAAACGCTGCAGGAACCAGGCGCCGACGAGAGCGATGTGCTTATCGTCGATATCGACCAGCCGCTGGAAGGCGTGGTGGCCAGCACCATCGAGGTGATCAACAAAGGCAGTCACTAGTGAGTACTTTAACGCTTGTTTTAACAGCAGTCGGCTCGGTATTGCTGCTGCTGTTTTTAGTCATGAAAGCGCGGATGCACGCCTTCGTGGCTTTGATGGTGGTTTCTATTGGTGCAGGTCTTTTCTCCGGCATGCCGCTGGATAAAATCGCGGCGACGATGGAGAAAGGGATGGGCGGTACGCTGGGCTTCCTGGCGATCGTCGTCGCGCTCGGCGCGATGTTCGGTAAGATCCTGCATGAAACGGGGGCGGTCGATCAGATTGCCGTCAAGATGCTCAAATCCTTCGGCCACAACCGCGCGCACTATGCGATTGGTCTTGCCGGTCTTATCTGCGCGCTGCCGCTGTTCTTCGAAGTGGCCATTGTCCTGCTGATCAGCGTCGCTTTCTCGATGGCGCGCCATACCGGCACTAACCTCGTGAAGCTGGTGATCCCGCTGTTTGCAGGGGTGGCCGCCGCCGCCGCGTTCCTGCTTCCCGGGCCGGCGCCGATGCTGCTGGCGTCGCAAATGCACGCCGACTTTGGCTGGATGATCCTGATTGGCCTGTGCGCCGCGATCCCGGGGATGATTATCGCCGGTCCGTTGTGGGGTAACTTCATTAGCCGCTACGTTGAGCTGCATATTCCTGACGATATCAGCGAACCGCATCTCGGCGAAGGAAAAATGCCCTCCTTCGGCTTTAGCCTGTCGCTGATCCTGCTGCCGCTGGTGCTGGTGGGTCTAAAAACCATCGCCGCGCGCTTTGTGCCGGTGGGTTCCACTGCCTACGAATGGTTCGAGTTTATCGGCCATCCGTTCACCGCGATCCTGGTTGCCTGCCTGGTCGCGATCTACGGCCTGGCGATGCGCCAGGGGATGGCGAAAGACCGCGTGATGGAGATCTGTGGCCACGCGCTGCAGCCGGCGGGGATTATCCTGCTGGTGATCGGCGCCGGCGGCGTCTTCAAGCAGGTGCTGGTTGACTCCGGCGTCGGCCCGGCGCTCGGCGAAGCGCTGACAGGCCTGGGTCTGCCGATTGCGATTACCTGCTTCGTGTTGGCGGCTGCCGTCCGTATCATTCAGGGCTCTGCCACCGTTGCTTGTCTGACGGCGGTTGGCCTGGTGATGCCGGTCATTGAGCAACTGAACTACAGCGGTGCGCAGATGGCAGCGTTGTCTATCTGTATCGCCGGCGGCTCGATTGTGGTGAGCCACGTGAACGATGCCGGCTTCTGGCTGTTCGGTAAATTTACCGGTGCGACGGAAGCCCAGACGCTGAAAACCTGGACCATGATGGAAACCATCCTGGGTACCACCGGGGCGATTGTCGGTATGATCGCTTTCCAGCTGCTGAGCTAAGCCCGCTCACCTCCCGCTCGCGGGGTATAAAAAGCCAGGGTAACGCTGCTTACCCTGGCTTCTTTGTAATAAGCCGCCCTTTTTCCCCCTTTTCCTTGCCTGCTATTCGCCCTTATTAGCGCTACGACGATACTCGTATCCCTCGTCAGCCCTTGCTGTGCCTGGGTTTGATGCGTTTATTTGGCAAGCGGTAAATCACCTGATTTCGCGCTCAATCCATAATCAGGATCAATAAAATAGCAACGGAAAATATTCCATTGCGCAGGGGATTTCCCCGATAATCGTTGCGTTTTTGACGACGACCAGCGACGGTGGACAATGTGCAGGATAAGTTGCTTTTCTGATTGTTCAGCAATCATTGATTAATTTCACTTGCGACTTTAGCTGCATTTTGTAAGGTGAGGGATAATCCAGTTGGAAACTGGCCAGGCACAAACAGCACACACCTCGCAGGAATACGTTATGAAAAATGTTGGTTTTATCGGCTGGCGCGGAATGGTCGGCTCTGTTCTCATGCAACGCATGGTTGAAGAGCGCGATTTCGACGCCATTCGCCCGGTGTTCTTCTCTACCTCCCAGCTGGGACAGCCAGCGCCGTCATTCGGCGGTAGCACCGGTGGCACGCTTCAGGATGCGTTCGATCTGGACGCTCTGAAGGCACTGGACATTATTGTCACGTGCCAGGGCGGCGATTACACCAACGAGATTTACCCGAAGCTGCGCGAAAGCGGCTGGCAGGGTTACTGGATTGACGCCGCCTCTTCGCTGCGCATGAAGGATGATGCGATCATTATCCTCGACCCGGTTAACCAGGACGTGATCACCGCCGGCCTGAATAACGGCATCAAAACCTTTGTCGGCGGCAACTGTACCGTTAGCCTGATGCTGATGTCCCTCGGCGGCCTGTTTGCCCAGGATCTGGTGGAGTGGGTCAGCGTGGCAACGTACCAGGCGGCTTCCGGCGGCGGCGCGCGTCATATGCGCGAGCTGCTGAGCCAGATGGGTCAGCTGCACAACCATGTTGCGGCAGAGCTGGCGAATCCGGCTTCCGCCATTCTGGATATCGAGCGCAAAGTGACGTCGCTGACCCGCAGCGGCGAGCTGCCGGTGGATAACTTCGGCGTACCGCTGGCGGGCAGCCTGATCCCGTGGATCGACAAACAGCTGGATAACGGCCAGAGCCGCGAAGAGTGGAAAGGCCAGGCGGAGACCAACAAGATCCTCGCCACCTCGTCCGTTATCCCGGTAGACGGCCTGTGCGTCCGCGTTGGCGCGCTGCGCTGCCACAGCCAGGCGTTCACCATCAAGCTGAAGAAAGATGTGTCTATCCCGACCGTTGAGGAGCTGCTGGCCGCGCACAACCCGTGGGCCAAAGTGGTACCGAACGATCGTGAGATTACCATGCGCGAGCTGACCCCAGCCGCGGTGACGGGCACCCTGACCACCCCGGTCGGACGCCTGCGTAAACTGAACATGGGGCCGGAGTATCTGTCGGCCTTTACCGTTGGCGACCAGCTGTTGTGGGGCGCTGCGGAGCCGCTGCGCCGGATGCTTCGCCAGCTGGCGTAAGCGCAGGATGAACAGAAAGGGGGTCTTCAAGCCCCCTTTTTTTTTGCGTAATACAAGGAGTAAACGCGGATGTTAGATTTTTCCCCACGGAGGTAACTCAGCCTTGGCTATGCTTTAAGTAAGGAATTCCTTACCTGAAGGTGGGACGGAGCAGGAGGATGCTGAGAGCACTGCGCCGTTCAGGTCAAAAAAAGTCGCCAGTTACAGGAATGAGCGACACTTACAACAGGATGAAAGCATGTCTAATCATATTGATAGAGACGTGATTAATGCGCTAATCGCCGGTCATTTCGCGGATCCCTTTTCCGTGCTCGGCATGCACCGAACTGACGCCGGGCTGGAAGTACGCGCATTATTACCCGACGCCACCGACGTGTGGGTTATTGAACCGAAAACCGGACGCAAAGTCGGCAAGCTCGAATGCCTCGACTCGCGTGGTTTCTTCAGCGGCGTCCTGCCACGTCGCAAAAACGCCTTTCGCTATCAGCTGGCCGTCACCTGGCACGGGCAGCAGAATCTGATTGATGACCCTTATCGCTTTGGTCCGCTGTTGCAGGATCTTGACGTCTGGCTGCTGTCCGAAGGGACCCACCTGCGTCCTTACGAAACGCTGGGCGCGCACGCTGCCACCATGGACGGCGTCACCGGTACCCGTTTCTCGGTGTGGGCGCCGAATGCCCGCCGCGTCTCGGTGGTGGGGCAGTTTAACTACTGGGATGGGCGTCGCCACCCGATGCGATTCCGCAAAGAGTCCGGGATCTGGGAGCTGTTCGTTCCCGGCGCGCATAATGGCCAGCTGTATAAATTCGAACTGATTGACGCCCACGGCCATCTGCGGGTCAAAGCCGACCCTTACGCCTTTGAGTCGCAAATGCGTCCGGAAAGCGCCTCGCTTATCTGCGACCTGCCGCCCAAAGTGGAACAGCCGGCGGACCGCAAAGCGGCGAACCAGTTTGATGCCCCGATCTCTATCTATGAAGTGCATCTCGGCTCCTGGCGCCGTCATACCGATAATAATTTCTGGCTGAGCTACCGCGAGCTGGCCGACCAGCTGGTGCCCTACGCGAAATGGATGGGCTTCACCCATCTCGAACTGCTGCCGGTTAACGAGCACCCGTTCGACGGCAGCTGGGGCTATCAACCCACCGGGCTCTATGCGCCGACCCGCCGTTTCGGCACCCGCGACGATTTCCGTTACTTTATCAATGCCGCGCACGCCGCCGGGCTGAACGTCATTCTTGACTGGGTGCCCGGCCACTTCCCGGCGGATGATTTTGCCCTTGCCTCGTTTGACGGCACTTCGCTGTATGAGCACAGCGATCCACGCGAGGGGTATCACCAGGACTGGAATACCCTGATCTACAACTATGGTCGCCGCGAAGTCAGCAACTTCCTCGTCGGTAACGCGCTGTACTGGATCGAGCGCTTCGGTATTGATGCCCTGCGGGTCGATGCGGTGGCCTCAATGATCTATCGCGATTACAGCCGCAAGGCAGGTGAGTGGATCCCCAACGAATACGGCGGCCGGGAAAATCTGGAAGCTATTGAGTTTCTGCGCAGCACCAACCGCATCCTCGGCGAACAGACGCCGGGCGCGGTGACGATGGCGGAAGAGTCCACCGATTTTGCTGGCGTCACCCGTCCGCCTGCCGGCGGTGGGTTGGGTTTCTGGTTCAAATGGAACCTCGGCTGGATGCACGACACCCTGGATTACATGAAGCTCGATCCGGTGCATCGCCGCTACCATCATGACAAAATGACCTTCGGCATGCTCTACAACTACACCGAGAATTTTGTGCTGCCGCTCTCCCACGATGAAGTGGTGCACGGCAAAAAATCGATTCTCGACCGCATGCCGGGGGATGCCTGGCAGAAGTTTGCCAACCTGCGCGCCTACTACGGCTGGCTGTTCGCCTTCCCGGGTAAAAAACTGCTGTTTATGGGCAATGAGTTCGCTCAAGGCCGCGAGTGGAACCACGACGGCAGCCTCGACTGGCATCTGCTGGAGGGCGGCGACAACTGGCACCATGGCGTCCAGCGACTGGTGCGTGACCTGAACCATACCTACCGTCACCATAAAGCGCTGCACGAGCTGGATTTTGACCCCTACGGTTTCGAATGGCTGGTGGTCGACGACCATGAGCGTTCGGTGTTTGTCTTTGTGCGCCGCGACCGGGCCGGGAATGAGATTATCGTCGCCAGCAACTTCACGCCGGTGCCGCGCCATGACTACCGCTTCGGCATTAACCAGCCGGGACGCTGGCGCGAGGCGTTGAATACCGACTCCATGCACTATCACGGCAGCAACCAGGGTAACGGCGGTGTGGTGGAGAGCGACGCGATCGCCAGCCATGGCCGCGAACATTCGCTATCGTTGACCCTGCCTCCGCTGGCGACGATCTGGCTGGTCCGGGAGGCGCAATGACCTCACTTGCGGCAGGCAAACCTGCGCCGTTGGGCGCCAGCTATGACGGCAAGGGCGTGAATTTCGCCCTCTTCTCCGCCCATGCGGAGCGGGTGGAGCTGTGCGTATTCGACGAGCAGGGCAACGAGCAACGCGTCGATCTCCCGGCGCGCAGCGGCGACATCTGGCACGGCTGGCTGGACGCTGCCGGGCCGGGCCTGCGCTACGGCTATCGGGTGCATGGTCCCTGGGACCCGGCGCAGGGGCACCGCTTTAACCCGGCGAAGCTGCTGCTCGATCCCTGCGCGTATCGGGTCGAGGGCGATCTGCCGGATGACGAACGCCTGCATGGTGGAATGTGGGAGCCGGATCATCGCGACAGCGCCGCAATCGCGCCAAAATCGCAAGTGGTGGATCTGCATTACGACTGGCGGGGCGATAAGCCGCCGCGTACCCCGTGGGGGGAAACGGTGATTTATGAAGCGCACGTGAAAGGGCTCACCCTGTTGCACCCGCAGCTGCCGGAAGCCATTCGCGGAACTTATAAGGCGCTGGGCCACCCGGTGATGATCGCTTACTTCAAATCGCTGGGCATCAGCGCCCTCGAGCTGTTGCCGGTAGCGCAGTTCGCCAGCGAGCCGCGACTGCAGCGGATGGGCTTGAGCAACTACTGGGGCTACAACCCGCTGGCATGGTTCGCGCTGGATCCGCGCTATGCCAGCGATCCCGCGCGTGCCCTCGATGAGTTTCGTGATGCGGTTAAGGCGCTTCATGCCGCCGGCATCGAGGTGATTCTGGATATCGTGCTCAACCATAGCGCGGAAATTGATCTCGAAGGGCCCACCGTCTCCCTGCGCGGAATCGACAACCGTAGCTATTATTGGGTAAGGGAGGATGGCGATTATCACAACTGGACCGGCTGCGGTAATACGCTCAATCTCAGCCACCCCGGGGTGGTGGAATGGGCGCGCCAGTGTTTGCGCTTCTGGGTGGATGAGTGCCATGTTGACGGCTTTCGCTTCGACCTCGCCTCAGTGATGGGGCGGACGCCGGAATTCCGCCAGGATGCGCCGCTGTTCGAGGCTATCCGCCGCGACAGCGTGCTGTCGCAGGTGAAACTGATTGCGGAACCCTGGGATATCGGCCCGGGCGGCTATCAGGTGGCTAATTTTCCACCGCTGTTCGCCGAATGGAATGACCATTTTCGCGATATTTCCCGTCGTTTCTGGCTGCAGCAAAACGTCTCCCTCGGTGACTTTGCGCAACGCTTCGCGGCCTCCAGCGATCTCTTTGCTCGCGATGGCAAACGGCCATCGGCGACGGTGAACCTGGTGACGGCCCACGATGGCTTCACGCTCCGCGACTGCGTCTGTTTCAATCAGAAACACAATGAGGCAAACGGGGAGGAGAATCGCGATGGGACTAACAATAACTACAGCAACAATCATGGTATAGAGGGATTAGACGCCAATCTCGCGGTGATTGAACGGCGGCGCTCCAGCGTGCATGCGCTATTGACGACGCTGCTGCTGGCTCAGGGGACGCCAATGCTGCTGGCGGGCGATGAGCAGGGCCACAGCCAGCACGGCAACAATAATGCCTACTGCCAGGATAACGCGTTGACCTGGCTGGACTGGCGTCAGGCGAACCCGGGATTAACCGCGTTTACCGCGGCGCTGATCCACCTGCGCCGTCGCATTCCAGCGCTCACCCGCAACCGCTGGTGGCAGGAGGGCGATGGCAATGTCCGCTGGCTTAATCGCAACGCCCAGCCGCTGACTGCCGGGGAGTGGCAGCAGGGCGCAGCGTGTATGCAGATCCAGTTGTCTGATCGCTGGCTGCTCACGCTGAACGCCACCGCAGAGGTGGTCGATATGGTTTTACCTGAGGGGGAATGGCGCGCCGTTCCTCCCTTCGCCGGAGAGGATAATCCGGTCATCATGGCTGTCTGGCATGGGCCCGCGCACGGAGTGTGCGTATTTCAAAGGTCGTAATCCCTGAAGCTTCCGGTTGAACTCGTGGCGGCGGCGCGGCGGGATGAGAAGGAAAGCTGGGGTGTAAAAAGGAGTTAATCATGGTTAGGCTTGAAAAAAACGATCCGCTGATGCTGGCGCGTCAATTACCCATCAAATCCGTGGCGTTGATCCTCGCGGGCGGGCGTGGCACCCGGCTCAAGGATCTCACCATTAAGCGTGCGAAACCTGCCGTTCACTTCGGCGGCAAGTTCCGTATTATCGATTTCGCATTATCTAACTGCATTAACTCAGGGATCCGCCGTATCGGCGTCATCACCCAGTATCAGTCGCACACGCTGGTGCAGCACATCCAGCGCGGCTGGTCGTTCTTCAGCGAAGAGATGAATGAGTTTGTCGATCTGCTGCCAGCCCAGCAGCGCGTGCACGGCGAAAACTGGTATCGCGGCACGGCGGACGCAGTGACGCAGAACCTGGACATCATCCGCCGCTACAAAGCGGAGTACGTGGTGATCCTCGCGGGCGATCATATTTATAAGCAGGATTACTCGCGCATGCTGATTGACCATGTCGAAAAAGGGGCGCGTTGCACCGTGGCCTGCATGCCGGTGCCCATTGAAGAGGCATCCGCCTTCGGCGTCATGGCGGTCGATGAAAACGAAAAAATCATTGAGTTCGTCGAGAAACCCGCTAACCCGCCGGCGATGCCAACCGACCCGACCAAATCACTGGCCAGTATGGGCATTTATATCTTTGACGCCGCCTATCTTTATGAGCTGCTGGAAGAAGACGATCGCAACGAAAACTCCAGCCACGATTTCGGCAAAGATATCATTCCGAAGATCACCGAAGCTGGCATGGCTTATGCACATCCTTTCCCGCTCTCCTGCGTGCAGTCTGACCCGAACGCTGAGCCGTACTGGCGCGATGTGGGAACGCTGGAGGCCTACTGGAAGGCCAACCTCGATCTGGCGTCAGTCACGCCGGAACTGGATATGTACGACCAGAACTGGCCGATCCGCACCCATATGGAATCGCTGCCGCCGGCGAAGTTCGTCCAGGACCGCTCCGGTAGCCACGGCATGACCCTGAACTCGCTGGTTTCCGGCGGCTGCATTATCTCCGGGTCGGTGGTGGTGCAGTCGGTGCTGTTCCCGCGCGTGCGGGTGAACTCATTCTGTAACATTGATTCGGCAGTCTTGTTGCCAGATGTCTGGGTGGGGCGTTCATGCCGCCTGCGTCGCTGCGTGATTGACCGCGCCTGCGTCATCCCGGAAGGTATGGTGATTGGTGAGAACGCGGAAGAGGATGCACGCCGCTTCTATCGCTCAGAGGAAGGTATCGTGCTGGTGACCCGCGACATGCTGCGGAAATTGGGGCACAAACAGGAGCGCTAATGCAGGTCTTACATGTATGTTCTGAGATGTTCCCGCTGTTAAAGACGGGCGGTCTGGCGGACGTCATCGGCGCACTGCCGGCGGCGCAAATTGCGGAGGGTATCGACACCCGCGTGCTGTTGCCGGCGTTTCCCGATATCCGCCGCGGCGTGGTGGATGCCCAGGTGGTAACCCGCCGCGATACCTTCGCCGGGCGGATCACGCTGCTGTACGGCCACTTTAACGGCGTGGGGATCTACCTGATAGATGCCCCGCATCTCTATGACCGGCCGGGGAGCCCATACCACGATACCAACCAGCACGCTTATACCGACAACGTCCTGCGCTTTGCGCTGCTGGGCTGGGTGGGAAGCGAAATGGCCAGCGGACTGGATCCGTTCTGGCGCCCGGATGTGGTGCATGCCCATGACTGGCACGCCGGCCTGACGCCGGCCTACCTGGCGGCGCGCGGACGCCCGGCTAAATCGGTCTTTACCGTGCACAACCTGGCCTACCAGGGGATGTTTTACTCCTGGCATATGAATGATATCGAGCTGCCGTGGTCGTTTTACAACATGCATGGCCTCGAGTTTAACGGTCAGATCTCGTTTCTGAAGGCCGGTCTTTACTACGCCGACCATATTACGGCGGTAAGCCCGACCTACGCGCGCGAGATCACCGAACCGCAATACGCCTACGGCATGGAAGGGCTGCTGCGCCAGCGCCATCATGAAGGACGGCTGTCGGGGATCCTCAACGGCGTTGACGACGGTATCTGGAGTCCGCAAAACGATCTGCTGCTGCCGATGCGCTACGATCGCGACACGCTGGAGGAGAAGGCGGAGAACAAGCGTCAGCTGCAGATTGCGATGGGCCTGAAGGTCGATGACAAAGCGCCGCTGTTTGCCGTGGTCAGCCGCCTGACCAGCCAGAAAGGGCTGGATCTGGTGCTCGAAGCGCTGCCGGGTCTGCTTGAGCAGGGCGGCCAGCTGGCGCTGCTGGGCGCCGGCGATCCGGTGCTGCAGGAAGGTTTCCTCGCCGCCGCCGCCGAACATCCGGGCAAAGTGGGGGTGCAGATTGGCTACCATGAGGCCTTCTCCCATCGCATTATGGGCGGCGCCGACGTCATTCTGGTGCCGAGCCGCTTTGAACCGTGCGGCTTAACTCAGCTGTATGGTCTGAAGTACGGCACGCTGCCGCTGGTGCGCCGCACCGGGGGGCTGGCGGACACGGTCTCTGACAGTTCGCTGGAGAACCTTGCCGATGGTCTGGCGACAGGGTTTGTCTTTGAGGACAGCAATGCGCTGTCATTGCTGCGCGCTATCCGTCGCGCCTTTGTTCTCTGGTCGCGCCCGTCGCTCTGGCGCTATGTGCAGCGTCAGGCGATGAATATGGATTTTAGCTGGCAGGTTGCCGCGAACTCCTATCGCGAACTTTATCAACGCTTGATGTAACCACTGGAGTCATTGTTATGAATGTACCCTTTAGCTATGCATCACCGACGCTGAGCGTTGAGGCGTTAAAGCACTCTATTGCCTATAAGCTGATGTTTATCATCGGTAAAGATCCGGCCATCGCCAACAAGCATGAATGGCTTAACGCCACGCTGTTTGCCGTCCGCGATCGCATGGTGGAGCGCTGGCTGCGCTCCAACCGCGCGCAGCTCTCGCAGGAAGTGCGCCAGGTATACTATCTGTCGATGGAGTTCCTGATTGGCCGTACCCTCTCTAACGCGCTGCTGTCGCTGGGCATTTATGACGATGTGAGCAGCGCACTGGCGGAGATGGGGCTCGATCTGGAAGAGCTGATCGATGAAGAGAATGACCCCGGTCTTGGCAACGGCGGTCTGGGCCGTCTGGCGGCCTGCTTCCTGGATTCCCTGGCGGCGCTGGGTCTGCCGGGACGCGGTTACGGGATCCGCTACGACTACGGGATGTTTAAACAGAATATCGTCGATGGCCGACAAAAAGAGTCCCCTGACTACTGGCTGGAGTACGGTAACCCGTGGGAGTTTGAGCGCCACAACACCCGCTACAAAGTGCGTTTCGGCGGCCGCATTCAGCAGGAAGGAAAGAAAACCCGCTGGATTGAGACGGAAGAGATTATTGCGGAAGCCTACGACCAGATCATCCCCGGCTTTGACACCGATGCCACCAACACGCTGCGTCTGTGGAGCGCGCAGGCCAGTAGCGAAATTAACCTTGGTAAATTCAACCAGGGCGACTACTTCGCTGCGGTAGAGGATAAAAACCACTCCGAAAACGTCTCCCGCGTGCTCTATCCGGATGACTCGACCTACTCCGGACGCGAGCTGCGTCTGCGCCAGGAGTATTTCCTCGTGTCGGCGACGGTACAGGATATTTTGAGCCGCCATTACATGTTGCATAAGACCTTTGACAACCTGGCGGACAAGATTGCCATTCACCTCAATGACACCCACCCGGTGCTGTCAATACCGGAGCTGATGCGCCTGCTTATCGACGAACATAAATTCAGCTGGGACGAGGCGTTCGAGGTGACCTGTCAGGTCTTCTCCTATACCAACCATACGCTGATGAGCGAGGCGCTTGAGACCTGGCCGGTGGATATGCTGGGCAAAATTCTGCCGCGCCATCTGCAGATTATCTTCGAGATTAACGATTACTTCCTCAAGACCCTGCAGGAGCAGTATCCCAATGATACCGCGCTGCTCAGCCGAACCTCGATTATCGACGAGTCCAACGGCCGTCGCGTGCGGATGGCCTGGCTGGCGGTGGTGGTCAGCCACAAGGTCAACGGCGTGTCGGAGCTGCATTCGCGGCTGATGGTGGAGTCGCTGTTTGCCGAATTCGCTAAAATCTTCCCGATGCGCTTTACCAACGTCACCAACGGCGTCACGCCGCGCCGCTGGCTGGCGCTGGCCAACCCGCCGTTGTCGAAAGTGTTGGATGAGCATATCGGCCGCACCTGGCGGACCGATCTGAGCCAGCTTGACGAGCTGAAGCAGCATATCGACTATCCGACGGTCAATCAGGCGGTGCGTCAGGCTAAACTGGAAAACAAACAGCGGCTGGCCAGCTATATTGCGCAGCAGCTTAATGTGGTGGTGAATCCGAAGGCGCTGTTTGATGTGCAGATCAAACGCATCCACGAGTACAAACGCCAGCTGATGAATGTGCTGCACGTCATTACCCGCTATAACCGGATCAAAGCCGATCCGCAGGCGGAGTGGGTGCCGCGAGTGAACATTTTCGCCGGTAAGGCGGCCTCGGCTTACTACATGGCCAAGCATATTATTCACCTGATCAACGATGTGGCCGCGGTGATCAATAACGATCCGCAGATTGGCGACAAGCTGAAGGTGGTCTTTATCCCCAACTACAGCGTCAGCCTGGCGCAGCTGATTATTCCGGCGGCAGACCTGTCGGAACAGATCTCCCTCGCAGGCACTGAAGCTTCCGGCACCAGCAATATGAAGTTTGCCCTTAACGGAGCGCTGACTATCGGCACCCTCGACGGGGCGAACGTGGAGATGCAGGAGCACGTGGGCGAAGAGAATATCTTTATCTTCGGCAACACCGCGGAAGAGGTGGAGGAGCTACGTCGCAGCGGCTATAAACCACGCGAATACTACGAGCAGGATGAAGAGCTTCACCAGGCGCTGACGCAGATCGGTACCGGCGTGTTCAGCCCGGCGGAACCGGGGCGCTACCGCGACCTGCTGGATTCGCTGATTAACTTTGGCGACCACTACCAGGTGCTGGCGGACTATCGCAGCTATGTGGACTGTCAGGATCGCGTCGACGAGCTGTATCAACATCCGGAAGAGTGGGCCTATAAGGCGATGCTGAATATTGCCAACATGGGCTACTTCTCCTCTGACCGGACGATCCAGGAGTACGCGAAATATATCTGGCATATCGACCCGGTAAGGCTGTAAGCCAGTCAATGCAACTCAACGGGGCCATTTGGCCCCGTTTCTGTCTGTGCGGAGAACGTTTTATTCGGAAAAGTGCCGGGGAGGATTCAGGCTATTGCGGGAATATACTATTGACGTGAATTCGCCAGCAGTACGATAAATGCTCAATAAGTTTACGTTCATAGCCTAATGGCTATAATATGGATGATAGCCTTTAGGCTATGAGGGATCGCCTATGTGGGATGTAGAAACGACGGATACGTTTGATGCCTGGTTCGAATTACAAAGTAGAGCTTTAAAAGAGGATATGTTGGCCACGATGCTCATCTTATCTGATTTTGGTCCGCAGCTTGGGCGCCCGTATGTTGATACGGTGAAAGATTCAACGTTTCAGAATATGAAAGAACTCCGGGTTCAGCATCATGGGCTCCCCATCCGCGCTTTTTTGCTTTTGATCCTCTGCGGAAAGCTATCGTTTTATGTGCGGGCAATAAGGATGGCATGAATGAGAAACGTTTTTACAAAGAAATGATTACTCTGGCTGACAGAGAATTCAGCCAACACCTGACTAAGGAGCGATAATGGCCACGCTAAAAGAACTCATGGCGAAACAGAGTCCTGAAAGCCAGCAGCGTATTGCAGCGAAAGCGGCAGAGATACGCCAGTCTGTCGCTTTAAACTTGCTTCGAGAAGAGTTGCAAATGTCGCAAACAGAGATGGCTGCGGCTATGGGGGTAAAGCAGCCAACGATCGCTAAAATGGAACAGGCTGATAACGATCCGCGGCTTTCGACCCTAAAACGCTACATTGCGGCATTGGGGGGAGAACTCAGTATAAATGTCACGTTGCCGACTGGAAAAAAAGTCTCGTTTAATTTGTGAACAGGTATCCGGGCCAAGCGCAAGCCATAGCCCGGGTATTTCTCTCCTGGCGCCACGCGATGTCAGGACGCTAACGACAGTTCAGACTTTCCCGCATGCTGCGCCAGCCATTCGCTGATGCGCGCTTGCTGCTCGCCATTCAGCCACATGCCCTGTTTGGTACGACGCCAGATGGCGTCATCCAGGCTGCGCACCCATTCGTGCTCAACCAGATACTTCAGCTCGGCTTCATAAAACTCATGGCCGAAATCTTCCCCCAGATCGCTCAGGGCGCTGGCTTCCTTCAGGATCCACTCGCTATTGCTCCCGTAGGTGCGGGCATAATGGCGGGCCAGTGATTCGCTGATGAACGGGAAGCGACGGCGTAGTTTTGCTGCATAGTCGTCGCGGTCGCCGCCGATATCGCCGCCGGGGAGCACCGCGGTTTTGGTCCATGCCGGGCCGATTCCTTTGTAATAGGGAGTCAGTTTTTCCAGCGCATGCTCGGCCAGCTTGCGATAGGTGGTCAGCTTCCCGCCGAAGACGGAGAGCAGCGGCGCCTGGCCGTTCTCATCGTGAATATCCAGCGTGTAGTCGCGGGTGATCGCCTGCGGCGAATCCGACTCGTCATCACACAGCGGACGGACGCCGGAGTAGGTCCAGACGATATCGTCCCGGCTGAGAGTCTTTTTAAAGTGCGCGTTATAGACGTTCAGCAGGTAATTAATCTCTTTATCATCAATGGCTACCGCTTTCGGATCGCCCTTATACTCGACGTCCGTCGTGCCGATGATGGAGAACTCATCCATCCACGGGATAACAAACACAATACGTTTATCTTCGTTTTGCAGAATATAGGCCTGCTTCTGAGTATGCACTCGCGGCACCACGATGTGGCTGCCCTTGATCAGGCGGATACCGTAAGGCGAGCGCAGATGCATCCCTTCGTCGAAGAACTGTTTGACCCATGGACCGGTGGCATTGACCAGACCGCGCGCCTTCCAGGTAAACTTCTCGCCGCTATCGATATCTTCCGCTTCCACCACCCACAGGCCATTCTCTCGTTTTGCCGAGATGGCGCGAGTGCGGGTCCGCACTTCGCCGCCTTTGCGGACAACCATCTGCGCGTTGGCCAGCACCAGGCGGGCATCGTCGACCCAGCAGTCGGAATATTCGAAACCGCGCACAATTTCCGGCTTAAGTACCGATTCTGCGCCAAAACGCAAGCCGGTGGAGCCCGGCAGGCTGGTGCGTTTGCCCAGATGATCGTACATAAACAAGCCGATACGGATCATCCATGCCGGACGCAGATGCGGACGATGCGGGAGACGAAAGCGCATCGGGAAGGCGATATGCGGAGCCATTTTTAACAGCACTTCACGCTCGGCCAGCGCTTCGCTGACCAGGCGGAACTCATAGTGTTCGAGGTAGCGTAGCCCGCCGTGGATAAGTTTGGAACTGGCGCTGGAGGTAGCGCAGGCGAGATCGCGCGCTTCCAGCATCAGTACGGATAAACCCCGCCCGGCGGCATCTGCCGCGATACCGGCACCGTTGATGCCTCCGCCTATCACAATCAGATCTTTGGTTTCCACGTTCTTACCCTCTCACACTTTCGTTTAAGCTCACAAATGCTCGATATCGCTCACTATAGCAAACAAACGCGCTTTTGGTAACATCAAAAAAACATTTTGGAGTGATGGGTGTAACATATTGGCGTTTCTTTACCGCCTGACGGTACACTACAGGGTAAAATTGGGCCGGCCATCGCCCGTCATGACGAGAAAGAGAAGAGAACCATGGAACAGTTTGAATGTATCAACGTTGAAGAAGCGCACCAGAAGCTGCATCAGCAGACGGCGGTGCTGGTGGATATCCGCGATCCGCAAAGCTATGCGATGGGCCATACGCCGGGCGCGTTTCATCTGACCAACGATACGCTGGGCGCGTTTATGCGTGACCACGACTTTGACACGGCGGTGATGGTGATGTGCTATCACGGCAACAGCAGCAAGGGCGCCGCGCAGTATCTGCTACAGCAGGGGTTTGATAAGGTCTACAGCGTTGATGGCGGGTTCGACGCCTGGCATCGCCATTTCCCGGCGGAAGTGGCGCACGGGACGTTTTAACGGCTGGCAGGTATACTATCCCCCTTTGTGTGGAATAAGCGATTCGCTGCATGTTAATGATTACCTCTTTTGCCAATCCACGGGTGGCCCAGGCGTTTGTCGATTATATGGCGACGCAGGGGATTATCCTGACCATTCAGCAGCACGCCCAGAGCGACGTCTGGCTGGCTGATGAGAGTCAGGCCGGGCGTGTCAGGGCTGAGCTGGCCCGCTTCCTTGAGAACCCGGCGGACCCGCGTTATCTGGCGGCGAGCTGGCAGTCCGGACAGACCAATAGCGGGTTGCGCTATCAGCGCTTTCCTTTCTTTGCCACGCTGCGGCATAACGCCGGCCCGTTCACCTGGGCGATTCTGCTCATCTGCATCGCGGTGTTTATCCTGCAAAATCTGTTGGGCGATCAGCCGGTGATGATTTGGCTGGCCTGGCCCTACGATCCTTCGCTGCAGTTCGAAGCCTGGCGCTATTTCAGCCATGCTTTCATGCATTTCTCGCTGATGCATATTCTCTTCAACCTGCTATGGTGGTGGTATCTCGGCGGCGCGGTGGAAAAACGCATCGGCAGCGGCAAACTGGTGGTGATCACCGTTATCAGCGCCCTGTTGAGCGGCTTCGTGCAGCATCAGTTTAGCGGCCCGTGGTTTGGCGGCTTATCGGGCGTGGTCTATGCGCTGATGGGCTACGTCTGGCTGCGGGGCGAGCGCGATCCGCAGAGCGGTATTTATCTGCAGCGCGGGTTGATACTCTTTTCTTTAGTGTGGTTAATTGCTGGCTGGTTTGACGTTTTCGGCATGGCGATCGCTAACGGCGCGCATGTGGCTGGTCTGGCGACCGGCCTGGCGATGGCGTTTGTTGATACCTTGCATGGGCGAAAACGCGCATAAAGACTTACCGACAGGGGTCGGGTAGGCGACATTTTTCCAGGGATATTTCATGAAACAAACACAACGTCATGACGCGATTATCGAGCTGGTAAAAAAACAGGGTTACGTCAGCACGGAAGAGCTGGTTGAGCAGTTCGCGGTCAGCCCGCAGACCATCCGCCGCGACCTGAATGATTTAGCCGAACAGAAAATGATCCTCCGCCATCACGGCGGCGCGGCGCTGCCCTCCAGCTCGGTGAACACCTCCTGGCACGATCGCAAAGCGACCCAGACGGCGGAAAAAGAGCGTATCGCCCGGCGGGTAGCCAGCGAGATCCCCGACGGGGCGACGCTGTTTATTGATATCGGCACCACGCCGGAAGCGGTGGCGCACGCCCTGCTCGATCACCACGATTTGCGCATTGTCACCAATAACCTGAACGTGGCCAACACGCTGATGGTGAAAGAGGACTTCCGCATTATTCTCGCCGGTGGTGAACTGCGTAGTCGCGACGGTGGGATCATTGGGGAAGCGACCCTGGATTTTATCTCGCAGTTCCGTCTCGACTTCGGCATTCTTGGCATCAGCGGCGTCGACAGCGATGGCTCGCTGCTGGAGTTTGATTATCATGAAGTGCGCACCAAGCGCGCGATCATTGAGAATTCACGCCACGTGATGCTGGTGGTGGATCATACCAAGTTTGGCCGCAATGCGATGGTCAATATGGGTAGTATCAGTATGGTCGATGCGGTCTATACCGACGTGCTGCCGCCGGCGGGCGTGCTGAAGGTCATCACCGATAACAACCTCCAGCTGGAGCTGTGCTAAACGGCAACGGCGTCGTCAGACGCCGTATCCCATCATCTTGAGTAACTGCTGAGCATGCTGCACCGCGTCTTGCCGGTGGGCGACGCCCAGTTTCTGATACAGGTTGCGAATGTGGGTCTTGATGGTGGTAGCCGCCACGTCAAGCTCGCCGGCAATCTGCTCGTTGCTGTAACCGGAATAGATTAAGCCAAGCACCTGCCATTCGCGCTGGGTCAGCGGGCTGGTGCGGATAAGCTCCGGCACCTCCGGGTGATTCAGCAGCCGCTCGACGAACCCTTCGTCAAAGTGGGCGAATTTGTGGCGATGATGCTGGTTGATGTCGCGCAGAATACGCTGGGCGCGGTGTTGCTCCAGCTCCGGCAGAGTGTTCAGCTGGATCAGCTGGCGCAGCTGCTGAGCCATCGCCTCGCCTTCAATCACAAAGTGGTTGATAAAGCCGGTGCGGTTGGCGAGCGTCAGGGCTTCGAGCAAGGCTTTCTGCGCTTCGCTCTTGCGTCCCGCCTGCCAGTACAGCTGGTTGAGCAGCAGCAGGTTGCGGTTGAGATCGCTCATCAAACGCAGCGAACGCGCATTTTCGTTCAGCTCTTCCAGCACCATTTCCGCCGGTTCGAAATCGCCCAGCAGGATCTGCGCCCGGGCAATGTTGCGCCACTGGCTCTGCAGGAAGTGGTTGTTGGCGAATTCCGGCTTCGGCGTCTGGCGCAGCCAGTTGGCCGCCGCGGTTTTATCGCCGGTCATCTGCCAGTAGATCACTCGCACCTTATCGGCGTTGGAGACCCAGTCGCTGTGATAGTGACCGTTACCGAGCAGGTTTTCCAGCCGGTTCAGGTGGCTACGGGCATTATCGAGATCGCCGCGCGCCAGCGAGCACTGGACCATCAGCGCCAGACACTGCAGCTGCTGCTGCGGCTGATAAGTTGAGAGAACGTCCATTCCCTGGCGGGCGCAGGCTTCAGCTTCGTCGAGGCGCGCCCATGCCCATAGCAGCTGAGAACGGATGCGCAGCAGGAACTCATGCATCGGCAACTGCTCAAGGTGCTGTTCACGCACCAGCTGGAAGGCTTTCTCCTGGCTCTCCCAGGCAGCCTGCAGGAAGCCCTGGGCAAAGAGAATTTCACTTTGCTGAATAATGCTCCACAGCGCGTAATGCCACACGTCGTGACGGCGGGCCATCTGTTCGGTCTGCTGCATCACGGCGAGGGATTTGGTCAGTTTCCCCTTGCAATGGAGGACTTCGCCATGCACCGAGGTGGCGACGATGCGGCTGTAATAGTTGGCCAGCGGCAACTCTTCCAGGGCCACCATCGACAGACGTTCCGCTTCGTCCTGGTCGCCGTCGTTAATCGCTACCTGTGCGCGCAGCGCGTTGAAATCGCCATGCATCGCGGTGTCCATTTCCACACTCATCTCCTGCTCGGCGCGCGCCAGCAGGGTGTTGACTTCGCTGTAACGATGCTGGCTCTGCATCAGCCAGGCCTGCAGCAGGATCAGGCGCGGATTTTCCAGCAGATTTGACCAGGGCAGCGCCGACAGCGACTGCTCCAGCAGCCCTAGTTCGCTATGGTTAAACATGCCCCAGGCGTGGTTGAGTAAGATATCGCGCAGCATTTTGGCATCGCCAGCGGCCAGCGCATGATGAATGGCCTCGCTGGGGAACCCTTGCGCCATCCAGCTTTCCGCCGCAGCGCGGTGGATCTCCGGCAGTTCAACCGCCAGCTCCCACTGACAACGCTGGCGCAGGAAGCTGCCAAACAGCGGGTGATAGCGGAACCATTCACCGGAATCATCCATCCGCTGCAGGAATAGCCCCTGGCGTTCGATCTCCTCCAGCTGCATCTGGCCATTCTCTTCGCCGGTGACGCGCACGATTAACGCGTCGTTCATCGAGCGCAGCAGAGAACTCTTCAGCAAAAAGTTACGCGTGCGGGCGTCGACGTTATCCAGTACTTCATCCACCAGATAATCCGACAGATGGCTGGCGTTAATCCCGGCGAGGCGGCGGGCGGAGTGTTGGGCGGAAGAGTTATTCTGGCGGGCGGAGAGGGCGATGAGCTGCAGCGCGGTGGCCCACCCGGCGACATCGTCGCACAGCCGGCTGCTGTCGTCGGCTTCGATTGGCGACGTCAGACGGCAGTCGAAAAATTGTTTCGCTTCCTGGTGGGTAAAGGCCAGCTGCTGGCTGCCAATCTCCAGAAGCTGATCGCGGACGCGCAGGTTGGCAATGCCCAACTGCGGCAGGTTACGCGACAGCACCACCAGGGTCATATTCTCCGGCTGATGGCGCAGGAAAAAGCGCATCGCGTCATGGATCACCGGATTATTGATTAGGTGATAATCATCAATGACGAGGTACAGCGGGCGCTGCCAGTCGGCGAGTTCAATAAACAGCTGCGCAAAAAGAGAGGAGAGGCTGGCGTACTGGCGCTTTTGCACCATCGCTTCACTGGCCGCGCAGTGGTTGCCGGTAGCCTGCTGGATCGCCGCGATCAGATAGCTGGCAAAACGCTCCTGCTGATTGTCGCCTTCGTCCAGCGAAAACCACCCGAGATCGTTTTTACCCGCGGCCCACTGAGAAATGAGCGTTGTTTTACCGTACCCGGCAGGGCTGGTGATCAGCACGAGACGATAATTGTTCGCGCCGGAAAGTTTCGCCAGTAAACGCTCACGAACCACAGTGTGTTCAAGGCGGACCGGACGACTTAATTTGGACGGAATCAACATAGTTCTACATTTCGCTGTGCAAGAGAGAGGTTGCGATTTTTTTTGCGCTTCGTAATTAATATCTAATAAGGTCGGTGATTATGAAATTTATTGCAAGTTATGTCCGAACTTTATGCTCTTGAATTTGCTCTATGTCACAAATTTTGACATTGGTTGAGAATGGGGAAAAATCGCAGGCAGAACTCGCCGCCAGCGGTTTTCAGGCGGCGGCTGGCGGAGCGGGGAGAGATTTATTTTATGTGAAGAGTAGTTGTTTGTTTTTATTAAATTATTGTCAGAGATTTCTTAGAAGTAATCTTTTTTGCGGATCAATGTGATGAAATGTGCTTATTTCTCCAGAGCTCTCTATTTATTTTTTTAATAACCTGGCGAGAGGCGGAAAGATTTTTAGCGCGTATTGGCCTGTAACAAATTTTTTCCCTGCGGACGTAACCTCTCGATTGTCATATCGCGGTGATTTTTACAGCATATTTTTGCCTTCTCACCCACACTATAGTGTCCAGGATCACACTTTTCGCTCATCCCCGCCACTCCTCCCTGTCTAATCCCCGTCGGGATGAGGACGATGAATCGGGAGGTCGGCACACTAGCGCCATCGTTTTAGTAAAGGACCCGGATCTCATTATGTCACAGACTTCATTTAACAAAGCTCAGTTTCAGGCTGCACTGACGCGTCAGTGGCAGCATTTTGGTTTACAGTCCGCTTCCGAGATGACACAGCGTCAATGGTGGCGCGCGGTCAGCGGAGCGCTGGCGGAACTTCTGGCGGCGCAGCCGGTAGCGAAACCGGCGCAAGGACAGCGTCACGTTAACTACATCTCGATGGAGTTTCTGATTGGTCGCCTGACCGGCAACAACCTGCTCAACCTGGGCTGGTACGAGGGCGTTAGCGACGCGCTGAAAGGCTACGACGTCAACCTCACCGATCTGCTGGAAGAAGAGACAGACCCGGCGCTGGGTAACGGCGGCCTGGGACGTCTGGCAGCCTGCTTCCTCGACTCCATGGCGACGGTGGGGCAGTCGGCGACCGGTTACGGTCTCAATTACCAGTATGGCCTGTTCCGCCAGTCATTTGACGATGGCCAGCAGATGGAAGCCCCGGACGACTGGGGGCGTAACAGC
Source organism: Klebsiella sp. GL120222-02 (assembly GCF_003097195.1). Taxonomy (NCBI): domain Bacteria; kingdom Pseudomonadati; phylum Pseudomonadota; class Gammaproteobacteria; order Enterobacterales; family Enterobacteriaceae; genus Klebsiella; species Klebsiella sp. GL120222-02. The sequence goes on from NZ_QEQO01000012.1 coordinate 55,663, forward strand.
TACCCGTGGTTCCGTCATAACGAAGCGCTGGATGTCCAGGTCGGCATCGGCGGGAAAGTCAGCAAAAATGGCGAATGGCAGCCGGCGTTCGTCATTACCGGCGAAGCCTGGGACCTGCCGGTGCTTGGCTATCGCAACAACGTCGCCCAGCCGCTGCGTCTGTGGCAGGCCAAACACGCTCATCCGTTCAACCTGACCAAATTCAACGATGGCGATTTCCTGCGCGCCGAGCAGCAGGGCATCGACGCGGAAAAACTGACCAAGGTGCTGTACCCGAACGACAACCATCAGGCCGGTAAAAAACTGCGCCTGATGCAGCAGTACTTCCAGTGCGCCTGCTCAGTGGCCGATATCCTGCGTCGTCATCATCTGGCAGGCCGCAAGCTGGCCGAGCTGGCGGATTACGAAGTGATCCAGCTGAACGATACGCACCCGACCATCGCCATTCCGGAGCTGCTGCGCGTGCTGATCGACGAGCACCAGCTGAGCTGGGACGACGCCTGGGCGATCACCAGTAAAACCTTTGCTTACACCAACCACACCCTGATGCCGGAAGCGCTGGAGTGCTGGGATGAGAAGCTGGTGAAAGCGCTGCTGCCGCGCCATATGCAGATCATTAAAGAGATCAACGACCGCTTTAAACAGCTGGTGGACAAAACCTGGCCGGGCGATAAGCAGGTCTGGGCGAAGCTGGCGGTGGTGCATGACAAGCAGGTTCGGATGGCCAACATGTGCGTGGTGGGCGGCTTTGCTGTCAACGGCGTGGCGGCGCTGCACTCGGACCTGGTGGTAAAAGATTTGTTCCCGGAATATAACCAGCTGTGGCCGAACAAATTCCATAACGTGACCAACGGCATCACGCCGCGCCGCTGGATCAAGCAGTGCAACCCGGCGCTGGCCTCGCTGCTGGATGAGACGCTGAAAAAAGAGTGGGCCAATGACCTCGACCAGCTGATCAACCTGGAAAAATATGCTGACGATGCGGCGTTTCGTCAGACTTATCGCGATATCAAGCAGGCCAACAAAGTTCATCTGGCTGAGTTTGTGAAGCAGCGTACCGGGATTGAGATCAACCCGCAGGCGATTTTCGATATTCAGATCAAACGCCTGCACGAGTACAAGCGTCAGCACCTTAACCTGCTGCATATTCTTGCGCTGTACAAAGAGATCCGCGAAAACCCGCAGGCGGACCGCGTGCCGCGCGTCTTCCTGTTCGGCGCGAAAGCGGCGCCGGGCTACTATCTGGCGAAAAACATTATTTTTGCCATCAATAAGGTAGCGGAAGCGATCAACAATGACCCGAAAGTCGGCGATAAGCTGAAGGTGGTCTTCCTGCCGGACTATTGTGTATCGGCAGCGGAAAAACTGATCCCGGCGGCGGATATCTCCGAGCAGATCTCCACCGCGGGTAAAGAAGCCTCTGGCACCGGCAACATGAAGCTGGCGTTGAACGGCGCGCTGACCGTCGGGACGCTGGATGGCGCTAACGTGGAAATCGCTGAGCAGGTGGGCGAGGAAAACATCTTTATCTTCGGCCACACGGTTGAAGAGGTGAAAGCCCTGAAAGCGAAAGGCTACGATCCGCTGAAATGGCGTAAAAAAGACAAGCTGCTCGATGCGGTGCTTAAAGAGCTGGAGAACGGCACCTACAGCAACGGCGACAAGCATGCCTTCGATCAGATGCTGCACAGCCTGCTGCAGGGCGGCGATCCGTACCTGGTGCTGGCCGATTTCGAAGCCTACGTAGCGGCGCAAAAACGGGTAGATGAGCTGTATCGAGACGAGGAGGCCTGGACCCGCGCGGCTATCCTCAACACCGCGCGCTGCGGCATGTTCAGCTCCGACCGCTCGATCCGCGATTATCAGCAACGTATCTGGCAGGCGAAACGCTAAAGGAAGGCCTATGGAGAGTAAACGCCTCGATAATGCCGCGCTGGCGGCGGGCATCAGCCCCAGCTATATCAATGCGCACGGCAAGCCGCAGTCTATCGCGGCTGTCACCAAACAGCGCCTGCTGGATGCGATGCATCGCTCTACCGCCGCCACGAAAGTGGCGGTTAACCCGCTGCCGAACGTGAAAATTTTCACCCACGGCAAAAAAATGTCGCTGCCGGTGGCAGGACGCGGTGAGTATCAGTGGATCCTGACCACTGAGGACGGTAAGCAGTATCAAGGGAAAACCCGCGGCGGCGAGACGCTGCCGCTGCCGGCTAAACTGCCGGAGGGGTACCACTCCCTGACGCTCACCCAGGAGGGAGAGCGTTGGCACTGCCGGACCATTGTCGCGCCGGCGCGCTGCTACGAACCGCAGCCGCTGAAAGAGGGGAAAAAGCTGTGGGGCACCTGCGTGCAGCTTTATACCCTGCGCTCGGAGAAAAACTGGGGGATCGGCGATTTTGGCGATCTGCGGGCCATGTTGCCGGAAATCGCCCGCCGCGGCGGGTCGTTTATTGGCCTTAACCCGATACATGCTCTCTATCCGGCGAACCCGGAGAGCGCCAGTCCGTATAGCCCGTCTTCACGTCGCTGGCTAAACGTCATCTACATCGACGTTAATGCGGTTGAAGATTTCCAGCGTAGCGAAGAGGCGCAGGCGTGGTGGCAGTCCGCAGCGACCCAGCAGGCCTTGCAGGCGGCGCGGCAAACGGATGATGTCGACTATACCGCGGTCACCACGCTGAAAATGACCGCGCTGCGTATGGCGTGGAAACGATTCTCTCGTCGTGAAGATGAGCAGATGACGGCGTTCCGCGAGTTTGTTCTGCGCGAAGGGGAAAGCCTCTACTGGCAGGCCGCTTTCGATGCGCTGCACGCCTGGCAGGTACAACAGGACCCGCTGCGCTGGGGCTGGCCGGCCTGGCCGAAGGCCTTTCAGGATATCGACAGCCCGGAGGTGAAAGCCTTCTGCATTGAGCATGAGGACGACGTCAGTTTCTATCTCTGGCTGCAGTGGCTGGCCTGGAGCCAGTTCGCCGCCTGCTGGGAAACCAGCCAGCGCGACGGGATGCCGATTGGCCTCTACCGCGATCTGGCGGTGGGCGTCGCCGAAGGCGGGTCGGAGACCTGGTGCGACCGTGAGCTGTACTGCCTGAAAGCGTCCGTGGGCGCGCCGCCGGATATTCTGGGCCCGCTGGGCCAGAACTGGGGCCTGCCGCCGATGGATCCGCATATTATTGCCGCTCGCGCCTATGAGCCGTTTATCGACCTGCTGCGCGCCAATATGCAGAACTGCGGCGCGCTGCGCATCGATCACGTAATGTCGGTGCTGCGTTTGTGGTGGATCCCCTATGGTGAAACCGCCGACCATGGCGCTTACGTTCAGTATCCCGTCGACGATCTGCTGTCGCTTCTGGCGCTGGAAAGCCAGCGTCATCGCTGCATGGTGATCGGCGAAGACCTGGGCACGGTACCGGTGGAGATTGTCAGCAAGTTACGCAACAGCGGCGTCTATTCTTATAAGGTGCTCTATTTTGAGAGTGATGCAGAGAAAACGTTCCGCGCGCCGGCGCTGTACCCGGAGCAATCAATGGCTGTGGCGACGACGCACGACCTGCCCACCCTCCGCGGCTACTGGGAAAGCGGCGATCTGACGCTAGGTAAAGCGCTGGGGCTCTATCCTGATGAGGTGGTGCTGCGCGGGCTGTACCAGGACCGCGAGCTGGCGAAGCAAGGGCTGCTGGATGCGTTGCATAAGTATGGCTGTCTGCCCAAACGTGCCGGGCATAAGGCCTCTCTGATGAGCATGACCGGGATCCTCAACCGGGGGATGCAGCGTTACATTGCCGACAGTAACAGTGCGCTACTGGGCCTGCAGCCGGAAGACTGGCTGGAGATGGCGTCGCCGGTTAACATTCCGGGCACCAGCACTGAGTACCCGAACTGGCGCCGGAAGCTGTCCGTCACCCTGGAGCAGATGTTTGCCGATGAACAGGTCAATAAGCTGATTAAGGATCTGGATAAACGGCGCAAGGCGGCGAGCAAGAAAGCCGCCGCCAGATGACTTCCCGCCGCGTCGTTTGCTGCGCGGCGATGAGCATGTCCGATAAAAAAGGCCGGTCCGCATTATGCGGACCGGCCTTTTTCTGTGCGGGAGTCTCCTTACACCACCATCCCCAGCAGCAGACAGCCTACCAGGCCGCATACTGAGATAATGGTTTCCAGCACCGACCAGGACCTGATGGTCTCGCCGATGGTCAGGTTAAAGTACTCTTTGAACAGCCAGAAACCCGGATCGTTGACGTGAGAGAAGATAACGCTGCCGGAGCCAACGGCGATAACCATCAGTTCCGGGCTGACGCCGGTGGTGGCGATCAGCGGCGCGGCAATCCCGCCTGCGGTGATGGCGGCAACGGTCGCCGAACCCAGCGCGATACGCAGCACTGCGGCGATTGACCACGCCATAAACAGCGGAGACATGTTCGATTCGTGCATGATAGAGGCGATGTATTTATCCATGCCGCTATCCACCAGCACCTGTTTGAAGGCGCCGCCGCCGCCGATGATCAACAGCATCATCGCGATGATTTTAATAGAAGAAGTCAGGGTATCGTTGATCTGCTCCATGGAGCGGCCGCGGTTCAAACCGAAGGTGAACAGGGCGATCAGTACCGCAATCAGGGTGGCCATCACCGGGTCGCCGAAGAACTCAGCAATCGGCAGGAAGGCGTGGCCCTTCGGCAGGATCATCTCGGCCACGGCGCGCATCGCCATCAGGATCACCGGTACCAGCGAGGTCCAGACGCTGACGCCAAAGCCAGGCATCTCTTCTTCTGTGAACACTTTCGGGTTATGCAGGCCTTCCGGGATCGGCTTATCAATGCCTTTCAGGAAGCGCGCAAACACCGGCCCTGCCAGGATAACCGTCGGGATAGCCAGAATGGTGCCGTAGAGCAGCGTTTTGCCCATATCGGCATGGAAGATGGTGGCAATCGCGGTCGGACCCGGATGCGGCGGCAGGAAGCCGTGGGTGACAGAGAGCGCGGCGGCCATCGGGACACCGACGTACAGCAGCGGGATGCGGGCCGAGGCGGCGATGGTAAATACCAGCGGCAGCATCAGCACGAAGCCTACTTCATAGAACAGCGCGAAGCCGACGGTGAAGCCGGTCAGGACCACGGCCCACTGAATATGCTTCTTACCGAACTTATTGATAAGGGTAGTGGCGATACGCTGGGCGCCGCCGCAGTCTGCCAGCAGTTTACCGAGCATAGCCCCGAAGCCCATGATCAGCGCGAGGCTGCCAAGGGTGCCGCCAACGCCGTTCTTGATAGAGACGATCACTTTATCCAGCGGCATACCCTGCATTAATCCGACGGCGAGCGCCACCAGAACCAGCGCAATGAAGCCGTTCATTTTGAAACGGATCATTAACAGCAATAACAGGGCAACCCCGATAGCAACGATGATTAATGGCATGATTTACCTGGCCTTAATTTGTTATGGGTAACGTCAAAGATTCAACCTGTAAGACATCTGCCCCATGTGGGAGCAAAATAGTCTGGCACCGTAAATACTTGCATTATCCTTACCCAGAGAAAGGATAGCTGGCTATTTTTTTGCCGGTGGTGCCTGAAGTGGATGATACGGGTAACATGTGAGGGTTGAGAATCACCTGACGGGGGAAAATGTTAAATATGAGACTTAAGTCATACTCTTTCCCCGGTTTTTGCCGGTCATTTAGCGGGAGATGTTGCGCGGTAACACAGAAAGGGCCAGGGAGGACCGGCGGCAGGGTGCCGCCGGAGGAAGGGCTTAGTAGTAGGAGTGCTCGCCGCGCTGATGCTCGGTCAAATCGCGAACCCCTTTCAGCTCCGGAAACTCGTTCAGCAGCTGCTTTTCAATGCCTTCTTTCAGGGTCACGTCAACCATCGAACAGCCGTTGCATCCGCCGCCGAACTGCAGAATAGCCAGACCGTCGTCGGTGATCTCCATCAGCGACACGCGGCCGCCGTGGCCCGCCAGCTGCGGGTTAATCTGCGACTGCAGCAGGTACTCGACGCGCTCCATCAGCGGGGCATCGTCAGAGACTTTGCGCATCTTGGCGTTCGGTGCTTTCAGCGTCAGTTGCGAGCCAAGCTGGTCGGTGACGAAATCAATTTCAGCGTCTTCCAGATAGGGCGCGCTGAGCTCATCGACATAGGCGGTCAGCTGTTCAAATTTCAGCGCCGTGTCGGTGTCTTCCACCGCATCCGGTGGGCAGTAAGATACGCCGCACTCAGCGTTTGGGGTGCCGGGATTAATCACAAATACGCGAATTTGCGTCCCTTCTTCCTGATTTGCCAGCAGTTTGGCAAAGTGCGCTTGTGCAGCATCGGAAATACGGATCATAGCGTTGGCCTAATAGTTGACTATTTTACTGGGTTATAATACGCCCATCAGCGGGGGTCTACAAGGTACGGCACAAACACCATACCTGAACCGTCGCGGCGCCGTTTCGCAAAAGCAGGCGGGATATCTCGGCGACGGTGCTGCCGGTCGTGACGACATCATCCACGATAGCGATATGGAGTCCCTCCACGGCAAATTCAAGCTGAAAGGCATTTTTCAGGTTCTGCCTGCGCTGGCGGGCATTGAGCGAATGTTGGACGGCGCCGGCTCGCTGGCGCGTCAGGCCTTCCCGATGCCAGACGCAACCTCGCCAGCGGGCTAACGGTCGGCACAGTTCGTCACACTGATTATAACCCCGGCGCCAGCGGCGGCGATGCCACAGCGGTACGCCGACCATACCGTCCACCGGCGGCAAATCGTGCCGCTGCAGAAGACGCAGCAGCAGCAGGCGCGCGAGGGCGGGCCCCAGCTCCGGACGATGGTGAAACTTCAACTGCTGGACCAGACCGCTCAGCGGCGGGCGATAGTCATTGACTGCCACCAGCCAATGCCAGGGAGGTGGTTTTTGCAGGCAGCGGCCGCAGGGGTGATGGGATGTCGCCGCCGGCAGGCCACACTGCGGGCAGAGCGGGGGGCAGGCGAGCAGGGCGCGGCTGCAGCGGGAGCAGATCCCCCAGCAGGCGACCGCCAGCGGCATTTGGCATAGCCAGCATAAGCTGTGTGCTGTTAGCATATTTGGCCTTCTGTCCAGTAAAAAAGAGAACGGTAACGGATGAACGACATCTGGTGGCAAACAATCGGCGAAGGTGATTGTCATCTTGTGCTGCTGCACGGCTGGGGGCTGAACGCTCAGGTATGGGATTGCATCACGCCGCAGCTGGCTTCGCATTTTACCCTCCACCTGGTGGACCTGCCGGGCTATGGCCGCAGCGGCGGATATGGGGCGATGTCGCTCGAGGCGATGGCGCAGCGGGTGCTGGAGCAGGCTCCTCCTCAGGCGGTGTGGCTGGGCTGGAGCCTGGGCGGGCTGGTGGCAAGCCAGGTGGCGATGATGCACCCGGAACGCGTGCAGGCGCTGGTGACGGTTGCCTCTTCCCCCTGTTTCGCGGCTTGTGACGACTGGCCCGGCATCAAGCCCGAGGTGCTGGCCGGGTTTCAGCAGCAGCTGAGCGACGATTTCCAGCGCACCGTCGAGCGATTCCTCGCCCTGCAAACCATGGGCACAGAGAGCGCGCGTCAGGATGCGCGGGCGTTAAAGCAGGCGGTGCTCTCGCTGCCGATGCCTTCTGCCGAGGCGCTGAACGGCGGACTGGAGATCCTCAGAACCGTCGATCTGCGCCAGGCGCTGGTTGGGTTGCCGATACCGTTTCTGCGGCTGTATGGCCGGCTGGACGGACTGGTGCCGCGCAAGATTGTCCCGCTGCTGGATGAGCTGTGGCCGGAAAGCGAGTCAATCCTCTTCGATAAGGCGGCGCATGCGCCGTTTGTTTCCCATCCCGCGGCCTTCTGCGAGCCGCTGCTGGCGTTGAAAAAGCGGCTGGGGTAATTTTTTTTGCCGCGCCATGGTAAATGGGCCATTCCTAGCAATACTTAGGTTGTTACGGTGGTTGATTATTTCATTCCGCCACCGTGACCTACAATAACAACCTTATGGAGAGTAGAGGCTATGAAACTTGTTACAGGAATGGTTGCATCTCTGGTGATTGGCACCCTGTCTTTTGGCGCATTTGCCGCGAAAGAGATCCAAAAAGAAGACGTGGCGAAGATGAATTTGACCAAGGTCGGCAGCATCACGACCTCCAGGACGACGTCACCGATGGACGCCCGACGCGATCTGTCTAAAAAAGCCGATGAGCTGGGTGGGAAATACTTTGTGGTGATTGCCGGGCAGAAAAACGAAAAAACCGTACACGCTAACGCTGACGTTTATAAATAATCCAGTCATAAAAAACGGGCCTGTTGGCCCGTTTTTCACTGCTTTCTTACTCGTTTTACCCGTTGCACGACCAGGCCTGACTCCTTTCATCGCAGCGCCCACCACTCCTGCTGGCACGCCGCTTTCCCTTCAGGACAGCTTTTACAGCTGCCTGAGAGACAGCCCTCGCTCGTTTCGCTGATCCGTACCACCTTACCCATGGCTTCCATCCGTTCCAGCATCGCGTCAATCAGCGGCTGAGGCGTCCGCAGGCGGGCGCTGAGCTGTTTCGCCTCCATACGGCCCTGCAGGGCCAGCATATCGCGGACTTCCATTAACGACGCCACAGACCCTCCTTAGTGGCAATCGCCAGCCGGGCTGGAACAGCAGGAGGCCGGCGTTTTTCGGGTGGCCAGCAGCGAGACGTCCACCCGGCTGCGCGCCCGGCGCAGCAGGCCGAAGAGCACCACGTTGAACAACACCACCGCCAGGATACACACCAGGCTGTAGCGCGGATGGTCGCTAAAGCTGACGGTCTGGTAATAAAGCGTCGAGAGCGAATAGGCGATATTCAGCCCCCACAGGATGGAGAAGGTCATCCAGCCGCGGCTCGATTCGCGGGCGATGGCGCCCATCACCGAGATGCAGGGGATATAGAGCAGAACGAAGATCAGGTAGCTGTATGCCGCCGCCGCGCTGCCAAATTTACTGCCCATCACGCCCATGGCGCCGGTGGCCATCTCGCCATCGCCTTTGCTGGCTTCGATGGGGTTGGCCAGGACGCTGAGGCTGAAGGTGTCTTTCAGTCCCTGCCATGTCTCGTCGACGGCGGCCAGCAGTTCTTCGCCGAGGCTGAAGGTCTGCGGATTGAACTCCTCATTCTGGATATCTTCGGCGGTATAGAGGGTGTTCAGCGTACCGACCACCACCTCCTTCGCCATCGCGCCGGTAAACAGGCCGACGGTGGCCTGCCAGTTATCTTCATGCACGCCGATCGGTTTAAACACCGGCGTAATGACCCGGCTCACCGAGGCCAGCGCGGAGTCGTTGATGTTGTCGACGACCTTACCGCTCAGCGAGAAGCTGTTCAGCGCGCTGAGGAAGATGCTGACAATGACGATCACCTTCCCGGCGCGCAGCACAAAGCCTTTCAGGCGCTGCCAGGTCTGGATAATCAGGCTCTTGATGTGCGGGACGTGGTACACCGGCAGCTCCATCACGAACGGCGAGGCTTCGCCACGCATAATGGTGTGCTTCAGCATCAGGCCGGTGAGAATGGCCATCACAATGCCCAGCACGTAGAGCGAGAAGACCGCCAGCGCACCGTTCTGACCAAAGAACGCGGCTGCGAAGACGGCGAAGATCGCCAGCCGCGCGCCGCAGGACATAAACGGCGCCATCATAATGGTCATCAGACGCTCGCGCGGCGCGTCAAGGGTACGGGCGCCCATCACCGACGGCACGTTGCAGCCGAAACCGACAATCAACGGGACAAAGGATTTCCCCGGCAGGCCGAGGGCTTGCATCAGGCGGTCCATGACAAAGGCGGCGCGCGCCATGTAGCCGGAGTCCTCGAGGAAGGAGAGGAACAGATACATCATGCCGATCTGCGGCACCAGCGGTAGCACGGTGTTGATACCGCCGCCGATCCCCTGGGCGAGGAACACGGTCAGCCAGTCCGGGAAGTGCAGGGTGTAGCCCAGCCATTGAATACCGTGAATAAAGACCGCGACCGAGCCGGCATCAAAAATCGGCTGCAGCGCGCCGCCGATGTTTATCGCCAGCAGGAACATCAGGTACATGACAAAGAGAAAAATCGGTAACCCGAGGAAGCGGTTAAGGATCACTTTGTCCATTGCCGCGGTGAAGCGGCTTGGCTCGGCGGTCAGGGTGTTGCTGACGGCGTCGCAAACGGCGGCGATGGTCTGATAGCGCGCGTCTGCGATATGCAACGCCGGGTCGTCGATCTCGTCGCTGAGATTCGCCAGAGCAATATCCAGTTTATCGGCGGCGTCGCCGGCATAGGCCCGGCTGTAGATATCGCCCTCCAGCATCTGCAGACCCAGCCAGCGCCGCTGCCGGGTCGGGATCTGCGCTGACATTTGCTGCGCCAGCAGGTCAGCTTCGCGCAGCAGCGGCTGCGGATAGTGAACCAGCTCAATATCGCTGTTCGCCTGATGACGGTCGAGGGCAATCTTCAGCGCTTCGATTCCGCGTCCGCGGGTTGAGACCAGCGGAATGACCGGGCAGCCGAGACGGGCGGCGAGGGCGTCGATATCGATACGCACCTGCTGCTTTTCGGCGATATCCAGCATGTTCAGCGCGACGACGCAGGGGATCCCCAGCTCGAGCAGCTGCAGCGTCAGATAGAGGTTTCGCTCGAGGTTGGAGGCATCAACCACGTTAATCAGCATGTCGGCGTCGCCGCTCAGGATGTAGTGGCAGGCAATCTGCTCGTCCAGCGAGGTCTGCGAAGAGATGGTGGTCAGGGAGTAGGTCCCCGGGAGGTCGACCAGCGTGACCTGATGGTCAGTGGTGGCGAAAACGCCCTCTTTACGCTCAACGGTGACCCCGGCCCAGTTGCCTACGCGCTGGCGGGCGCCGGTCAGCTGATTAAATAAGGTGGTCTTGCCAGAATTAGGATTACCAATTAAACCAACGGTTAATTTTTTCATATTTCAGACTCTTGTGCCGGGCCAGCCGTTATTGTGCAACCGCTTCCAGTTCGATTAAGGCGAGATCTTTTTTGCGTAATACCAGACTGACGCGTCGGGTTTCAATATGAACAGGATCGCCGAGCGGCGCTACGCGAACCACATGAAAAGAGGAACCGGGCAGCATGCCGAGGGAGAGTAATTTCTGACGGTATGCTGGGCTAATATCGCGGGAGAATCCGGTAATTTTCCACGCACTATCAGGTGTGAATTGCATAGGGCCTACTTGTCTATCGATAACCGAAGAAGAATTTTCCGGACGCCTGGAGGCAGCTGCGCCGGGGACCGTAGCCAACGAAAAAGGAAAAAACGTTCTGAAAGTGATGATAATGAGAATGGTTTTTATCATCAATACATATGATGCGCTTCGCGCTATTTTTATAGCGAAAATCACCTTTTTATTGATATGCCGCAAAATCCAGTCGGTGATCAAATAGGCGCAAAATATTATTTCGGCGATCTAATGTTTAATTAAGGTTTCTTAAGTTAACGAAATGAAAATAATAATTTCGCGACCTTTCCTTAACGGAATTAATGCAGGTTATCAGAAATGACTGAACCCGTTTTGCGCGTAATGGCGGCCGTATCGCCAGGGGATGAAAAATGAAAACTGCCCCTGAAAAGGGGCAGGGAGAGATTAGCGTTTTTTACCCATCGCCGCAGCGAGGGCATCCATCATTGCGCTGTTACCGGCAGGCTGTGCCTCGCGACCGCGGGGTTTGGCGGCCTTCGCGGCCGGGCGGTTACCCTGGGGGCGATCCTGACCGCCGCCGCGGCGGGCGTTGCTGTCGCCTGGCTGCTCGTCGAGACGCATGGTCAGGGCGATACGTTTACGCGGCAGATCGACTTCAATGACCTTGACCTTCACGATGTCGCCCGCTTTCACCACGGTGTGCGGATCTTCAACAAACCGGTCAGAAAGCGACGAAATGTGTACCAGTCCATCCTGATGGACGCCGATATCGACAAACGCGCCGAAATTGGTGACGTTGGTGACGGCGCCTTCCAGGATCATCCCCGGCAGTAGATCGTTCATGGTCTCTACGCCGTCGGCGAACTTCGCCGTCTTAAACTCCGGACGCGGATCGCGGCCTGGTTTTTCCAGCTCTTTGATAATGTCGGTGACGGTCGGAACGCCGAACTTCTCATCGGTGAAATCCGCAGCCTTCAGATGACGCAGTTCGCTGCTGTTGCCCATCAGATCTTTCAGCGCCTGCTGGGTGGCGGCCAGAATGCGCTCGACCACCGGATAGGCTTCCGGGTGCACGGTGGAGGCATCCAGCGGGTTGTCGCCGTGGTTGATACGCAGGAAGCCGGCGCACTGTTCAAAGGCTTTCGGCCCCAGACGGCTGACCTTCAGCAACTGCTGGCGATTCTGGAACTGGCCGTTCTCGTCGCGCCAGGCAACGATGTTCTGCGCCATCATGCGGGTCAGGCCGGCGACGCGGGTCAGCAGCGGAACGGAGGCGGTGTTCAGGTCAACGCCGACGGCGTTCACGCAGTCTTCCACCACCGCGTCCAGCTTACGCGCCAGCTGGGTCTGGCTGACATCGTGCTGATACTGGCCGACGCCAATCGATTTCGGGTCGATTTTCACCAGCTCGGCCAGGGGATCCTGCAGACGGCGGGCGATGGAGACCGCGCCGCGCAGCGACACGTCGAGGTCCGGGAACTCCTGGGCCGCCAGCTCGGAGGCGGAGTAAACGGAAGCCCCGGCTTCGCTGACGATCACCTTCTGGGCGGTGACTTTCGGGAACTGCTTCTGCACGTCGAGGAAGAAACGCTCGGTTTCACGCGAGGCGGTACCATTGCCGATGGCCACCAGCTCAACATTGTACTTTTCACACAGCGCGGCGACGACGACGGCCGCTTTGGCGGCCTGGCCGGTATGGGGATAGATGGTATCGGTGGCGACCAGTTTACCGGTGGCGTCGACGACGGCCACTTTCACCCCGGTGCGCAGGCCCGGATCGAGTCCCATGGTGGCGCGCAGCCCGGCGGGCGCGGCCATCAGGAGGTCGTGCAGGTTACGGGCGAAGACGTTGATGGCTTCGTCCTCCGCGCGCTCGCGCACGGTGCCCATCAGCTCGGTTTCGAGGTGCATCAGCACTTTGATACGCCAGGTCCAGCTGACGACACCTTTACGCCAGCTGTCCGCCGGGGCGTTATTCAGGCGCAGGCCAAGGTGGTCGATAATAATTTGCTCGCCGTGGCTCTCTTTCGGCGGCTCGTCAAACTGCGGATCGGCGTTTAAAGAGAGCTGCAGCACGCCTTCGTTGCGACCGCGGAACATCGCCAGCGCGCGATGCGACGGCACGGTGGCGATCGGCTCGTGGTGATCGAAGTAGTCGCGGAATTTGGCGCCTTCCTCTTCTTTGCCGCTGACGACGGTGGAGACCAGGTGGGCGTTTTTCCACAGATAGTCACGGACCTTCGCCAGCAGCGCGGCGTCTTCGGCAAACCGCTCCATCAGAATATAGCGCGCGCCATCCAGGGCCGCTTTGCTGTCGGCCAGGCCTTTATCGGCGTCAATATATTTTGCGGCTTCCGTTTCCGGATCGTGGGACGGTTCGTTCCACAGCAGGTCAGCCAGCGGCTCCAGCCCGGCTTCGATGGCGATCTGCCCGCGGGTACGGCGCTTCGGCTTGTACGGCAGGTAGAGGTCTTCCAGTTCGGTTTTGCTCAGCGTGGAGGTGATGGCTTTTTCCAGCGCGTCGCTCAGTTTGCCCTGTTCAGCGATGGATTTGAGGATCGCCTGACGACGGTCTTCCAGTTCGCGCAGATAGCCAAGGCGAGTTTCCAGATTACGCAGCTGCGTGTCATCCAGACCGCCGGTGACTTCTTTACGATAACGTGCAATAAACGGCACGGTGTTCCCTTCATCAAGCAGGCGAACGGCAGCTTCTACCTGTTCGGCTCTGGCCTGAAGTTCACCCGCAATAATGCGGCAGAGCGAATCATTCATCATGGCTTTTAATTCATCTTTAGGGTCAAAAATCAGGGACTAGTTATACGGACTGACGGCTGAAAATGCCAGTCGCGCCCGGTGTCTCTCGGAAAGTTCTTGTCTATTTTACGTATTCGATCTCGTTGACATACCAGCTGGCTTCGCCCGCCGGCGTGTTAACGATAGCCAGATCGCCGACCTCTTTTTTCAGCAAGGCGCGCGCCATCGGTGAGTCGATGGAGATGTAGTCTTTGCGGCCAAAAATCTCATCGTAGCCGACGATGCGAAAGCGTTTGGTATCGCCCTCGTCGTTTTCGATCTCTACCCAGGCGCCAAAGAAGACTTTGCCTTCCTGCTGCGGGGAATAATCGACGATCTTTAACTGTTCCAGACATTTGGTCAGATAGCGGACCCGGCGATCGATCTCCCGCAGGCGCTTTTTGTTGTACTGGTAGTCCGCGTTCTCGCTGCGGTCGCCAAGGCTGGCGGCCCAGGTGACCTTTTTGGTCACTTCCGGGCGCTCCTGGCGCCACAGGTAGTCCATTTCCTGCTTCAGTTTTTCATATCCCTCGCGGGTGATCAGCGGCGTTTTCATCGTGAGTTCAACCTTCTGACAGTCTGTCGTTGCGCACAATTTGTAGCGCGTAATAATACCGACAGGATAAATACTGTGTCTTATGATTAAATGTATACTTAACCTGCTGTTAAATATGCTTTGTAACAATTTAGCCTGGAATATATACCAGATTTAGCTGGTGAGCGCGCCGGGCTTTTTTGAGAATACGCACTGACTATTGCAGTGAACCTTTGGGAGTACAAACAATGCAAGAGAATTATAAGATTCTGGTTGTGGATGACGACATGCGCCTGCGTGCGCTGCTCGAACGTTATCTGACCGAGCAGGGCTTCCAGGTTCGTAGCGTGGCGAACGCCGAACAGATGGATCGTCTGTTAACCCGTGAATCCTTCCACCTGATGGTGCTGGATCTGATGCTGCCAGGGGAAGATGGTCTCTCGATTTGCCGTCGTCTGCGCAGTCAGAGCAACCCGATGCCGATCATTATGGTGACGGCGAAAGGTGAAGAGGTTGACCGGATCGTTGGCCTGGAAATCGGGGCTGACGACTACATTCCGAAGCCGTTTAACCCGCGTGAACTGCTGGCCCGTATTCGGGCGGTGCTGCGTCGTCAGGCGAATGAACTGCCGGGCGCGCCATCGCAGGAAGAGGCGGTTATCGCCTTTGGTAAATTCAAACTGAACCTGGGCACCCGCGAGATGTTCCGTGAAGACGAGCCGATGCCGTTGACCAGCGGCGAATTTGCGGTCCTGAAGGCGCTGGTGAGTCATCCTCGCGAACCGCTGTCGCGCGATAAGCTGATGAACCTCGCCCGCGGCCGCGAATATTCAGCGATGGAGCGCTCCATCGACGTTCAGATCTCCCGCCTGCGCCGCATGGTGGAAGAGGACCCGGCGCATCCGCGCTATATCCAGACCGTCTGGGGTCTGGGCTACGTCTTCGTCCCGGACGGCTCTAAGGCATGAAACGCGTGCGCTTTTCGCCGCGCAGCTCCTTTGCTCGCACGCTGCTCCTGATCGTCACCTTGCTGTTCGTCAGCCTGGTGACGACCTATCTGGTGGTACTGAATTTCGCGATCCTGCCGAGTCTCCAGCAGTTTAATAAAGTATTGGCCTACGAAGTCCGTATGCTGATGACCGACAAACTGCAACTGGAGGATGGCACCCAGCTGGTGGTGCCCCCGGCGTTTCGTCGTGAAATTTATCGTGAGCTGGGGATTTCGCTCTATTCCAATGAAGCGGCGGAAGACGCAGGGCTGCGCTGGGCGCAGCATTATGAATTCTTAAGCCAGCAGATGGCGCATCAGCTCGGCGGCCCCACTGAGGTGCGGGTGGAGGTCAATAAAAGCTCCCCCGTGGTGTGGCTGAAGACCTGGCTGTCGCCCAATATCTGGGTGCGGGTACCGCTGACCGAGATCCATCAGGGCGACTTCTCGCCGCTGTTCCGCTATACCCTGGCGATCATGCTGTTGGCGATAGGCGGCGCCTGGCTGTTTATCCGTATTCAGAACCGTCCGCTGGTAGATCTCGAACACGCGGCGCTGCAGGTCGGGCGCGGTATTATCCCGCCGCCGCTGCGAGAGTATGGCGCCTCTGAGGTGCGCTCTGTGACCCGCGCCTTTAACCATATGGCCGCGGGCGTGAAACAGCTGGCTGACGACCGTACGTTGCTGATGGCCGGGGTCAGCCACGATTTACGTACTCCGCTGACGCGCATTCGTCTGGCCACCGAGATGATGGGCGAGCAGGACGGGTATCTCGCTGAGTCGATCAATAAAGATATCGAAGAGTGCAACGCCATCATCGAGCAGTTTATCGACTATCTGCGCACCGGGCAGGAGATGCCGATGGAGCTGGCGGACCTCAATGCTGTACTGGGCGAAGTGATCGCCGCAGAGAGCGGCTATGAACGTGAGATCGCCACCGCCCTGCAGGCCGGTGAAATCCCGGTACGCATGCACCCGCTTTCTATCAAGCGTGCGCTGGCGAATATGGTGGTGAATGCGGCTCGCTATGGCAATGGCTGGATCAAGGTCAGCAGCGGCAGCGAAGCGAGCCGGGCCTGGTTCCAGGTGGAAGATGACGGGCCGGGGATCAAACCTGAGCAGCGCGAACATCTGTTCCAGCCGTTTGTACGCGGCGATAGCGCCCGCAGTACCAGCGGCACCGGGCTGGGGCTGGCGATTGTTCAGCGTATTATCGACAATCACAACGGCCGGCTGGAGATTGGCTCCAGCGAACGCGGCGGATTACTGATCCGCGCCTGGCTGCCGGTGCACCGGATGCTGGCGCCGATGAAACCCACTAAAGAGAGCTGAGTGCGGCCGAGGTTGGCTAATCAGGACGTTGCACAACAAAAAGCCGGGCAAGCCCGGCTTTTTCACCTCTACGCCCGTTAGCGCTGCGGCCCTGCCGCCACCAGCGCGGCGCCCGCTGGCGTATCGGTATACTTCTCAAAGTTCTCGATAAACAGCTTCGCCAGCTGATCGGCTTTTTCCTGCCACTGCTCCGGGGAACCATAGGTGCTGCGCGGATCGAGGATCTGGGTATCCACACCCGGGAGCGCCGTTGGGATCTGCAGGTTAAACATCGGCAGGGTAAAGGTCTCCGCGTTGTCCAGCGAGCCATTGAGGATGGCGTCGATGATGGCGCGGGTATCTTTAATCGAGATACGCTTGCCGGTGCCGTTCCAGCCGGTATTGACCAGATAAGCCTGCGCGCCGGCCGCCTGCATACGTTTAACCAGCACTTCGGCGTACTGTGTCGGATGCAGCGACAGGAAGGCGGCGCCAAAGCAGGCGGAGAAGGTTGGCGTGGGCTCGGTCACGCCGCGTTCGGTGCCGGCCAGTTTGGCGGTAAACCCGGACAGGAAATGGTACTGGGTCTGATCGGCGGTCAGGCGGGAGACCGGCGGCAGGACGCCGAACGCATCGGCCGTCAGGAAGATCACTTTGGTGGCGTGACCCGCTTTGGAAACCGGTTTAACAATGTTGTCGATATGGTCGATGGGGTATGAGACGCGGGTGTTTTCAGTCTTCGAACCGTCATCGAAATCGATCGTGCCATCGGCGCGCACCACCACGTTTTCCAGCAGAGCATTGCGGCGAATGGCGTGATAGATATCCGGCTCGGCCGCTTCAGAGAGCTTGATGGTCTTGGCGTAGCAGCCCCCTTCGAAGTTAAACACGCCGTCGTCATCCCAGCCATGTTCATCATCGCCAATCAGGCGGCGTTTTGGATCGGTGGAGAGGGTGGTTTTGCCGGTGCCTGAGAGGCCGAAGAAAATGGCGACATCGCCTTTTTCGCCGACGTTGGCTGAGCAGTGCATGGAGGCGATGCCCTTCAGGGGCAGCAGGTAGTTCATGATCGAGAACATCCCTTTCTTCATTTCGCCACCATACCAGGTGCCGCCGATCAGCTGGATGCGCTCGGTGAGGTTGAAGGCGATGAAGTTTTCTGAGTTCAGACCTTGCTCTTTCCACTGCGGATTGGTGCACTTCGCGCCGTTCATCACGATGAAGTCGGGCTCGAAGTCCGCCAGCTCTTCATCGCTCGGGCGGATGAACATGTTTTTAACGAAGTGCGCCTGCCAGGCCACTTCGGTAATAAAGCGCACGCTGAGACGGGTATCGGCGTTGGCGCCGCAGAAGGCGTCGACGATAAACAGCCGTTTACCGGACAACTGATGGGTCACCAGCCCTTTCAGATGCTGCCAGGTTTCCTGTGAAAGCGGCTTGTTGTCGTTTTTACCTTTGCCTTTATCGGACCACCAGACGGTATCGCGGGTGGTGTCGTCGCGAACGAGATACTTATCTTTCGGAGAACGACCGGTAAAAATGCCCGTGTCGACGGCGATAGCACCCAGACTGGTTAATACGCCACGTTCGTAACCTTCCAGGCTGGGGTCGAGCTCTTCCTGAAACAACATATCGTAGCTGGGGTTGTGGACGATATCCTGAACGTCATTGATACCATAAGCCTTGAGATCCTGCGGGGTTAAACCATGATTAACGCGCATGTCACTGCTCCTTAGCCAAGATGTACTGCTGTAAATTGTAGGGTTTATTACCGGGTATTGACCGCGACCAGGCTCATAGATTTACGTATCTCGACATTCCTCAGAATGACGAAAAAAACGGTGACTCCTGTCACGAAGTGAAGTGGATTATCTCAGGAAATGGGCGGATGTTGGGGGTAGATGTTTATTAATGGTTAAAAAGTAATTAAAAAAACTACTGAATTGTGAATGTAATCGCTTTCCTGGAATAAAATTACGTAACTCTTTCAGGGAAAATCGATTCAACTCGTGAATAAATAAAAGTCAGGCACAAGGCGACGAACAACATCGCCACCCTGTACCTGTGGAAGACGCGGGGATTAATGGACCTGTGGGTCGGCCGGAGAGGCGTTATTACGGATCTCGGCAATATCCATGGCATTGAAGATATAGTGGTTACCGCAGTAGTCGCAGTGCATATCAATCTCGCCTTCATCGGCGAGGATGCTATCTATCTCTTCATCCGGCAGGGTCTTCAGCGCGCCAGCGCAGCGTTCACGAGAACACGTACATTTGAACTCGACGCTCTGCGGCTCGTAGACCGTGACCTCTTCCTCATGGTACAGGCGCCACAGCACATCGTTCGCCGGCAGGGTGAACAGCTCTTCCGCCTTGATGGTCTCGGTGAGCGTCGCCAGGTGCTCGAAGTCGGTCGTCTGGGTATCCTGCGCCGGCATCACCTGCAGCAGCATCCCACCGGCCATCGGCTGACCTTCATGTTCCCCGGTGCGAATGATGAGGCGCGTCGGCAGCTGCTCTGAACGCTGGAAGTAATCTTCCAGGCAGGCGGCCAGCGTATCGCCTTCCAGACCGACCACACCCTGATAACGTTCACCCTCTTTCGGGGAGATGGTAATGACCAGATAGCCGTTGCCGACCATCGTTTTCAGATCCGCATCGTCCGCAATATCGCCCTGCACGCGCGCGACGCCGCGCAACTGCTGCTGGTTATTGCCGTTGATCACCGCCAGCTGTAAAGGGCCATCGCCCTGCAGCTGAACGGTAATATCACCAGCAAACTTCAGCGTCGCGGTCAGCAGGCTGGTGGCGACCAGCAGCTCCGCCAGCACCGTTTTCACCGGCTGTGGATAGGTGTGATTCGCCAGAATCTGTTCCAGGGTTTCCGACACCGTCACCAGCTCGCCGCGTACGGCATAGTTTTCAAACAGATAACGATGTAATTGATCGTGTTGAGTCATAATCATCTCTCTTTCTGGCGCGAGTTACTCACTCTCGCCGTGTTTAAATCTCATCAGGTCGCGGCGCTCTTTCTTGTCCGGACGTCTGTCAGGGTGCGGCATGGTCAGGGCGTTCATTTTGCGCGCCAGGGCCACTTTTTCACGCTTCTCGATACTTTCCGCTGTCTCTTCATACAGGGCGACGGCTTCACTTGCCGGGCGGCGCTGTTCGGTAATACCGACGATCCGTACCGTACGCTCGTCATTGCCCTGGCGCAGCGTCAGCATGGCGTCCAGCTCGACAATTTTCCCGGGTTTGCTGCGTTGTCCGTTGTAATGCACCTTGCCGCCTTCAATCATCTCCCGCGCCAGCGCGCGGGTCTTGTAAAAGCGGGCGGCCCAAAGCCATTTGTCTAGTCTGACGGTTTCGCTGGGCTTCTCTTTCATCGCCTCTCCTTCGGGGTAAGCGAAGGGATCAGTCGCCGGTAATCATTCAGCCCTGGGTGGCGCAGATACTGCTTTTCCGCCAGCCCGGAGTCGGGATTGGTAATGCCCAGGCAGTAACGAATGCCAAATTCCCTCGCGGCATCCAGAATCGCCTCGCTGTCGTCGACAAACAGCGTTTTATGGGCCTCAAGGCCAGTCTCCTCCGCCACGGCGCGCCACAGGCGCTGATCCTCTTTCGGATAACCAAATGTGTGGGTGGAAAGTAATAAATCAAGGTGCGCATCCAGGCCGGTGTGTTTGAGCTTCACCGCCAGATTGTGGGGATGGGCATTGGTCAACAGAATGCGTCGCTTACCGCAGGCCTTGAGCGCATCAAGGAACGGCACCGTATCCTCGCGCAGCGTGGCGCGCGGACCCTGTTCGCTGGTCATCGCACAAATATCCAAACCCAGGCGCTCGCTCCAGTAATCCAGACAGTACCAGTTTAGCGTATGCTGCACGGCGTGATACTCCTGGCGCATGGCGTCTTTCGCCTCCTGCAGATTGAGGCCGCGGGCGGCTCCCCAGGTTTCAGGCACCAGCGTTTGCCAGAAATAGTTGTCAAAAGCGAGGTCCAGGAGCGTGCCGTCCATATCCAGCAGAACGGTATCAACCTCCTGCCAGGCGATATCAAAATGCATGATGACTCTCCAGCGAGCAGAAAATGGGCGACAGGGTATCATACCCTGTCGCCGGGAAAATTAATCTTGCGGGTCAGACGCGGGGAGCAGTACCGGGTTCAGGCAGCTTTCGTAATATTTCTGAATCTCTTCCATACGCTGGCGATGGCGTTGATAACGACGCAGCGCCTGTACGCCGTGGTAAGCCATGCACCCCAGCATCGACAACAGCAGCAGCGTAATGCCCAGATAGCGCCACAGTCCGCTGCGGTCGGGGATGCGGTGCAGATTGATATGCTGGGTGCCGTTGGCGTCGGTAAACAGATTGGTGACGATCCCTTCGGCGTGGAAAGGGGTATGCATGAGCATACCGGCCAGCCGCCGCAGCTCGCTCCACTGCTCATGTGCCGGATAATCATACAGGCTCACCGCCGGCCACGGCTGATTGACCAGCACGCTGCCTTCATCGCTGGCGATCAAGAAACCGCCGGGCGCCGGGCTGTTTAGCGCCTGCGCGGCTCGCGAAGTTTCACGCATTACAAAGGGGGCGGTGGAAGTGGTCACCAGATTCTCCAGCGACTCCGCGCTGACCGGGCGCAGCAGCACGTTCACGCCGTCCAGTTTTCCGGCGGTGGCGCGCTTGGTTAATGCCTCCCAGTTACGGGTATTCCCGAGATTGACCAGCGCGTTTTTCAGGCGCAGGCAGTCATCCTTTGCCGAGCAGAGATCGTTGGTTTTCAGGACGATATCGCCGAAATCATCCAGCAGCACCATGCCTGATTTCTGAATCGCGGAGCGCAGCGCCGGGCTGACGCGGGAGTCATCGTCGGTTTCCGGGTGCAGCTGGCGCTGGACGGACTGCATCAGGGCGGTCGCTTTGCTGACAATATCAGACTCCGGCAGCGGCAGAGGAGGGGCGTCGTTCCATACAATCTGTGAACAATCGAAAGGCAGGAACGGCGAATCCTCTTTGGCCGACCAGCTACCCGGCGTACGGATATTACACATCCCGGTGCCTGTCAGGCGCAGCGTATCGCCAATGCGCACATGGGCTTTTGCCAGCTGGTCGACGGTTGTCGCTTCAATCGTCTGGGCGCCCTTCAACCACGACAGGGTGAACTTAAACGGCATATTTAGCGGTACGCTGACCCACAGCATGATCACCACTACCAGCGCGCCGGCGGCGATAATCGCGCTGCGCAGCCAGTACTGTAGCGGGAAGTTTTTCACTTCATCATGGAGCGACAGGTAGCGTCCCTGGCGGGCCACGTGACGGTTGAGATAGATATCAATATCGGTCTGCTGTCCCAGGTCCTGGGCGATCCATGGCTGCCAGTGGCGCGGATAGATGAGATCGATAATACCCAGCGAAATGTTATTGATATGTTCCTGATCGTTTTCGCCAAACAGACCCCAGCGTTTGGGAACGCCCCGCAGGCAGTGAATTTCGCGCAACGCGGCGCGGCGCGGCGGGGCATAGATCCCCCCCACGCCAGCGGCGAGAAGCAGTACCCCCGCGGCCACCAGCCAGGGGGTAAAAACGGCTGGCCCAATCAGGCTGAAATAAAAGAACAGGAAGGAGGCGACGATCAGGATCGCTTCGCGCAGCCCATCCGGCCGGTTGAGGGCGTGTTCTTCCCGACTTTCCCGACGGATCTGCCGTAGCTCTACCTGTTCGCTCTCTTCGCCGCGAATGGAGGCCTGGGTGGCCGATGCGCGTTCCAGGGCGTAGCTTTGCGCCTCCTGACGATAGTCGCTCAGGCTATGTCCGTTAAGGGTGATAACCAGCGGCAGGCTGTCGGTGGGGATCAACTCAACGCTGTTTTCGTCGTTGATATGCTGTTCCCAGAACGGCGGCAGATGGACTTCCACCGAATCGAGAAAGTAGCGCCATTTATTCGGCGCGTCGGTAGTGATCCCGTAGCGAGTGATGGCTCGCGTCACCGCGTAGACCGTATCACTCTGTTCATTCAGCGCCAAAGCGACGGGTGCGGTCGTTGCGCCGGACGCCGGGACCTGCAGGGTGCGACTGAGCTCCGCAAGATACTTTTCGATAGCCTGACGCTCATCGGCAGGAAGCGGCCGCGTAGTGGCGTCGCTAAAGGCGTGCAGTAGAGGAAGGCGTCGGCGTCTGGCGTGAGCGCGGTACCACCATCCGATGAGCAATACGCAGATTAGCAGAGCTGTAAGGAAAATCAGAAAGGTGCCCATGCCCATCCCATCATAGTTATTTTTTCTTACGATATCGTCGGTGAACGTGAAGACTAACGTCAAGCTGCAGTGTTAGTGGCGCACCTGGTTACAGGGTAGTGAATATGTCATGCAGCAACGTATAAGCTTACCAAAAACGTTAATGCGCAGAAATCGGTAAATTCTCAAACAGAATTCAAGCTATTGACTTTTTTATCTTTATTACTTTCCCCTTTGCCGGTAAAAGGTTACAACTCTGTAAATAAGTAGCGATTTGGATTGCCGAAAGCGTGTTGCGTATCGCACAATGACTGCTTAATCACAGCATAGACCGATGACAATGAGCAAATCATTACAAAAACCCACCATTCTCAATGTTGAAACTGTCGCCCGTTCGCGCCTCTTTAATGTCGAAAGCGTCGATCTGGAATTCAGCAACGGTGTGCGTCGCGTTTATGAACGTATGCGGCCATCCACCCGTGAAGCGGTGATGATTGTGCCGATTGTTGATGATCACATTATTTTGATTCGCGAGTATGCCGTCGGCACGGAATCCTACGAGCTGGGTTTCTCCAAAGGGTTGATTGACCCGGGTGAAACCGTGGATGAAGCAGCGAATCGCGAGCTGAAAGAAGAGGTTGGCTTTGGCGCCAATAAGCTGACGTTTCTGAAGAAGCTCAGTATGGCCCCCTCTTACTTCTCCAGCAAAATGAATATCCTGGTGGCGGAAGACCTCTATCCTGAGTCACTGCCGGGCGATGAACCTGAGCCGCTGCCGCAGGTGCGCTGGCCGCTGGCGCAGCTGATGTCGCTGCTGGATGAAGAAGATTTTAACGAAGCCCGTAACGTCAGCGCGCTGTTTTTAGTGCGCGAGTGGCTGCTGGCTCAGGGCCGGCTCTGAGAGAAAGCGCGCCGTTAGCAGCAATAAAAAAGCGCCCGCAGGCGCTTTTTTTGTCAGAACAGTTCGTGGGTTTCACCACCGCCGTCAGTCAGGGTGGTGCCCACCTCATGGACCGCCTGCTGCGTGGGCTGGGTTCCTTCAATGAAGTATTCCGCGCGGCTGTTGCCCCCGTTAGCCAGCTGACCAGTGCTGCGGTCGATATTCACCGTGACGATCCCAGGCGGCGGGGTTAACGGCTCTTCCGGCACTCCTTCCAGCACGCTCTTCATAAAGCTGTCCCAGGCCGGCTGGGCACTTTTAGCACCGCCCTCATAGCCGGAGATCTGATCTTTAATCGCCCCGGAGGCGGTGGTGCGGCCAAGATCGCGACGATGATCGTCAAAGCCGATCCATACCGAAGTCACTACACCTGGGCCGTAGCCTGAGAACCAGGCATCCTTCGAGCTGTTGGTGGTCCCGGTTTTCCCGCCGATGTCATGCCGCTGCAGATCGCGTCCGGCACGCCAGCCGGTTCCCATCCAGCCCGGTTCGCCAAAGATGTTGCTGTTCAGTGCGCTTTTTATCAGGAACGACAGGGGCGTATTAATCACATGCGGCGCGTATTCCTGGGCGCCGCTCTGTGCAACCAGCGACTGGTTGGCCTGCTCCAGCTGCGGCTGTGGCGGCACGTTCCCGTTCTGCGGTTCCGTCGAGGTGGCGACATCTTCCACATCTTTATTTTCCAGCACGTTGGATTTTGGCGTATCACCGTAAATGACCGGTAAATCACACTGCGGGCAGGCGATTTTCGGACGTTCTTCGAAGAGAACGCCGCCCTGATCATTCTCAATCTTACTGATAAAGAACGGGTTGACCAGGAAGCCGCCGTTGGCCATCACCGAATATCCGCGGGCAACCTGCAGGGGCGTAAAGGAGGCGGAGCCCAGGGCCAGCGATTCTGTGTGGACAATGTTTTGCGCCGGGAAGCCAAAGCGCTGCAGATACTCGGCGGCATAGTCAACGCCCATGGCGCGCATAGCGCGCACCATCACCACGTTTTTCGACTGTCCAAGCCCCTGGCGTAAACGAATCGGACCGGCATACTGCGGCGGCGAGTTCTTCGGCCGCCAGTCGGATCCTGCGCCTGCGTCCCAGCGCGAGATCGGCACATCGTTGAGCATACTGGCCAGCGTTAAGCCTTTATCCATCGCGGCGGTATAGAGGAACGGCTTAATGTTGGAGCCGACCTGACGCAGCGCCTGAGTGGCGCGGTTGAACTTGCTCTGGTTAAAGTCAAACCCGCCGACGAGAGCAATAATCGCGCCGTTTTGCGGATTAATGGAGACCAGCGCTGAGTTGACGTCCGGGACCTGTGACAGCCACCAGCCGTCAGCCACTTTACGAACCCAGATCTGCTGCCCGGCCTGCAGGACGTCGTTGACTTTACGCGGGGTCGCCCCCTGCTGCGTATCCGAGATAAAGCGCCGGGCCCAGCGCACGCCGTCCATCGTCAGAGAAACCGAGTCGCCGTTAGCCAACAGCGCGACGGCCTCCTGGGCATTCGCGGAAGTGACCACCGCCGGGAAAAGCGGGCCGTAGCCAGACTGACGCTTCAGCGAGTCGATGATTTTCTTCGTCTCCCACGGCGTTTCACCGACTTTCCACAGCACGCTGGCCGGGCCGCGGTAGCCGTGACGCATATCGTAATCCAGCACGTTATTGCGTACCGCCTGCTGGGCTGCCTGCTGATTCTTGCGAGTAATGGTGGTGTAAACCCGGTAGCCATCTTCATAGGCCTGCTCGCCGTAGCGATTCACCATCTCCTGGCGCACCATTTCGCTCAGGTAAGGGGCGGAGAAAGCGATTTTCGGCGCGTGATAGCTGGCGTCGATCGCTTCGCTGCGCGCCTCATCATATTGCGCCTGGGTGATGTACCCCTCGCTCAACATACGCGACAGCACCACGTTGCGACGGGCGGTCGCGCGATCCATGGAATAGAGTGGGTTAAAGGTAGAAGGCGCTTTCGGCAGACCGGCAATCACCGCCATCTCACTCAGGGTCAACTGGTCGATAGGTTTGCCAAAATAGACCTGCGCCGCGGCGCCGACGCCATAGGCGCGGTAGCCGAGGTAGATCTTGTTCAGATACAGCTCAAGGATTTCATCTTTGTTCAGCAACTGCTCGATGCGGATAGCCAGAAAGGCCTCTTTAATCTTACGCATCAACGTCTTCTCGGGGCTGAGGAAGAAGTTACGTGCTAACTGCTGGGTGATGGTGCTGGCGCCCTGGGAGGCATGGCCTGAAAACATCGCCACGCTGGCGGCGCGGAAAATACCCACCGGATCGACGCCGTGATGCTCATAGAAACGGCTGTCTTCAGTGGCGATAAACGCTTTCACCAGCTCGGGGGGAATTTGCTGCAGCGTCACAGGGATACGGCGTTTTTCGCCATATTGCGCAATAAGCTCACCGTCGGCGCTATAGACCTGCATCGGGATCTGCAAACGCACATCCTTCAGGGTTGCGACGTCGGGGAGTTGCGGCTCTATGTATTTGTAGAGGCCAAAAATCGAGCCTGCTCCCAGCAGTACGCAACAGACTGCAAGGATCAATAGATACTTTACGAACTTCACCGGTGTTTTCCCATTTAGTTTTATTTGGGCAGTTTATAAACAAACGCGCGGTAGTATAAAGGCAAGCCAGGTGCATTGATATAGCCGGACAGTTTTGCCGGATAAGGAGATCGTAAGCATGGCTTTCAGAAACTGGCGGATCGGGATGCATATCCAGCAGGATAGCATCGCCATTGTCGCGCTATTGCATGAACGCTCACACTGGGCGCTGCGCCGCTGGTGGCGTATTCCGCTGCCGCCAGGCCTGGTACGGCAGGGGATGGTGGTGGACGTCAGCGCCCTTGGCGCACAGCTTAGCGCCTGGCGGCGGGAGCTACCGGTGCAGCATCAGGTCAGTATCGCTTTCCCCGCCGTTCGCACGCTGCAAAAGCGCCTGCCTTATCCCCAGTTCGCCCTGCGGGATCGTGAACAGGCGACGTGGATAGCCAGCGCGATGACCCAGCAACTGGCGATGCCCGCCGCCTCCTTAAGCATTGATTATGCTCCCACCTCGCGGGATGACGGTTGGCAGGTCACGGCGGCGCAGCGGCTGGACATCAATGTCCTGCGGGCGCTGGCAGGACGGCTACGACTGCGGGTCGCGGCCATCGTGCCGGATGCCAGCGCGCTCGGCGCGTTTGTCCCCTTGCTGAACCCGCAGTCGCAGGGCCTCGCGTGGCGGGATGAAAATCACTGGCTATGGGCGACGCAGGAGGCCTGGGGTTGTGTCACCTGCGATGAGGTGAAGTCGTTAAGCCAGCTGGCGGAGCAGCTTCAGGTTCCTTTGCGTCTGTGCGCTGACGCTGGCGACGAGGCCAGCAACTTAGATGTCTGGCAGGTCATTCACCGCCGGCAGCCTCCTCTGCCGGTCGATGGCGATCGCTACGCTATCGCCCTTGGGCTGGCGCTGGGGAGTGAACACCATGACGCATGCCGTTAATCTTCTCCCCTGGCGCGACCTGCGGCGGCGCCAGCGCCTGCGCTTCATCCTGCTGATTGCTACCGGCATTATGCTGCTGGGATTGATGATCCTGCAGGTATGTCGCACGGTCCGTCTGCAGCATCTCGCCCTGGCGACACTCCACGCGACGGCCGACGCGCAGTTGCTCGCCTCGCTTAAACAGCGCGAGCTTCCAATGCGCGAGGCGTGGCAGCAGCACCAGCGTCATCGTCAACAGCAACGGCGTAGAGCGGCGATCGCCGCCTGGCAACCCAGGCTGCTGGCGCTGGCGGCAGATCTGCCCGCGCAGGCGTGGCTGACGCGGCTGGATTACCAGGGCGCGGTTCTGACCGTGAATGGCCTGGCCCTCAACCTTCAGGCGCTGGCCGGACTGGAGCGCATTCTGACCAATGTGGCGGGATTCGCGCCGGCAAAAGCGGGCGGAACGCAGCGCGACGCCGAGGGACGCTGGCAGTTCAGTTTTACCCTTGCAGAAGAGCGTGCCGATGTGGATTAGCAGCCGGCGCAGCCAGGCGGTGCTGCTGACCCTGCTCGCGATGGGGGGGCTGGGCTTCGGCGTTACGCTCTGGTGCGCTGCCGGGCCGCCGCTGGCGGCAGTGTCCCGCGACCCCGTCCTGCAAACGCAGTGGCGCCGGGTGATGGCATTGCGCATGCCTGCCGGTGAAACACCCGGAGGGCGCATCGACAAGCAGCCGTTTTCGCCGATAGCCATTCCGCTTGCCGGGGTGAAGCTTATCGCCTGGCGACCTCAGGGAAGCGGGGGCGAGATGGAGCTGACCCTGCCCTGGCAGACGCTGCCCGCGTTTTTTTCCTGGCTGGCGCGCTGCGGGATGAACCCGCGATCGTTCTCGCTGGAGCGTGAGGCGCAGGTGCTCCGCCTGCGTTTGCAACTGGAGGCGGAAGATGGGACGTAAACGCTGGGCTTTACTGTGGCTGCCGCTGTCGCTGCTGGCGGCCGAGCGCGATCCTTTTCAGCCGGTAGAGGATCCCTGCCGCACGGCGCAGTTATCACAATGGCGCTATGGCGGCGCGGCCGGGGATGGCGCAGGCTGGACGGGGTTTCTGCAGGACGGGAGCGGCAAATGGCGGCGGGTGCGCATGGATGATCAATTGCCCACGGGCTGGCGGGTGAGCCGGCTGACGACCGGCGAGCTGGAGATCGTCACGCCTGCGGGGTGTGAACCGCCAGCGTGGCGCTGGCAACGTGAAGGGAAACAATATGATGCGATGGATAAGCCTACTGCTTCTGCTGCTGCCGCTGGCGGCGGGCGCCGCCCGAAATGAAAAGACAATTTCGCTGGTGGTTGATGACGCGCCGGTGGCTCATGTGCTGCAAGCGCTGGCCGAAATGAACCACAAGAACCTTGTTGTGGCGCCGGACGTTAGCGGTACGCTCTCCCTGCATCTGCAAACGGTCCCCTGGACCCAGGCGCTGCGGGCGGTGGCGGATAGCGCAGGCCTCTCTTTGCAACAGCAGGGGACGGTCATCTACGCGCATACCCAGGCCTGGCAAAAGGCGAATCAGGCGCAGCGTGAAGCGGAACAGGAGAAACGCCTGCAGAACCTGCCCCTGCAGGCCGAGAACGTGACCCTGCACTATGCCGATGCCGAGGA
This sequence comes from Klebsiella sp. GL120222-02, assembly GCF_003097195.1. Taxonomy (NCBI): domain Bacteria; kingdom Pseudomonadati; phylum Pseudomonadota; class Gammaproteobacteria; order Enterobacterales; family Enterobacteriaceae; genus Klebsiella; species Klebsiella sp. GL120222-02. The sequence continues at coordinate 84,740 of NZ_QEQO01000012.1, forward strand.
GCTGGCTAAAACGGGCGGTAAGTTGCTTAGCGCCAGGGGGCACCTGATGGCGGACAAACGGACCAACCGGCTGCTGATCCGCGATGATGCCCGGCATCTGCCGGCATTGAAAGACTGGGCGCAGGAGATGGATTTGCCCGTCGGACAGGTGGAGCTGGCCGCTCATATCGTGTCGATGAGCGAAACCAGCCTTCGCGAGCTGGGGGTGAAGTGGCGGCTGGCGGAGGCCGGAGGCTCGCCGGGATCAGGACAAATTACCACCCTGAGCAGCGATATGTCGGTGAACGATGCCAGCACCCGTGCGGGGTTTAACATCGGCAAGATTAACGGTCGCTTACTCGAACTGGAACTTTCCGCGCTGGAGCGCAAGCAGCAGGTCGATATTATCGCCAGCCCTCGTTTGCTGGCCTCGCATATGCAGCCCGCCAGCATCAAGCAGGGGAGCGAGATCCCCTATCAGGTTTCCAGCGGTGAAAGCGGCGCCACGTCGGTGGAGTTTAAAGAGGCCGTGCTGGGCATGGAGGTGACGCCGACGGTGCTGCAGCAGGGGAGAGTGCGGCTGAAGCTGAGGATCAGCGAAAATACGCCGGGTCAGGTGCTGAAGCAGGATAATGGCGAGGCGCTGGCCATCGATAAACAGGAGATAGAAACCCTGGTGGAAGTTCGCAGCGGCGAGACGTTAGCGTTGGGCGGCATCTTTTCGCAGAAAAACAAAACCGCCCGTGACAGCGTCCCGCTGCTTGGCGATATCCCGGTGCTGGGGCGTCTGTTTCGTCGCGACGGGAAAGATAATGAACGCCGTGAACTGGTTGTCTTTATTACGCCACGGATTCTGGCGGTACGTTAAGCAGGTTTTTCATGCTAAACACGTTTCAGGTGTTTGACGTGAGGACGGATTTAGCATACAAGGGGTACCGATTTGAGAGTCGGGTACGACATCAATCCTCCCTTTATTGTCCGGCGATTTTATTCAGTTGCCAAACCAGCCGGAGTATTGAGATAATTTTTAGTCTGACTCTCGCTCTATTGCATATGAGGTTTCAGTTCATGCCCTGCGGCGCTGGGTGTCTGCGAAGCGGGTTTATCATTAACGAATAGTCTTAGTAGTACCGAAAAAATGGCAGAGAAACGCAATATCTTTCTGGTTGGGCCTATGGGTGCCGGCAAAAGCACTATTGGGCGTCAGTTAGCCCAACAGCTCAACATGGAATTTTACGATTCCGATCAAGAAATTGAGAAACGCACTGGCGCTGATGTGGGCTGGGTCTTCGATGTTGAAGGCGAAGAGGGCTTCCGCGACCGTGAAGAAAAAATTATCAATGAGTTGACGGAAAAACAGGGGATTGTGCTGGCGACTGGCGGCGGCTCTGTAAAATCCCGTGAAACGCGTAACCGTCTCTCCGCCCGCGGCGTGGTGGTCTACCTGGAAACGACAATCGAGAAGCAGTTGGCCCGTACGCAGCGCGATAAAAAGCGTCCTTTGCTACAAGTCGATGCGCCGCCTCGTGAAGTGCTGGAAGCGCTGGCTGACGAGCGTAACCCGCTGTATGAAGAGATCGCCGATGTGACTATCCGCACAGACGATCAGAGTGCGAAAGTCGTCGCGAACCAGATTATTCATATGCTGGAAAGCAATTGATTCTGGCTTAATAAAAGTGCGTCAGAGTAAAAGTCACTGAGGTGGACGTCGCGTTATGGAGAGGCTTACTGTTACCCTCGGGGAACGTAGTTACCCGATTACCATCGCGGCTGGTTTGTTTAACGATCCAGCTTCCTTCCTGCCACTCAAGTCGGGCGACCAGGCTATGCTGGTCACCAACGAAACGCTGGCGCCGCTTTATCTGGATACCGTCCGCTCTGTGCTGGAGCAGGCAGGGGTCAACGTTGACAGCGTGATCCTGCCCGATGGCGAGCAGTATAAAAGCCTGGCGGTGATGGATACTGTTTTTACCGCGCTGTTGCAAAAACCGCATGGCCGCGACACCACGCTGGTGGCGCTTGGCGGTGGCGTAATTGGTGATTTAACCGGTTTCGCCGCGGCAAGCTATCAGCGCGGGGTGCGTTTTATCCAGGTCCCTACCACTCTGCTGTCACAGGTCGATTCGTCGGTCGGCGGCAAAACCGCAGTGAACCATCCTCTCGGCAAAAATATGATTGGCGCCTTCTGGCAGCCGGTTTCGGTGGTGGTTGATCTTAACTGTCTGAAGACCCTCCCGGCGCGTGAACTCGCTTCCGGACTGGCTGAGGTCATCAAGTACGGTGTGATCCTCGACGGCGAATTCTTCAGCTGGCTGGAAAACAACATTGATGCGCTGCTGGCGCTGGATGAAAAAGCGATGGCGTACTGTATTCGCCGTTGCTGTGAGCTGAAAGCGGAAGTTGTGGCTGCCGACGAGCGTGAAACCGGGTTACGTGCTTTACTCAATCTTGGACATACCTTCGGCCATGCTATCGAGGCGGAAATGGGCTACGGTAACTGGCTGCACGGCGAAGCGGTGGCGGCAGGTATGGTGATGGCGGCGCATACGTCCGAACGGCTGGGGCAGTTCCGCGCGCAGGATACACAGCGCATTATCGATCTGCTCAAGCGTGCAGGCTTACCGGTACGCGGCCCGCAGGAGATGAGTGCGCAGGCGTATTTGCCCCATATGATGCGCGATAAAAAAGTACTGGCGGGCGACATGCGGCTGGTGCTCCCGCTCGCAATAGGAAGCAGCGAGCTGCGCGGCGGAGTGCCGCATGATGTGGTTCTTGGCGCGATTGCTGATACTCAGCAGGCGCAACAATAAGAAGGTCTGGCCGCGTTCGCGCGGCGTTATCATTTCGGGTGATGTGCAATAATCGTGAGCATAAGCCTTTTAGTGGGGTGTTAAATGGATGATTTCAAACCAGAAGACGATATGAAAGCCGATCGCAACGATCGTCGTGCTGGTCGTTCCCGTCAGTCTTCCGAGCGTGATGCCGATCCGCAGATCAATTTTGACGACGTCGATCTTGATGCCGATGAAGGCCGTCCGACGCGCGCCGGTAAGGCCCGTCGCGAGCGTGAAGAGGAAGAGTTCGAAGAAGAACTGGATGCGGAAGACGAGGAACTGCTCGAAGAGCAGCCTGTAGAGCGTCGTCCGCGCAAGCGTAAAAAAGCGCCGGCCAAACCTGCCTCCCGTCAGTACATCATGATGGGCGTGGGGATTCTGGTGCTGCTGCTGTTAATCGTGGGTATTGGTTCTGCGCTGAAATCGCCATCCTCGTCCAGCCAGCAGACCGCTTCCGGCGAGAAGAGCATTAATTTGTCTGACGATCAGTCCACCAGCACGCCTGCTGCCGGTCAGGATCAGACTGCTGCGGCCAACACCACCCCACAGCAGGACGTAACGGTTCCGCCTATTGCCGCGAACCCGACGCAGGGCCAGGCAGTATCAGAGCCGCAGGGCCAGCAGCGTATTGAAGTTCAGGGCGATCTGAACAATGCGCTGACCCAGCAGCAGGGCCAGCTGGACGGCGCCGTGGCTAACTCGACGCTGCCAACTGAACCGGCAACCGTCGCGCCGATCCGTAATGGCGCCAATAGCACTGCGGCGCCGCGCCAGGCGACCGAGCGTCAGACGGCTGCAACGCCGCGTCCGACAGAGCGTAAGCACACCGTTATCGAAGCGAAGCCGCAGACGAAGCCTCAGGCCGTGGCAAAAGCGCCGGTAGAAACGAAGCCGGTTCAGCCGAAGCATGTTGAAAGCGCGGCGACTACCGCCCCGGCGAAAACCACCGTAACCGAAAGCAAACCGGTGGCAACAGCGCAGAGCAAACCGGTAGCAACAGCGTCCACCACCACTGCCGCGCCAGCCGCAACGGCAGCGCCAGCCGCGAAGAGCGGTAAAACAGCAGGTGACGTGAGCTCAATGAAATCTGCGCCGTCGGGTAACTATACCCTGCAGCTCAGCAGCTCCTCTAACTACGACAACCTGAACAACTGGGCGAAGAAAGAGAAGCTGGATAGATATGTTGTCTATGAAACGTCGCGTAACGGCCAACCGTGGTACGTGCTGGTGAGCGGTATCTATGCTTCGAAAGAAGAAGCGAAACGCGCTGTCACCTCGCTGCCGGCGGACGTGCAGGCGAAAAATCCATGGGCAAAACCACTGCATCAGGTACAGGCTGACCTGAAATAATGCCGTGGGGTAGTCTTAAGCGCAGGATGCTGTCGGAGCTTTCTCCACAGCCGGAGAACGTGTAATTAGTTAGGCAGCATGAAAAAGAATCGCGCTTTTCTGAAGTGGGCAGGGGGGAAGTACCCCCTGCTTGACGATATTAAAAAGCATTTGCCGGAAGGCGAGTGCTTAATCGAGCCCTTTGTGGGCGCCGGGTCGGTATTTCTCAATACCGACTTTTCTCGTTATATCCTCGCGGATATCAACAGTGACTTAATTGGCCTGTACAACATCGTTAAATTGCGTACCGACGAATACGTCGCCGCTGCGCGTGAGATGTTTGTCCCGGAAAACAACGTCGCTGAGCGCTACTACCAGTATCGTGATGAATTCAACCAAAGCCAGGATCCGCTGCGTCGCGCGGTGCTGTTCCTGTATCTGAATCGCCACGGCTACAACGGCCTGTGTCGCTACAATCTGCGCGGCGAGTTTAATGTGCCGTTTGGCCGCTATAAAAAGCCCTATTTCCCCGAGGCAGAGCTCTATCATTTCGCCGAGAAAGCGCAAAACGCCGAGTTTTACTGCGAATCGTATGAAGAGTGCATGCAACGTGCAGATAGCCGCGCGGTGGTATATTGCGATCCACCCTATGCGCCGCTGACGGCGACGGCGAACTTTACCGCCTACCACACCAACAGCTTCAATCTGGAACAACAGGTACTGCTGGCGCAAAAGGCGGAATCGCTGATGAAAAAGCGGATCCCGGTGCTGATTTCCAACCACCGCACACCGTTGACGCAGGAATGGTATAAAAACGCGGCAGAAACACATATTGTGAAGGTTCGGCGCAGCATCAGCAGCAACGGTGGTACGCGTAAAAAGGTGGATGAGCTGTTAGCGCTCTACCGTCCGCCTAAGACCAAATAAATTTCAAGGAGATGCGGATGAAGCAGTATTTGATTGCCCCTTCGATTCTGTCAGCTGATTTTGCCCGTCTGGGTGAGGATACCGCGAAGGCGCTGGCGGCGGGTGCGGATGTCGTGCACTTCGACGTCATGGACAACCACTACGTGCCGAATCTGACGATTGGCCCGATGGTGCTGAAGTCGCTGCGCAATTACGGTATTACCGCGCCAATCGACGTCCACCTGATGGTAAAGCCGGTCGACCGCATCATTCCTGATTTTGCCGAAGCCGGCGCCAGCATCATCACCTTCCATCCTGAAGCCTCCGAACACGTCGATCGCAGCCTGCAGCTGATTAAAGAGCACGGCTGTAAAGCGGGCCTGGTGTTTAACCCGGCGACGTCCCTGAGCTACCTCGATTACGTGATGGATAAGCTGGACGTGATCCTGCTGATGTCGGTTAACCCGGGCTTTGGCGGCCAGTCCTTTATTCCCCAGACGCTGGATAAACTGCGTGAAGTACGCCAGCGCATCGATGCTTCTGGCTACGATATTCGCCTGGAAGTGGATGGCGGCGTGAAAGTCAGCAATATTGGCGAAATCGCCGCGGCGGGTGCGGATATGTTTGTTGCCGGTTCGGCGATCTTCGGTCAGCCGGACTACAAGAAAGTGATTGATCAAATGCGTAGTGAATTAGCGAAGGTGAGTCATGGATAAATTACAGGCGATCCGCGGCATCGCGTTTGATCTCGACGGCACGCTGGTGGACAGTGCGCCGGGTCTAACCTCGGCGGTTGATAACGCCCTCTACGCCCTGGAGTTGCCGGTGGCGGGAGAAGAACGCGTTGTCACCTGGATCGGCAACGGCGCCGATGTCCTGATGGAGCGGGCGCTGACCTGGGCTCGTCAGGAGCGTGCGACGTTACGGGCGGCGATGGGTAAGCCTTCCGTCGACGATCATGATATTCCGCAAGACGAACAGCTGCGCATTTTGCGTAAACTGTTTGACCGCTATTACGCCGAAACGGCGGAAGAGGGTAGCTTCCTGTTCCCGGCGGTGGCCGATACGCTCGGCGCGCTGCATGCCAAAGGCCTGCCGCTGGCACTGGTCACCAATAAGCCGACGCCGTTTGTCGCCCCGCTGCTGGACGCGCTCGATATCGCGAAATATTTTACCGTCGTGATTGGCGGCGATGACGTGCAGAATAAAAAGCCGCATCCGGAACCGCTGCTGCTGGTGGCGGAAAAGCTCTCTCTGGCTCCTGCCGAGCTGCTGTTCGTCGGCGATTCGCGCAATGATATTCAGGCGGCCAAAGCGGCAGGCTGCTGCTCTGTCGGCCTGACCTACGGTTATAACTATGGCGAACCGCTTGCGCTGAGCGAGCCGGACTATCTCTTCGACCAGTTTAATGAACTCTTACCCGCTCTCGGGTTACCGCACAGTGAAACTCAGGAATTGAAACATGACTAAGCCCATCGTTTTTAGTGGCGCACAGCCCTCAGGTGAACTGACCATTGGCAACTACATGGGTGCGCTGCGTCAGTGGGTAAACATGCAGGACGATTACCACTGCATCTATTGCATCGTGGACCAACACGCCATTACCGTGCGCCAGGATCCGCAGCAGCTGCGCAAGGCGACCCTGGATACCCTGGCGCTGTATCTGGCCTGCGGCATCGATCCGCAAAAAAGCACCATCTTCGTTCAGTCGCACGTGCCGGAACACGCCCAGTTAGGCTGGGCGCTGAACTGCTACACCTATTTCGGCGAACTGAGCCGCATGACCCAGTTTAAAGACAAGTCCGCACGCTACGCGGAAAACATCAACGCCGGTCTGTTTGATTACCCGGTACTGATGGCCGCTGACATTCTGCTGTATCAGACCAACCAGGTTCCGGTAGGGGAAGATCAGAAACAGCACCTGGAGCTGAGCCGCGATATCGCCCAGCGTTTTAACGCCATCTATGGCGATGTCTTTAAAGTGCCTGAGCCGTTTATTCCGAAGTCCGGCGCACGCGTGATGTCGCTGCTGGAGCCGACCAGGAAGATGTCTAAGTCCGACGACAACCGCAACAACGTCATCGGCCTGCTGGAAGATCCGAAATCGGTGGTCAAGAAGATCAAACGCGCGGTGACCGACTCCGACGAGCCGCCGGTGGTACGCTACGACCTGAAAGAAAAAGCGGGTGTCTCCAACCTGCTGGATATCCTCTCCGCGGTCACCGGGAAAACCATTCCGGAGCTGGAGCAGCATTTTGAAGGCAAAATGTATGGCCACCTGAAAGGCGAAGTCGCTGAAGCGGTATCGGGTATGCTGACTGAGCTGCAGGAGCGCTATCACCGTTTCCGTAACGACGAAGCGTTTCTCAACCAGGTAATGAAAGACGGCGCAGAGAAAGCCAGCGCGCGCGCTTCTCAGACCCTGAAAGCGGTATACGAAGCGATTGGTTTTGTCGCCAGGCCGTAAGCGACGCAACAGCTAAAAAGGCGGGATATTATCCCGCTTTTTTTATGTCTGTCGTCCATGTGGGGAGGCGAAGGTTAGTGGTTCGAGAACCAGTTCAGTTTATCCCGCAGGCCAACCACGCGACCGACGATGATCAGCGCCGGACTAGCCATCTGCTGCGCCAGGATATCCAGTTGCCCTAAGGTGCCGCTGACCACTTTTTGCGACACGGCGGTGCCGTTCTCGACGATGGCGGCGGGCATATCTTCCGCCATGCCGTGAGCAATGAGCTTCTCGCGGATCGCCGGCGCCTGGTTCAGGCCCATGTAGAACACCAGGGTTTGCTTCTCCACTGCCAGGTTTGCCCAGTCCAGCTCGCCGCCGGTTTTCAGATGGCCGGTGACCAGGCGGACGCCCTGGGCGAAATCGCGGTGTGTTAACGGGATCCCCGAGTAGGCGGAGCAGCCGGAGGCGGCGGTGATGCCTGGAACAACGGAGAAGGGGATGCCCGCCTCACAGAGGGTTTCCAGCTCTTCCCCTCCGCGGCCAAAGATAAAGGGATCGCCGCCTTTCAGCCGGACCACGCGTTTTCCTTTTTGCGCTTCACGCAGCAGGATCTGGTTGATCTCCTCCTGCGGGACGCAGTGGTAGCCAGAACGTTTGCCGACGAACACCCGGTCGGCATCGCGACGCACCAGATTCATGATGTCGTCGGAAACCAGCCGGTCATAAACCACCACGTCGGCCTGCTGGATCTGCTGCAGGCCTTTGAGCGTGAGCAGCCCGGCGTCGCCGGGGCCGGCGCCAACCAGCACCACCTCGCCGCGATGCTCCAACGGCTCCGTCAGCAGCTGCTCGGTGGTATCCGCCACCGCCTGCCGATCGTCATTGGCCAGCGACTGCGCCAGCCGGTCGTTCACAAACAGCTTCTCCCAAAAGCGGCGGCGTTCGCCCACGCTGGCAAACTGCTGCTTAACGCGCGCGCGCAGATGGCCGGCATAGCGGGCCAGCTGGCCGAGATGCAGGGGTAAGACTGACTCCAGCTTCTCGCGCAGCAGGCGCGCCAGCACCGGCGATGTCCCGCCCGAAGAGACGGCGACCATCAGCGGCGAGCGGTCGATGATGGACGGCATAATAAAGCTGGCCTGGCGCGGGGCATCCACCACGTTACAGAAGATACGCCGCGCTTCGGCTGCGTCGCTGACCTGCTGGTTCACCGTCTCATTATCGGTAGCGGCGATGGCCAGCCAGCAGGTGTCCAGCAGCGAGGGGATAAACTCACCCTGCACCAGGGTTAGCATCTGTGAATCGGCCCACACCTGAAACTGCGGGGTGAAGTCGAGCGCATTGACCGTGACGTTTGCGCCAGCATCCAGTAGCAGACGGGCCTTGCGTTCGGCGACATCCCCGCCGCCAACCAGTAAACAATCCCGCTGGCGCAACTGGCAGAATATGGGTAAGTGATCCACAGAATAACCTCATGAAAATAAGGGGTAGAAAATGCGTGGTCGTAGAATAGCAGCAAAGGTAATACAAAACATGCGACTTATCCCGCACTCATGCGTTGTCGGTCAGAAGTGTTGCTTATGTCTCCCCCCGTAGCCGGGGGGAGGAAGAGGACTTACGCTTTAAGCTGCACCTGGCCGTCTTTCACCCGGGCGTCGAAGCGGGCGATGGAGTGGCTGGCATCTTCCATGCACAGGCCGTCGCTCAGGCGGAAGCGCTGCTTTTTCAGCGGGCTGGCAACCCATAGCGCGCCGTCATGTTCGGCGATAATCCCGCGAGACAGCACGCTGGCGTTGAAGAACGGGTCAATGTTGCTGATGGCGAATACCCTGTCGTCCTGGTAGGGACGGAAGACTGCCACCTGTTGCTGGCCGAGCTGCGCGCAGACGCCGGTGGCCGGCAGGATGTCGTCAATTTTGCAGATGTTTACCCACTGGCTCATACGTTTTCCTCCACCAGCGTGACCGGGATGCGCTCATAGGGCGTGGCCGGGCGGTGCTGGTCACGTTCCGGCACCACCTGAACGTTCGGGTCGCGCTGGTCGCTGTTGATAAAGTGTTTGAAGCGGGTCTGCGCCGCCGGGTTGTTGACGGTTTCGGTCCACTCGCAGGCGAAGGCGGCGCGCAGGCGAGCCAGCTCCTCTTCCAGATGGTCGTTCAGGCCCAGCTTGTCATCGATGATGACGCTGCGCAGATAGTCGATGCCGCCTTCCATGTTGTCCAGCCACGGCGCGGTGCGGGTCAGCTTATCGGCGGTGCGGATGTAGAACATCATAAAGCGGTCGAGATACTTAATCAGCGTCTCGCGATCAAGGTCCGCGGCCAGCAGATCGGCGTGGCGCGGCTTCATCCCGCCATTACCGCACACGTACAGGTTCCAGCCTTTCTCGGTGGCGATGATCCCCACGTCTTTGCCCTGGGCCTCCGCACATTCGCGGGTGCAGCCGGAGACGCCGAACTTCATTTTGTGCGGGGTGCGGATGCCTTTGTAGCGGTTTTCCAGTTCCACGCCGAAGCCGACGCTGTCGCCGACCCCGTAGCGGCACCAGGTGCTACCGACGCAGGTTTTCGCCATCCGCAGCGCTTTGGCGTAGGCGTGGCCGGTTTCGAAGCCCGCTTCAATCAGCTGACGCCAGATCTCCGGCAGGTCGTCTTTCTGCGCGCCAAACAGGCCGATGCGCTGGGAGCCGGTGATTTTGGTGTACAGATTGAATTCACGCGCGATACGGCCCACGGCGACCAGCCCTTCCGGCGTGATTTCGCCGCCAGCGGAGCGCGGGATCACCGAGTAGGTGCCATCTTTCTGAATGTTGGCAAGGAAGTTGTCGTTGGTGTCCTGCAGCGGCGTGTGCTGCGGTTTGAGGATGTACTCATTCCAGCAGGAGGCCAGCAGAGAGCCGACGGTCGGCTTACAGATCTCGCAGCCATAACCCTGACCGTGTTTTTCCAGCAGTTCGTCGAAGGTTTTAATGCCTTCCACGCGGATCAGGTGGAACAGCTCCTGGCGGGAGTAAGCGAAGTGTTCGCACAGGTTGTTGTTGACCTCGATGCCCTGTTTCGCCAGTTCGGCATTGAGCACCTGCGTCACCAGAGGGATACAACCCCCGCAGCCGGTTCCGGCTTTGGTTTCCGCTTTCAGCGCCGCGACGGTGTGGCAGCCTTTGTTGATGGCGGCGATCAGGTCGCCTTTACTGACGTCAAAGCAGGAGCAGATCTGCGCGCTGTCCGGCAGTTTATCGACGCCGATCGACGGCTTGCCGCTGCCGGCGTGGGCCGGAAGGATCAGAGAATCCGGATTTTCCGGCAGCTCGATAGCGTTGAGCACCAGTTGCAGCAGATTGCCATAGTCGCTGGTGTCGCCGACCAGCACCGCGCCGAGCAGCGTTTTATTGTCGGCGCTGACGATCAGGCGCTTATAAACTTCTTTGCTTTCGTCGAGATAGACGTAGCTGCGGGCGCCCGGCGTACGGCCGTGGGCATCGCCGATCCCACCCACGTCCACACCCAGCAGCTTCAGCTTGGCGCTGAGGTCGGCGCCGGTGAAGCTGTTTTCACTGCCGAGGAGATGGTCGACGGCCACCTGGGCCATTTTATAACCCGGGGCGACGAGGCCATACACGCGGTTGTTCCAGCTGGCGCATTCCCCGATGGCGTAGATGTCCGGGTCGGAGGTCTGGCAGCTATCGTTGACCATGATGCCGCCGCGCTGGGCGACCGCCAGCCCGCACTGGGTGGCCAGCTTATCGCGCGGGCGGATCCCGGTTGAGAAGACGATGAAATCGACCTGCAGCTCGCTACCGTCGGCGAAGTGCATGGTTTTACGAGCCTCGGTGCCCTGCTGGACGATCTCTTTGGTATTTTTACTGGTGTGAACTTTCACGCCCATGCTTTCAATTTTGCGCCGCAGCTGCTCGCCGCCCATCTGGTCGAGCTGCTCGGCCATCAGCATCGGCGCGAACTCGATCACGTGGGTTTCCACGCCGAGGTTTTTCAGGGCGCCTGCGGCTTCCAGGCCTAGCAGGCCACCGCCGACCACCGCGCCGCGTTTGCTGCGACGGGCGCAGGATTCAATCGCGTTAAGATCTTCAATGGTGCGATAAACGAAGCAATCCTGAGTTTCCGCGCCTTTAATCGGCGGGATCCAGGGGTATGAGCCGGTCGCCATAATCAGCTTGTCGTAGAACACGGTGCGCCCGGCGCTGGAGTGGATCACCTTCTCCTGGCGGTTGATGGTGATCGCCCGTTCGCCGACCAGCACCTTGACGCCGTGTTTCTCATAGAAACCTTCGCGCACCAGCGACAGCTCTTCTGCGGTATGGTGGGAGAAATAAGACGACAGGTGGACACGGTCGTAGGCGATACGCGGTTCTTCACAGAACACGGTAATGTCGAACTGTCCGGCAGGCGCCTTATCGAGAAGCTCTTCGATAAAGCGATGGCCAACCATGCCGTTACCGATGATAGCGATTCTGACTTTGCTCATTTTTGCCTCGATTTCTTTTCTATTACCGCCTACCTTAACGATTCAGCCATCAGGCTTATTGATGCAAATCAATGACAACTTCACCTACCACTTAATGGGTATATAATTGATTTGTCTGTATTTTTCTAAGTTATGGAAAACGCTGGCTTTTCCTTTTTGCTGATTTTGTGTACAAGAATTGGATGGGCCGCGATTGGGGTTGGGCAGAAAACTAGCCATATTGAATGGAGAAGGTGATATGACAGCAGCGCCGCTTTGGTTAATTCAGAACGTACGCCTGGCAGACCGCGACGGCCTGTGGCAAATAGCGATTGATAAGGGCCGCTTTGGCGAGATCACGCCGATGGGCGAGGCGCGCGACGAAAGCTACGAGGTGTTGAACGCTCGCGGCGGGCTAGCGATCCCGCCTTTTATTGAGCCGCATATCCACCTGGATACCACCCAGACGGCCGGCGAGCCGCACTGGAACCAGTCCGGCACCCTGTTCGAGGGGATTGAGCGCTGGGCGGAGCGAAAAGCGCTGCTCAGCCATGAGGACGTCAAAGCCCGGGCGTGGAAAACCCTGAAGTGGCAGATCGCCAATGGCGTGCAGTTTGTCCGCACTCATGTCGACGTCTCCGATCCCACGTTAACGGCGCTGAAGGCGATGCTGGAGGTCAAACGGGAGGTGGCGCCATGGGTCGAGTTGCAGATAGTTGCTTTTCCACAGGAGGGGATCCTCTCTTACCCCAATGGCGAGGCGCTGCTGGAGGAGGCCCTCAAGCTGGGGGCGGACGTCGTTGGGGCCATCCCGCATTTTGAGTTCACCCGTGAATATGGGGTGGAGTCGCTGCATATCGCCTTCCGGCTGGCGCAAAAATATGATCGCCCGCTGGATATTCACTGCGATGAAATTGACGATGAACAGTCGCGCTTTGTTGAAACCGTTGCCGCGCTGGCGTTAAAGGCGGGGATAGGGGCGCGGGTGACGGCCAGCCATACCACCGCCATGCACTCCTATAATGGCGCTTATACCTCGCGCCTGTTCCGCCTGCTTAAGCTCTCCGGTATCAACTTTGTCGCCAATCCGCTGGTGAATATTCATCTGCAGGGCCGGTTTGATGACTACCCTAAGCGACGGGGGATTACCCGGGTGAAGGAGCTGATGGCGGCGGGGATCAACGTGTGCTTTGGTCATGATGACGTCTTTGACCCGTGGTACCCGCTGGGGACCGGCAATATGCTGCAGGTCCTGCATATGGGCCTGCACGTCTGCCAGCTGATGGGCTACCAGCAGATCAACGACGGTCTGAAGCTTATCACCGCCAACAGCGCCCGCACGTTTGGCCTGGAGGATTACGGCATTGTCAGCGGCAACCCGGCTAACCTGATCATTCTCCCGGCGGAGAATGGCTTTGAGGCCGTCCGCTGCCAGGTGCCTGTGCGCTGGTCAATTCGTCAGGGAAGGGTGATCGCGACCACCCAGCTGGCGCAAACCTGGATCCAGACCGACCGCGGTGGCGAGGAGCTCTCTTTTATGAGGAACAGCCCCCTTGCGGACGCAAAGGGGCCGAAGGCTTAGTGAGACGCCGCCTGAGCGTTGTTCTGGCGGTGACGGGAGACGAAGCCGAGGATAAAGCACATCACGAATACCACGGCATAGAGGCCGTTAGCGGTGTGCAGCGCTGCCAGTGGACCGCTGGCAGCCACAATCGGGCCGGTGACCACGAAAGTGAGCATGGTGCCGATGGTGCCGCAGGTGAGGATAAAGTTCACCAGCTTCGGCGAAGCGACCCGCGTCTGCTGCGAGCCGAGCGTAATGATCGAGGTGTAGATGGCGCTGGAGAAGAAGCCCAGGGTCAGAATAAACCACGGCATATGCTCCGGGGAACCATTGATAAACAGGTACATCAGCACCGTCGCGAGCCCGGCGAGGACGGTTAAGATACGCTGCAGGTCGAAGAAGCGCAGGATGAAGCTGAATGACCACATGCCGATCATGTAGGACATCCAGAAATCGCTCACCAGTTTACCGGCATCCCCGAGGCTCATGCCCAGGCTCTTCGCATATTCCGGTACCCAGGAGATAAAGCCCAGCTGACCGAGGATGTAGCACAGCGCCGCAACGGAGAGGAACAGCACGCCGATGCCCCACTTCTCTTTCACTACCGGCTGGCTGTTTTCGCTCTGCGCTTTTTTGCCCAACACCGGAAAATCACAGCCGAAAGTCAGGACGAAAATGGCGACATACACCAGACCAATACAGGCGTAGACCCAGTACCACTCGATGCTGCGCGCCAGCAGGACGGCGGCGACCATCGGGAAAATCATTCCCGCCATGCTAAAGAAGGAGTCGGTAAACAGCAGACGCGCTCCGCGCTGACGGCCTTCATACATATGGGTGATCAGGAAGGTCCCGATCGACATGGTGATCCCGCTCACCAGCCCGAGAACGAACATCGACGCGGAAAACAGCGCCAGGCTGTGGCTGAGCATCAGGCCGGCCACCGCCAGCACCATCAGAATAAAGCCAAAGCGCAGCTGAGTTTTCAGCGGCACGATTTCCATCAGCCAGGCATTGAGGAAGATAGAGATCAGAATACCGGCGTTCAGAAAGGTAAAGGTGTTGCTCATACTGGAAACGGGCAGATGGAAATAATCCGCAATGTTACCCATCACCATCCCGGTGACGATCACCAACGCGCCGGTCAGGGCGTAGGAGAAGAAGCTGATCCATGTGAGCTTAATACGGTTGCTGTTAGTCATGACTGGCCTGTGAATAGAAAGGTAAAGCGCGTTGACGCTGCGCCGGGCGGACAGATTTTATTCGTTCAGGTGATGTAATCAAATGTTTATTGTGAAAGTGGTTATCTTTTGCATGGTTTAATGTGACATGCATCACACTTTATTCGCCGCACAGGAGAACGTTTGCGCGGTTACAATTATTACAGCTAAGTAAAATTTGGTAAAAGGCTGGCCCAGGATGCAAAGGCTCTTTAGAATCAAGGCACTCGCTTTTATTCTGCTCCGTTAAGGAATTTCCATGCTCAAATCAACACTGGCGGCGATGGCTGCCGTTTTCGCCATTTCAGCGTTCTCCCCGGCCATGGCGGCAAAGGGCGATCCGCATGTGCTGCTGACCACCTCGGCAGGGAACATTGAGCTTGAGTTAAACAGTCAGAAAGCCCCGATTTCCGTGGATAACTTCCTGAAGTACGTCAACAGCGGCTTCTACAACAACACCACCTTCCACCGCGTGATCCCGGGTTTCATGGTGCAGGGCGGCGGCTTTAACGAGCAGATGCAGCAGAAACAGCCTAACCCGCCGATCAAGAATGAAGCAGACAACGGCCTGCGCAACACCCGCGGGACCATCGCGATGGCGCGTACCGCCGACCAGGATAGCGCCACCAGCCAGTTCTTCATCAACGTGGCGGATAACGCCTTCCTTGACCATGGTCAGCGCGACTTTGGCTATGCGGTGTTTGGCAAGGTAGTGAAAGGTATGGACGTCGCGGATAAGATCTCCCAGGTCCAGACCCATAACGTCGGCCCATACCAGAATGTGCCGACCAAACCGGTCGTTATCCTCTCTGCGAAAGTGCTGCCCTAATCCTTCCACGGCGCGGTGTGCTATCGCCGCGCCCGGTTGCCTCCCGGCATAACCTGAAATTGCTGCTTATACTTGTGGCACACAGGGGACGATAAGGGGGGCGACGATGCGTCCACTCACCGAAAAGCAAAAATCCCGACTCTGGGAACAGACACGCAATACCAATTTTCAGGCCAGTCGTCGCCTTGAAGGCGTGACGGTGCCGCTGGTTACGTTGACTGCCGAAGAGGCGCTGGCGCGTCTGGCGACGCTGCGGAGGGAGTATGAGCGATAAATTCGGCGATGAACGCGATCCTTACCTCTACCCGGCGCTGAATGTCCTGCGCAACCGCCTCGGCATCCGGCAGGCTAAAAATCTGCAACAGGCCGCCTTTGAGATGACGGCGTTGCGGGCGGCAACCTTGCCGCTGGGGCCGCGGGTGCGCGGCTTACCCTATCTGTGCGCGATTCATCATCAGCTGTATCAGGATCTGTTTGACTGGGCCGGCCGGTTACGTGAAGTGAACCTCTACCTGGGCGATACGCCGTTCTGCCACTTTGCCCGGATCGAGGAGGAGGGGAACGCCCTGATGCAGGCCCTTGAGCAGGAGGATTATCTCAATGGCCTGCCGCGCGAGATCTTTATTGAACGCCTGAGCTGGTTCTATGGCGAAATTAATGTGCTGCACCCTTTTCGTCTTGGCAATGGCCTGACCCAGCGCATTTTCTTTGAACAGCTGGCAATACATGCCGGCTACCTGCTTGACTGGCGTGACGTCGACCCCGCCGGCTGGAGCGCGGCCTGCCAGCAGAGCGCGATGGGCGATCCGGCTCCGCTGGTGGCGATCTTTCGCAAAGTGGTAAGCGAAGCGCGGGAATCTGAGTAGAATAGCCCGGTTTTGATTGTTCCGGAGCCGCTATGATCCTGCTTATCGATAATTATGACTCTTTCACCTGGAATCTGTATCAGTACTTCTGCGAACTGGGTGCGGAAGTACTGGTCAGGCGCAATGATGCGTTGACGCTGGAGGAGATAGCGGCGCTGGCGCCGGAGAAAATCGTGATCTCGCCAGGCCCCTGCACGCCGAATGAGGCGGGGATTTCCCTCGCGGTTATCCGCCACTATGCGGGGAAAACGCCGCTACTGGGCGTCTGTCTCGGGCACCAGGCGATAGCCCAGGCGTTTGGCGCGACCATCGTACGGGCGGCACAGGTGATGCATGGTAAAACCTCGCTTATTGAGCATAACGGCGAAGGGGTGTTTCAGGGGCTGAATAATCCCCTGACGGTGACCCGTTATCACTCGCTGGTGATTGACCCGCCGACGCTCCCGCCCGAGTTTATCGTCACCGCCCGCAGCGCCAGCGCTGAGATTATGGGGATCCGCCACCGCGACTGGGATCTTGAGGGCATGCAGTTTCATCCGGAAAGCATCCTCAGCGAGCAGGGCCATCAATTGCTGGAAAACTTTCTGAAGCGGTGATTTTCAGTTGCCATTGACTGATTTTCTATGCATATTTTGTGATTATATTTTCATGATTACATCTGCATAACGAAGAGGGATGGGCAAGACATGGCAACTGAACAACCGGCAATCACCCGCGCCACATTCGATGAAGTTATTTTGCCGATTTATGCACCAGCAGAATTCATCCCGGTGAAAGGGAAAGGCAGCCGCGTCTGGGATCAGCAGGGCAAAGAGTATGTTGATTTTGCCGGCGGTATCGCGGTGACGGCGCTCGGCCATTGCCACCCGGCGCTGGTGGCGGCGCTCCACGAGCAGGGCGAAACGCTGTGGCACACCAGCAACGTCTTTACCAATGAGCCAGCGCTGCGTCTGGGACGTAAACTTGTCGAGGCCACCTTCGCCGAGCGCGTGGTGTTTATGAACTCCGGTACGGAAGCCAATGAAACGGCCTTTAAGCTGGCGCGTCACTATGCGGTGACCCGCCATAGCCCGTATAAAACCAAAATCATTGCCTTCCATAATGCCTTCCATGGCCGCTCCCTGTTTACCGTTTCCGTCGGTGGGCAGCTGAAGTACTCCGATGGTTTCGGCCCGAAACCGGCGGATATTGTCCATGTTCCCTTCAACGACCTGCAGGCGGTAAAAGCGGTGATGGATGACCACACTTGCGCAGTGGTGGTGGAGCCGATTCAGGGCGAAGGCGGCGTGACGGCAGCGACGCCGGCCTTCCTGCAGGGGCTGCGTGAGCTGTGCGATCAGCACCAGGCGTTGTTAGTCTTTGATGAAGTGCAGTGCGGTATGGGACGTACCGGATCGCTGTTCGCCTATATGCATTACGGTGTGACGCCGGATATTCTGACCAGCGCCAAAGCGCTCGGCGGCGGCTTCCCGGTCAGCGCCATGCTGACCACCCATGAGATCGCCAGCGCCTTCCATGCGGGTTCCCATGGCTCAACCTACGGCGGCAACCCGCTGGCCTGCGCGGTCGCCAACGCCGCCTTCGATCTAATCAATACCCCGGCGGTGCTGGATGGCGTGAGCGCGAAGCGCGAACTGTTCGTCAAACACCTGCAGCATCTGGATGCTGAATTTGATCTGTTCAGTGATATTCGCGGGATGGGCCTGCTGATTGGCGCCGAACTCAAGCCGCAGCACAAGGGCCGCGCGCGTGATTTCCTCTATGCCGCTGCGCAAGCCGGCGTCATGGTGCTCAACGCCGGGCCGGACGTGATGCGTTTTGTTCCCTCGCTGATCATCGACGAGCAGGATATTGCCGAGGGGATGGCGCGCTTTGCCCAGGCAGTGGCAAAGGTGATTAACGGCTGATTTTCCGCAGCCAGATGCCATGATGTGGCCGTTGACGCCATGCTACTGACGATATGGTATGCATGGTGTTCAGATGGCCCAGAATGCGTTGCAGGTGCTGCTCCAGGGTGCTTAACGGACCGTTCGGCACCTCTGTTTCCGGCGACTCCAGAATATTGGCATCCCCTGCGCTGCCGGGACCATCGCTGTCCAGCCGTTGCTGGCAGCGTTGCAAGGCAATCTCACAAGATTCGAGATAGCGCTGGGCAAGATCCGGGGTGAGCATCGTATGCTCCCGGGCCAGGGTGGTCATAGCGTTGATGTGTTCGACGATAAACTGACTGTGCGTCACCCACAGCTTCATATCTTCCAGATAATGGGTATTAAAACCGGGCTCCTGCATCGCCTGATTCAGGGAGTTGTAGAGCGCGTTATGCGCCTGGTTGACGCGCATGCGTTGATAGGCCAGCGCGGGGGCTTTTGGATCGGCGCTGAGGATCAGGCGAATCGCCTGCTGGTCGGCCTCCAGCGCATCGTGGGCGTTTTTTTTCAGCAGGCCGCTCTGCCACTGCGGCCACAGCCAGACCATCCCGCCGAAGGCGATCAGGCAGCCGATAAGCGTGTCGATAAGCCGGGCGACAATAAACTGTTCGCCGTTGAGCGTCAGCAGTTGCAGGGTATACACCGCCGTCACCGTAAAGCCTACCATCGCCCAGCCATAGTGTTTACGGATGATCAGATAGCTGAGCAGGGTAATCAGCAGCATGCCACTCAGGGTATAGCTCTCCGGAACGTGAAAGTGCAAGGTTAGCCCGGCGATGACCAGGCCGGCGAGCGTTCCCGCCGCCCGGTGAACAATTCGCACCCGCGTGGCGCCGTAGCCGTTTTGCGTGACGAAGAGCACCGTCATCAGGATCCAGTAGGGCTTCGGCAAATGCAGGGCGTTGCCCATCAGGCTGGCGACGCTCAGCATGACGCTGATGCGCGCGGCATTGCGCAGTGCGGGTGATTTCAGCGACAGATAGTTCTTTAGCGCGGGAAACAGCGGTAAACGACGCTCTTTGTCGGCCATCAGATCCCGGGCATACAGGGGGCGCTGGGTATGCAGCACCCGGGCGATACGGCTAAAGTGCCAGGCGCAGAACTGACCGACCGGGTTGTCCGGATGCTGGCGGGCGATCTTTTCCAGAGCCTCAATCTGTTTATCCATCTGAAAACGCTGCGGAAAGCGATGATAGAGAATATCATCCGCCAGCACGCGCAGGCGGGCAGCGACGGTTTGCGCATTCCAGCGGATCACCGCTTCGGCATGGCTGCGTTCCACCAGCTTTTGTACCTCTTCTGGCTGATGCAGGCTAACCGAAATATGTTCCTGTAGATCCAGCCCAACCTGGAACGCCCGCAGCAGACGCTTGTGGTCGTTGCGTTGGTTGGCGGCCAGCATATGCATCTGCTGATAGCACTGGGTAATCAGGTCGACTACCTTCTGCTGGCGGGTGAGCAGCGGCGGCAGGGCGGTCGACGGATCGGTATGCTGGGTCAACAGACTGTATTTGGCTTCACAATAGTCAGCCAGTTCCCGGTAAAGCAGGCTGAGCGACTCCCGCAGCGGCTGTTCGCGCCACAGCCAGAACCAGAGCCAGTTAAACACGCCGTACCACAGCGTACCGAAAGCGTAGATCAGCAGTGGTTCCCAGATGGGCATATTGCCCGCCAGGCTCAGGGTAAAGATAGCGGCGATCAGCGACGCGGGCAGCAGGCGCGCGTGCAGCGAACTGATCTCCGCGGTGACGCCGAGCAATAGCGCCAGACCGCTGAGAATAAGCGGCAGGGGAATGGCCTGGGCGAGCAGCAACTGCACCACCAGACTGCATCCGGCAAACAGACAGCCGCCGATAATCAGGCGTTTGAAAAAGCGCTTATGCGGGGTATCAAGACCGGCAATGTTGCAGCAGGCGGGCACTAAGGAAAACAACAGCCCCTGCTGGAGATGGCCGAGCAGAAGACCGATGGCCACAGGCAGACACAGCACCAGCGTTTGCCGCAGTGCATAGTTGACTTCCGGGTGGTAAATCAGCCTGCGCCACATGAGGGAAAAACAAAAACGGCGTACTGCAGGAGCAATACGCCGCTTAGCAACTTAACGGGTGCCGTAGACGACGATAGTTTTACCGTGTGCGGAAATCAGGTTCTGATCTTCCAGCATTTTCAAAATACGGCCAACTGTTTCACGAGAGCAGCCGACGATCTGACCAATTTCCTGACGGGTAATTTTAATTTGCATACCGTCCGGGTGGGTCATGGCATCAGGTTGCTTCGCCAGGTTCAGCAGCGTCTGGGCGATACGGCCCGTCACGTCGAGGAAGGCGAGGTTGCCCACTTTCTCAGACGTGACCTGCAGACGGCGAGCCATTTGCGAAGAGAGGCGCATCAGAATGTCCGGGTTAACCTGGATCAACTGACGGAATTTCTTATAAGAGATTTCGGCCACTTCACATGCGGTTTTCGCCCGTACCCAGGCGCTACGCTCCTGACCCTCTTCAAACAGGCCTAATTCACCGATGAAATCGCCCTGGTTGAGGTAGGAGAGGATCATCTCTTTACCTTCTTCATCCTTGATGAGTACAGCCACGGAGCCTTTAACGATGTAGTACAGCGTTTCTGCTTTTTCACCCTGGTGGATCAGCGTGCTCTTTGATGGGTACTTATGAATGTGGCAATGAGACAAGAACCATTCAAGGGTAGGGTCTGTTTGCGGTTTGCCAAGCACCATGCGCGGTTATCCTCTGTTATAAGCTATCTCCGGGCGCCGACACTACACGGCGTCCGGGCATGCAATCGTATTGTTTCCCTATACCTGGGAAGCTGGCTGATGATTTTTCGACAGCCCGTAATGTGAACTCCTCTGCATACATGCAGTACATCAATGTAATACTGTAGCATCCAGACTGTTTTAGCATAGCTTTCGCCGCATGTCTCCTGGTGTCTCGCTTCAGCATGACGCAGGTCGCCTTCCGTTGCGAGAATTGTTATGTGCGCGTAATCTGACAGGAAAATTGCGATACTGGAGTTAAATTTTATGCAAGCGCGTGTGAAATGGGTTGAAGGGTTAACCTTTATCGGGGAGTCCGCGTCAGGACACCAGATTCTGATGGATGGCAACTCCGGGGATAAGGCACCCAGCCCGATGGAGATGGTGCTGATGGCGGCGGGCGGTTGCAGTGCGATCGATGTGGTTTCTATTCTGCAAAAAGGTCGCCATGAGGTGACCAACTGCGAAGTGAAGCTGACGTCGGAGCGCCGCGAAGAGGCGCCGCGTCTGTTTACGCATATTAATCTGCACTTTATCGTCACCGGTAAGGCGCTGAAAAATGCCGCGGTCTCCCGGGCGGTGGATCTGTCGGCAGAGAAATACTGCTCGGTGGCGCTGATGCTGGAAAAAGCGGTGAAGATCACCCACTCCTATGAAGTGATCGAGGCGTAGTCTTCGCCTGCCGTTGTGAAGCATCTCAACCCCGGCCTGGCCGGGGTTTTTTCTGTTAGCCGATCTTGCGGCCTTCCATCAGGCGCTCGACCAGCGGCGTCATGATAAGCTCCATCGCCAGCCCCATTTTACCGCCCGGCACCACCAGCGTGTTCATGTGCGAGATAAACGACCCCTGCAGCATCGCCAGCAGCCAGGGGAAGTCGATATTCTGCAGGTTACGGAAATGGATCACCACAAAGCTCTCGTCCAGCGAGGGAATAGTTTTCGCGGCAAACGGGTTGGAAGTGTCTACCGTCGGCACGCGCTGAAAGTTGATATGGGTGCGGGAAAATTGCGGGGTAATGAAGTTGATGTAGTCTTCCATCGAGCGGACGACTGAGTCCATCACCGCCTCCCGGGAGTGGCCGCGCTCGCTGGTGTCGCGAATAAGCTTTTGGATCCACTCGAGGTTAACGATAGGCACTACGCCGACCAGCAGGTCGACATGGCTGGCGACATCATGATGCGGCGTGACAACCCCGCCGTGCAGCCCCTCATAGAACAGTACGTCTGTCGGCTCCGGCAGCGGCTGCCAGGGGGTGAAAGTCCCTGGCACCTGATTCCACGGTACGGCTTCGTCATAGGTATGCAGGTATTTCCGCGACTGGCCTTTTCCGTGGCGGCCATAGTCGACAAAGGTCTGCTCCAGCAGGCCAAAGTCGTTCGCCTCCGGGCCAAAGTAGCTGATATGTTTGCCCTGATCCCGCGCCTTGCGGATCGCCATGTCCATTTCCGGGCGGGTGTAGCGATGAAAGCTATCGCCTTCCACCTCCGCGGCGTGCAGGTTTAGCTGCGCGAAGATTTTGCGAAAGGCAAGGCTGGTGGTGGTAGTGCCCGCGCCGCTGGAGCCCGTGACGGCGATCACCGGATGTTTGGCAGACATAACAACTCCCTGGTTAAACGATGTAGTGGCGTCGCCTTAGCCGTTAAACAGCGCGCGCGGCATAATATTGACCGTCTCATGCAGTTCCGACCACACAAGAACCGCCTCTCCGCGTTTCAACTGCTGTTTTACATCGGCGACTTTATCGGCAAGTGAACGTTCATGTTCACCATAATCGGTGCCTTCACGTAACACAAAGCTTTCAATCAGGTTATCCAGCGTTTCGGGATCCAGATCCTGCCAGGGAATAATCATACGGGGACCTCCAGCCAACGGTTTAACCAGTCCGGGATACGTCTTTCCAGCCACATCTCCGGCTTACGCAGGGTGCCGCCGACGAAACCAACGTGGCCGCCTTGCTCAGTTAATTGATACTCAACGTTCGCCGGCAGTTGCTCCTGCGGTGGTATGGAGTGGTGATCCATAAATGGATCGTCTTTCGCGTGAATGATGAGCGTTGGCTTAGTGATATCGCTGAGCCGCGGCATGGCGCTGCATTGCCGGTAATAATCCAGCGCATCGGCGAAACCATGGATTTTGGCGGTGATCATATCGTCAAATTCCCGGATGCGGCGCATCCCTTTAAGCTGGCGTAAATCGACAGGCAGTGAGCCAGGATACGCTTTCAGCTTGCGTGAGGCATTGGCTTTTAACAGATTGAGCAGATAGCGCTGATAAACCCGCGAGAAGCCCTTATCCATATGATAGCTGCAGGCTTCCAGCATAAAAGGCGCGGAGACGATCACCGCCGCATCCAGCGGGCAGCGGTCGCCTTCTTCTGCCAGCAGGCAGCCCAGCATATTGCCGCCCAGTGAATAGCCGACGGCCGCAGTCGGCGCGGGACCAAACTCGCGCTGTAGCCAGTGCAGAAACCAGGTGCCATCTTCTGTTTCGCCGGAGTGATAGATGCGGTTATTGCGGTTAGGTTCGCCGCTGCAGCCGCGGAAATGCATAACCACGCCCAGCCAGTCGCGCTGCATCGCCGCGTGGATCAGACCATGGGCGTACGGGCTGTGCAGGCTTCCTTCGAGACCATGAAAGACGACGAGGCGCGGCTTATGGCGCGCCTGATGCGGGTCTTCGCTCCAGGCCAGATCGACAAAATCGCCGTCCGGCAGCTCAAGGCGCTGCCAGTGCGGGGTAAAGCGCAATTTACGGCGGATCAGCCGCGGCAGCATGGTTTGCAGATGACGATTGCCCACGCCGCGCATCGGATGGAACTCACGCGAATCGTTTTCGGGGGGCGTCATGTCTGTGGGGATGATTTCAACCATAGCACCAGAACAATTAATAAACGTGATGATGACTATACCGCGCAGGGCGCACAGGGGTTAGCCAATATGTGGTCTTGTGGCCAGCGACGCCAGGTTACAGCAAAAACAAATCATTGATGTCACTGATGGCAGGCCATGGAGAGGGCAGAAACCCACCCTGCCAGCGGCATCGTACGCGCAGGCAGGATGAGGAAGTCAATATTAGCCTTCCTGAAGCATCTGCTCCAGCTGCTCCTGGGCCTCCAGCCAGGCCATTTCACACTCCTCCAGCCCGGACTTCGCGCTGGCCTGCTGCTGCAGGCATTCGGTTAGTTCGGCTTTACGTGAGGCGTCATAAAGCTCACTGTCGCCAAGTTTTTCTTCCGCACTGGCCAACTGCGCGTTGAGCTTGTCCATCTCTTTTTCCAGACGGGCGATCTCTTTGCGCAGCGGTTGGGTCTGGCTGCGCAGTTCCGCTTCCCGACGCTTCTGGTCCTTGCGCGCCTGGGCGCTGTTGCCGCTCTCTTTTGGCGCGTCGCTGCTCTGTGATTCCTGTTTTTGCGAGTCGCTGAGCCACTGCTGATAATCTTCCAGATCGCCGTCGAACGGCTCGACTTTACCGTCATGGACGAGGTACAGATCGTCGGTGGTGGAGCGGATCAGGTGACGATCGTGCGACACGACAACCAGCGCCCCTTCAAAGTCGATCAGCGCTTCGGTTAAGGCCTGACGCATATCGAGGTCAAGGTGGTTGGTCGGTTCATCGAGCAGCAGCAGGTTAGGGCGCTGCCAGACGATCAGGGCCAGTACCAGGCGCGCTTTTTCTCCACCAGAGAAGCGGCGGGTCTCTTCGCTGACCTTATCGCCCTGGAAACCAAAGCCGCCCAGATAATCACGCAGCTTTTGTTCCAGCTCCTGCGGCGCCAGGCGAGCCAGGTGCTGCAGCGGCGATTCATCGGCACGCAGGAACTCAAGCTGATGCTGGGCAAAGTAGCCGAGCTTGATACCTTTTGCGAGGCCGATCTCGCCGCTCACCGGCTGGAGTTCACCTGCCAGCAGCTTAATCAGCGTCGACTTCCCGGCGCCGTTGCGGCCCAGCAGGCCGATGCGCGAGCCCGGCACCAGATTGAGCTTGATGGAGTCGAGGATAATACGCTCGCCGTAGCCGGCGCTGACTTTCTCCATCTTCAGCAGCGGGTTAGGTAGACTCTCTGGCTGGCGGAAACTGAAGTGGAATGGGTTATCTACGTGCGCCGGGGCGATAAGCTCCATCCGCTCCAGCATTTTGATACGGCTTTGCGCCTGCTTGGCCTTGGTGGCCTTCGCGCGGAAGCGGTCGATATAACTTTGTAGATGCGCAACGCGCTGCTGCTGGCTTTCGTACATCGCCTGCTGCTGAGAGAGACGGGTAGCGCGCTGCACTTCGAACGAGCTGTAGTTACCGGTGTACTCAAACATCGTCTGCTGTTCGATATGGATAATTTTGTCGACGATAGGATCGAGAAAATCGCGATCGTGGGAGATCAGGATCAGCGTACCTGTGTAACCCTTAAGCCATTTTTCGAGCCAGATGACGGCATCGAGGTCGAGGTGGTTAGTCGGTTCATCGAGCAGCAGCAGATCGGAGCGGCAAATCAGCGCCTGGGCGAGGTTAAGGCGCATACGCCAGCCGCCGGAAAAATCGCTGACTGGCCGCTCCAGCTGTTCGTTGCTGAATCCCAGACCGTGCAGCAGGCTGGCAGCGCGCGAACGGATGGTCCAGGCGTCGATGGCGTCCAGCTTGCCGTGGACCGTGGCGATGGCATGGCCGTCGTTGCGCTCATTTGCCTGCTGGAGCGCGGCTTCCAGCTGGCGGTATTCACGATCGCCATCAATAACATAATCGATAGCCGGCTGAGGCAGCGCCGGGGTTTCCTGATTCACCCATGCCAGCTGCCAGCTGCCTGGAAAGGTCATACTGCCGCCGTCAGCGCTTATCTCGTTTTTCAAAAGCGATAGCAGCGTCGATTTCCCGCAGCCGTTTTTGCCCACCAGACCGACCTTTTGGCCAGGGTTGATGGTAGCGGTGGCGTTGTCCAGCAGGACGCGTACGCCGCGACGAATTTGTAACGAGGAGAAAACAATCATAAGGCGCCGTATGTTCAGACTATGTTAATTTGTCATTATGATAATGTAGTGTGGAAGCGAATCGCTTCACCGGGCCGCCATGGTAGCCCAAAACGAAGACGATACACAAAGTCATTCTGGCGGTGTCAGAACACCGGGGCTGCGCAGGCCGCCAGAAGACCTACGGGAGGGGAATGATGTCTCAGACAGCGAAAGTGTTGCTGCTGTATGCCCACCCAGAATCTCATGATTCCGTGGCCAACCGGGTTTTATTAGAGCCGGCCTTACAGTTGCCGAACGTCACCGTGCACGATCTTTACGCGCACTATCCGGATTTTTTTATCGATATCGCTCATGAACAGGACCTGCTGCGCCAGCATGAGGTGATTGTTTTCCAGCATCCTTTATATACCTGGAGCTGTCCGGCGCTGCTCAAGGAGTGGCTGGATCGTGTGTTAAGCCGCGGCTTCGCCAGCGGTGCCGGAGGAAACGAACTGGCGGGAAAGTACTGGCGTAGTGTGATCACCACCGGCGAACCTGAGAGCGCCTACCGTCGCGATGCCAATCGCTATCCGATGAACGATATTTTACGTCCTTTTGAACTGACCGCCGGCATGTGCCGTATGCACTGGATGAGCCCCATTATTGTCTACTGGGCACGGCGGCAACAGCCAGAGGAATTGCGTAGCCGCGCTCGGGCCTACCGGGACTGGCTGGCCAATCCCCTTACCGCCGGAGGTATACATGGCGGGATCTGATTTGCTGCTGGCGGGCGTTCTTTTTTTGTTCGCCGCCGTTATTGCCGTACCTCTGGCCTCAAGATTGGGTATTGGCGCGGTGCTGGGCTATCTGCTGGCCGGGATTGCGATTGGCCCGTGGGGACTTGGGTTTATCAGCGATGTGGATGAAATTCTCCATTTCTCTGAGCTCGGCGTAGTGTTTCTGATGTTTATCATCGGCCTGGAGCTTAATCCGGCCAAGCTATGGCGGCTGCGGAGCTCCATCTTCGGCGTCGGCGCGGCGCAGGTGATGCTCAGCGCGGCGATCCTTGGCGGTCTGCTGATGACGACCGGGTTTTCATGGCAGGCGGCGGTGGTCGGCGGGATCGGCCTGGCGATGTCTTCCACCGCCATGGCGCTGCAGCTGATGCGTGAGAAGGGAATGAGCCGCAGCGAATCGGGGCAGTTAGGCTTTTCGGTCCTGCTGTTTCAGGATCTGGCGGTGATCCCGGCGCTGGCGCTGGTGCCCCTGCTGGCCGGTTCCGCGGATGAGCATGTTAACTGGCTGACGGTCGGTATGAAGGTCCTGGCCTTTGCCGGGATGCTGATTGGCGGACGCTATCTGCTGCGGCCGGTGTTCCGTTTCATCGCCAGCTCAGGGGTCAGGGAAGTATTTACTGCCGCCACGCTACTGCTGGTCCTTGGGTCGGCGCTGTTTATGGAGGCGCTGGGGTTGTCGATGGCGCTGGGTACCTTTATCGCCGGCGTGCTGCTGGCGGAAAGCGAGTATCGCCACGAACTGGAAATCGCTATCGATCCGTTCAAGGGGCTGCTGCTTGGGCTGTTCTTTATCTCCGTCGGCATGGCGCTGAACCTTGGCGTGCTGTATACCCATCTGCTGTGGGTGGCGGTGAGTGTGATGGTGCTGGTGGCGGTAAAAATGCTGGTGCTCTATCTGCTGGCCCGTCTCTATGGCCTGCGAAGTTCAGAGCGGATGCAGTTTGCGGGCGTATTAAGCCAGGGCGGTGAGTTCGCGTTTGTCCTCTTTTCGCTGCCCGCCTCTCAGCGGTTGTTCCAGCATGACCAGATGGCGCTGCTGCTGGTGGCGGTGACGTTATCGATGATGACGACGCCGCTGCTGATGAAGGGGATAGATAAGCTATTGTCGCGACGGCTGAATCCGGCAGATGATACCGATGAGGCGCCGTGGGTGGAGGATGACAAGCCGCAGGTGATTATTGTCGGGTTTGGTCGCTTTGGTCAGGTTATCGGTCGCCTGCTGATGGCCAATAAGATGCGTATTACAGTGCTGGAGCGGGACATCAGCGCGGTGAATCTGATGCGAAACTATGGCTACAAAGTCTATTTTGGCGACGCTACCCAGCTGGAGCTGCTGCGCTCGGCGGGAGCGGAAGAGGCGCAGTCGATCGTCATCACCTGTAATGAGCCGGAAGACACCATGCGGCTGGTGGAAATGTGTCAACAACACTTTCCACATCTGCATATTCTGGCCCGCGCACGCGGTCGCGTTGAGGCGCATGAGCTGCTGCAGGCCGGTGTGACGCAGTTTTCTCGTGAAACCTTCTCCAGTGCACTGGAACTGGGGCGCAAAGCGCTCATCACCCTGGGGATGCATCCTCACCAGGCCCAGCGCGCGCAACTGCACTTCCGACGGCTCGATATGCGAATGCTGCGCGAGTTAATGCCAGTGCATACTGATACGGTACAGGTATCTCGCGTGCGGGAAGCCCGACGCGAACTGGAAGAGATTTTTCAGCGTGAAATGCAGAAAGAAAGCCGGCAGCTGGACGGCTGGGACGAGTTTGAATAAAGGTAAATCATATGGCAGTGCGTAAACGTTTTATTGCCGGGGCGAAATGTCCGGCGTGCCAGGCGCAGGATTCGCTGGCGATGTGGCGTGAGAATAATGTCGATGTCGTTGAATGCGTTAAGTGCGGTCATCAGATGCGTGAGGCGGATAAAGAGGCCCGTGAGCATGTACGCAAAGAGGAGCAGGTGATTGGCATTTTTCATCCCGACTAGCGTTATCCGTCGGCTTTTTTTAAGCTAGAGGGTACACGGCTGCAGAATTCCGCTACAATCTGCGCCACTATTCTTCCCATCTCAGGAGATATCATGAAAGTAGCAAAAGACCTGGTGGTCAGCCTGGCCTATCAGGTACGTACAGAAGACGGTGTGTTGGTTGATGAGTCTCCGGTAAGCGCGCCGCTGGATTACCTGCACGGTCACGGCTCCCTGATTTCCGGTCTGGAAAACGCGCTGGATGGCCACGAAGTGGGCGACAAATTTGACGTAGCTGTCGGCGCTAACGACGCTTACGGCCAGTATGACGAAAACCTGGTGCAGCGTGTACCGAAAGACGTCTTTATGGGCGTTGATGAACTGCAGGTTG
This sequence comes from Klebsiella sp. GL120222-02, assembly GCF_003097195.1. NCBI lineage: Bacteria > Pseudomonadati > Pseudomonadota > Gammaproteobacteria > Enterobacterales > Enterobacteriaceae > Klebsiella > Klebsiella sp. GL120222-02. Next base: position 113,966 of record NZ_QEQO01000012.1, read on the forward strand.
GTATGCGCTTCCTGGCGGAAACCGATCAGGGTCCAGTACCGGTAGAAATCACTGAAGTTGAAGACGACCACGTTGTGGTTGATGGCAACCACATGCTGGCTGGCCAGAACCTGAAGTTCAATGTGGAAGTTGTCGCTATTCGTGAAGCAACGGCTGAAGAGCTGGAGCATGGTCACGTGCATGGCGCTCATGGCCACGATCACGATCATGACCATGGTCATGACGGTTGCTGCGGCGGCCACGGCCACGATCATGGTCACGACCATGAACACGGCAAAGGTGGTTGCGGTAACGGCGGTTGCGGTTGCCACTAATGGCGTCGCGTTCGCGCGGATAGCCAAAAAAAGCGGGGAAACCCGCTTTTTTTACGTCTCAATAATGGGGAGGCGGCGTCTCTTCTGCCTGAGAGGCGATATGGGACGGTTGGGTCGCCTTCAGTTTCTCGATCATCAGACGCATATGCTCCCGCATCTTCGCCATCTCTATCTCGTGGGCGGTCACGGTTTTATTGAGGTCTTCGATGGTGATTTCCTGAAACGCCAGCCGGCTTTCCAGCTCTGCAAGGCGCGTTTCTAATGTGCTATCGTGCATGGGTAACCTCTTTAGTCTGATCCTGCGAGCGGATTCTACTTAAGTTTCTCTTTTCGCGCAGCATCGCTGCGTCTGACAGGAAACTTATTCATACAAAAATAGTCCTAAAAGAGGCGATATTCAGGAACGTCCGTATGTAGATTTTAACGGCAACGTTCTATAGTACGTTTTTTGCTTTTTACGATAACCCTGGGGTGAGAGGCCCCGGCCCTGGAGAAATGGATGAAATCACTGTTTAAAGTAACGCTGCTGGCGACCACAATGGCCGTCGCCCTGAATGCACCGCTGACCTTTGCTGCAGATGCGGCGGCGAAGGCAGCCCCAGCGGCTGAGAGTAAATCGGCATTTAAAAATGACGATCAGAAATCCGCCTATGCACTGGGCGCGTCTCTCGGGCGTTACATGGAAAACTCCCTGAAAGAACAAGAAAAGCTGGGCATTAAGCTGGACAAAGCCCAGTTGATCGCCGGCGTACAGGACGCGTTTGCCGATAAGAGCAAGCTGTCCGACCAGGAGATCGAACAGACTCTGCAGGCCTTTGAAACGCGCGTGAAGACCGCGGCTCAGCAGAAAATGGAAAAAGACGCGACTGAGAACGAAGCCAAAGGCAAAACCTTCCGCGATAGCTTTGCTAAAGAGAAGGGCGTGAAAACCTCGAAAACTGGCCTGCTGTATAAAGTCGAGAAAGAAGGCACTGGTGATGCGCCGAAAGACAGCGACACCGTGGTGGTTAACTACAAAGGCACCCTGATCGACGGTAAAGAGTTTGATAACTCTTATACCCGCGGTGAGCCGCTCTCTTTCCGCCTGGACGGCGTGATCCCGGGCTGGACGGAAGGCCTGAAGAACATCAAGAAAGGCGGTAAAATCAAGCTGGTCATTCCACCGGATCTGGCTTACGGCAAAACCGGCGTTCCGGGGATCCCGGCCAACTCTACGCTGGTCTTTGACGTAGAACTGCTGGATATCAAACCGGCGCCGAAGGCGGATGCACAGCCGGAAGCCGCTGGCGACGCGAAAGCCGCAGACGCGAACGCTGACGCTAAGAAGTAATCGGGTTCAGGCCGCCGTCTCGTCAGAGGCGGCGGCTTTTTTATTGAGCGCAGATATAATTAAAACTGGAAAGATCCTCAGGCGCTGTATTACTTTAGATAGCTTAATAATGATGATGAGCCTGCCCTGACAATAACGACAGGCTCCTGAAAAGGAGTGCTTTTTTTCATGTCCAGGTCGCTTTTAACCAACGAAACCAGCGAGCTTGACCTGCTGGATCAACGTCCCTTTGACCAGACCGATTTCGATATTCTTAAATCTTATGAAGCGGTGGTGGACGGGTTGGCGATGCTCATCGGTTCGCACTGTGAAATCGTGCTGCATTCTTTGCAGGATCTTAAATGCTCTGCCATCCGTATCGCCAATGGTGAACATACCGGCCGCCAAATCGGTTCACCGATTACCGATCTTGCGCTGCGCATGCTGCACGATATGACGGGCGCCGATAGCAGCGTTTCCAAATGCTACTTCACCCGTGCCAAAAGCGGCGTACTGATGAAGTCGGTGACGATAGCCATTCGCAATCGCGATCATCGGGTGATCGGTCTGCTGTGCATCAACATGAATCTGGATGTGCCTTTTTCACAGATCATGAGCACCTTTATTCCGCCAGAAACGCCGGAGGTCAACTCACCGGTGAACTTTGCTTCCTCGGTTGACGATCTGGTCGCGCAGACGCTGGAATTCACCATTGAAGAGGTGAACGCCGATCGCAGCGTGTCTAATAATGCGAAAAACCGCCAAATCGTGCTGAATCTCTACGAAAAAGGGATCTTCGATATCAAAGACGCCATTAACCAGGTGGCCGATCGTCTGAATATCTCCAAGCATACCGTCTACCTCTATATCCGCCAGTTCAAGAGCGGCGATTTCCAGGGGCTGGATAAGTAATGCGTTTTGCCCTCACGGTGACTGGCCCTGCCTATGGGACCCAGCAGGCGAGCAGCGCCTGGCAGTTTGCCCAGGCCGTATTGCAGGAAGGTCATGAACTGGCATGCGTTTTTTTCTATCGCGAAGGCGTGCTCAACGCTAACCAACTGACGGCGCCCGCCAGCGATGAGTTCGATCTGGTGCGCGCGTGGCAATCATTGCACGATGAACAAGGTGTGGCACTACACATCTGCGTGGCGGCTGCCTTGCGTCGAGGCGTAACGGACGAGCGTGAGGCGCAACAGCTCGCGCTGGCCAGCCACAATTTGCAACCCGGCTTCACGCTGAGCGGGCTCGGCGCGCTGGCGGAAGCCGCGCTCACTTGCGATCGGATGGTGCAGTTCTGATGAAACGTGTGGCTTTTATTTTTTCCTCCGCGCCGCATGGCAGCGCCGCCGGCAGGGAAGGGCTCGATGCCTTATTAGCAACCTCCGCGCTCACCGACGAGATTGGCGTGTTCTTTGTAGGCGACGGCGTTTTTCAACTGCTGCCCGATCAACGGCCGGGTGCAGTGCTGGCTCGCGACTACATAGCCACCTTTAAACTGCTGTCACTGTATGACATCGATCAGTGCTGGCTGTGTGCCGACTCCGCGCGGGAGCGCGGTCTGGACCCCGCTACTCCGTGGGCGGTGGATGTCGAATGCCTGGCGCCGGATACCCTGCGCGCCCGTCTGCATGAATTTGATGTGATTTTGCGTTTCTGAGGTCCCCATGCTCCATACGCTCAGTGTTTCTCCCTGGCATGCCGATATTGCAGCAATGCTTCGCGTGATGGATCACGGCGACGATCTGTTATTGCTGTCTGATGGCGTCACGGCGGCCATCGCCGGCGGTCGCTTCCTTGAGATCCTGCAATCCGCCCCCATAACCCTCTATGTGCTGCAAGACGACGTTGACGCCCGCGGGCTGGCTGGTCAAATTGCGGACAGTGTCGGTAGGGTTAGCTATACTGATTTCGTCAGACTCACGGTAAAACATGCCGGTCAGCTGGCCTGGTGATGGCGGGATCGTTGTATATTTCTTGACACCTTTTCGGCACCGCCCTAAAATTCTGCGTCCTCATATTATATGAGGCGATTTATTACGTGTTTACGAAGCAAAAGCTAAAACCAGGAGCTATTTAATGGCAACAATTAACCAGCTGGTACGCAAACCACGCGCACGCAAAGTTGCAAAGAGCAACGTGCCTGCGCTGGAAGCCTGCCCGCAGAAACGTGGCGTATGTACTCGCGTATATACCACCACTCCTAAGAAACCGAACTCCGCACTGCGTAAAGTTTGCCGTGTGCGTCTGACTAACGGTTTCGAAGTCACCTCCTACATCGGTGGTGAAGGTCACAACCTGCAGGAGCACTCCGTGATCCTGATCCGTGGCGGTCGTGTTAAAGACCTTCCGGGTGTTCGTTACCACACCGTTCGTGGTGCGCTTGACTGCTCCGGCGTTAAAGACCGTAAGCAGGCTCGCTCCAAGTACGGCGTGAAGCGTCCTAAGGCTTAATGGTTCTCCGTTAAGTAAGGCCAAACTGATTTACCTTAATGTCATACTAAACTCTTAGAGTTTTGGACAATCCTGAATTAACAACGGAGTATTTCCATGCCACGTCGTCGCGTCATTGGTCAGCGTAAAATTCTGCCGGATCCGAAGTTCGGATCAGAACTGCTGGCTAAATTTGTCAATATCCTGATGGTAGATGGTAAAAAATCTACTGCAGAAGCAATCGTATACAGCGCGCTGGAGACCCTGGCTCAGCGCTCTGGTAAAAATGAACTGGAAGCTTTCGAAGTCGCTCTCGACAACGTGCGCCCGACTGTAGAAGTTAAGTCTCGCCGCGTTGGTGGTTCTACTTATCAGGTTCCAGTTGAAGTTCGTCCGGTTCGTCGTAATGCTCTGGCAATGCGTTGGATCGTTGAAGCTGCTCGTAAACGCGGTGATAAATCCATGGCTCTGCGCCTGGCGAACGAACTCACTGATGCTGCAGACAACAAAGGTACTGCAGTTAAGAAACGTGAAGACGTTCACCGTATGGCCGAAGCCAACAAGGCGTTCGCACACTACCGTTGGTAATCCCTTCGGAGTCATAGTCACCAGGCGGGCGCTTCAGATGAGTCGCCCGCTCTGGATAACTTAACTGAACGCCTAAAGAAATAAACGAGGAATCAAATGGCTCGTACAACACCCATCGCACGCTACCGTAACATCGGTATCAGTGCGCACATCGACGCCGGTAAAACCACTACTACCGAACGTATTCTGTTCTACACTGGTGTAAACCACAAAATCGGTGAAGTTCATGACGGCGCCGCTACCATGGACTGGATGGAGCAGGAGCAGGAACGTGGTATCACCATCACTTCCGCTGCGACTACTGCATTCTGGTCTGGTATGGCTAAGCAGTATGAACCGCACCGTGTAAACATCATCGACACCCCGGGGCACGTTGACTTCACTATCGAAGTAGAACGTTCCATGCGTGTTCTTGATGGTGCGGTAATGGTTTACTGCGCAGTTGGTGGTGTTCAGCCACAGTCTGAAACCGTATGGCGTCAGGCAAACAAATATAAAGTTCCGCGCATTGCGTTCGTTAACAAAATGGACCGCATGGGTGCGAACTTCCTGAAAGTTGTTGGTCAGATCAAAACCCGTCTGGGCGCGAACCCGGTTCCGCTGCAGCTGGCGATTGGTGCTGAAGAAGGTTTCACCGGTGTTGTTGACCTGGTGAAAATGAAAGCCATCAACTGGAACGATGCAGACCAGGGCGTTACCTTCGAATACGAAGATATCCCGGCTGACATGCAGGACCTGGCTGACGAATGGCACCAGAACCTGATCGAGTCCGCTGCGGAAGCTTCCGAAGAGCTGATGGAGAAATACCTGGGTGGTGAAGAACTGACTGAAGAAGAGATCAAAAAAGCTCTGCGTCAGCGTGTTCTGAACAACGAAATCATCCTGGTAACCTGCGGTTCTGCGTTCAAGAACAAAGGTGTTCAGGCGATGCTGGATGCGGTAATTGATTACCTGCCATCCCCGGTTGATGTTCCGGCAATCAACGGTATTCTGGACGACGGTAAAGATACCCCGGCTGAGCGTCACGCAAGCGACGAAGAGCCGTTCTCTGCACTGGCGTTCAAAATCGCTACCGACCCGTTTGTTGGTAACCTGACCTTCTTCCGTGTGTACTCCGGTGTGGTTAACTCTGGTGATACCGTACTGAACTCCGTGAAAGCTGCACGTGAGCGTTTCGGTCGTATCGTACAGATGCACGCTAACAAACGTGAAGAGATCAAAGAAGTTCGCGCGGGCGACATCGCTGCTGCTATCGGTCTGAAAGACGTAACCACTGGTGACACCCTGTGTGACCCGGATGCGCCGATCATTCTGGAGCGTATGGAATTCCCTGAGCCGGTAATCTCCATCGCCGTTGAGCCGAAAACCAAAGCTGACCAGGAAAAAATGGGTCTGGCTCTGGGTCGTCTGGCTAAAGAAGACCCGTCATTCCGCGTATGGACTGACGAAGAGTCTAACCAGACCATCATCGCCGGTATGGGTGAGCTGCACCTCGACATCATCGTTGACCGTATGAAGCGTGAATTCAACGTTGAAGCGAACGTCGGTAAACCTCAGGTTGCTTACCGTGAAGCGATTCGCGCGAAAGTTACCGATATCGAAGGTAAACACGCCAAGCAGTCTGGTGGTCGTGGTCAGTACGGTCACGTTGTGATCGACATGTACCCGCTGGAGCCGGGCTCTAACCCGAAAGGTTACGAGTTCATCAACGACATCAAAGGTGGTGTAATTCCTGGCGAATACATCCCGGCCGTTGATAAAGGCATCCAGGAACAGCTGAAAGCTGGTCCGCTGGCAGGTTACCCGGTAGTTGATATGGGTATCCGTCTGCACTTCGGTTCTTACCACGACGTTGACTCCTCTGAGCTGGCGTTTAAACTGGCTGCGTCTATTGCCTTTAAAGAAGGCTTTAAGAAAGCAAAACCAGTTCTGCTTGAGCCGATCATGAAGGTTGAAGTAGAAACTCCGGAAGAGAACACTGGTGATGTTATCGGTGACTTGAGCCGTCGTCGCGGTATGCTGCGCGGTCAGGAATCCGAAGTAACCGGCGTTAAGATCCACGCTGAAGTACCGCTGTCCGAAATGTTCGGTTATGCAACTCAGCTGCGTTCTCTGACCAAAGGTCGTGCATCATACACCATGGAATTCCTGAAGTATGATGATGCGCCGAACAACGTTGCTCAGGCCGTTATTGAAGCCCGTGGTAAATAATCCACAGGATTAAAACCTAAGTCCCGTGCTCTCTCCGAAGGGGAGAGCACTATAGTAAGGAATATAGCCGTGTCTAAAGAAAAATTTGAACGTACAAAACCGCACGTCAACGTTGGTACTATCGGCCACGTTGACCATGGTAAAACTACCCTGACTGCTGCCATCACTACCGTTCTGGCTAAAACCTACGGTGGTTCTGCTCGTGCATTCGACCAGATCGATAACGCACCGGAAGAAAAAGCTCGTGGTATCACCATCAACACCTCTCACGTTGAATATGACACCCCGACTCGCCACTACGCGCACGTAGACTGCCCGGGCCACGCCGACTATGTTAAAAACATGATCACCGGTGCTGCGCAGATGGACGGCGCGATCCTGGTTGTTGCTGCGACTGACGGCCCGATGCCGCAGACTCGTGAGCACATCCTGCTGGGTCGTCAGGTAGGCGTTCCGTACATCATCGTGTTCCTGAACAAATGCGACATGGTTGATGACGAAGAGCTGCTGGAACTGGTTGAGATGGAAGTTCGTGAACTGCTGTCTCAGTACGATTTCCCGGGCGACGACACCCCGATCGTTCGTGGTTCTGCTCTGAAAGCGCTGGAAGGCGACGCAGAGTGGGAAGCGAAAATCATCGAACTGGCTGGCCACCTGGATACCTATATCCCGGAACCAGAGCGTGCGATTGACAAGCCGTTCCTGCTGCCGATCGAAGACGTATTCTCCATCTCCGGTCGTGGTACCGTTGTTACCGGTCGTGTAGAGCGCGGTATCATCAAAGTCGGTGAAGAAGTTGAAATCGTTGGTATCAAAGACACCGCGAAAACCACCTGTACTGGCGTTGAAATGTTCCGCAAACTGCTGGACGAAGGCCGTGCTGGTGAGAACGTTGGTGTTCTGCTGCGTGGTATCAAACGTGAAGAAATCGAACGTGGTCAGGTACTGGCTAAGCCGGGCAGCATCAAGCCGCACACCAAGTTCGAATCTGAAGTGTACATCCTGTCCAAAGACGAAGGCGGCCGTCATACTCCGTTCTTCAAAGGCTACCGTCCGCAGTTCTACTTCCGTACTACTGACGTGACTGGCACCATCGAACTGCCGGAAGGCGTAGAGATGGTTATGCCGGGCGACAACATCAAAATGGTTGTTACCCTGATCCACCCGATCGCGATGGACGA
>NZ_QEQO01000013.1:0-104410 GCF_003097195.1 Klebsiella sp. GL120222-02
CCCCACTTTGGTCTTGCGACGTTATGCGGTATTAGCTACCGTTTCCAGTAGTTATCCCCCTCCATCAGGCAGTTTCCCAGACATTACTCACCCGTCCGCCGCTCGTCACCCGAGAGCAAGCTCTCTGTGCTACCGCTCGACTTGCATGTGTTAGGCCTGCCGCCAGCGTTCAATCTGAGCCATGATCAAACTCTTCAATTTAAGTTTGATGCTCGTGAATTAAACTTCGTAATGAATTACGTATGTTCACTCAGAGACTTGGTATTCATTTATCGTCCGAAGACATTAAGAATCCATGTCACTTTGAGTGCCCACACAGATTGTCTGATAAATTGTTAAAGAGCAGTTGCAACGCGGCTTTCAGCTCACCGTTGCGAGGTCCCGTATAATACGTTTTCCTCATGCAGAGTCAAGCGCTTATTTTGCTTTTCTCTGTCGGTTTTCAGCGTTGAACTTCATCGCCGAAACCCTGCTGACCCGGCGGCTTGCTTGCCGTTGTTCCGTGTCAGTGGAGGCGCATTATAGGGAGTTCTGAGACGTTGACAAGCCCTGTTTTCAAAAAATTATTCAACCGTCTCTTTTTTGTGCAAAACGCCCTTAAAGCGGTAATTTTTCCAGCGTTGGGAAACCATAGCGATGCAGAACGGGTAAAAGTTGTTCTGTTTCTGCCGTCAGCGCCATGCAGAATGCTTTATTCTCGTCACTGGACTTCGCATCCGGCGCTTCATGCTCTAACAGCCAGGCGGTGCGGCGGGCAATCGCCGCGCCAGAATCGATAAGCCGCGTGCCCTCCGGCAGAACGCGCTGCAGCTCCTCCTGTAAAAGAGGAAAGTGGGTGCAGCCCAGCACCACCGTATCCGGCGGCTCCTGCATCCGCAGCCACGGGCGCAGGATACGGCGCAGCTCTTCTAACGGCACAGGCTCGCCATGCAGCTTCGCTTCCGCCAGCTCCACCAGCTCCGCCGACCCCAGCATCTCAATCCGACATTCATTGGCAAAGCGGTCAATCAGCTCACGGGTATAAGGACGCTTAACGGTACCGCGCGTCGCCAGCAGGCCAACAATACCGTTCGCCGTTAAGCGGGCGGCGGGCTTGATCGCCGGCACCACGCCAACGACGGGGAAAGCGAACTTTTCACGCAGGGCAGGCAGTGAGACGGTACTGGCGGTGTTACAGGCGATGACCGCCAGCGCCAGTGGATAGCGTTGCTGAACGGCAGTCACGATTTCCACAACGCGCTCAACGATAAACTCCTCGCTCTTCTCACCGTACGGGAAAGCGACGTTATCAAAAGCATAGATGTAATGCAGATTCGGCAGCAGCTGCCGAATCTCATTATAAACCGACAACCCACCGACGCCGGAATCAAACACCAGCACGGTGGGACGTGGATCAGAAGGTGTAGCTGCCAGACAAGGTGTATTCCCGTCCTGCAGATTGGTAGCCATAAACTGTCTCGTAATCTTTATCGAACAGATTGGCTATTTTACCACGAACTGTCAGGTGTGAGGTGACGGGATACGATAAACCGACATCCCAGAGGCTCAGACCGCCCATTTTGACATCGCGCCCATTGTCGTAGTCATCATCGTAACGCTTGCCGAGGTACTGATACATCACGTTCCAGTCAAGAGCGTAGATCTGTCCGGTCAGTTCATACTTCACTTGTTGCTTCGCGCGGCGATAGAGTACCTTGCCAGTATCATCATCACGCGGATCGACATACTGCAACGTCAGATGATGCTCCACCGGGCCAGTCGTCACGTTCCCCGTCCACTCCAGACCTTTAATCGTGGCTGACTTCACGTTGATATATTGATTGTTTTTATAGTCGATCAGGTTTTGAATCTCATAATGATATGCTGAGATTCGCCAATCCAGCGGCCCCGTTAGCCCGTCAATTCCGGCTTCCCACTGTTTAGATTCTTCCGGCTTCAGGTTTGGGTTGGAAGCAATGCCAGGCCCATAAAACGAAGCAAAACGCGTCGCGCCATATTGCTGACCCAGTGACGGCGCCAGGAATCCGGTACCGTAAGAGAGCGTAGCCCGGTAGCCATCAATAAACTCCCAGCCTGCCGCCGTCTGCCAGGTTCCGTGCCAACCAAACTGCTCGTCATGATCCTCACGTCCGGATGCTTCCAGGGTCACACTGTCAATCTGCTGCTGCCCGGTCAGGTAAAGACCGGTGGTATCGCGTTTGTAGGCATCAGACAATGTTGTGCTACTGGAGGTGAGCTTTTCTTGCTTCCAGTCGACGCCGCCACTAATCGCCCCGTGCCCAACCTCAATGTTATTACCCCACTGGATATAGCGCTGTTCCATATCATCCAGGGTGGCGCCCGCGGCATAGCGGCCAGCGTCGCTGCTGTAGTTGTAATCTTTGATGCGCTGATAGTTAGCAATCAGCTGGGAGGAATAGATACCGGAGCTGTAACGCAGACCCGTGTCCCAGGACTGCGTGTAATTCTGTCGTTCATCATTGCCGCCAACATAGCCATACGAGCCCTGATCGTAGTCAGTATTGGCTGTGTAACCATAGCCCCGGAAGAAACCAGAGAAGTTATCGTCAAACTTATGTTGCACACCGCCCAGGAAAAGCTTGTTACGATAGCCATCACGATCGCTGTCGCCGCTGTACGGCGAATTCGGCTGGACGTTAAAACCTTTTGTGGTCTGATAAGCACCAGCTGCAGTCACTACGGTATCGCCAAAACGTTTATTAATGGCGCCGTCATAAGTCTGATAACCGTTACTCCCCATTCCGACGTTAACCTGTGAACGGTCTGAATCGGTCATGGTGATAATGTTCACCACCCCACCGATCGCTCCGGAGCCGTAGACTGCGGAGCGCGGGCCACGGATGTATTCCACCCGCTGGACCAGCGAGATAGGGATCTGACTGATATCTACGCCATTGGAGATCCCCGGACGCGCCATCGGCACACCGTCGATCAGCACCAGCACGTGACGAGCCTCCGTCCCCCGAACATACAGCGAAGCGCTCTGCCCCATGCCGCCGTTGCGGGCAATATCGACCCCAGGAAGACGACGCATGACATCGTTTAAATCTTTGGACTGCCAGCGGTCGATATCATCGCGCGTCACAATGTCGGTCGGCGCCAGCACGGTATTGACCGGCTGTTGAAAACGGTTTGCTGTCACCACTAACGTATCTGAATTGCTATCCTGCGCCCAGCCGGAAAATGCCGTGACGGATAAAGCCGTCATCAGCGAAGCTTTTTTAATCATTGTAAAAGCATCCGAAACAGAAAAAGGATGCCGCTGGTTTTATCAGTTGCTCGCGACGATAAAACCCAGTGCGACGTATTCCGGCAGGTCTTCGGGCTTGGAGGCTGTTTCAAGAAATAATGACTTCCCACGGCTAGCCGCAGTGTCTGCACCGAGTGCGCTCATTTCTCACCTTCCTTACCGCTGCGCGTCAGCCCCAGATTTCCACTGGGTTCCCTTTTAACTCACAGGACCGGTAGGCGAATGCTACAATTAGAATCATATAGATGTCCAGACTGCTAATTATATTTCCCGCCACATTCGAGGCTGGACATCCCCGGCGCTTTCCCTACAATCCCCGCGTACTTATTTTATTCAGGATGCATCATGACCCCCGAACACCTTCCTACCGAACAATACGAAGCGCAGCTGGCAGAAAAAGTCGTCCGTTTGCAAACCATGATGGCGCCTTTTGCCGCGCCGGTTCCGGAAGTGTTTCGTTCGCCGGTCAGCCACTACCGGATGCGCGCCGAGTTCCGTCTGTGGCACGATGGCGACGATCTGTACCATATTATTTTCGATCAGCAGACCCGGTCGCGGATTCGCGTTGACAGCTTTCCGGCCGCCAGCGCGCTTATCAATCAGTTGATGACCGCCATGCTGGAGGGCGTGCGCAACAATCCCGTGCTGCGCCATAAGCTGTTCCAGATTGACTATCTGACCACCCTCAGCAACCAGGCGGTCGTTTCGCTGCTGTATCATAAAAAGCTGGATGATGCCTGGCGTGAGCAAGCGGAGGCGCTGCGTGACGCCCTGCGAGCCCAGGGACTCAATGTGCATCTGATTGGACGGGCGACCAAAACCAAAATCGAGCTCGATCAGGACTATATAGATGAACGTCTGCCAGTTGGCGGGCGAGAGATGATCTACCGTCAGGTGGAAAACAGCTTTACCCAGCCGAACGCGGCCATGAACATTCAGATGCTGGAGTGGGCGCTGGATGTCACCAAAGGGGCGACCGGTGACCTGCTGGAATTGTACTGCGGCAACGGTAACTTCTCGCTGGCGCTGGCGCGTAATTTTGATCGCGTGCTGGCCACCGAAATCGCCAAACCGTCGGTGGCTGCGGCGCAGTACAACATCGCCGCTAACCATATCGACAACGTGCAGATTATCCGCATGGCGGCGGAAGAGTTTACTCAGGCGATGAATGGCGTGCGGGAGTTCAACCGGCTGCAGGGTATCGATCTGCAGAGCTATCAGTGCGAGACCATTTTCGTCGATCCGCCGCGCAGCGGACTGGACAGCGAAACGGAAAAAATGGTGCAGGCCTATCCGCGCATTCTGTACATTTCGTGCAACCCGGAAACGCTGTGCCGCAATCTGGAGACGTTAAGCCAGACGCACAACGTCACCCGGCTGGCGCTGTTCGACCAGTTCCCGTACACCCATCATATGGAATGCGGCGTTCTGCTGACCAGGAAATAGGCCCAAAAAAACCGGCAATGTCATATTGCCGGTTTTTTTACACCACTGGCGGCTTACTCGGCTGCCGTATTTTTGCGGTTACGCATCTTGTAGCCGATCCAGAAGACCATCGCGACGGACAGAACGGCCGGGAAGAAGTTAGAGCCGATATCCGGGTACTCCGCACGCACGACGGTGCTGTACAACAGCACCCCGAGAATAAAAAAGGCGGCGGCCAGGCCCGGAAGCCCAACGGGCATACTGCGATTCTGATAGCGCTGATGCAGACAGTAGACCGTCAGCAGCAGGGATAAAATCGGGAAGACGGAAAACGGAACTATCGAACTGAACAGCGCCGCAAAGGCGCCATTAATGGATAACCCGGCAATCAGCGCCAGCAGCAGCGTACCTTTATCTTGAACTGAGTGTTTCATTGCTCGTCCTTCACGTTATTCGGAATGATGTGACATTTTTTCTTGTTCACGGCGATACCAGTAATACGCGCCTTTCGAGATCATTCTGAGCTGCAGCACCAACCGTTCTTCCAGCTGCCGGCGCTGTTCAGGGCCGACATCCAGCGCTTCCGCGCCAGCGCTAAAGACGATGGTGACCATAGCTTCAGCCTGCGCTTCGGTGAAGGCGCGCGGCATATGGTTTTCGAGTTCTAAATAGTCGGCGAGTTCCGCGATAAAGTGCTGGATCTCGCGCGCGACGGCGGCGCGAAACGCCGCAGAGGTTCCCGAGCGCTCTCGCAACAGCAAGCGGAAGGCGTTCGGGTTGTTACCGATAAACTCCATAAAGGTGGAGACCGAGGTACGGATCACGCTGCCGCCTTTAGCAATTCTCTGGCGCGCCTGGCGCATCAGCTGGCGCAGCATCAGTCCGCTCTCATCGACCATCGTCAGGCCTAACTCATCGACATCGCGAAAATGACGATAAAAGGACGTCGGCGCGATCCCAGCTTCCCGCGCCACTTCGCGCAAGCTCAGGCTGGCGAAACTCCGCTCAGCGCTAAGTTGGCTGAATGCTGCTTCCACCAGCGAACGGCGGGTTTTTTCTTTTTGTTGTGCTCTTACGCCCATCACGATGTATGAATCCTTCCAATAGCCCTGCTGGCACTATACCAGAGATTAAAACTAATCGGTTTGCACTGGATTGTGAATGATTGTTTACGAGCCGTTTCTGCTTTTATGCCGCAAAAAAGCACAACGATAATTGGGTTAAAGCGCAGCGAATGTTATCATCGTGTTTATTTTATGTATAAAACAGGTGAGTAATGCCATGTCACACTCTTGGGATTATGATGCAATAGTGATTGGTTCCGGTCCTGGCGGCGAAGGCGCCGCCATGGGACTGGTGAAACAGGGAGTACGCGTTGCCGTCATTGAGCGCTACCATAATGTCGGCGGCGGTTGCACCCACTGGGGCACCATCCCGTCGAAAGCCCTCCGCCATGCCGTCAGCCGTATTATCGAGTTTAACCAAAACCCCCTCTACAGCGACCACTCCCGCCTTCTTCGCTCTTCTTTCGCCGACATCCTCAACCATGCCGACAGCGTCATCAACCAGCAGACTCATATGCGCCAGGGATTCTATGAGCGCAACCACTGTGAAATTCTGCAGGGCAATGCGCACTTCGTTGATGAACATACTCTGGCGCTGGAATGCCATGACGGCACGGTCGAGACGGTGACTGCGGAGAAATTCGTTATCGCCTGCGGGTCACGCCCCTATCATCCGGCCGATGTCGATTTCCACCACCCACGCATCTATGACAGCGATTCGATTCTCAGCCTGCAGCATGAGCCGCGCCACGTGATCATTTACGGCGCCGGGGTGATCGGTTGTGAATACGCCTCGATCTTCCGCGGCATGGAGGTGAAGGTCGATCTGATCAACACCCGCGATCGTCTGCTGGCCTTCCTCGATCAGGAGATGTCAGACTCGCTCTCTTATCACTTCTGGAACAGCGGCGTGGTCATTCGCCACAATGAGGAGTATGAGAAAATTGAGGGGGTGGATGACGGCGTGATCATGCACCTGAAGTCCGGCAAAAAGCTGAAGGCCGATTGCCTGCTGTACGCCAACGGCCGCACCGGCAATACCGACACCCTGGCGCTGGAAAACATCGGTCTGCAGACTGACAGCCGCGGCCAGCTGAAGGTCAACAGCATGTACCAGACCGCCCTCCCGCACGTCTATGCGGTTGGCGATGTCATCGGCTATCCAAGTCTGGCTTCTGCCGCCTACGATCAAGGGCGCATTGCCGCCCAGGCGCTGGTGAAAGGCGAAGCCTCGGCGCATCTGATTGAAGATATCCCAACCGGGATCTACACCATTCCGGAAATCAGCTCCGTCGGGAAAACCGAGCAGCAACTGACGGCGATGAAAGTGCCGTATGAGGTGGGTCGCGCCCAGTTTAAACACCTGGCGCGGGCGCAAATCGTTGGCATGAGCGTGGGAACCCTAAAGATCCTGTTCCATCGGGAGACCAAGGAGATCCTCGGCATTCACTGCTTTGGCGAACGCGCAGCCGAAATCATTCACATCGGCCAGGCGATCATGGAGCAGAAAGGTGGTGGTAACACCATTGAGTACTTCGTCAACACCACCTTTAACTACCCGACCATGGCGGAAGCGTATCGGGTTGCCGCGCTGAACGGCTTAAACCGCCTGTTTTAACGCCTTGTCGAAATGGCCATCCATCGTACCGCGGATGGCCTCCGCCAGATGTTCATAGCGGCTGCGCAGCGGGGAGCCGGGACGGTAAACCAGGCCGATGGTTCGTCTTGGCTCTGGCTTAATGCACGGCAGATAGACCACGCCATCGCGTTTTCTTTCCTGCGGTACCGCCAGCGCAGGCAGCAAGGTAATGCCGCTGCCTGCCGCCACCATATTGCGTAGCGTTTCCAGACTGGTCGCCCGGAAGTGGGTATCTTCATCCGCTCCCGCTTCAAAGCAAAAGCCCATCGCCTGATCGCGCAGACAGTGGCCATCCTCCAGCATCAGCAGCTTTTCACCAGCCAGATCCGACATCGGCACGCGGTCGCGGTTCGCCCACGGGTGATCCTCATAGATAGCCAGCATCATCGGCTCATCAAACAGCGGCACCTCGATAAAGGCCTCGCTCTCTTTGACCAGCGCCAGAATGGCGCAGTCGAGCTTACCGCTGTCGAGCTGGGCCAGCAGCTGATGGGTCTGCGCTTCGTGCAGGTACATTTCCAGCTTCGGAAAGGTTTGGTGCAGCATCGGAATGATTTGCGGCAGCAGGTACGGGCCAATTGTCGGGATCAAGCCGATATGCAACGGCCCGGACATGGTTTCCCCTTGTTGGCTTGCCATCTCCTTGAGCACTTTTACTTCGCGTAACACGGTACGCGCCTGATCCACCAGCAACAGCCCCGCCTGGGTAAACAGAACCTTACGGCTGGTGCGCTCCAGCAGCATGACGCCAAGTTCATCCTCGAGCTTGCGGATCTGTCCGCTGAGCGTCGGTTGGCTCACGTGGCATGAGTCAGCCGCCCGCCGGAAGTGGCGGTGTTCGGCGAGCGCTACCAGGTATTCAAGATCGCGAATATTCATTATTCATCCTCCATCGCCACGATAGTCCATGGCGATAGATAGCATAGCAACGAACGATTATCCCTATCAAGCTTTCTGTTCAATAATACGCCCATAGAGACGGTATACCTGTGAAAATCATTGGCCCGTCACACTGTTTCTCTACCCGAACAACTAAAGCCAACGTGAACTTTTGCGGACCTTGTGTCCGCTTTTTTTTTGCATAAAAAACCCGGCGTCATCAGGCTCGGCCGGGTTCAGAGAGGCGGATGCCAAAGAATTAGCTCAGGCGCGCTTTTGCGTCGCTGATAGCCTGCGCCACCTGCTGCGGCGAAACACCGCCTTTCGCTGCGCGTTTATCGAGGCAGGACTGCAGAGATAGAATCGGATAAACATCGTCTGCGATGACCGGACTGAATTTCTGCAGATCGGCCAGGGGCAGCGCTTCCAGCGGTTTCCCTTGCGCAATGGCTTCCACTACCGCCTCACCAACAATATGGTGCGCTTCACGGAACGGAACGCCTTTCGCCACCAGATAATCTGCCAGTTCTGTGGCGTTGGCATAGCCCTGCTGCGCCGCTTCCGCACAGCGCGGGCGCTTCACCTGGATGCCATCCAGCACCAGGGTCGCCATATGCAGACAGTCGAGCCAGGTATCCAGAGCGTCGAAAAGCCCCTCTTTATCTTCCTGCATGTCTTTGTTGTAGGCCAGCGGCAGCCCTTTCAGCGTCATCATCATGCCGGTCAACGCGCCCTGCACGCGGCCGCATTTACCACGAATTAATTCCAGCGCGTCCGGGTTTTTCTTCTGCGGCATCAGCGAGGAGCCGGAGGTCACGCGATCAGAAAGTTCGACGAAGTTCGCCTCGCCGGAGTTAAAGAAAATCAGATCTTCAGCAAAGCGCGACAGATGCACCATGCCGATAGACGCATCGGAAAGCAGCTCCAGCACATGGTCGCGATCGGAAACGCTGTCGAGGCTGTTGCGTGTGGCAGAGGCAAAGCCCAGCCAGCCGGCCAGCTGCTCGCGGTCGATTTCATACGCCGTCCCCGCCAGCGCGCCGCAGCCCAGCGGGCTAACGTCGAGGCGCTTCAGCGCGTCCTGCAGGCGGCTTTCGTCACGCGCCAGCATTTCAACGTAGGCCAGACACCAGTGTGCGAACGTCACTGGCTGCGCGCGCTGCAAGTGAGTGTACCCCGGCATCACCGCGTCCTGGTTATGCTGGGCGGTCTCCACCAGCGCGCTCTGCAGCTGGCGGTTCGCCGACAGCAGTTCGACAACGGTATCTTTGCACCACAGTTTAAGATCGGTGGCGACCTGGTCGTTACGGCTGCGCCCGGTGTGCAGTTTCTTGCCCAGCTGGCCCACTTTATCGATCAGCTTGCCTTCCACCCAGCTGTGAATATCTTCGGCATCGCTGGCGAGGATTTGCTGCGGATTGGCGCGCACCTCTTCCAGCAGCACGTTCAGCGCTTCTTCCAGCTGCTGCTGTTCAGCGGCACTCAGAACGCCGACCGTTACCAGCGCTTTCGACCAGGCGACAGAGCCAACGATATCCTGCTCCGCCAGACGATAGTCGAAGCGCAACGAGTCGTTGAACTGTTTGAACCGTTGATCTGCTGCCTGTGTAAAACGCCCGCCCCAAAGTGCCATAACATGCTTCCTTTATTCGTTAGTTCTGCCGGCGGCATTGTGCCGCCCGGCCTACAGTCTGTAAGCCCGGCAGACGACGCGCCGCCGGGCATGAAATCTTAAGCCAGAATACGTGTGCCGATCGGCGTGCCGTTAAATAACGCTGGCAGCTGCTCGGCGTGACGCCAGGAGGCGATATCCACCGGACGGCCCAGGGCACGTGCGGCGTCAAGGGCCGCATTCACTTTAACAATCATGCCGTCAGTGATAATGCCCTGCTCGATCAGCTGCTCCGCTTTCTCGGCGGTCATCTCGGCAATGCGCTGTCCTTTACCGTCGAGGATACCGCTGACATCAGACAGCAGGATCAGATCCGCCCCCAGGGTGGCCGCCAGCGCTGTCGCCGCCTGGTCAGCATTGACGTTCATCAGCTGACCTTCATCGGTCACCCCGATAGAGCTCACCACCGGCAGGTAACCGCCCGCCAACAGGGTGTTGATCAGCGCCGGGGAGCCCGGCTGCGCCAGCCCGACATGGCCCAGCTCGGCATCCAGTTGCGTGACCTTCACGCTATCGCCATCGCCGAGGAACAGGCCTACCGAGGAAATACCATGTTTTTTCGCCCATGCCAGCAGCGTTTTGTTGGCGGTTCCCGCCAGCGCGCCGGTAATGATGTCAATCTGATCGGCAGGCGTAACCCGCAGGCCATTTTTCTTTTTCACCGGCAGATTAAGCTGCTTCATCAGCTCATCCACCACGCAGCCGCCGCCATGGACGATAATCAGCGGGCGCTGGTGCGCTTCACGGTAGTTAACCAGCGCGGTAAACAGGCGCTCCAGCGCCTCTTCGCTATCGAGTAATACGCCGCCGAGTTTGATAATTAATGGGTTCATCATCACACCTTAAATAAGAGACTGCGTCTCAGCGAAGCCGAAACGAATATTCGCGCACTGCACTGCCTGCGCTGCGGCGCCTTTCAGCAGGTTATCTTCAGCCGCGACGACGATGAGATGGTCGTCCTGCACGGCAAAACCGATATCACAGAATGGCAGACCCTCGACGCTTTTCAATGCGGGTACGCCTTTATCATATAAACGTACCAGCGGTTTATCGGCGTAAGCTTTCTGGTAAACCGCTGCGATCTGCGCGTGGCCGACGCCCGGCTTCAGGCGGCAGGTAATGGTTTCAAGGATGCCGCGCTTAAAATTACCCAGGTGCGGGGTAAAAATCACCTTTGCCCCGAGGTGACTGGCAATCTCCGGCTGATGGCGATGGTTAAATATGCCGTATGGCTGCAGGCTCACTTCACAGAAGCTATTGCCGATCGCGGCTTTACGACCCGCGCCGCTCACCCCGCTGGTGGCGTTGATCACCGGCCACTGGTTCAGATCCAGCAGATTGGCATCAATTAGCGGCTTCAGCGACAGCTGCGCCGCCGTCGGATAGCAGCCAGGCACCGCGATTAACTGCGCTTCTTTAAGCGCATCCACGCTCCACTCCGCCAGACCATACACCGCCTGTTTGAGCAGGTCGGGATGTTGATGAGTGAAACCGTAATATTTTTCGTAGAACGCCCCATCGTTAACGCGGAAGGCACCGGAAAGATCGAACACCACGCAGCCGGCGGCAAGGAACTGCGGCGCCAGGTCGTGACTCACTTCGTGCGCGGTGGCGAGAAACACCACGTCCACGCCAGCGCTGAATTCGCTGATATCGGACATCGGCTGCAGCGGCATATCGACAATGCCTTTGAGCTGCGGATGCAGGTCGGAAATTAATTTTCCCGCATCATTGCTTTGCGCGGAGACCGTCAAAGCGGTTATGTTCATATGCGGATGACGATTGATATAGGTCACCAGCTCTGCGCCGGCATAACCACTGGCACCCACAATCAGCGTATTTAACATTGGAAGCGCATCTCCTTACATTCGATGGGTTTTCTTACGCTCAACGATATTGTATTTTTATTCACAATAAATGCATGAATATTGATACTATCACGACCCAAGGTGTGTCAACAATGAAAAACAATTTACCGCCCTTTATCGAGATTTACCGCGCGTTGATCGCCACACCGTCCATCAGCGCGACCGAAGAGGCTCTCGATCAAAGCAATGAGTCTTTAATCAATTTGCTGGCAGGCTGGTTCCGCGATCTCGGCTTCAATGTTGAGATACAGCCGGTGCCGGATACGCGCCATAAATTCAACCTGCTGGCCAGCACCGGACACGGCGCCGGCGGTCTGCTGCTCGCCGGGCATACCGATACCGTGCCATTCGATGATGGCCGCTGGACGCGGGATCCGTTCACCCTCACCGAACACGATAACAAGCTCTACGGCCTCGGCACGGCTGACATGAAAGGCTTCTTCGCCTTTATTCTCGACGCCCTGCGCGATGTCGACGTCACCACGCTGAAAAAACCGTTGTATATTCTGGCCACCGCCGACGAAGAGACCAGCATGGCCGGCGCGCGCTATTTTGCCGAAACCACCCAGCTGCGCCCGGACTGCGCCATCATCGGCGAGCCCACCTCCCTGCAGCCGATCCGCGCCCACAAAGGACATATGTCCAACGCGATCCGTATTCAGGGCCAGTCCGGCCACTCCAGCGATCCGGCACGCGGAGTTAACGCGATTGAGCTTATGCACGACGCCATCGGCCGCATTATGCAGCTGCGCGATCTGCTAAAAGAGCGCTACCACTTCGAGGCGTTCACGGTCCCTTACCCAACCCTCAACCTGGGCGCTATCCATGGCGGCGATGCCTCAAACCGTATCTGCGCCTGCTGCGAACTGCATATGGATATCCGCCCGCTGCCGGGGATGACCCTCAACGATCTTAATGGTCTGTTGGGCGAAGCGCTGGCGCCCGTCAGTGAGCGCTGGCCGGGCCGCCTGACGGTCTCAGAGCTGCACCCGCCGATCCCCGGCTACGAATGCCCGCCGGACCATAAGCTGGTCCAGGTGGTTGAGAAACTGCTCGGCGCGCAGACCGACGTGGTGAACTACTGCACCGAAGCGCCGTTTATCCAGACGCTGTGTCCGACGCTGGTTCTTGGCCCAGGCTCCATCAACCAGGCCCATCAGCCTGACGAGTATCTGGAGACGCGCTTTATCAAGCCGACCCGGGAGCTGATTAGCCAGGTCGTCCACCACTTCTGCTGGCACTAAAATCGCCCTCTTTTTCCGCCCCGTTCTCCCGGGGCGGAACGGTGACGATCGTCACATTTCCATAAGCGATGCTTATCCAGCGCCCCCTGAATTAAATTTCGCAAATTACGGCGATTTACTCGTTTGCTGAAGCGATTTCGCAGTAATTGACGTGGGGGTATTTACGTGGCTTTATAAAAGACGGGTTGCTTATCCGTTGCTCACGTTCCAGCGCAGCGGATATAACAAAATAAAATGAGATGGGGTGTCTGGGGTAACATGAACGAACAATATTCCGCATTGCGTAGTAATGTCAGTATGCTCGGCAAGGTGCTGGGCGATACCATCAAGGATGCATTGGGAGAAAATATTCTTGATCGTGTCGAAACTATCCGTAAGTTGTCCAAATCTTCACGCGCCGGCAACGAAGCTAACCGCCAGGAGCTGCTGACCACGCTGCAGAATTTGTCTAACGACGAACTGCTGCCGGTTGCCCGTGCCTTCAGCCAGTTTCTGAATCTGGCGAACACCGCTGAGCAGTATCACAGCATTTCGCCGAATGGCGAAGCGGCCAGCAATCCGGAAGTCATTGCGCGTACCCTGAGAAAGCTCAAAGACCAACCCAATCTCAACAAAGACACCATTAAAAAAGCGGTGGAATCTCTGTCTCTGGAGCTGGTATTAACCGCCCACCCGACCGAGATCACCCGCCGGACGCTGATCCATAAAATGGTGGAAGTGAACAGCTGCCTCAAGCAACTGGACAATAAAGACATCGCCGACTACGAACACCATCAGCTGATGCGCCGTCTGCGCCAGCTGATCGCCCAGTCCTGGCATACTGACGAGATCCGTAAATACCGCCCGTCTCCGGTCGACGAAGCCAAATGGGGCTTCGCGGTGGTGGAAAACAGCCTGTGGGAAGGGGTGCCTAACTATCTGCGCGAGCTGAACGAACAGCTGGAAGCCAACCTTGGCTATCAGCTGCCGGTGGACTTCGTCCCGGTGCGTTTCACCTCGTGGATGGGCGGCGACCGCGACGGCAACCCGAACGTGACCGCCGACATCACTCGCCACGTGCTGCTGCTCAGCCGCTGGAAAGCCACCGATCTGTTCCTCAAAGACGTGCAGGTGCTGATCTCCGAGCTGTCGATGGTGGAGTGTACCGACGAACTTCGCGCGCTGGCTGGCGCCGAGGGTGCTCAGGAACCGTACCGTTATCTGATGAAGAAACTGCGCACTCAGCTGATGGAGACCCAGGCCTGGCTGGAAGCGCGCCTGAAAGGTCAGAAGCTGCCGAAACCGGCGGGACTGATCACTCAGAACGAGCAGCTGTGGGAACCGCTGTACGCCTGCTATAAATCGCTGCAGGCCTGCGGCATGGGCATTATCGCCAACGGCGAACTGCTCGACACCCTGCGCCGCGTGAAGTCTTTCGGCGTACCACTGGTGCGTATTGATATCCGTCAGGAAAGCACTCGCCATACCGAAGCGCTGGGCGAAATGACCCGTTACCTCGGGATCGGCGATTACGAAAGCTGGTCAGAAGCCGACAAACAGGCTTTCCTGATCCGCGAACTGAACTCCAAACGTCCGTTGCTGCCGCGTCAGTGGGAGCCAAGCGAAGAGACGCGCGAAGTCCTCGATACCTGCAAAGTGATCGCCGAGGCGCCGCGCGGATCGATCGCCGCCTACGTGATCTCGATGGCCAAAACGCCGTCCGACGTGCTGGCGGTTCATCTGCTGCTGAAAGAGGCCGGGATTGGTTTTGCTCTGCCGGTGGCCCCGCTGTTCGAAACGCTGGACGACCTGAACAACGCCAACGATGTCATGACTCAGCTGCTGAATATCGACTGGTACCGCGGCTTTATCCAGGGCAAGCAGATGGTCATGATTGGCTATTCTGACTCCGCCAAAGATGCTGGCGTGATGGCCGCCTCCTGGGCGCAGTACCAGGCGCAGGACGCGCTGATCAAAACCTGTGAGAAAGCCGGTATCGAACTGACGCTGTTCCACGGACGCGGCGGTTCCATCGGCCGCGGCGGCGCGCCAGCCCACGCGGCGCTGCTCTCGCAGCCGCCGGGAAGCCTGAAAGGCGGCCTGCGCGTCACCGAGCAGGGCGAGATGATCCGCTTTAAGTACGGCCTGCCGGAAGTGACCATCAGCAGTCTGTCGCTGTATACCAGCGCCATTCTGGAAGCCAACCTGCTGCCGCCGCCGGAACCGAAAGCCGAATGGCGCGACATCATGGCTGAGCTGTCCGACGTCTCCTGCAAGATGTATCGCGGCTACGTACGTGAAAACAAAGATTTCGTGCCTTACTTCCGCTCTGCGACTCCGGAGCAGGAGCTGGGCAAACTGCCGCTGGGTTCGCGTCCGGCAAAACGTCGCCCGACCGGCGGCGTCGAGTCGCTGCGCGCCATTCCGTGGATCTTCGCCTGGACCCAGAACCGCCTGATGCTACCGGCCTGGCTGGGCGCTGGCGCCGCGCTGCAGAAGGTGGTCGAAGGTGGAAAACAGAGTGAACTGGAAGCGATGTGTCGCGACTGGCCGTTCTTCTCTACCCGCCTCGGCATGCTGGAGATGGTTTACTCGAAGGCTGACCTGTGGCTGGCAGAGTACTACGATCAGCGCCTGGTGAAGCCGGAGCTGTGGGCGCTGGGTACCGAGCTGCGTAAGCTGCTGGCTGCCGACATCAACGTCGTGTTGGCCATCGCCAACGACTCCCATCTGATGGCCGACCTGCCGTGGATCGCCGAGTCTATCCAGCTGCGTAATATCTATACCGACCCGCTGAACGTCCTGCAGGCGGAACTGCTGCACCGTTCACGCCAGGCCGAAGAAGCAGGCAAGGACCCGGATCCGCGCGTTGAACAAGCGCTGATGGTCACCATCGCCGGCGTTGCCGCCGGTATGCGTAACACCGGCTAATCGAAGCCTCTCTCCCCCGGCCGCCCGGTCGGGGGATTTTCACCTGTTCTAGTGGTGCAGCATCTCATCAACGATCTGCTCTTTATGCAGCGCATATGGATAATAGGTCGGCCAGTTATCCATCTCTTTCAGCAACGCCTCCTGTGATTCATTACCCATGAAAATATGGAAATGCTGCGATTTACGCGGGCCAATGATATGGTCGCTGAACTGCACAAATTTCGGCGCGTTGGCATTGCCCTGCTGGCACTCAAACAGGTAACGTACGCCTTTCTTGCCGGAGGCGTAATGCAGAATTTTGTAGCCTGAATAGCGGTATTTGCAGCTGTTGACGACATCGCCAACGTGGAACTCAATCACATCATTTTCAATGCCAATCTGCTCCACATCGGTGGCGTAGCCCTTCTTATAATAGGCGCGATACTCCTCGACGCTCTTGCCGCCGGGCTTTTTCGCCTTCTGCTCCAGCACCGGGTCAAGGTCGCCGTTGAGCAGATACGGGTTTACCGACTGCCAGACGCCCTCCCAGTCGCTCAGCGCGCGATCCTGCACATCTTTATCGGCAAAAATGCCTTCGCTGGCCTGACGCTCGACGTCGGTTAACGCCGGGCCATGGTTATGATTGCCGTGGGCAAACACCTGGGCGCTGGCTAGCACCATGCCGAATCCAAAGGCCAGCAGGGGGATCTTTCTGGTCATTACTCTCTCCTGAGTTTGATATCAATGGCGACAAATTGTTACGATATAACATATCTTATCTGGGAAGCAAGCGTGACTGGCAAGCGCTTTTACCGCTGGAAAAATGTCCGGTATGATGAAAGAGGTGATGCGCTGAACGGAAGAATGATGGACAACGATATCAATCAACTTATTGATTCATTAATAAAAAAGCAGAATGGTATCGGCCGGGTCTATTTTGCCGGCGAGATGCGCTCGCCTGCTGAGCCGGTAGTGCAAGTTGATTTTCCCCGCCTGAACATCATCATCGATGGGCAGTTGCCCGACCGGGTACTCGGCGAAAACGCCAGCCCTCTTGAGGCGAACGACGTGCTTTATATCCCTGGCGATAGCTGGAACTGCCCGCAGTGGCAGGCGCCCTGCCTGCTGTTAAGTCTCCTGTTCGATAAGCAGCGACTGGAGTGCTCGCTGCAGCACTGGAATGGCAAGGCGATAACCGTTGTCGAAAAGCGGCAGGTGCTGCGCCGCGGGCCGCGCGTCGGTTCATTTCTGCTGCAGGCGCTCAATGAGCTCCGGATGCAGCCGCAGGAGCAGCGAACCGCCCGCAGCATTGTCGTCAGCCTGCTCAGCCACTGCCATGACCTTCTCGGCAGCCAGGCGCAAACCTCCTCGCGCAGCCAGGCGCTGTTTGAGGCGATCCGCCAGTACATGGACGCCCATTATGCAGAGCCGCTGAGCCGGGAATCGGTGGCCCAGGCGTTCTATCTCTCCCCCAACTATCTTTCTCACCTGTTCCAGAAATGCGGGCCAATGGGCTTCAATGAATATCTGAACCATATTCGTCTTGAACAGGCCCGTATGCTGCTGAAGGGCCACGATATGAAAGTGAAAGATATCGCCCACGCCTGCGGCTTCGCCGACAGCAATTATTTCTGCCGCCTGTTTCGCAAAACCACCGAGCGCTCGCCGTCTGAATACCGCCGTCAGTATCATAGCCAGTTAACGGAAATATCTTCTCCGGCCAAAAACTAGATTTTTGTGTGTTAAACCTGACTTTTGTGCGCGCTTTTATTGCTGCACAACCCCACCATCGCCGATAAATGTGATCTAAATCATCCTTAATCGTGATGCGTACATTTATCCAGTTTTTGGCAAATTTGTCATCTGGCGGTCCTTCGAACGAAAGCCGTATGCTTACCTCAATGACAATATCGAATTAAGCATTGAGGAAAACACGATGGAACTCTATCTGGATACCGCCAACGTCGCCGAAGTGGAACGCCTGGCCCGCATCTACCCGCTGGCCGGGGTAACCACCAACCCGAGCATTATCGCCGCCGGTAAAACCCCGGTATGGGACGTGCTCCCACGCCTGCAGAAAGCCATCGGTCCGGAGGGCACCCTCTTCGCGCAGACCATGAGCCGCGATGCGCAGGGCATGGTGGAAGAAGCTAAACGCCTGAGCAACGCCGTGCCGGGCATCGTGGTTAAAATCCCGGTGACCGCCGAAGGCCTCGCCGCTATCAAAATGCTGAAGAAGGAAGGCATCCCGACTCTTGGCACCGCCGTCTACAGCGCTTCGCAAGGCCTGCTGGCCGCACTGGCCGGCGCAAAGTACGTCGCGCCTTACGTTAACCGCGTTGACGCCCAGGGCGGAGACGGCATCTGCATGGTGCAGGAGCTGCAATCTCTGCTGGAAATGCATGCGCCCGAGAGCAAAGTGCTGGCGGCGAGCTTCAAAACGCCCCGTCAGGCGCTGGATTGCCTGCTGGCCGGTTGCGAAGCCATCACCCTTCCATTAGATGTAGCGCAACAAATGCTCGGCACCCCTGCGGTAGAGTCAGCCATAGAGAAGTTTGAACAGGACTGGAATAACGCCTTTGGCACGCTGAACCTGTAACCGGACCTGAGAGTCGCCTGCGGGCGGCAGCACGGTCATCGAGGAGGAATCGAAATGGATCGCATTATTCAATCACCAGGCAAATACATTCAGGGCGCAGGCGCCATCAAGCGCCTCGGCGACTATCTGAAGCCGCTGGCCGAACGCTGGCTGGTAGTCGGCGATAAGTTCGTACTGGGGTTTGCGGAAGAGATGCTGCGTAAAAGCCTGGCCGACGCTGGCCTGGCGGCCGAAATTGCGCCGTTTGGCGGTGAGTGTTCGCATAATGAAATCAATCGCCTGCGCGATATCGCCGGCAGCGCGAAGTGCACCGCCGTGCTGGGGATCGGCGGTGGTAAAACGCTGGATACCGCAAAAGCATTGGCTCACTTTATGAATGTGCCGGTGGCGATCGCCCCCACCATCGCCTCTACCGATGCGCCGTGCAGCGCGCTCTCGGTGATTTACACCGACGAAGGGGAGTTCGACAGCTACCTGATGCTGCCGCACAACCCCAACATGGTCATTGTCGATACGCAGATTGTTGCCGGTGCGCCAGCTCGCCTGCTGGCCGCCGGGATTGGCGATGCGCTGGCCACCTGGTTCGAAGCCCGCGCCTGCTCCCGTAGCGGCGCCACCACCATGGCGGGTGGGAAATGCACTCAGGCGGCGCTGGCGCTGGCCGAGCTGTGCTACAACACCTTACTTGAAGAGGGTGAAAAAGCGATGCTGGCCGCCGAACAGCACGTGGTCACCCCGGCGCTGGAGCGAGTGGTGGAAGCCAACACCTACCTGAGCGGCGTCGGCTTTGAAAGCGGCGGCCTGGCGGCGGCGCACGCGATTCACAACGGCATGACGGCCATCCCTGACGCCCACCACTATTATCACGGGGAAAAAGTGGCGTTCGGTACCCTGACGCAGCTGGTGCTGGAAAATGCGCCGGTGGACGAAATAGAGACCGTCGCCGCGCTGTGCCACAGCGTTGGGCTGCCGATCACCCTGGCGCAGCTGGACATCAAAGGTGATATCCCGACCAAAATGCGCCTGGTGGCGGAAGCCGCCTGCGCTGAAGGCGAAACCATTCACAATATGCCGGGCGGCGTCGACTCAGACCAGGTCTACGCCGCGCTGTTGGTGGCCGACCAATACGGTCAGCGCTTCCTGCAGGAATGGGAATAACCCAGAGCAAAACACCCGGCATCAGCCGGGTGTTTTTTTATGTCTATCTGTCGAACGCGCCGCCTACTGACCGCGGAAACGGCAAGCACTCAGGCCGGACGCACGCCCAGCGTATGGCAGATGGCGTAGCTCATCTCGGCGCGGTTCAGGGTATAGAAGTGGAAGTCTTTTACCCCTTCCCGGCTTAAAATCTTCACCATGTCCATGGCGATATTCGCCCCCACCAGCTGACGGGTTTCGGCGTCGTTATCCAGCCCTTCGAACATTTTCGACATCCACACCGGGATACGGACGTTGGTCATATCCGCAAACTTTTTCGCCTGTTTAAAGTTGGAGACCGGCAGGATACCCGGAATGATTTCCACGTCGATGCCCGCCGAAACGCAGCGATCGCGAAAACGCAGGTAGCTTTCCACATCGAAGAAGAACTGGGTGATCGCGCGGTTGGCGCCCGCCTCGACTTTACGCTTCAGGTTCAGCAAATCCGCCTGTGCGCTTTTCGCTTCCGGATGCACTTCCGGATACGCGGCGACAGAGATATCGAAATCGCCCACCTCTTTCAGCAGCGTCACCAGATCGGCGGCATACATATCCGGTTTACCGCTGCCCGGCGGCAGGTCGCCGCGCAGGGCGACGATATGGCGAATACCGTTGTTCCAGTAATCCTGAGCGATAGTACGCAGCTCATCACGAGTGGCATCGATACAGGTCAGGTGCGGCGCGGCTTCCAGACCAGTTCGCTCTTTAATGCCTTTGATGATGCTGTGGGTGCGATCGCGCTCGCCAGAGTTCGCGCCATAGGTTACCGAAACAAACTTCGGTTTCAGACTGCTCAGGCGATCGATGGATTTCCACAGGGTTTGCTCCATTTCACTGGTGCGCGGCGGAAAGAATTCAAAAGACACATTAATCTGGCCCTGGACTTCCGCCAGGCTCTGATTCAGGGCTTCCCGCTGATTGGCGTGAAAAAAGCTCATACCTTACCTCATCAATCGCATGTAATGGCTGTTATATTGCGAACTTCTATACGTTTAGACGTCCAGATGTAAAAATGACGGAAAAGCGCGCGGGCGTCAATAGAAAAATCTGCGTAAAGAGTGAGGAATAGGCCTCTAAAATGAAAAAAATTCATCTTCCGGCGCTTTGCCAGCCGAAAGAGCTCGCTCTGCAGTCAATATGGGGTAGCACGATGTTCAGCCTGAGACTAGCGAGTCGTCAGGTGATCATCCAGCAGTGAGAGCCATTGCTGCACGGATTCTGCCTGGTGAGGCGCATAGACCACGCCAAGGCTTAACGGCATGCTGTCGCCTTCAGCGACAGGACAGAACACCACCCCCTGACGCTGGATCGCGGAAAAGGACGCCGGCAGGAGGATCATGCCTTCGCCACGCGCAATACGCGCCAGCAGCACATCATGTTCGGCAGGCTCTTCCACGTAAGCGGGGGTATAACCAGCCCGGTCGAAAATACGTCGCGTGTAGTCAAAGAAATCGGGATTGCGCTCGCGTTTAAACCAGAACAGCGGCCGATGATTGAGCGCGCGTAGCGTTAACGCTGGTCTGGCGGCTTCCGGCCAGGAGACAGGCAATGCCGCGATGAGCGGCTCCTGATACGGCAAAGGATGCAGGTGCAGCCCTTCAGTATTCAGCGGCAGCGCGACCAGCGCCGCATCGAGTTTGCCTTTGCGTACCTGCTGAGCCAGTGCCGGTGAGGCGTGGCGGGTAATATGCAACGTGCGGGTATGATCGCTCAGCGCAGATTCAACGGCGGCGAAAATGCCCTGTTCAAAGGCGGTGGTCAATCCCAGACACAAGGGCTGCGGCGAGTGAGCGGAGAGCTGGCTCAATGCCGCCAGCGTGCGTTCCTGGAGCGCCAGCAGAGGTCGAATCATCTCCAGCACCTCTCTTCCCGCGTCGGTCAGGATCAAGCCTTTGCTGTGGCGCTGAAACAGCGTCACCCCCAGCTGCGCTTCCAGATGGCGGATATGGCGGGTCAGCGGCGGCTGCGAGATAAATAACCGCTGCGCCGCCCGGCTGATGTTATTTTCCTCCGCCACCACGGCAAAGGCGCGCAGCAGGCGAATATCCAGGGAATGTAATCGCGAAGTTGTCATACTGAAAAGGTATCACGAAAAGGGTATTACTCAAGTCCGGCACACTTCCCTACCCTTCCTCTCAACGCTTCATCACAGAGAGGAAAAAATGATGTCCAGCGAACGTTATATCACCGGTCAGGAAATGCTGCAGCGGGTGGATGGCCACGGCGGGGAAGCCGTCGTCGACAGCCTGCAGGATATCGCCCCCGATTTCGCCCGCTATCTGATTGAGTTCCCCTTCGGCGATATTTACGCCCGGCCGGGGCTCGATTTACGCAGCCGGGAAATCGCTACTATTGCCGCGCTCACCGCGCTGGGTAACGCCGCGCCACAGCTGAAAGTACACATTGCCGCAGGATTAAATGTCGGCCTGACACAAGAGGAGATTACGGAAGTGATCATGCAGATGGCGGTCTACGCCGGCTTCCCGGCGGCGCTCAACGGCCTGTTTGCCGCTAAAGCGGTTTTTGCGGCGCACTAACAAAAAAGACCAGGCAGCGCCTGGTCTTTTTCTCGGAACTACAGCAGCTGCGCCAGACGGTTAATATCCGACTGGATCGCCCCGGCGGTCACATCGCGCCCGGCGCCGGGTCCGCGGATCACCAGCGGGTTATCGCGATACCAGCGGCTTTCGATGGCGAACACGTTATCGCACGGCAGCAGCGCCGCCAGCGGGTGCTCTTCACGTACCGCTTCCACGCCGACGCGTGCTTTGCCGTTAGCATCAAAGCGCGCCACGTAGCGTAGCACCAGCCCCATTTCGCGGGCCGCCTCCAGGCGCTGCAGCATTTGCTCGTTCAGCTCTTCGCCATTTTCAAAGAAGTGATCGACCGACCCCTCTTCGCAGTGTGCAGGGACCAGTGATTCCACACGGACCTGATCCGGTTCGATGTCATAACCCGCTTCCCGCGCGAGGATCACCAGCTTACGCATCACATCCTTACCGGACAGATCGACGCGCGGATCCGGCTCGGTCAGCCCCTGCTGCCAGGCCTGATCCACCAGGTCGGTGAACGGCACGGTGCCATCAAACTGCAGGAACAGCCAGGAGAGCGTTCCCGAGAAGATACCGCTCAGACCGAGGATGGTGTCGCCGCTGTCGATCAGATCGCGCACGGTATGGTTCACCGGCAAACCCGCGCCAACCGTAGCGTTATACAGCCAGTGGCGACCCGTCTTCTCAAACGCGTCGTGGATCTGGCGATATTTATCACTGCTGCTGGCGCCCGCCAGCTTGTTGGCGCTGATCACGTGGAAGCCATGGCTGGCGAAATCAAGGTACTGGTCGGCCAGCTGTTCGCTGGCGGTGACGTCCAGTACCACTAAATCATCGTACGGATGCGCGCGCATCCACAGGAACAGCGACTCTTCATCCTGCTCCACCGCTTCATCGTTGAAGAAGGCCAGCGCCCGGCTGGCATCCAGCCCGTCGTAGTTCAGCAGGCTGCGTTTACTGTCGACTACGCCGGCGAGAACAAACTCGAAGCCAGTGCGCGCCGACAGGGTGGTTTGTTCGCGGGCAAACAGCTCCAGCCAGCGGGAGCCAATGTTCCCCTTGCCGAACAGCATCAGGCCAATACGCTTCTCTGCACGAAACAAGGTCTGATGCAGCCCCTGGATCAGGCTTTCCGTTGGCCCGGCGCGCAACACGGCTACCAGACTGATCCCCTCTTCGGACTGCCAGGTGAACTCCACCGGTTGCCCTTTCAGTTGCTGCCAGAAACGATGGCAGTGCAGTGGGTTACGGGTGACTCCCGCGCCCACCATCGCCACCAGCGCCAGCTTCTGACGCAGACGCAGCTCGCCCGGCAGACCCGCTTCATCGAGCAGCTTCAGCGCGCTGTCGGCGACCTCGGAGGTATAACAGAACTGCAGCAGCTTGCGGTCGGCATGGATGCCAACGGCTAACGGGCGCAGCTGGGCGCGTTTGAGCAGGGCGTCCAGCTCTTTATGCGCCAGTTTGAAATCATGGCTGGCCGGCACCTGGAACTCCACCAGACAGACGTCATCATGGCTGGTGACAATCCGCGCGCCAGTACCCGAAGCCAGCACGCGCTCAATGCGCGTAGAACCCTGTTCCGGCGTATAGCTGCAACGTAACTGCAGATCGATATCGCTGGCGGACACCGGCTGCAGCGTGCGGGCGTGGAGCACTGGAGCGGCCAGACGCGCCAGCTCGCTGGCTTCATCCAGACGCAGCAGCGGCAGCAGACAGGCATCTTTGACCTTACGCGGATCCGCGCTGTACACCCCGGCGACATCACTCCAGATGGTGACGCGAGAGGCGCCCGCCAGCGCGCCGATCTGCGTGGCGGAGTAGTCAGACCCGTTACGGCCCAGCAGGACGGTTTCCCCGGCCTGGTTGCGGGAGATAAAGCCGGTCACCACCAGACGCTTATTCGGATGTTGCGCCATCAGCTGTTGCAGCAGTGGATAAGATAATCCTTCATCCACCTGCGGCTGCGCGGCGCGTTCCGCACGCAGGAAAGCGCGAGCATCCAGCCAGGCCGCTTCCATACCCAGTTGGTTAAGGACCGCCGCCATCAGGCGTGCGGACCAGACTTCACCATGGCCGACTACTTCCGCATAAACCGCTTCGGTAACCCCGCCATCAAGCAGCCCTGCCAGACGCTCAAGGTCATGGATGAAGGCGGCAATTAACGTGTCAGCGGCCGCCGGCTCCACCAGACCGCCAATCAGCTCGGTCTGATAACGGCGAAGCGACTGCTGAACCTGATGCGCAGCAAGGCGATCGCTCTGGCTAAGTTTAAGCCAGCTGATCAGCTGGTTGGTGGTGCTGCCAGCGGCGGAGACAACCATCATGTCGCCCGCCTGCGAATATTCCTTCATGATCCCCGCGACGCGCAGGTAACATTTCGCATCCGCTAAACTACTCCCACCAAATTTGTGCAGCTGACGACCCTTCGCCCCTGCCTGCGCAATCACACTCATTTTTATTCCTCGTTTGCTGCCCGGAAGCCATTTTCCAGGTCGGCAATTAAATCTTCACCATCTTCAATACCGGTTGAAATACGCAGAAGCGTTTCTGAAATTCCGGCGGCGGCACGCGCTTCAGGCGCCATGCCGGCATGCGTCATCGTTGCCGCATGGGAAATCAGGCTTTCAACGCCCCCCAGCGATTCCGCCAGTGTAAACAGCGACAGCCCGCTCAGGAAACGGCGCAGCGTCTGCTCGTCACCGTCCAGCTCGAAGCTTAACATTGCGCCAAAACCTTTTTGCTGACGCGCCGCAATTTCATGCCCCTGGTTTTCCGGCAGCGACGGATGATACAGCTTTTTCACCAGCGGCTGGGTTTTCAGATACTCAACAATCGCCAGGGCATTACGCTGCGCCACTTCCATACGCGGAGACAGCGTCCGCAGACCGCGCAGCAACAAATAGCTGTCGAAGGCGCCGCCGGTGACGCCAATATTATTCGCCCACCATGCCAGTTCGGTGACAGTCGCCGGATCGTTGGCAATCACCACCCCGGCAACCACATCGGAGTGGCCATTCAGGTATTTAGTACAGGAATGCAACACCAGATCGGCGCCCAGCGCCAGCGGGTTTTGCAGCGCCGGGCTCAGGAAGGTGTTGTCCACCACGCTCACCGCGCCTGCCTCACGCGCCAGACCACAGATTTTCGCAATATCCACCACCCGCAGCAATGGATTACTTGGGCTTTCGACCAGCACCAGCTTCGGTTTTTCCGCCAACGCCGCCCGCAGCGCCTGCTCATCATTTTGATCGACGAACTGGACGCGATAACAGCCGCGCTTCGCCAGGCTGTCGAACAGACGGTAGCTGCCGCCGTAGCAGTCGTGCGGCGCCACCAGCAGATCGCCCGGCTTAAGGAACACCGTCGTCACCAGCAGGATCGCCGACATACCGGTATTGGTCAGCACCGCGCCGGCGCCACCTTCCAGCTCCGCTAAGGCGCGCTGCACCACATCACGCGTCGGGTTGCCGCGGCGGGAGTAGTCGTGGGCGCGAGGTTCATTAAAGCCGGTAAAGTTATAGGTACTGGAAAGGTGGATCGGCGGGACAACGCAACCGTACTGCTCGTCGTCATTTAAACCGCTACGCACTGCGATGGTGGCCTGTTTACGCGTCATGTTGGGAAGTTCCTGGGCTGAATCGGTGAAAAGTCAGGCTCCAGAGTAAACATTGTCACAATAGACGTCAATACATCTGGACATCTAAACTTCTTTGCGTATAGATTGAGCAAAGTGCAAATAGCCGTTAAAATTATATGCATTAGCGCACGTCGGTAGCGGCTTATCTCATGTTAGAAAGCGCGCTCATACGGTAAACTACGCGCAATTATAGCCCGGGCGGAATATTCTGGCCCTTCACTAATAAACAGAGGATTAAGGTATCTCATGGCTGAATGGAGCGGCGAATATATCAGCCCATACGCTGAGCACGGTAAGAAGAGTGAGCAAGTAAAGAAAATTACGGTTTCCATTCCTCTGAAGGTGTTAAAAATCCTCACCGATGAACGCACGCGTCGTCAGGTGAACAACCTGCGTCACGCGACCAACAGCGAGCTGCTGTGCGAAGCGTTCCTGCATGCCTTTACCGGACAACCGTTGCCTAACGATGAAGACCTGCGTAAAGAGCGCAGCGATGAGATCCCGGAAGCGGCGAAAGAGATTATGCGTGAACTGGGGATCGACCCGGATACGTGGGAATACTGAGTTGATAAAAAGGGCGGAAGCAATCTTCCGCCCTTTTTTGTGTCCCGCGCAGGCTGGCGAGAGGCACAAAAAAGCCGCCCTGAGGCGGCTTTTTCTGGCAACTTACTTGCTGCCCGGGATGCTGAAGCGCTTGTTGAAGCGGTCAACACGGCCACCGGTAGCAACATCACGCTGTTTGCCGGTGAAGAACGGGTGGCATTTACCGCACACGTCGAGGTTCAGGTCGTGACCAACGGTGGAACGGATTTTCATGACATTACCGCAAGAACAGGTAGCAGTAATTTCTTCGTATTTTGGGTGAATACCTTTTTTCATGGGAGAACCTCAGTTAAGGCCGCGTCGCTCTTCCAGCCCTAACGCCAGACACCACGCGATATTAATAATTTCCCGTCGTCTTCCACACTGCTGACAGCGCGAAGCGTACGGTAATGGTCAATCTCCAATGCGGTATAAAGTGCATTGAAGGCGGCGAATCATACAGAATTTGACCAGCATATGCAAACTGATCCGCGCCGCCTTATCGTAATGTGTATACTATCCCGCCAGATTTCAAGTCAGGAAGATGACATGCCCGTCGCCCACGTTGCCCTACCCGTTCCGCTACCGCGCACCTTTGACTATCTGCTGCCTGATGGCATGACGGTCAAAGCGGGCTGTCGGGTGCGGGTGCCGTTCGGCAAACAGGAGCGGATCGGCATTGTCGCGGCGGTGAGCGAGCGCAGCGAGCTGCCGCTGGATGAACTCAAACCGGTCGCCGAAGCGCTGGACGACGAGCCGGTCTTCTCTGGCACCGTCTGGCGACTGCTGATGTGGGCGGCTGAGTATTACCATCATCCGATTGGCGATGTGCTGTTCCATGCGCTGCCCATTCTGCTGCGCCAGGGCAAACCCGCCAGCGCGACGCCGCTGTGGTACTGGTTCGCCACCGAGCAGGGGCAGGCTGTCGACCTCAACGGTCTGAAACGCTCCCCAAAGCAGCAGCAGGCGCTGGCGGCGCTGCGCCAGGGAAAGATCTGGCGTCATCAGGTTAGCGAACTGGAATTTAATGAAGCGGCGCTGCAGGCGCTGCGTGGCAAAGGGCTGGCGGAGCTGGCCTGTGAAGCGCCCGTCCTCACCGACTGGCGCAGCACGTATTCGGTTGCCGGCGAGCGCCTGCGTCTGAATACCGAACAGGCCACCGCCGTCGGGGCGATCCACAGCGCTGCCGATCGCTTCTCCGCCTGGCTACTGGCAGGCATCACAGGCTCAGGGAAAACGGAAGTCTACTTGAGCGTGCTGGAGAATGTACTGGCGCAGGGGCGCCAGGCGCTGGTGATGGTGCCGGAGATCGGCCTGACGCCGCAAACTATCGCCCGTTTTCGCCAGCGCTTTAATGCGCCGGTGGAAGTGCTGCACTCCGGACTCAATGACAGCGAACGTCTCTCGGCCTGGCTGAAGGCGAAAAACGGCGAAGCGGCCATTGTGATAGGCACTCGCTCCTCGCTGTTTACGCCGTTTAAAGATCTCGGCGTCATCGTCATCGACGAAGAGCATGACAGCTCCTACAAACAGCAGGAAGGCTGGCGCTACCACGCCCGCGACCTGGCGGTATGGCGCGCTCACAGCGAACAGATCCCGATTATTCTCGGCTCGGCGACGCCGGCGCTGGAGACCCTGCACAACGTCCGCCAGGGCAAATATCGGCAGTTAACCTTAAGCAAACGCGCGGGCAACGCGCGTCCAGCCCAGCAGCACGTGCTCGACCTGAAAGGACAGGTGCTGCAGGCGGGTCTGTCACCCGCGCTGATCAACCGCATGCGCCAGCATCTGCAGGCGGATAACCAGGTGATCCTGTTTCTTAACCGCCGCGGCTTTGCGCCGGCGCTGCTGTGCCACGACTGCGGCTGGATCGCGGAGTGCCCGCGCTGCGACAGCTACTATACGTTGCACCAGGCGCAGCACCATCTGCGCTGCCACCATTGCGACAGTCAGCGCCCTATCCCGCGCCAGTGCCCTTCCTGCGGTTCCACACATCTGGTGCCGGTGGGTATCGGCACCGAGCAACTGGAGCAGTCCCTGACGCCGCTGTTCCCTGGCGTGCCTATCTCGCGTATCGACCGCGATACCACCAGCCGTAAAGGGGCGCTTGAGGAACATCTCGCCGCAGTCCACCGCGGCGGCGCGCGCATTTTGATCGGCACCCAAATGCTGGCCAAAGGCCACCACTTTCCGGACGTGACCCTCGTCTCCCTGCTGGACGTCGACGGGGCGCTATTTTCCGCTGATTTCCGCTCCGCAGAGCGTTTCGCTCAGCTCTATACCCAGGTCTCCGGACGAGCGGGCCGGGCAGGAAAACAGGGCGAAGTGATCCTGCAAACCCACCATCCGGAGCATCCTCTGCTGCAGACCCTGCTGTATAAAGGCTACGACGCCTTTGCCGAGCAGGCGCTGGCCGAACGCCAGACGATGCAGCTACCGCCGTGGACCAGTCACGTGTTGATACGTGCTGAAGACCATAACAACCAGCAGGCACCGCTTTTTTTACAGCAGTTACGTAATCTCTTGCAGGCCAGCCCGCTGGCCGACGATAAACTGTGGGTGCTCGGTCCGGTTCCGGCGCTGGCGCCGAAGCGCGGCGGCCGCTGGCGCTGGCAAATATTACTGCAGCACCCTTCGCGGGTGCGCCTGCAGCACATCGTTAGCGGTACGCTGGCGTTAATCAATACGCTACCGGAGGCGAGAAAAGTGAAATGGGTGCTGGATGTCGATCCTATTGAAGGGTAAGGCTTCTCTTGCGAGCCGGATCGAAAAATTCAACAAGCATCACGTTTTTCATGAAAATTCTGTAACTCACTGCCGCGACTATCTGATAAAAATGATGCAGCAGTTAGCGCGCAAGGGAAATGTCAGCGCCATTCAGCGAGGAGAAACCAGGTGAAGCCCAAAAAACAAGTGGTTGCCGCCACCATGAAAGACGTCGCCCTCAAGGCAAACGTTTCCACGGCAACCGTGTCCCGAGCGTTGATGAACCCTGATAAGGTGTCGCAAGCCACCCGTAACCGGGTCGAGCAGGCGGCGCTGGAAGTCGGCTATTTACCGCAGTCGCTCGGGCGAAATATGAAGCGCAACGAATCGCGGACGATCCTCGTGATCGTGCCGGATATCTGCGATCCCTTTTTTAGTGAAGTCATCCGCGGAATTGAAGTCACGGCCGCCGAGCACGGTTATCTGGTGTTAATCGGCGATTGCGCCCACCAGAACCAGAAAGAAAAAACCTTTATCGACCTTATTATCACCAAGCAGATCGACGGCATGGTGCTGCTCAGCTCGCGCCTGCCATTCGACGCCAGCGTGGAAGAGCAGCGCAATTTGCCGCCGATGGTCATGTCGAACGAATTCGCGCCGGAGCTGGAGCTGCCCACCGTCCACATCGATAACCTGACGGCGGCCTTTAACGCGGTGAACTATCTCCACGAACTGGGACACCAGCGTATTGGCTGTATCGCTGGCCCGGAAGATATGCCGCTGTGCCATTATCGTCTGCAGGGTTACGTGCAGGCGCTGCGTCGCAGCGGTATCACCGTCGATCCGCACTATATCGCTCGCGGCAACTTTACTTTCGAAGCCGGCGCCAATGCGCTGGAACAACTGCTGGCGCAACCTGTGCCGCCCACCGCGGTCTTCTGCCATAGTGATGTGATGGCGCTGGGCGCCTTGTCGCTGGCGAAACGCCGCGGCCTGAAGGTGCCGGACGACCTGTCGATTGTCGGCTTCGATAACATCGCGTTGTCTGAATTTTGCGATCCGCCGTTGACCACCGTTTCACAGCCGCGTTTTGATATCGGCCGTGAAGGAATGCTGCTATTACTTGAGCAAATGCAGGGTCATAATGTGAACAGCGGCTCGCGTCTGCTCGATTGCGAACTGATCGTTCGCGGCAGTACGCAAAAAATCAGACGATAACCATCAGGCTTTCGGGCCTGCTCTTCTGGTCAAAGGCCCGCCGCTTAAGTAACATGGCGGGCTGACGAACAAATATAAGACAGCGAAACGATAGTGGCACAACGAGATTATGTACGCCGCAGCCAACCGGCTTCTTCGCGGCGCAAAAAGAGCACTACCCGAAGCTCAAGGAATAAGCAAAGCAGCCTTCCGGCGATTTCACCGGCTATGGTGGCGATCGCGGCGGCGGTGCTGGTGGCCTTTATCGGTGGACTTTATTTCATTACGCACCATAAGAAAGAAGAAGCGGAAGCGATGCAAAATCGCCAGGCCGCCGGTAACGGCTTGCCGCCAAAACCGGAAGAGCGCTGGCGCTATATCAAAGAGCTGGAAAGCCGCCAGCCTGGCGTCCGCGCGCCGACCGAACCGACCGCCGGTGGCGAGGTGATGAAACCGGAACAGCTGACCGACGAGCAGCGCCAGCTGCTCGCCCAGATGCAGGCCGATATGCGCCAGCAGCCGACCCAGCTGACCGAAGTGCCGTGGAACGAACAAACCCCGGCACAGCGCCAGCAGACGTTGCAGCGTCAGCGTTTAGCACAGCAGCAACAGCAGCAGTGGGCGCAAACTCAGCCGCAGGCCGTGCAGCAGCAGCCGCGCGTCCAGCAGCCGAAGCCGGTGCAACAGCAACAGCCGAAGCAGACCGCGTCGAACCAGCAGCCGTACCAGGATCTGCTGCAGACGCCGGCGCATACCAATACCACGCAGCCACGTACGCAGGCCGCCGCGCCGGTAACCCGCGTGGAGGAAGCGCCGAAAGCCGCCGAGAAGAAAGACGATCGTAGCTGGATGATCCAGTGTGGCTCCTTTAAAGGCGCCGAGCAGGCCGAAACCGTCCGCGCTCAGCTGGCTTTTGAAGGGTTTGCTTCACATATCACCACCAACAACGGCTGGAACCGCGTAGTCATTGGCCCGCTGAAAGGCAAAGAAAGCGCCAACGAGATGATCACCCGTCTGAAGATGGCCGGACACGCGAACTGCATTCGTCTCGCCGCCAGGGGTTGAAACCCTCAAAATCCCCCCCATCTATAATTGCATTCGGCCCCGCGGACAGCGCGGGGCCCCTGTTCCGCTTTTGCAACCAAGGGGTCTGCTCGTGACTACAATTGTAAGTGTTCGCCGTAACGGCCATGTTGTTATTGCCGGTGATGGCCAGGCCACGCTGGGCAACACCGTGATGAAGGGCAACGTGAAGAAAGTGCGTCGTCTGTATAACGACAAAGTGATTGCCGGTTTTGCTGGCGGCACCGCTGACGCCTTCACGCTGTTCGAACTGTTTGAACGTAAACTGGAAATGCACCAGGGCCATCTGGTGAAGGCCGCCGTTGAGCTGGCCAAAGACTGGCGAACCGATCGGATGTTGCGCAAGCTGGAAGCGCTGCTGGCCGTCGCGGACGAAAACGCGTCGCTTATCATCACCGGTAACGGCGACGTGGTACAGCCAGAAAACGATTTGATTGCTATCGGCTCCGGCGGTCCTTACGCCCAGGCCGCGGCCCGCGCGCTGTTGGAAAACACCGATATGGGCGCGCGCGACATCGCCGAGAAAGCGTTGGATATTGCAGGTGATATCTGCATCTATACCAACCATTTCCACACCATCGAAGAATTACCTTCTAAAGCGTAAGGATCTCCCATGTCTGAAATGACCCCACGCGAAATTGTCAGCGAACTGGACAAACACATTATCGGCCAGGACGCCGCCAAGCGTTCTGTTGCTATCGCCCTGCGTAACCGCTGGCGCCGGATGCAGCTTAACGAAGAGCTGCGTCATGAAGTCACGCCGAAAAACATTCTGATGATCGGCCCAACCGGCGTCGGTAAAACCGAGATTGCCCGTCGTCTGGCGAAACTGGCCAACGCGCCGTTTATTAAAGTTGAAGCGACCAAGTTCACCGAAGTGGGCTATGTTGGTAAAGAAGTAGACTCGATCATCCGCGATCTGACCGATGCGGCGATCAAAATGGTTCGCATGCAGTCCATCGATAAGAACCGTTACCGCGCGGAAGAGCTGGCGGAAGAGCGCGTGCTTGACGTGCTGATCCCACCGGCGAAAAACAACTGGGGCCAGGCTGAACAGCCGCAGGAACCCTCTGCTGCGCGCCAGGCGTTCCGCAAGAAACTGCGTGAAGGCCAGCTGGACGATAAAGAGATTGAAATCGATCTCGCTGCGGCGCCGATGGGCGTTGAAATCATGTCCCCTCCGGGCATGGAAGAGATGACCAGCCAGCTGCAGTCCATGTTCCAGAACCTCGGCGGTCAGAAGCAGAAACCGCGTAAGCTGAAAATCAAAGACGCGATGAAGCTGCTGATTGAAGAAGAAGCGGCCAAGCTGGTCAACCCGGAAGAGCTGAAGCAGGAAGCCATCGACGCTGTAGAGCAGCACGGTATCGTCTTTATCGACGAAATCGACAAAATCTGTAAGCGCGGCGGCAACTCCTCCGGCCCGGACGTGTCTCGCGAAGGCGTACAGCGCGACCTGCTGCCGCTGGTTGAAGGCTGCACCGTCTCCACCAAGCACGGGATGGTTAAGACCGACCACATTCTGTTTATCGCCTCCGGCGCGTTCCAGGTGGCCAGTCCGTCCGATCTGATCCCTGAGCTGCAGGGGCGTCTGCCGATCCGCGTTGAGCTGAAAGCGCTGACCACCCATGACTTCGAGCGCATCCTGACCGAGCCGAATGCCTCCATCACCGTGCAGTACAAAGCGCTGATGGCGACCGAAGGGGTGAATATCGAATTCACCGAAGACGGTATCAAGCGTATCGCCCAGGCCGCGTGGC
Source organism: Klebsiella sp. GL120222-02 (assembly GCF_003097195.1). Classification (NCBI taxonomy): domain Bacteria; kingdom Pseudomonadati; phylum Pseudomonadota; class Gammaproteobacteria; order Enterobacterales; family Enterobacteriaceae; genus Klebsiella; species Klebsiella sp. GL120222-02. The sequence goes on from NZ_QEQO01000013.1 coordinate 33,268, forward strand.
AGGTAAACGAAACCACCGAGAACATCGGTGCGCGTCGCCTGCATACCGTGCTGGAGCGTCTGGTGGAAGATATTTCCTATGATGCCAGCGAGATGAACGGCCAGACCGTCATTATCGATGCCGAATATGTGAGTAAACACCTGGATGTTCTGGTGGCAGATGAAGATCTGAGCCGTTTTATCCTATAATCCGGTGCAATGCATTTTCATCACTGTTGATGGGGGCTATAGCCCCCATTTTTATTGGCTAAAATAACTATGACTGATATCAGCCGTTCTCGGGCGTGGCTGGAAAGCCTGCGTCCTAAAACGTTACCGCTGGCCTTTGCCGCGATTATTGTTGGCACCACCCTTGCCTGGCAGCAGGGCCATTTTGATCCCTGGGTTGCTCTGCTGGCGCTGATCACCGCTGGCTTGCTGCAAATTCTTTCTAACCTGGCGAATGACTATGGCGACGCGGTCAAAGGGAGCGATAAACCCGATCGCATCGGGCCGCTGCGCGGCATGCAGAAAGGGGTGATTACCCCCCAGCAGATGAAGCGCGCTCTCATCGTCACCGTCGCGCTGATCTGTCTGTTTGGTCTGGCGCTGCTGTGCGCCGCCTGGCAGAGTGTCGGCGATTTTATCGGCTTCCTTGTGCTGGGTGGCCTGTCCATCGTGGCCGCCATCACCTACACGGTGGGCACCCGCCCCTATGGATATATTGGTCTGGGTGATATCTCAGTACTCGTTTTCTTCGGCTGGCTGAGCGTCCTCGGCAGCTGGTATCTGCAAGCCCATAATGTGGAAGCGGCCATTTTTCTGCCGGCGACAGCCTGCGGTCTGCTGGCGACCGCCGTGCTGAACATCAATAATCTGCGCGATATCGACAGCGACCGGCAGAACGGGAAGAACACCCTCGCCGTGCGCCTGGGCCCGGTCAATGCCCGCCGCTATCATGCCTGCCTGCTGCTCGGCGCCCTGCTGTGTCTGGCGCTATTTAACCTGCTGGCGCTGCATTCAGCCTGGGGCTGGCTGTTTATTCTCGCCACCCCGCTGCTGGTGAAACAGGCGCGCTACGTCCTGCGCGAATCCGATCCGCTGGCGATGCGGCCAATGCTCGAAAAGACGGTTAAAGGGGCCTTACTGACCAACCTGCTGTTTGTCATCGGAATTATTGCCAGTAAGCTGATGGCTTAACTGACAAATATCAATTAACAATTGATGATTTTGCCAACAATGGGATTCGCGGGATATACTAAAAACTCTCGCAGCAACTGAACGTTAAGCCTATGAAATACGATACTTCCGAGCTTTGTGACATCTACCAGGAAGATGTCAACGTCGTGGAACCGCTGTTCTCTAACTTTGGAGGACGGTCGTCGTTTGGTGGACAAATCATTACGGTAAAATGTTTCGAGGATAACGGGTTGCTCTATGATCTGCTCGAGCAGAACGGCCGTGGTCATATTCTCCTGATCGACGGCGGCGGCTCAGTACGACGCGCGTTAATTGACGCCGACCTGGCGCGTCTGGCCGTACAGAATGAATGGGAAGGGTTAGTGGTCTATGGCGCGGTGCGCCAGGTTGACGATCTTGAGGAACTGGACATCGGCATCCAGGCGCTGGCGGCTATTCCGGTCGGCGCGGCTGGCGAAGGCATCGGCGAAAGCGACGTGCGCGTCAATTTCGGCGGGGTGACCTTCTTCTCCGGCGACCATCTGTATGCCGATAACACCGGGATGATCCTGTCGGAAGACCCGCTGGATATCGAATAAACCCTCCGCCATAAAAAAGGCCTTCTCCATGAGAAGGCCTTTTGTTTATCCGACGCGCAACTTAGTACAGTTTCTTCGCGCAATCCAGCCAGTCGTTCTTGAACGGACGCTTCATGTTCTCAATGGCATCGATGATGTCGTGGTGCACCAGCTTCTCGTTCTGGATGCCGACGCAACGGCCGCCATGGCCTTGCAGCAGCAGCTCAATTGCATAGGCGCCCATGCGGGAAGCCAGGATGCGGTCGTAAGGAACCGGGGAACCGCCGCGTTGAATGTGGCCGAGGACGGTGGCGCGAGTTTCACGCCCGGTTTCTTTCTCGATGTAGCTTGCCAGCTCGTCAACGTCGCACATGTGCTCGGTGATCGCCACGATAGCGTGTTTCTTACCTTTCGCGATACCGGCTTTGATTTCGGCCACCAGATCGTCACGGGTGTATTCCACTTCCGGCACCATGATGAACTCACAGCCGCCGGCAATCGCCGCCGCCAGGGTCAGGTCGCCGCAGTAACGGCCCATCACTTCCACCACGGAGATGCGCTGGTGTGAAGAAGAGGTGTCGCGCAGACGGTCAATCGCTTCCACCACGGTGCTCAGGGCGGTGAAAAAGCCGATGGTGTAGTCAGTGCCTTTGATATCGTTGTCGATGGTGCCCGGCAGACCGATGCACGGGAAGCCCATCTCGGTCAGGCGCATTGCCCCCATATAGGATCCGTCACCACCGATAACCACCAGCGCATCCAGGCCGCGCTTCTTCATGTTTTCGATAGCCACAGCGCGAATGTGTTCTTCGCGGAATTCCGGGAAGCGAGCGGAGCCCAGGAAGGTGCCGCCGCGGTTGATCATGTCGGAAACGCTGTAACGGTCGAGCTGAACCATACGGTCTTCATACAATCCGAGGTAACCGTCATAGATTCCAAAAACTTCCAGACCTTCCGTTAATGCCGCGCGCACCACGCCACGAATTGCTGCGTTCATGCCCGGCGCATCACCGCCACTTGTCAACACACCGATTTTCTTAATCATGACTACCTCTGAACTTAGGAAGCAAAAAATAATTCTGTTGCCTGAAGCGCTCCCTCACCAGGAGTGCACGACGCTAATGACAATAGTATATCAAACGCCTCAAGCTGAATTGATTCAGGTCAGACCAAACGGCGGTAATTTATACAAAAAATGCCGATCTGCCCCACATTTTTACATCGAGTTTACAGACTATAACCTAACGCTCAAAAAAGCCCTGCTGCGCCGCTGGCACCACAGAACTGGGATCCTGATGGATAATGACATCGGAACCCGGGAAACGGCGCAGAATCGCCTGCTCCACCTGGTCTGCAATCACGTGGGCTTGCACCAGCGGGAGGTTATCTTCCATTTCCAAATGAATCTGAATAAAGCGGGTCGGCCCTGACTGCCGCGTTCGTAGATCGTGCGCCCCGCGGATGCCGGGCCATGCGGTCACGATGGTGATAATGTCCTGACGCTCCTCGTCAGGCAAGGCGCGGTCGAGTAGTGACTGAACCGCCTCATAGCCCATCCGCAGCGCGCTATATAAAATATAGATGCCAATTCCTAAGGCAAACAACGCATCGGCGCGATGCCAGCCGTACCAGGAAAGGCCCAGCGCCACCAGAATAGCGCCGTTCATCATAACATCAGACTGATAATGAAGCATATCCGCCCGCACCGCCTGGCTCTGGGTTTTTCGCACCACCCAGCGCTGGAAGGTCACCAGCGCCAGCGTGCTGAACAGGGCGATCAACGTGACGACGACCCCGACGCCAGCGGCCTGCAGCGGCTCCGGACGCACCAGGTGCTGGATGCCGGTGAGAAACAGAAACAACGCCGAGCCGGAGATAAACATGCTTTGCGCCAGCGCCGCCAGCGATTCCGCTTTGCCGTGGCCAAAGGTATGCTCTTCATCAGCAGGTTGCAGCGAATAGCGAACCACCAGCAGGTTGGTCAGCGAGGCGGCAATATCCACCAGCGAATCCACCAGCGCAGCCAGAATACTGACTGAACCGGTATACCACCACGCAAAAATTTTGATCAAAAGTAACGCGGAGGCCATGGCCGTCGCGGCGATAGCGGCGCGGCTGACCAACCGGCCATAAGATTGATTCATATAGGCTCCTTCTCCTGCAATGCGCTTAGTATAACCTGAACTTGTGACGCTCACGGGATACGCGAAGAAGTTGATTTGCCGAAAAAAGGGCAAAAAAAACCCCCACATCATGTGGGGGAAGACAGGGATGGTGTCTATGGCAAGGAAAACAGGGTTTGTTACTGGGGTTGCAGGGTGTTGCTACTACTCGAAAGCATCATTGCTGAGCCTTTCTGCATCCTTGCAACCTCACGCAACTGATCCATACGTTGCTGGTGCTTAGCATTTAAAACCGCTTGCTGCTCTGGCGTAAGCAGGTGGTACATCTGGTTGCGGACCTTAGCCATTTCAACCTGGCGAGCAACCTGTTCCTGCGCCATCTTTTCTGCCTGAGCGCGCACAGCGTTTTCATCAAAATTTTCTGCGGTGACAAGGCGATGCATTGTCTCCATTTCGCTAACATTAACGGGGAGCCTGTCGTGGCGTGCCCGTTGCATAAGATCCCGTAACTGCTGACGTTGCTGCTCGGTTAAACTTATGCCGTCAAACATATGGCTCTGGCTACCGCGCTGTCCCCCTTCGTCTCCGGGGAGCCAGTTAACGCTGGTAACGACTTCAGCGGCCTGGCTATATGCACTTAGCGCCAGCGTTGAGGCCATGACGGCAGCGATAACATTGCGCATCACATACTCCCAAAACGTTTGTGTCGCGATTCAACGAGAGACAGTCTACGATTCAGGCTGCAAACATGCGTCAGGGGGTGTAAAACAACGTAAAGTCATGGATTAGCGGGCCTTGATGACGTAATTTCTGCCTCGGAGGTATTTAAAAGATGAATAAAATCCTGTTAGTTGATGATGACCGGGAGCTCACCTCCCTGTTAAAAGAGCTGCTCGATATGGAAGGTTTTAACGTGCTGGTGGCCCATGATGGGGAACAGGCGCTGGCCCTTCTGGACGACAGCGTTGATTTATTGCTGCTCGACGTGATGATGCCGAAGAAAAACGGTATCGATACGCTGAAAGAGCTGCGTCAGACACACCAGACCCCGGTTATCATGCTAACAGCGCGCGGGAGCGAGCTGGATCGCGTTCTCGGCCTTGAGCTGGGCGCGGATGACTATTTGCCTAAGCCGTTCAACGATCGTGAACTGGTGGCCCGTATACGCGCGATTCTGCGCCGTTCCCACTGGAGCGAGCAGCAGCAGACGACCGAAGCCGGATCGCCAACGCTGGAAGTGGATGCCTTAAGCCTGAACCCGGGCCGCCAGGAAGCCAATTTCGATGGTCAGACGCTGGAGCTCACCGGTACCGAGTTCACCCTGCTCTATCTGTTAGCGCAGCATCTCGGCCAGGTAGTGTCGCGTGAACATTTAAGCCAGGAAGTGTTAGGCAAGCGCCTGACGCCGTTCGACCGCGCCATCGATATGCATATTTCCAACCTGCGGCGTAAGCTGCCGGAGCGCAAAGATGGCCATCCGTGGTTTAAAACGCTGCGTGGCCGCGGGTATCTGATGGTTTCCGCTTCATGATTGGAAGTTTGACTGCACGCATCTTCGCCATCTTCTGGCTCACGCTGGCGCTGGTGTTGATGCTGGTGCTGATGTTGCCCAAACTGGATTCCCGGCAGATGACCGAGCTGCTGGAAAGCGAGCAGCGTCAGGGCATCATGATCGAGCAGCACGTCGAGGCCGAGCTGGCCAACGATCCGCCAAACGACCTGATGTGGTGGCGCCGTCTGTTTCGCGCCATCGATAAATGGGCGCCGCCGGGACAACGCCTGCTGCTGGTGACCAGCGAAGGCCGCGTGATCGGCGCAGAACGCAACGAGATGCAGATCATTCGTAACTTTATCGGCCAGGCCGATAATGCCGATCATCCGCAGAAAAAACGCTATGGCCGCCTGGAAATGGTGGGCCCGTTTTCCGTCAGGGACGGCGAGGATAACTATCAGCTCTATCTGATTCGTCCCGCCAGCACCTCCCAATCCGACTTTATCAACCTGTTGTTTGACCGGCCGCTGCTGCTGCTGATCGTCACGATGCTGGTCAGCGCCCCGCTGCTGCTGTGGCTGGCGTGGAGCCTGGCGAAACCGGCGCGTAAGCTGAAAAACGCCGCCGACGAAGTCGCCCAGGGCAACCTGCGCCAGCATCCGGAGCTGGAAGCCGGGCCGCAGGAGTTCTTAGCCGCTGGCGCCAGCTTTAACCAGATGGTCACCGCGCTGGAGCGGATGATGACCAGCCAGCAGCGGCTGCTGTCTGATATCTCGCATGAGCTGCGTACACCACTTACGCGCCTGCAGTTGGGCACCGCCCTGCTGCGTCGCCGCAGCGGTGAGAGCAAGGAGCTGGAGCGCATCGAAACCGAGGCGCACCGGCTGGACAGCATGATCAACGACCTGCTGGTGATGTCGCGCAATCAGGCCAAAAATGCCCTGGTCAGCGAGACGGTGAAAGCCAATCAGCTGTGGGGCGAAGTGCTGGACAACGCGGCGTTTGAAGCCGAGCAGATGGGTAAATCTTTCACCGTTGAGTATCCGCCGGGCCCCTGGCCGCTGTACGGTAATCCTAATGCGCTGGAAAGCGCGCTGGAAAATATCGTCCGCAACGCCCTGCGCTACTCACACACGAAGATTTCCGTCAGCTTCTCGGTGGATAAAGACGGGATTACGGTTAACGTCGACGACGACGGCCCGGGCGTCAGCCCGGAGGATCGCGAACAGATTTTCCGGCCATTCTACCGGACCGACGAGGCGCGCGACCGCGAGTCCGGCGGCACCGGCCTGGGGCTGGCGATTGTCGAAACCGCTATTCAGCAACACCGCGGTTGGGTGAAGGCCGACGACAGCCCGCTGGGTGGTTTGCGCTTAACCCTTTGGCTGCCGCTGTATAAGCGCACCTGACTCTGTCCCGGCTTGCGCTGCGCTAAGCCGGGAGCATCCCCGAAAATACTCAATGTGGGGGAATTATTTCCCCCACAATCTCCGCGAACTATCCTCGATCTTACCGCTTAAACGTCGTTTCTGCAGCGTTCTGCTCCAGCTCACCGACAGGCCCGCAGCCGACAATAAACGATGATACTGATCATCATCAAACGGCATCTGCCAGGCAATCGCCCCGGCCTCATGGACACTGACATCGCTCAGCCGGGAAACCAGTTCTAGGGGCGCATCGCTGGAGACTTGCCCCCCGGCAATCACCCGATACAACCAGCCGGTCTTCCCGCTGTTTTGCACCAGCTGCGCCATATCACCGATCGCAAAATGAAAGTTGAGCTTGAAGCACGGCGATCGCGGCTGGGTGACCTGGATCAGCGCCTCGCCCCAGCGAAAGATATCGCCGATATAAACATTTTGCTCGGTGAGCCCGGTGGTGGAGAGGTTTTCGCCGAACGCCGGCGCGCAGAAGCGCTCGGCCTGCTGGGGGAATTCACGCATCCAGTCGGCATAGTGTTCGCGCGGATAGTGGCACAGCGCGCGGTCCGGCCCGCCGTGTATTTTCTTCTCCGCCTGCTCATCCCCATCGAGGCCGAGATCGCCGAGCTGCAATTCGCCATCGACCTGGATTTTGCCGATCGCGCTGGGGCGACTGCCCGCGTAGTCCCTGATTTTGCCGACAAAGACATTCACCGGATAATGCATGGCTGCTCTCCTTGCTACAGATATAAAAAAAGCGAGTCATCAGACTCGCTTCTCTCTTAGCGCAATGCAACCTTATTTTTTAGCGGCAAAACGCGCTGCAGCTTCGTCCCAGTTCACTACGTCCCAGAAGGCTTTGATGTAGTCCGGACGACGGTTCTGGAATTTCAGGTAATAAGCGTGTTCCCACACGTCCAGACCCAGGATCGGGAAGCCGGAAGCGCCGGAAATGGCTTCGCCCATCAGCGGGGAATCCTGGTTGGCGGTGGAGACAACGGCCAGTTTGTCACCTTTCAGGACCAGCCACGCCCAGCCAGAGCCGAAACGGGTCGCAGCGGCTTTTTCGAATTCCGCTTTGAAATTGTCTACAGAGCCGAAATCGCGCTCGATAGCCGCTTTCAGGTCACCCTGCAGGGTGGTGCCGGTTTTCAGGCCTTTCCAGAACAGGCTGTGGTTAGCGTGGCCGCCCGCGTTGTTACGCAGTACGGTCTTTTTGTCAGCCGGCAGCTGATCCAGCTTGGTGATCAGCTCTTCAGCGGACAGGTTAGCGAACTCCGGCAGGCTTTCCAGCGCGGCGTTGGCATTGTTCACGTAGGTCTGATGGTGTTTAGTGTGATGGATCTCCATCGTCTGCTTGTCGAAGTGCGGTTCCAGAGCATCGTAAGCGTACGGCAGGGATGGCAGGGTATAGCTCATAATCATCTCCATTATTGTCGAGCGGCTCAAGTGTTAACGCCGCGTAAGCAGTTTGTCCATTATAGTTAATTAAATGGTATTGAAAATGCTTATCAATGCCGTATTTTTCATATGGATATAACCAGAAGAAATACCCGTCATTTTGTGATGTAGAACAACTAATTAAGCCCATGGTTGCCAGGGTTCGCCATCCTGTGGCAACGGCTTGAAGGCGGCCAAAGCGGCTAATTTTTACACTCATCACATCGGAAGCCGCCGTCTCCGATAAAAAAAGATGAGGATAAAATCAATGAACCACGCGATTACGATGGGTATTTTTTGGCATTTGATAGGGGCCGCCAGTGCCGCCTGTTTCTATGCCCCGTTCAAAAAAGTAAAACACTGGTCGTGGGAAACCATGTGGTCGGTTGGAGGGATCGTCTCCTGGCTGATCCTGCCCTGGGCCATCAGCGCCACGCTGTTACCCGACTTCTGGGCCTACTACCGCTCCTTTAACGCCTCCACGCTGCTGCCGGTCTTCCTGTTCGGCGCTATGTGGGGCATCGGTAATATCAACTATGGCCTGACCATGCGCTATCTTGGCATGTCGATGGGGATTGGCATCGCCATTGGCATCACGCTGATTGTCGGCACGCTGATGACGCCGATTATTAACGGTCAGTTTTCGGTGCTGATGCACACCCAGGGCGGTCAAATGACGCTGCTCGGCGTGCTGGTGGCGGTGATTGGCGTCGGCATCGTCACCCGCGCAGGCCAGCTGAAAGAGCGCAAAATGGGCATCAAAGCCGAAGAGTTCAATCTGAAGAAAGGACTTCTGCTGGCGGTGATGTGCGGTATCTTCTCCGCAGGGATGTCGTTCGCGATGAACGCCGCCAAACCGATGCATGACGCCGCCGCAGCGCTCGGCGTCGACCCGCTGTACGCGGCGCTGCCAAGCTACGTAGTCATTATGGGCGGCGGGGCGCTGGTCAACCTCGGCTTCTGCTTTATTCGTCTGGCGAAAGTGAAGAACCTGTCAGTCAAAGCCGATTTCTCGCTGGCCAAACCGCTCATCATCAGCAACCTTCTGCTCTCCGCCCTCGGCGGCCTGATGTGGTATCTCCAGTTCTTCTTCTATGCCTGGGGCCACGCCAGCATTCCGGCGCAGTATGACTATATGAGCTGGATGCTGCACATGAGTTTCTACGTGCTGTGCGGCGGTCTGGTGGGTCTGGTGCTGAAGGAGTGGAACAACGCCGGTCGTCGTCCGGTGAGCGTCCTGAGCCTCGGCTGCGTGGTGATCATCATCGCCGCCAATATCGTCGGTCTGGGGATGGCCAGTTAACCACCGGGTCATCAGCCAGACAACGACGGTCTTCAGGCGGCGGCGCGACTGCGCTGCCGCCACTGCCCCGGCGACATGCCGATTTCCCGGCTAAAAACCACCGAAAAGTAGTTACTGTCCTCAAAGCCGCACTGCATGGCGATATCGCCGATTAAGCGCTCGGTATGCTGCAGCAGATACTGCGCATGGCAGATCCGCAGCTGGCGTAAATAGTGATTGATGGTCATCCCGGTTTGCTGGCGAAACTGCTGGCGAAGCGCCCGCTCGCTGCCGCCCTCCTGCTCGCAGAAACGCTCCAGAACAAAGGGGCGGCTGAGGCTGGCCGCCAGCGCGGCCAGCAGTTTGTCCAGCAGCGCTTCGCGCTGCGTCGCCGCGGGATCATCCGTCGCGTAGCGATGGCGCTGCAACGTCAGCGCCAGCTGGGCAAAAAGCAGTTCGGCCATCGCATTTCCCTGCGCGTCGCGCCGGGCGCACTCATGCTCAAGCTGGCTAATCACCTGGCGCGCCTGCGCCATACCTGTGCTGCCCATGCGCCAGTGGGGCTTCCACGGCGTGCCAAAGAGGCCAGGGATCGTCCCCGCCCAGTCAAAATTGAGCTGCAGCCGCTCCGGGCAATAGATGATGTTCTGCAGGACTAAATCATTAACCGAAGCATAGGAGTGTTTATCTTCGGCGCGAATATAGAACAGATCGCCGCGGGTAATGCGCCAGGGGCGATCGTTAAGGACGTGCAGCCCGTTGCCGCGCCACACCAGCACCAGCTCGCAGAACTCGTGGGTATGCTCGGCAAAAACATTTTGCGGGTAGCGGTCAGCCACCGCCACTGCCTGCGTGGCGGAAGGGAAAAACTCCTCTTTACGTAGAATCAGACCGGCCACGGCTCACACTCCAAACGCGGATAAGGGCGCATTATTCGCGTTTTTAGCCCGCAATACGTTGACTCTTCTCGCGTTACTGAAGAATGGCGTCGCGGCCCTGGCGGATATCGCGCGGCGACCAGTCAAATTCGCGGCGAAAAAGCGTCGAAAAGTGGTTACTGTCGCCGAAGCCGCAGCGAAAAGCGATATCAGTCACGCTTTCATCGCTGTGGCGCAGCAGATGCCGGGCCTTCATCAGGCGCACCCGATTAAGATAGCGCTGCGGCGTCAGGCCGGTCTGCTGCTTCAGCTGGCGGTGCAGGGTACGCAGCGACAGCGAAAACTGCGCCGCCACCTCCTCCCAGCAGATCTCTTGGGCAAAATGATCTTCCAGCCAGGCCAGCAGCTGATTCAGCCGCGCATCATTGTTGGTAGCCTCTTCCGCAAGACTGCTTTTACGCAACAGCACCAGCAGCTGCATAAACAGGATCTCACGGCTGGCGACGGCATGAGTATCCGTATCGCTCCCCACGGCCTCGATCTGCGCCACGATATGCCGCACCTGTTGCAGGACGGTTTGATTCACCCGCCAGTGCGAGGGGTAGTTTCCTTCCTGTTCCTGGGGCAGTAGTTGACTGACCCCGGCGAGAAAGCGAAACGCATCCGGCGCGCGATAGAGCACATTGGTCAGACACAGATTATCCGTGTGCTCGTAAAGATGCCGGTCGTGATCGCGGATAAAACAGACCGAACCGCCGCCAATGGTGTAGGGCTGGCCATTGAAGACGTGAATACCCGATCCCTGCTCCACGATAACTATTTCATGGAAATCATGGTGATGTTCCGGAAAGGCCGACTGAGGGAGGCGGGGTTCAATAGCCACCGTCGAGATCCCGGCCTTAAAGAAATCCGTACTGTGCAATATGGTCATGATGCCACCCTCGTAATGAGAAAAATTATCAGTCACCGGCTGATAGTAATGAAGGGTTGGCTATCCGGCCTTCAATTTTTGACCATGAAATTCGTAAATCCTGCCGCTTTTTCAAGAATCAGTCGGAAAGATACGGAACTGCGGACGCCATCACATCCCCCTCGCCACCCCCTAAAACCGCAAATTGTGATTTCCCTCACGGTCACCTTTGCTTTCTTGCCAGCGGCCAGTTTTGACTGTCCGTAGCGAGAAGGTGTCAGTAAGCGGCCTTTTTTAGACTGCGGACAATGATTTTAAGAAGGGTCTTTCCATGAGTATTCGTCATTGTGTCGCCGTCGATTTAGGCGCCTCCAGCGGGCGGGTGATGCTCGCCAGCTATCAGTCCGGGCCACGCGCCCTGACCCTGCGGGAAATCCATCGCTTCACCAACAGCCTGCAGAAGGTGGATGGCTTCGACTGCTGGGATGTGGATAGCCTGGAAGGCGAGATCCGTCGCGGGCTGGAGAAAGTGTGTGAGCAGGGCATCCTGATCGACAGTATCGGCATCGATACCTGGGGGGTGGATTATGTCCTGCTGGATAAGCAGGGCCAGCGCGTCGGACTGCCGATCTCCTATCGCGACGACCGCACCCAGGGCCTGCTACGTCACGCTGAAGAACAGCTGGGCCGGGCGGAGATCTATCGCCGCAGTGGTATTCAGTTTCTGCCGTTTAACACCCTTTACCAGCTGCGCGCCCTGGTGGAGCAGCAGCCGGAGCTGGTCAGTCAGGCCGCGCATGCCCTGCTGATCCCCGACTATTTCAGCTTCCGCCTGACCGGCAATCTGAACTGGGAATATACCAACGCCACCACCACCCAGCTGGTTAACATCAATAGCGATAGCTGGGATGAGACGCTGCTGAACTGGACCGGCGCGCCGTTGGCGTGGTTCGGAACGCCGACCCACCCCGGCAATGTGATTGGTCACTGGATCTGCCCGCAGGGCAACCGTATTCCGGTGGTCGCTGTCGCCAGCCACGACACCGCCAGCGCGGTGATCGCCTCTCCGCTGGCCGACCGTGATGCCGCCTATCTCTCCTCCGGCACCTGGTCGCTGATGGGGTTTGAAAGCCTGACCCCATACAACTGCGACGCGGCGCTGCAGGCCAATATCACCAACGAAGGCGGAGCGGAAGGCCGCTATCGGGTGCTGAAAAATATCATGGGCCTGTGGCTGCTGCAGCGGGTGCTGAAAGAGCAAAACGTCAGCGACCTGCAGGGGCTGATCGCCCGCACCGCCGCGCTACCGGCGTGCCGCTTCATGATTGACTGCAACGATGACCGCTTTATCAACCCGGCCAGTATGAGCGCCGAGATCCAGGCCGCCTGTCGCGATGCCGGGCAGCCCGTTCCTGAAAGCGATGCCGAGCTGGCGCGCTGCATTTTCGACAGCCTGGCGCTGCTCTACGCCCGGGTGCTTAACGAGCTGGTGGCGCTGCGCGGCCAGCCCTTCAGCCAGCTGCATATCGTCGGCGGCGGCTGCCAGAACGCGCTGCTTAACCAGCTGTGCGCTGACGCCTGCGGGATCGCCGTCGTGGCCGGCCCGGTGGAGGCCTCCACCCTCGGCAATATCGGCATCCAGTTAATGACCCTCGACGAGCTGGCCAATGTCGATGAGTTTCGTCAAGTGGTGCGCGACAACGCGGCGCTCACCGCTTTTACCCCCAATCCTGATAGTGAAATTGCCCGTTTCGTGGCGCAGTTTCAGCCACAACAGACCAAGGAGCTTTGCGCATGACCACTCAACTTGAACAAGCCTGGGAAATTGCTAAGCAGCGCTACGCCGCCGTCGGCGTGGATGTCGAGGAGGCCCTGCGCCAGCTGGACCGTCTGCCCGTCTCCATGCACTGCTGGCAGGGTGACGACGTCGCCGGTTTCGAAAACCCGGCGGGAAGCCTGACCGGCGGCATCCAGGCGACCGGCAACTACCCAGGCAAAGCGCGCAATGCTGAAGAGCTACGCGCCGACCTTGAGCAGGCGCTGAGCCTGATCCCGGGACCAAAGCGTCTCAACCTGCACGCTATTTACCTGGAATCCGACGCGCCGGTAGCGCGCAATGAGATTAAGCCGGAGCACTTTAAAAACTGGGTTACGTGGGCGAAAGCCAACAAACTGGGGCTGGATTTCAACCCCTCCTGCTTCTCGCATCCGCTGAGCGCCGACGGCTTTACCCTGTCGCACGCCAACGATGAGATCCGCCAGTTCTGGATCGACCACTGCAAAGCCAGCCGTCGCGTATCCGCTTATTTTGGCGAACAGCTGGGTACCCCATCGGTGATGAATATCTGGGTGCCGGACGGCATGAAAGATATTACCGTTGACCGCTTCGCGCCGCGCCAGCGGTTGCTGAATGCCCTTGATGAGGTGATCAGCGAGAAGCTCGACCCGGCGCACCATATTGACGCCGTGGAGAGCAAGCTGTTCGGCATCGGCGCCGAAAGCTACACCGTCGGCTCCAACGAGTTCTATATGGGCTACGCCACCAGCCGCCAGACGGCGCTGTGTCTCGATGCCGGCCATTTCCACCCGACGGAAGTGATCTCCGACAAAATCTCTGCCGCCATGCTCTACATCCCGCGCCTGCTGCTGCACGTCAGCCGCCCGGTACGTTGGGACAGCGACCACGTGGTGCTGCTGGATGATGAAACCCAGGCCATCGCCAGTGAAATCATTCGCCACAACCTGTTTGACCGCGTGCACATCGGCCTCGACTTCTTCGATGCCTCCATCAACCGCATCGCGGCCTGGGTAATTGGTACCCGCAATATGAAAAAAGCGCTGCTGCGCGCCCTGCTGGAACCGACCGCTCAGCTTCGTCAGCTGGAGAACGACGGCGATTACACCGCCCGCCTGGCGCTGCTCGAAGAGCAAAAATCGCTGCCATGGCAGGCCATCTGGGAGATGTACTGTCAGCGTCACGACACGCCGGCGGGCAGTCAGTGGCTGGACAACGTACGGGCTTATGAGAATGCGGTTCTGAGCCAGCGCGGGTAATGCACGGGCTTTCCCGGGTCGCGGCTGACGCCTTACCCGGGCTACGAACTGCGCGATGTTGCCAGAGCGCACCGAACAGTTCCCTCTCCCCTGTGGGGAGAGGGTTAGGGTGAGGGGCTACCCCCACCAAATCAACAGGAAAGACAAGACTATGCAGACCATTATCGACGCCTGGTTCGTCCAGGGCATGATCAAAGCCACCTCCGACGCCTGGCTGAAAGGCTGGGACGAACGCAACGGCGGCAACCTGACGCTGCGTCTGGATGAAGCGGATATCGAACCTTATGCGGCGGATTTCCACGCCAAACCGCGTTACATCGCCCTCAGCCAGCCGATGCCAATCCTGGCCAACCAGCCATTTATCGTCACCGGCTCCGGCAAATTCTTCCGTAACGTCCAGCTCGACCCGGCCGCTAACCTCGGCGTGGTAAAGGTCGACAGCGATGGCGCGGGATACCATATCCTGTGGGGCCTCACCGAGGATGCCGTACCGACCTCCGAGCTGCCGGCACACTTCCTGTCGCATAGCGAGCGCATCAAACTGACCGGCGGCAAAGACCGGGTGATCATGCACTGCCATGCCACCAACCTGATCGCCCTGACCTATGTTCTGGAGAACCACAGCGATCTGTTCACCCGCAAGCTGTGGGAAGGTAGCACCGAATGTCTGGTGGTCTTCCCGGACGGCGTCGGCATTCTGCCGTGGATGGTGCCGGGCACCGATGAAATCGGCCAGGCGACCGCCGAAACCATGCAAAAACACTCGCTGGTGCTGTGGCCATTCCACGGCGTCTTCGGCAGCGGCCCCACGCTGGATGAGACCTTCGGCCTGATCGACACCGCCGAGAAGTCCGCCGAAGTGCTGGTGAAAGTCTTGTCCATGGGCGGGATGAAGCAGACCATCACCCGCGAAGAGCTTATCGCCCTTGGCAAACGCTTCAACGTGCAGCCGCTGCAGTCCGCTTTAGATCTTTATCCATAACAACATCGCGCCCCGCTCACCGAGACGGGGCGAAACATCACCTGCAAACCCTACAAAACTAACTCATGTGGAGTAAAAGCAATGAAAACAAAGACAAGCTTGATCCTCACCGTTGCCGCCCTGGCGTTGTCCGGTTCCGCCTTAGCAGAAGTTAAGATCGCCCTTGTGGCGAAATCGCTGGGAAATGGCTTCTTCGAAGCCGCCAACGTTGGCGCCCAACAGGCAGCCAAAGAGTTAGGTGATGTCAAAGTGATCTACACCGGCCCGACCACTACCACCGCCGAAGCGCAGATCGATGTGCTGAACGGGTTGATCGCCCAGGGCGTGGATGCGATCGCCATTTCCGCCAACGATCCGGACGCCGTGGTACCGATGCTGAAAAAAGCGATGCAGCGCGGCATCAAGGTGGTCTCGTGGGACTCCGGCGTGGCGCCGGCAGGCCGCCAGATCCATCTTAACCCCTCGAATAACGCCTTAATTGGCGAAACCAACGTCAAGCTCGCCGCCGATGCGCTGAAGGCGCTGAACGTTGAGAAAGGCGAGGTGGCCGTGTTAAGCGCCACCCCAACCTCCACTAACCAGAACATCTGGATTGAGGAGATGAAAAAGGTGCTGCCGCAGTATCCGTCCGTGCAGCTGGTCACTGTCGCCTACGGTGACGATCTGTCGGATAAAAGCTACCGCGAAGCGGTGGGCCTGCTGAAATCATATCCGGACCTGAAAGTCATTGTTTCGCCGTCATCGGTGGGCATTGTTGCCGCCGCGCAGGCGGTGAAGGATCAGGGCAAAATCGGCAAAGTCTATGTCACCGGGCTGGGGCTGCCGTCGGAAATGGCCGGCGCGATCAAGTCCGGCGCCAGCAAAAGCTTCGCCATCTGGAACCCGATTGACCTGGGCTACGCCGCCACCTATCTGGCCGACGATTTAGTCAAAGGCACGGCGACCAAAACCGAAGCCAGTATGGGCAAGCTGGGCAAAGTGAAGCTGGATGCTGAGGGGAATGGCGCGATGGCCGAGCCGTTCGTCTACGATGCGAGCAACATCGATAAGTTCTCGAAAATTTTCTAACCCTTGTTCCCTCACCCCGGCCCTCTCCCGGAGGGAGAGGGGGAAAGGCTGGTCCTCTGCACGATGTGGCCAGCGGACGCCGGACCGTTCCCACGCCCCTTTGGGGAGAGGGTTAGGGTGAGGGGTGATTTTTGTGGAGAACTATCATGTCAGCATCAACGCCACTGCTGTCGCTGAAGGGGATCACCAAGATTTTTCCCGGTGTGCGCGCCCTTGAGAACGTGCAGCTTGATCTCTGGCCCGGCAAAGTGACCGCCTTAATCGGCGAAAACGGCGCGGGGAAATCCACGCTGGTCAAAGTGATGACCGGTATTTATCAGCCCGAAGAGGGCGAGATCCTCTATAAAGCGATCCCTATTCATCTGCCAACGCCGGAATCGGCGCATAAGGTAGGGATCACCGCCATTCACCAGGAAACCGTGCTGTTTGACGAACTCTCGGTCAGTGAAAATATTTTCGTCGGCCAGTATCTGTATAAGGGACTGCTCAAAACGCTCGACTGGCCGGCGATGCACCGCAGAGCCAGCGAGATCCTCACCCGGCTGGAAGTCCAGATCGACCCGCGGGCCACGCTGAAAACCCTCAGCATCGCCCAGCGACACATGGTGGCGATTGCCCGGGCGCTGGCTTTCGACGCCCAGGTGGTGATCCTCGATGAGCCGACCGCCGCGCTCTCCCAGCATGAAATCCTGGAGTTTTATCACATCGTTGAGCGTCTGAAGCAGGACGGCAAAGCGATCCTGTTTATCTCGCATAAGTTCGATGAAATTTTCGAACTGGCCGATTATTACACCATCCTGCGTGATGGGGTGTACGTCAGCTCCGGGGCGATAAGCGACATCACCGAAGAGCGGATGGTGTCGATGATGGTGGGCCGGGCGATCACCCAAACCTACCCGAAAGTCGGCTGCACGCCCGGAGAAACGGTGCTGGAGGTGACCGATCTCTGTCATCCTACCGAGTTTGCCCATATCAGCTTCCGCCTGCGCAAGGGCGAAATTCTCGGCTTTTACGGCCTGGTGGGCGCCGGACGCACCGAGCTGATGCAGGCGCTCTCCGGTGTCTCGCGTCCCTCCTCCGGCGAGATCCGCCTGAACGGCAGCCCCATGCGCTTTCGCCAGCCCGCCGACGCCATCCGCGCGGGCATCGTCTGCGTGCCGGAAGAGCGGCAGAAACAGGGGGCGATCATCGCCCTGTCCATCGCCCAGAACATCAGTCTGCCGCAGCTCAGCAAGCTCAATCCTAACGGCGTCCTGAACGACGCCCGGGAATGGCGGCTGGCGGACGAGTACGCCTCGCGCCTGCAGGTTAAAGCCTTCAGCTGGCGGCAGCCGGTGGAGACCCTCTCTGGCGGCAATCAGCAGAAAGTGGTGATCGGCAAATGGCTGGCGACCCATCCCGAGGTGATTATCCTCGACGAGCCGACCAAAGGCATTGATATCGGCTCAAAAGCCGCCGTGCATCAGTTTATGTCCGAGCTGGTCAGCCAGGGACTGGCGGTGATTATGGTCTCGTCAGAGCTGCCGGAAGTGATGGGCATGGCCGACCGGATTATCGTGATGCACGAAGGGCTGATGGTCGCCGAATACCAGGCCGGTGAAGCGACAGCGGAAACCATCGTTAGCGCGGCCAGCGGCATCGGCCAGGAGGCGGCATGATGGGACACGCATGGCTTAAACATCGCGAAGCGCTGCTGGCTTTGGTCATCATTTTGATGATCGGCGCCATCGGCAGCCGGGCGCCGTCGTTCGTTTCACCGGGCAATCTGGTGGAGATGTTTAACGATACCGCCATCCTTATCATTCTCGCCCTCGGCCAGATGATGGTGTTGCTCACCAAAGGCATCGATCTGTCGATGGCCGCCAACCTGGCGCTGACCGGGATGATCGTCGCCCTGCTTAACGCCCACTATCCGGGTATTCCGGTGGTGGCGCTGCTGGCACTGGCAACCCTGCTGGGCCTGCTGATGGGGATGATTAACGGCCTGCTGGTCTGGCGCCTCGGCATTCCCGCCATCGTGGTGACCCTGGGCACCATGAGCATTTATCGCGGCATTATCTTCCTGCTGACTGACGGCGGCTGGGTTAACTCACATCAGATGAGCGCTGATTTTCTCAGTCTGCCGCGCAGCACGCTCATGGGATTACCGCTTCTGAGCTGGTGCGCCATCGCCGCGCTGCTGCTGGTGGGTTATTTCCTGCGCTACAGCCGCACCGGCCGGGCCTTATACACCGCAGGCGGCAACGCGACGGCGGCGTACTACACCGGCATTAACGCCGGAAAAATGCAGTTCGTCAGTTTCTGTCTCTCCGGCGCGCTGGCCGGCTTCTGCGGCTATCTGTGGATCTCGCGCTTCGCCGTCGCCTATGTCGACGTGGCGAACGGCTTTGAACTGCAGGTGGTCGCGGCCTGCGTGATCGGCGGTATCAGTACCATGGGCGGAAGCGGACGGGTGCTGGGCTGCCTGTGCGGCGCGCTGTTCCTCGGGGTCATCAATAACGCCCTGCCGGTGATCGGCATCTCGCCCTTCTGGCAAATGGCGATTTCCGGGGCGGTGATCGTCATGGCGGTGCTGCTCAACGAGCGCGGCAATCGCGGTCACGGGCGGTTAATCCTGCGCAACGCGGCGTTAGCCCGACAGAAACAGGCGGTGAAATCATGAGCAAAATGATGGTATCTGAAGAGATGAAAAACGCCCCGGCCGCGCCGTCGCCGCTGCGCCGCCTGCTGTGCTGGGAAGGGTTTTTACTGGCGGTCACCCTGGCGGTATTTATCGGCAACGCGGTGGCTTCCCCGTACTTCCTCAATATCTGGAACCTCTCGGACGCGACCTTTACCTTTACCGAGAAGGCGATCGTCGTCCTGCCGATGGCGATGCTGATTATCGCCCGGGAAATCGATCTGTCGGTGGCCTCGACGATGGCGCTCAGCTCAACGGTGATGGGCTTCTGCGCGGCAGCGGGGGTGGACACGCCGCTGCTGGTGATCATCGGCCTGGGCGTAGGTCTGCTGTGCGGCCTGTTCAACGGCTTGCTGGTGACTCGCTTTAACCTGTCGTCCATTGTGATCACCATCGGCACCATGAGCCTGTATCGCGGCATCACCTATATCCTGCTGGGCGATCAGGCGCTCAATCACTATCCGGAGAGCTTTGCCTGGTTCGGCCAGGGCTACGTGTGGGGGGCGCTCTCTTTTGAGTTTGCGCTGTTTATCCTCCTCGCGGCCGCCTTCACCTTCCTGCTGCATAAAACCAACTTTGGTCGCCGGACCTACGCCATCGGCAATAACCCGACCGGCGCCTGGTTTTCGGGGATCAATGTTAAGCGTCATAACCTGGTGCTGTTCGCGCTGGTCGGGCTGATGGCCGGGCTGGCGGCGGTCCTGCTGACCTCACGGCTCGGCAGTACCCGCCCCACCCTGGCGATGGGCTGGGAGCTGGCGGTTGTCACCATGGCGGTGCTCGGCGGCGTCAATATTCTCGGCGGCTCCGGCAGCATGCCCGGGGTGATCATTGCCGCCTTTCTGATGGGGCTGGTGACCTTCGGCCTGAGCCTGCTGAACGTCCCCGGCATCGTGATGTCGGTGATTATCGGCGCCATGCTGATCGTGGTGATCTCCCTGCCGATTATTACCCGGCGGATGATGCAGCGAAGACGATGTTAATTTCCCCCTCACCCTGGCCCTCTCCCCAAGGGAGAGGGGACTGCCCGGCGCACGCAGGCAGCCTGTAGTCCGGGACCGGTTTTCCCCCTCTCCCTGCGGGAGAGGGCTGGGGTGAGGGGAAACGGATTTTCCAAAATCAACATTAAGGAGAATTATCATGAGTTTTATGTTGGCACTACCTAAAATCAGCCTCCACGGTGCAGGCGCTATCGGTGATATGGTCAAGCTGGTAGCGGGCAAACAATGGGGCAAGGCGCTGATCGTCACCGACGGTCAACTGGTGAAGCTGGGCCTGCTGGACAGTCTGTTTTCTGCGCTGGATGAACAGCAGATGGCTTATCAGCTGTTTGACGGCGTGTACCCCAATCCCACCGAAGCGCTGGTGCAGCAAGGCTACGCGGCGTACCAGGCGGCCCGCTGCGATTACCTGATCGCCTTCGGCGGCGGCAGCCCGATTGATACCGCCAAGGCGATAAAAATCCTCACCGCCAACCCTGGTCCCTCCACCGCATACTCCGGCGTCGGCAAAGTGAAAAACGCTGGCGTGCCGCTGGTGGCCATCAACACCACCGCCGGCACGGCGGCGGAGATGACCAGCAACGCCGTGATTATCGATAGCGAGCGGCAGGTAAAAGAGGTGATTATCGACCCGAACCTGATCCCGGATATCGCCGTCGACGACGCCAGCGTGATGCTCGACATCCCGCCAGCCGTTACCGCCGCCACCGGCATGGATGCCCTGACCCACGCCATCGAGGCCTTTGTCTCCGTTGGCGCCCATCCCCTGACCGACGCCAACGCCCTCGAGGCCATTCGCCTGATCAACCTGTGGCTGCCGAAAGCGGTAGACGATGGTCACGATCTGCAGGCCCGCGAGCAGATGGCGTTTGGCCAATACCTGGCGGGCATGGCGTTCAATAGCGCCGGTCTCGGGCTGGTACACGCCCTGGCCCATCAGCCTGGCGCCACCCACAACCTGCCGCACGGGGTGTGCAACGCTATCCTGCTGCCGATCATCGAAAACTTTAACCGCCCGAACGCGGTGGCGCGCTTTGCCCGCGTGGCGCAGGCGATGGGCGTCGATACCCGCGGCATGAGCGACGAGGCTGCCAGCATGGAGGCCATCAATGCCATCCGCACGCTGAGCAAACGCGTAGGGATCCCCCAGGGTTTCAGCCAGCTTGGCGTCAGCAAAGCCGATATCGAAGGCTGGCTGGATAAAGCGCTGGCCGACCCTTGCGCGCCGTGTAACCCGCGCCCCGCCAGCCGCGATGAGGTTCGCGAGCTCTATCTGGAGGCCTTATGATCCGTAAAGCTTTCGTCATGCAGGTGAACCCCGACGCGCACGAGGAGTACCAGCGCCGCCATAACCCCATCTGGCCGGAGCTGGAAGCGGTGCTGAAGGACCACGGCGCGCACCATTACGCCATTTATCTCGATAAAGAACGCCATCTGCTGTTCGCGACGGTGGAGATTGAGTCGGAAGCCCGCTGGGAGGCGGTTGCCAGCACGGAAGTATGCCAGCGCTGGTGGAAATACATGCGCGAGGTGATGCCCAGCAACCCGGACAACAGCCCGCTGAGCGCGGAGCTCAAAGAAGTGTTTTATCTGGCGTGAAATCATGGCTGCCTCGCTGTGCTGAGTGGGGCAGCCGTTTTCAGCGCTGAGTAGGACGACTTACTCTGCGCCGTTGCGTCTCCTGCCGGTTTATTCCATCTCTATATTGCCGGGAGCTGGCGTAGCCCTGAAGGCATTCGTCGCTCTGTCCATCATCACCTGTTGGCTATTGCCGCAATCAAGTATCGTGTTTTGAGACGACGCTTTTTCTACCAGCACCGCGACCGCATCAAGGGCTTTTAATCTATCCGTCGTCAGCAAAGCGCTGACCTGAGCCGCAAAGCAAGCGTCCTCTTCGGAAGGGTGCGCCTGCTGCACTGACGCTTCCGTGGTCGCAACAATATGATTATTCGCAAGGTAGTTTCCTTTACCGGCAACCAGCCGGATGATGACCGGCTTTATTCCCTGTGGCCGAAGATACTGGATATCAATAGTTTCGGAAATATGATTGGCAATAACCGAGTTATTACTACCATTGATATGCAGCAGACCATAGGCATCATCCAGGCCATTGTCATAGGTCTGCATCGGCGGCCAGGGTTCGCGATCGCGGAAAAAATGATTTGCAGCGATGAGATTCTCCGCACAGTTATTTTCAAGAACCAACATTCCTGGATAAAATGAGTGCAATCGATTACTAGTAACGCTAGAACGAACAACGCCAGATAAATGAACGCTGCTGGCGCCACGCGGAAAGATATTGTTACCGGAAATCAATAACCCACCGAAGTTTTGGGCATAAATCGAATAACCTTTATAGCCTGCGCCAATCAGATTATCGGTTATTTTAGAAGCCTGTCCGGCGCCACGAAGCTCGATGCAGTTGCCGCATTCGGCGATAAAGTTATTATGGATAGCCATAGCATCACTATTGTACGTCGTGAGACCATGCTCAAGATAGATAAATCCCATGCCTGTAATCCGGAAAGCATCCTGAGCGCTGGCGATATAAATCCCTGTTTTGCCGTTAATATAGCTATTTTCCGGATCGTTGTTTCCCAATCCATCATCAATAAAGTGCAGGCCATCAATACAGAAGTTTTCAAACGCCACCGAACTAATTCGCGGCGCTCCGCTGCGTTTCACGTAAAATGCAGCGCCAGCATGTTCTTCATCGCCGGGATGCACACAAATATCGACCAGAATACGGCTACCACCCGGCCAAACATCATGCAAATACGCCCACTCGACAGCCGGCGTATTGAAACGAATACTTGAGGAGACAAAACCGTGTCCGGCACCCATAATTTTTAAATAACTGATATCGATAAAAACCTGCGTCTTGAGATGATAATCGCCGGGCGGAATATAGATAACGGCGCCAGGTTTCCCGCCGTTATTAACATCAGTTGCGGTTTGTCGTTTTTTAATATCGAGGATAATACTGTTAATAACCTCCCCAATATCCTTATAAGGATTACCGATATGCCACTGCGTCACGTCATAATAATTATTATGCGTCATAAAGAACCTCCTCTGATATGAAAAGAAAATCACTTAAAACATTCTAGTTTCATTAAGACTGATATTGAATGATAAATAATACGGATAGCCTGCTCCCCTACCCATTAACCGCGTCCTTTTTCCAGTTCACGTTTTGCAAGATCGGCTTTGATTTTTTCAAGGAAGGCGTTATTCAGCTTGAAGTAGCGCACCAGATACGCACTAATGAAATAACTCACCATCGGCAGCAGTGAGAACATCATGATAATGCCTTGAATGGTCTGGGAATTTTGCTGTGGTTCATTAGCGATATAGCCGGTAAACGCCAGAATCCAGGCGACGATTGCGCCAGCCACCGCCAGCCCCATTTTGAGCATAAAAAGGTTACCCGCGAAAGAGATACCGGTCAGGCGTTTACCGAACTTCCAGTCACCGTAGTCATCGACATCGGACATCATCGCCCACAGAATGGGGCCAGATTGAATTAAATGCAGAACGTTAATGACGATAAATAGCGCCATCAGCGGGGTCAATGATTGCGGATCGATAAACCACAGCGCCAATGACAGAAACCCGAGAATAATATTAATAATACGGAACAGCGCCAGCTTATCAAAGCGATCGGTAAGCGGTTTGGCAAGCACGCTGCCCAGCATATTACAGGCCACGCCCAGCGCCATAAAGAAGGTAATAAATCCGACAGACGCCTTCATGACATAAGTCGCATAATAAATAGTGACGCCACCGCGGATAAATGCCGGAAAAACGTTCAGGAAAGTAATAGAGATCATTAAGAGCCACTGATCGTTTTTGATAATATCCCGCAGGTCTTTCTTCAACGACTCGTTTTGCTTAACCGATACCACCCGCTCTTTAATGCTGGAAAAGCAGAACAGGAACATCAGCGTTGCCGCCCCGCCCATAATGACCATGGTCAGCTGGAAACCGGAGGCGCGGTCGCCGTTACCCAGCCAGTCGGTTAACGGCAGAATAGAGGAGGAGATAATTAATGTTGCCAGGCCATTCAGGAAAAAGCGCCATGACAGACAACCCATGCGCTCTTTTTGATTGAGGGTAATGACGCCGCCGACGGAGCAATAGGGAATATTAATCGCGGTATAAATCAGCGACATGACCAGATAAGTAACCCAGGCATAGATAATCTTTCCGTTCATGCTGAGTTCTGGGGTAGTGAACATCAGTACCGCGCCTAGACCAAACGGAAGCGCCATCCATAATAGCCATGGACGGAATTTTCCCCAGCGTGACACCGTGCGGTCGCAGATTGCCCCCATCAGCGGATCGCTAAACGCGTCAAAGATGCGAATAACGAGGAATAATGTGCCCACCACCCCGGCATTGAGGCCATAGACATCGGTATAAAACCACGTCAGATAGAGCGCCAGTACACTCCATATCATTCCTGAACCAGCGTCCCCCATCCCGTAGCCGATCTTCTCCCTCAACCCCAGCTTTTCATAAGCACTTGGCTTTTCCATTGCGGTAGCAGACATAAATATACCTATTTTTTGTTAAAAGGAGCCCATGGCGAAAATTGTCGCGCCATTTCTAAACATACATCCCTTACAGGGAAGTAATATTAATTTTTACGCTGCTCTCACGAACAATTAACCGAGAGACAATTTCGTGCATTTCAATACTGTCCGGCTGCTGTTGATGCTTCACCATCTGAAACGCGAGGTGAGCAATTTCATTTACCGGCTGTGCAACGCTGGTTATTTTTTTAGTTTGTGCCAGCAAGGTATTGTCAAAACTGGCAATCGCAACATCTTCAGGAATGGAGATGCCTTTTTCTTTTAGCCCATCGATAATATAATTTGCCGCAATATCGTTATACACTAGCAGACATGTACAGATTCGCTTCGGATCGCTGAGTTTCGCAATAATATCATCAAGAATGCTAATATGGCCTGATATCTTTTCCCCCTCTCCTTTGGCTATCCAGAACGAATTATCTTTAGCAAGTTTTAAACCATGACTCGCTATTTTTTTGGTATACGATGAAACCTTACGATTATCAACCCCTTCCTGGGCAACAAAGCCAAACGAAAGATGGCCTGTATGAATAAAATGTTCCGCAATACTTTCTGCCCCCCGGTCCTGGTTAATCGATACGGAGTTAAAGAACCGGGACACCTGGGTGACGACGGCGACCGGGATCCGGGTAATGCTTAACCATTCTGAAAGTTCGGCTTCTGCTTCTGTCGGCACCCATAGCAAACTGTCAATGCCCATCCCCACTAAGGTCAGAATAATATGTTTATCCTGCTGCGGCTGATTCTGATGCGTTTTAACGATCACCGATTTGCCGATATACCGGGCCTCTTCTTCCACCGTCGCCAGCAGTTCACAGAAATGAGGATTCACCAGGTTAGGCAAAACCACACCAATCAACCCTGAACATTTACCGCTAAGCTGAAACGAACTTTTGCTGGGGACATAGCAGAGATAATCCATCGCATCACGCACAGCCTGCCGCGTTTCCGGCACGACGCTGGGATGATTGTTGAGCACTCGCGATACGGTTGCCGTCGAGACCCCAGCTCTTTTCGCTACGTCTTTAATAGATGCCATGATGATTGAACATACCCTTTAACAATGGTGTTCACTATAAATTGTGATCTCTGCCAAGAATGTAATCCAGTTCACATGTTGCTGCGTTACATAGATCCATACTCTGGCCTCGCATTTTTATTTTACTGGCCATCGTTATTCATTTACGTTTCTTGAGAGAAATTAATGAACTCAAAAGATATCAATATTTTTAGGCAGGAAAAACAGAGGAGTGATTATATCATTACCCCTCATCACGGGGATGAGGGGGTTAGCTATTCAAGTATTAATACTTCTTTACTGAAGAAAAACAACCCATAGCCCTTTCATGTGTTTCTCATATTTAATATATCAACTTTCTTATCTTTCAGGCACATTCCTGTGCCATGAAATTTCGGAGATTAAACAATCATCGCATTATCCCGAAGCGGCTCGGTTTTCGCCTTACCCGCTAACGTAAACGCGGAGATTAAGGTGACCGTCAGGGCAATACCGCCGAGGATCATATAGGTATCCTGAAAGCCGATCCGATCGTACATATTGCCGGCGAAGGCGGAGAGGAAGATCGCCGCCACCTGCTTGGCGAACTGGAAGCCCACCAGGTAAATGGTCGCCGACAGCCGGACATCAAACACACCGGTAATGTATTTAAAGGCGCCCACCAGCAGGAACGGCACCTCCAGCGCATGGAGCATTTTCAACGCTATGACTTCCGCGGCCGTAGTGGCGAAGGAAGAGCCAATCATTCTTGCCGCCATCACCATCCCGGCGATCAGCAGGGTATTCTTCGCCCCGATGCGGTTAATAATCCACGGCGAGCTGAACATAATGATGGCGTTACATATTTCTCCCGCGGTGGTGGCGAAACCAAAGGCGCGGGTGCCCGCTTCCGGGGTCGCGAAGAACGATTTAAAAAAGGTGGCGAACTGCTGATCAAAAACGTCATACACGCAGGCCACGCCGATGACATACAGAATAAACATCCACATCTTACGCTGGCGGAACATGCGCACCGCCGTTTTTAAATCGATCGCCGGGCGATTGGCGCCGAGCGAATCCATCACCTGCGCGGACTGACTGGCCTGCGGTTTGGCGATGGCCACCAGTACCACCAGCAGCAGCGCGGCGGCCGACCCCATCCAGAACACCCATTCGGGATTAATGCTGAACAGCATTCCGGCGGTGGTCGCGCACAACGCCCATCCCAGACAGCCAAAGGTGCGCGCCTTGCCGTATTCAAACCCGCTGTTGCGGCTTACCCGTTCGATATAGGCCTCCATCGCGCCGGCGCCTGCGGAGAATACAAAGCCGATATAGGCGCCGCCGCTCAGCGCCCCGAGCCAGATGTTGGTTTTCAGCAGCGGAGCGAAAACATAGAGGAA
Organism: Klebsiella sp. GL120222-02; assembly: GCF_003097195.1. Classification (NCBI taxonomy): domain Bacteria; kingdom Pseudomonadati; phylum Pseudomonadota; class Gammaproteobacteria; order Enterobacterales; family Enterobacteriaceae; genus Klebsiella; species Klebsiella sp. GL120222-02. The sequence continues at coordinate 60,332 of NZ_QEQO01000013.1, forward strand.
GAAGGGAGCAATCAGCACCAGCAGAACAGTCACGATCCACATCAGGTGTTTTTTCAGCCCCAGCTTGTCAGAGATCACCCCGAGGACCGGCTGGAAACAGATGGCGAACAGCGACAGGCTGGAGAAAACGAGGCCGGTTTCGGTTTTATTCAGGCCGATGACGTCCGACAGCCAGATCGGCAGAAACGGAAAGCAGGTGGCCATGATGAAGAAGTAGAGAAAGAAGAACAGCCCGAAAATCCAGAAGTTGGGGTTGTTTTTGTGGGTACAGACGGTCGGGTTCATTATATTTTCCTCAAGAAGGGCCGCGACGCGGCCCGATACCATCACACGCGTTGCAGGCCAATCAGAATGGCGCTTTCCGGGTCGAGGATGGGCAGCGCCAGCCCCGCCTGCTGTAGCCACTCACCGCTCACCGTCTGCGGCGTCGTCATCCATGCCGGCAGCTTCCGCATGGTGTGGCCACCCTCGCCGGTTATCTGAATGTTCGGATGATCGAGGAGCGTCACCTGATAGCGGGCGCTCGCCTCCAGCCCCGCCAGGCGCAGCGGCGCCATCAGGGTGTAGTCCGGCATCGCCAGCTGGCTGACGAGGAAAATCGCCTGCGCTTTATCCGGGCTGACGACGCCATGGGCAAGGGTGGTAGCGTCCGGCATATCCATCCGCCACTGCACGCCGTGATGGATCACGTCGCGCCACTGTTTATGTAAGGCCGCATATTTCCGGTATCCGGCGCGCTCTTCTTCATCAGCGCTCACCGGATCCAGCTCAAGTCCCATATGACCAAACAGCGCCGTCAGGCCGCGGAAGGCGATACTGTGCTGGCGGAAGGTGGCATGACAGTGGCGATTGCCAATATGCGCGCCCATCACCTCCGGCGGGAAGAAGTAGCTCATGCCGCGCTGGATGGTGTTGCGCTCAAGGGCGTCATTATTGTCAGACGCCCAGAAGCGATGGCTGCGCTTGAGGACTTCATAATCGATCCGCCCGCCCCCGGAGGAGCAGGATTCAAATTCAATGTGCGGGAAACGGGCCACCAGCGTATCCAGCAGGCGGTAGAACTGGCGCGTTTGCGCGTCCGCGGCGGCGCGTCCCTGATGCCCAGGCTGCACCAGCTCGCGGTTCATATCCCACTTCACGTAGTCCACCGCGTGCTCGCCCAGCAGCCAGCTCATCCGCTCCAGCAGATAATCAAACGCTTCCGGAATGTTGAGATTCAGGACAAACTGATGGCGGCCGGTCAGCGGGGTATAGCCCGGCAGCGCCAGCACCCAGTCCGGGTGCGCCCGGTACAGATCGGAGTCCGGGTTAATCATTTCCGGCTCCACCCAAATACCGAATTCCATCCCCAGCGATTTCACGTGATCAATAACCGGCGTCAGGCCGTAGGGGTATTTTTTCTCATCAAGATACCAGTCCCCAAGCGCCGCCCAGTCGTCGTTGCGCCCTTTAAACCAGCCGTCATCGATAATAAAGCGCTCGACGCCCAGCGCCGCCGCCTCGTCAGCCATACGCATGATGTAGTCCGGGTCGTGGTCGAAATAGATCCCCTCCCAGGTGTTGAGATGCACCGGGCGCGGCTTGTTGCCCGGGAAGCGAATAATCCGTTCGCGCAGATAACGATGGAACTGCTGGCTCATGCCGTTCAGCCCGTTCGCCGAGTAGCTGGCATACAGGTACGGTGTCCACAAGGTTTCCCCTTCCGCCAGCGCCATTTCACCCGGCAGATAGAGCGCCTCGGCCTGTAGATAGCGGCGGCCATCGGTTTTCACCTCTGCCCGCAGGCGATGGTTACCGCTCCAGGCCAGATGTACGCCCCAGACTTCACCCTGCATCTCGCTAAAGGCGCGGCTGCCGGTGATCAGGGCCGGGAAATGTTCGTGAGAGGTGCGCCCGCGGCGGTTCTCCAGCACAAAGCTGTCGTGCTCCAGCGTCAGGCGGTGAGGCTGGAACTCGCGGATCCAGCGGCCATGGAAAGCCATCACCTCGCGAGCGCGTTCGGCGACCGGCAATGTGACCGCCAGGCGATCCACCTGCCATGGGCTGGCGCGCAGATTGGTCACGCCATGGCGCACGCTCAGCACGCCGCTGGCATCCAGCGCGATCTCGCTGTGCAGACGCAGGCCGGCCTGTGGATCTTCGCTGACCAGGATCAGCGTCTGGCCCTCGTGCCGCACTTCGCTGGTGGTGAACAGCGGAGAGGCATCCAGACCCTGACGATGGCCTTCAATGCCCGGCGCACCAAACAGGCCATGGCCCAGCTCTGCCATTAAGGTCACTGGCGAATCGACATCCAGTCTGCCGTTGGCGACCGGGCGCGTCAGGCTGTCGGCATCCTGCGGTGAAAAGTGGCTTAAATGTGGCCCCCAGTAGACAATTTCGGCGAAAGGGCGAGTTTTAATGACAACATCGGCACCGGCGCTTTGCAGGTGAATCAGCGAATCAGACATCAGACATCTCCATAACAAGGAATGTCTTACTGTTGATCCGAAACGTTTCGGATGCCAACCAAAACGTTTCGGATCCGTGATCGGCTTCAGAATTACGGGTTAAAAAGGGGTCAAGTCAGGCAGTTTCACCCGGGAAAAATTCCGGCTGCCATAGCACCTGCAGCGAGGCCAGATCCTCGCCAGCAATTAAGCGGCGGACCATATCGGCAATCTGCCGCCCCACGCCCTGGCGCGTGGACTGGATCACCGCGGCGACATCGGTCTCTATGATGCTGTCCTGCGGCAGCCCGTCATACACCACCAGGGCGACGCGGTTGTCGCCGGTTAAACGGCCCAGATGGGCGAGCGCCATGGCGGCGCCATCGCCATGGGTGTTGCAGTCGGTGATGATCGCGGTAGGCGTCTCCGGCAGACGCAGCAGCTCCAGCGTGGCCTGATAGCCGCCTCGGCGCGTCGCCGGCACGCTACGCAGCCATGCATCGGATAACCCCGCCTCGCGCAGAGCATCGAGGTAGCCGTTACGCCGTTGCAAAATAAACGCCTGATTGTTGTTCTCGCCCAACAGCGCGATACGCTGGTGGCCCTGTTGAATCAGATGGCGGGTGGCGCGGCAGGTGCCGGCATAGTTATCGAAATCAAACCAGGCGTAGGGCTGTGCCAGGCGGCTACGGCCAAGCGCCAGAAACGGAAAGCCTGAGGCCTGCAGCTGCGCCAGCCGCGGATCGTCATCCAGGGTATGGGCCACGATTAAAGCGTCGACGCGACGGCCCTGCACCATGCGCATATAGCCATGTTTATCCGCTTGTTCATCATCGGCGATCAGCAACAAATCAATGTCATGGCGCGCCAGCTCATGGCTGATCTCCCCAACCATCTCAAGAAAAACGTTATTGTTGAGCGGCACGGGGCGGACAGGAAAGACGAGACCAACGGCATCAATGGTGCCCATTTTCAGACGGCGGGCGAAAGTGTTGGGGCGATAGCCCCGGCGCTGCGCTTCAGCCTCAACCCGGGCGCGGGTCTCCTGTGACACATCGTCATAGCCGTTCAACGCCCGGCTGACGGTCGTGACGGAGATCCCAAGTTGTTTGGCAATGGCTTTCAGCGACATAAAAATCCCTGTTTTCGCATAGGAAAGCTAGTTTCCCGCAATATGGCTATGACGTCCAGCAACAGAGACAAAGCGCCGTTCGGCGCTTTGTTCTGAGGAAAAACTACTGCGTCAGCGGTTTACGCACAAAGAAGCCATAGAGACAGGCGCCAAGGAACAGCAGGCAGCCGCCGAGAATAAAGACATTGGTGAACTGACCGGTAGCATCAAGGATAATCCCGGTGATCACCGGTGCCAGCGCGGCGCCCAGAAAACCGCCAAAGTTCTGGATCGCACCGAGAGAAGCGACCTGCTCTTTGGGCGCCATATCCGCCGCCAGCGCCCAAATAACCCCGGACGGCATTTGCGAGCAGAAATAACCCAGCGTCAGTAGCGTAATCGCGGTACCGCTGTTGCTGACAAACGGAATTGGCATCACAAAACAGGCCGCCATTGCCGCCCCCACCACAATAGGCACCTTCCGCGCCGTTACCGCATTAATCCCTCTGCGCACCAGACGGTCAGAGAGCATCCCGCCGCAAAGGACGCCAAGAATACCGGCAAAGAATGGAATCGAGGCAATAAAGCCCGTCTGCTTCAGGCTGAATCCCATCGATGTTTCCAGATAACCCGGCAGCCACGTCAGATAAACCCAGATAGTAAACATGATGCAGAAGTTGCCGGAGATCATGAACCAGGTCGTTTTATTGCGAAACAGCTCGCCCCAGCTAACTTGTGGCTTATCGGCCTCAGCCATCACCACCTTACCAGTGTGGATCAGCATCGCTTCCCGCGCATCCGGATCGCGATAGAACTTCAGCCACGCCAGAATCAACGGTATACCCAGCAGACCCACGGCGATAAACATCCCGCGCCAGCCAACCCACAACAGCAGAAGCGTCAGCAGCGGCGGCGCGATGGCGTTAGCGATTTGCGAACCCGTATTGATAATCGATGTCGGCAGGCCGCGCTCTTTATCCGAAAACCAGCTTTGGGTGATCTTGATACCAGAGGTAAAGAACGGCGACTCAGCCACCCCCAGCAGCACCCGCAGGCCATAGAAGAAACTATAGGTATTCACAAATCCCATCAGAAAGGTCACGGCAGACCATAGCGTCAGCGCGCCGGTGAACATTTTCTTCGAGCCGAAACGGTCGACCAGCCAGCCGGCCGGCAGGTTCGCCAGCGCATAAGGCCAGAGAAACGCCGATAGCAGCAGACCCATTTCGGTTCCGGAGAAACCAAACTCCTTCGAAATGGTGGTATTAGCAATACTCAGGTTGGCGCGATCAAGGTAGTTCACCACCGCAGCCAGCAGCAGAATTAAAATGATCCCCCAGCGCCGGCGTGAGAGTTTCGGCGCCGCGATAGCCGCTGCAGTAGTGTGATTTAGCGAACTCATAAACCGTCCTCCAGCAAGGCGCGATCGATTTTCATCACCGCTTTCCGAAGATGTTTCTGTTCGCCCTCTCGCGGGTGGCAGCAGGGGCGGTGGATGTCCTGTGGAAAGAAAATGGCAAACATGCCGGGCGTCAGCCTTATTTGCGTTTCCTCGTCTTCGACCTGCCAGAACAGAATGTCCTGCTGCGGCGTCATATCCTCGGTAACGTGATGGCAACGGCTTTCAGCACGGCTGACCCCCATGCGCTCCTCGCCGGAGATCAGATACTGAATATCAATAAACTGGCGGTGCGATTCAGGACGCGCCTGCGCAAAAGGCATGCTGTCCATCTCCTGCAACAGGCAGAAGAGTTTCCCCGGGATCAGGTCGATTTTACCCGGCGCAAAGTGCTGAAAATCCTGGCTGGCGATAAACGCCAGCGCCTGACGAATCACCGGATGAAACGCGGCCTGTTGTGCAGGCCACGCGTGCAGACTTGATACGATCATAATGACCCCTCCCTTAGCCTGCGATCCGCTGCTGCCACAGTTCAGTGCCCACGCGGATCTGATCGAGGATCACCGTCAGCCCCCAGAACTTGCTCAGTACATCGTCTTTGTTAACCCGGCAGGCAACACTGTCGAAGGTCCCCAGCCGCTGATGGTAAATTTTGGCGTTCTTCGGGTAGCCCAGTGTTTCGGTGACCGCTCCCAGCGACAGGAATACCGCCAGCTCGTCGGCCAGCGCCCGCTGGTTTTTGCCTTCTCGCCACATCCAGCTATACAGCTCCGGGTGGAAGTTGGTAAACACACCGCTAAAGCCCTCGGCACCCGCCAGCATCGCAGGCCAGGCGATAGCAGCATTGGCGTTGATCACTTTCAACGGGGTTCCCTGAGCCAGGCGCACGCGGCGCTCAACGGTCGGCAGATCACAGCTCACATCTTTCAAAACCACAAAGCGGCCGCTGTTGGCGCACCAGGCGAACTCGTCGTCGCTAAGCAGACGGCGATACGGCGCCGGACACTCATACAGCCCCAGCGGCATCGAAACCGGCAGCACCGCCAGCAGCGATTGCAGGGTAGCGAAAAAGAACTCACTGCCTTCATTGCGCGGATCGAGATGATTGGTAACCAGCACCAGCGCATCAATGCCGGTCTGCGACATTGCCAGCAACTCTTCCTTTTGCGCCGCCAGATCGTCACTAATATGGCCCGAGGCAATCACGGGGATGCGCCCCGCCACGTGATGCACCACGAAACGCGCCAGCTCGACACGCTCCTGCAGACTGAGATATTGCATTTCACTGGACTGGCAGACGGCAAAAAGCGCATCCACGCCTTTTGCCAGGTACCAGTCGATCAGCTTCGCCAGAGCCGGATAATCAATCTGGTCGTCAGTGGTAAATGGGGTCAGCATGACGGGAACAACACCGTTAATCGTTTTCATCTTATTTTTCCTGGATTAGAGGGTACGGAGTCGAGCGTTTGCCTGTGCAAAGTCAGGCATGTTGGAAGCCCCCTCCAGCTCGACGGCCAGAGAGGCGAATGCGGAGGCCCAGGTCGCGGCCTGAACCAGGGTGTTGCCAGCAGCTAGCGAGGCGGCGAGCGCGCCATTAAAGGCATCGCCAGCGCCGGTGGTATCGACAGTGACCGCCGGGAAAGCGCGAATATGGCTAAACTGGCGATTATCCAGCAGCAGCGCGCCGCGCGATCCCATGGTAATAAGGACTTTCTTAGCCCCTAATTCAGCGATGCGCAGTGCAGCCTCTTTGGCGGTATCAACATCGTTAATCTCGATACCAGATAACAATGAAGCCTCGGTTTCATTCGGTGTAATCACATCAACATAAGGAATACTGGGAATGATTTCTGCTGAGTACGGAGCAGGGTTTAGAATGACGGTCTTTCCTAGCTCCCTGGCTATTTTTATTAACGCATGGGTAGCGTCAAAATTATTCTCAAGCTGAACTAATAAAACATCAGAAGAGGTGAGCTCAGGAATAATCGCCTCAATTTCATTATGCGTTATCGTCGTATTCGCGCCGGAGTAAATAGCGATCATATTTTCGCCATTTTCCTGCGAGACATAAATAATGGCATTGCCGGTTGGTTCGCTCTCAGATTGATAAAGCGTAAAGGAGTGTATGTCAGAACGGGTCAGATGATCGGCCGCTAAATGGCTAAACTGATCTTTGCCAACCTTAGCGACAAAATGTACCTGCGCACCGGCTTTACTGGCAGCCGTTGCCTGATTTGCCCCCTTTCCACCGGGCCCAAGGCTGCTGGCGAGCGCCAGTAGCGATTCGCCACCGCGCGGAAAACGTTCCACTCGGGCCACAATATCCACATTAAATGAGCCGAATACACACACTTTGCCGTTCATCGATTTTCCTTTCTGCTGACCACTCACCGTAGGTTTTCTGTGATTAATAGGCTGCAACAGCACCCCGAAACTATCACCGGTTTCAGAAATAAGCTCAGCCTGTAAATTGCGCCGTGAAATAATCGCCCCGCCATAACAACGTTGCACGACACCCATTTCTGAAAGAGTATTTAAATCACTACGAATGGTTTCTTTTGAAACACCAAAATAGGCAGCAAAATAATTAACAAAACCACGTTCATGATCGTTTAAATATTTCAGGATATGCCGTCTGCGTTCTTCTAAAAACATAATAAACCCCAATGTCACGAATTAAGTATACGAACCCCTTCCGGCAGGAAGAGTGACATCAATCCCATGTTTTTAGGCAAAACGGAAGGAAACAAAAATGGAAAAACGATGAAGATATTGAGCAGATAAATAGCTCACTCAATCATTAATGAGAAATGAAAGAATCTTCTGCGCATCAAAATAAAATGCGCAGATTATGACTAATTTTGCTCAGCGATCAGCAGAGCCTGCGTATCCGGCTCCAGCGCCTGAAAAACATGCTCCTGATCCGCCGGGTAGCAGATATAGTCGCCCTCGCCGAGCTCTTCCGGCGCCGACGTCAGCCCTACCCGCGCCCGCCCCTGGGTGACGATAATATGTTCCACCGAGCCTGGCGGATGCGGATGCGAAATACGATCGGCGCCGGGCTGGGTTAACAGTAAATAGATGTCCCGACGCGCGCCTGGCGGACAAGCGGCCAGCAAAATGGCCTGATAGTTCGCCTGCTCCGCCACCACCTTTGTCCCCTCTCCGCGGCGGATCACCTGCGTTTTGTTCACCTGCGGCTCAAGCAGGCGGGCAAACGGGATATCCAGCGCCACGCAGAGCGACCACAGCGTTTCCAGACTCGGATTGCCGTTGCCGGACTCCAGTTGCGATAGCGTGGATTTTGCGATACCCGCCCGACGCGCGACTTCCGCCAGCGAGAGACCGGTCCGCGCCCGCTCCCGCACCAGGCTTTTGGCAATAACGCTGATTGGCTGTGTCATACCCGCCCCTTTGTTTTTTATATCGAACGATTCGTTCGCCTTGAAAAACGATTATTATGTGTTCATTATAATGGAAATTCGTTCGATATGGCTAAATGATATGAAACAAACTCTCTCCAGTCTCAGCGGAGACACGATAAAAGCGATCGTTTTGGTCTGCCTTGCCGTCGGGGTGGTGGGCATGTCCTATGGGTCGCTGGCGGTGGCTTACGGCTTCCCTTTATGGGTGCCGCTCTTGCTTTCGGTGTCCGTGCTGGCAGGCGCTTCTGAATTCATGTTTATCGGCATTATCGCCAGCGGCGGTAGCCCACTGGCCGCCGCTGCCGCTGGCCTGTTAGTCAACGCGCGCCATATCCCGTTCGGAGTGACCGTGCGCGAACTGGTTGGTCGGCGCGCCTTAAGCTTTATCGGGTGCCACATTATGAACGACGAGAGCGTGGTCTTTGGCTTGTCGCAGCCCACCCCTACGCAGCGCAAAGCGGCCTACTGGCTGTGCGGCGCCGGCGTCGCGCTGATCTGGCCCCTCGGCACGCTAACCGGCGCGGCCGTCGGCAAACTGCTGCCAGCGCCGGAAACCATCGGGCTTGACGCGGTCTTCCCGGCGATCCTGCTGGCGCTGGTGATCCCGGCCTTTAAAAACCGCACTACGCTGATCCGCGCCGCCAGCGGCGCCGCACTGGCGCTTGCCGCCGTACCGTTTGTGCCCACCGGGCTGCCGGTGCTGCTTTCGCTGTTTGGTTTACTGTCGAGGAAAAAATAATGGGCAATATGACGCTGTTTATCGCCGGTATCGCCATCCTGTCGCTGGGAACCTATCTGATGCGCCTCGGCGGCGCGAAGCTCGGCAATCGGCTGGCATTTTCCGAGCGCTCGCAGGCGCTGCTTTCCGATGCGGCGACGGTGCTGCTTTTTTCCGTCGCCCTGGCCACCACCTTCTATGAAGGGGCGCATTTCGCCGGCATGGCGCGCGTTCTGGGTGTGGCTGTCGCCGTGTTCCTCGCCTGGCGCAAGGTCCCGCTGATCGGCGTGATTATCGCCGCCGCCGTGGTGACCGCGCTGCTGCGCCTGGCGGGTATGCCTTAGGGCGGGTAAGCGTAATCCGCCAAACCGGCGTGCTTTCCAGCGATCGTGCCTTCAAGCCAGTGAATAATCGGTTTTATCTCCAGCGGATACCGCTGGTCTATCGTCAATACGGGCCCTAAAGACATGGGCTGCGCCCGCCCGGCCAGCTGGGCCAGCTCCGGCAGATACTCCTCGCCGGGGTGGCCCGGCGGCCGCGTCGCCAGCCGCGAGGCATAGCGTGCGACGGCCAGCTCCGGGGTAATATGGTTCCAGATCTCAATTACCTGCTCCACGCCCGCCTGCTGTAGCAGTCTCTGCAAGGTCTCCCGCGGCTGAAAACCGAACCAGGCGTCGATCAACCAAACCATGCTGGCAGGCGACGCGCCGACAATCGACCAAATCACCTCATACGCCGCACAGCCCAGCTGGCGATTCATCGGCCGGTCGACAGGGGCCAGGCGCGCCATAAACGGCTCTTTGATGCCGTCGATCGTCAACACTGGTAGACTAAAGGTCTCCGCCAGCAAACGGGTGATGGTGCTCTTCCCCGACGCCGGAATGCCGTTGATTAATATGGCCGTTTTGCAGCCTGGGGTCAGATGTCTGTTCATAGTAATGCGACGACCTCCTCCCGGCTGCGGGCCGTCCGCAGTTTGGCCATGGTGTCATTGTTATCCAGCAGCGCGACGATGGAACGGATGCCCTCCTCGATATGCGCATTGCTGTCCCGGGCACCAAACATAATAACAATGTCCGCCTTTTCACCGTCCGCAAACGGGATGGGCTTTTTCAGCACCACCAGGCTAAAGCAGTTGCGTCTGACGCCGCACTCGGGGCGGGCATGGGGGATGGCAATCCCTTCATCAAAAACGTAATAAGCGCCATGATTCAAGGTATTATCGATCACCGCCTGGCTATATTCCGCCGAAATAAAGCCTTTCGCCTCCAGCGGGCGGGCAGCCAACTTTATTACCCGCTGCCAGTCGGATTCCACAACGCCAACCTGAATGGCATCGGCCTCAATAAGCAGTTCTTTTATGGTCATTCTCTGTTCCTAGATATTGCGACGAATAATATTGCGTAAATTATCAATCTGCAGAAACAGCTCATCGATATCCTGCCGGTGGCTCTTACTCTTGGCATATACCGATAATGCCCGGTTGTAAGTCAACATCAATGTTTTTTGCACGTCGCTATTATCGGGCTGGCGCTGTAATTCGCCTTCCAGTCTGGCGATCTCTTCCGCCAGCTGACGGGACTGTTGATCATAATCCTGCAGCGGGTTTTGCTCTTTTTTCCACAGCGTTTTCAATGATTCAAACATAGCAAGCTCCCTCCCTGGCGGAAGACAGGGCAACAAAAGATATGTGTCGGTAAAAACGCTATTTAAATAGCGCCATTTTTTCCATTAATACGGCAGTCACTGCCTGGTTGGCGGGAATTAAAAATTTCCGTACGCTGTCATTTACTTTTCCTTTCTCGAACGTTGATTTACAGCGGTCGACCCACTGCACGTTCATTTCCGTTCCGACGTTCACTTTATTAATCCCTTCAGTGACGGCCAGCCGCATATCGTCGTCACTAACGCCTGTGCCGCCATGCAGCACCAGCGGCACGCCAGTCGCTTCGCTTATCGCCTTCAGCCGCGCATGCTGTATCTGCGCTTTACCGGTGTACAGGCCATGCACAGTGCCCACCGAGACGGCCAGCATATCGACCTGCGTCTCCTCCACAAAACGTTTCGCGTCGTCGACGGTAGTAAAACAGATATCTTCGGCAGCCACCGCTTTTCCATCCTCTGACCCGCCGATCGCCCCCAGCTCACCTTCTACCGTAATATTCCGCGGCCGGGCCATTTCCACCACAATCCGCGTGTTACCGATATTTTCCTCGAGGCTTAAGTGAGACCCGTCGTACATCACCGAAGAAAAGCCCGCATTCATTGCCGTCTCGATGGCTTTAATATCGGAGCAGTGATCGAGGTGCAGGCAGGTCGGGATATTTTCACTGTCTGCTAATGAACGCACGGCATCGACCAGTAACCGATACCCCAGATACTCTGCGGTACCGGTTGATATTTGGATCATTAATGGGCTGTGGCTGTTTTGCGCGGCTTTGAAAAAAGCCGGTAACATCTCAATACAGTGCAAGTTAAACGAGCCAATCGCTTTAAAATTTCTTTCCTGAGCGATGTTTAAAATCTCATTAAAATTATACAGACTCATGAACATTTTCCCCTTTCGGCTTAGCGGATTTACCGTTTACAAACCATGCCAGTGCGGCGACAAACACAATAAACAAGGCGACAAAGAGCCAGTTATTCTGGAAGGCGTGGCCTAATACCAGACCGGAGCTGATGACGTCAGAATCGCTGAAGGTGACGCCCGTAAAGCCGTAGCTCTCCAGCATGGGCACCAGAATAGCCGGCAGAAAAGTGATAAACAGACCGTGGATAACCCCGCCGATCATCGCCCCGCGACGTCCGCCCAGCGCATTACCAAATACCCCTGCCGTACCGCCGGCGAAAAAGTTGGTTAACAGCCCGGGGAGGATCATCGCCAGACCGAACATCGGGAAAACCAGCATGCCGATAATCGAGCCGACAGTCGTCGCCAGAAATCCGACAATCACCGCATTTGGCGCATAGGGAAACAGCACCGGGCAATCGAGAGCAGGCTTTGCATCCGGGACAATACGCATCGCGATACCGCGAAAAGCCGGCACCAGCTCATTGAGTAATAAACGCACACCGCTATAGAGGACAAAGACCCCGGCGACAAACTGAATGGACTGCATGAAGGCATACATCAGGTAATTAATGCCGCCGGAGAATTGCGCGATGTACTGCGGCCCCGCCGCAATAGCCGGGATGAGATACATCGGCACCATCACCACCGCCATGGCCAGATAGGTATCCTGCAGAAACTTAAAGTTATCAGGCAGTTCGAGATCTTCCGTGGAGCGAGAGCCTTTTCCGACAACTTTAGCGACCGCAGCCTGCACCAGATAGCCGATGGTACAGAAGTGCCCCAGGGCCACATCGTCAGACCCGGTAATGCGCCTGACCACCGGCTGCGCCAGGGCCGGCATTAAGACCGCCATCACACCGCCGAAGATACCCCCGGTTAAAATCAGCGGTACGCCAGTGAGCCCGGACTTATAGCCAATCACAGCCCCAATTGTCGCCATCCACAGTAGCGCCTGGCCGGTCAGGAAAATATATTTCAGCGGCGTCAGACGGGCGATAATAATATTGACGGCAAAGATCACCAGCAGCGTCAGCGCCACTTCCGAACCTAATTCCCGATTCGCTAACCCGGCGATGGCGGCCACATCGGTAATGTAGCCTTTCATGCCAAACCCTTGGGTGAAGATATCATTCAGGAAGGTCAGGGTGGCGACAATGATGTTTATCCCGGCCATCATAATTAAGAAACCGAGCAGCGTTTTAAATGTCCCTTCCGCGGTTTTGCCTGGCGATTTCTTTTGCAGGATCAGGCCAAGCATGGCAATAAAAGCAATAAGGATGGATGCCTGGCCGAGTAAATCCTTAACGATAAACGCAACGAAGCTATTCATAATCAGCCACCTTCAGATGACGTTCTTTTAAGAATGCGACGATCTTGGTTTCAATCTCCTCTTTATCAGTAAGTTTATTCAATACCACGACACGTTTAATTTCTTCTTCACTGGCATCGGCGGTTAAGATGTCGGCAAAGGTTTTTTGCGTCAGAATCATATCCGATTTAAAGGCCCCAGCTTCGGAAACGGTGGTGTGTTCAATATGAGCGGGAATTTCCAGCTTCTTTAAAACTGCCTTCGCCGTCATTTCAATGGCAAAGCTTGAACCGAGGCCGCAGCCACATACGCATAAAATTTTCAGCATGGAGGGTCTCCTCAAATAATATTGAGTTGCTTGGCAAGTTTATAATGATGTCCTTCAGTATCGACCAGACGTTTTTTCATACTGACTAAATCAATCGGAATAGGTTTGTTACTGGAATTAATTATTATGGCTTTATTTTTCATACCTGACTGAATACAGCGAACCACTTCACTGGCCATAATGGTACCCTGATAAATCTCTTCACAGGTTGGATCACCGCTGCGTAAACCATAACCGACGATCGTTTTACGGATACGGACACCTATTTGTGGTTCCAGCTGTTTAATCATGGTATCAATCGCCCCCTGAAAGCCGGGAGAGTACTCTTTGGTATAGCCTTCTGAGCAGAGGATCACGACGCTATTTTGCGTGCTCAGCTTCCGGGTAATCCGTTCCGCAAGCATGGTCAGCGGCATCTGTGCCTCCGGGATCAGGGCAATATCAGCATTACATTTAATGGCGGACTGTAACGTTAGTTCTCCACAATAGCCTCCTAATATCTCAACCATAAAAACCCGACCCGGCAGCGCTCTTCCGGTATTTCTTAAACGGGAGACTTCTTTAATAATTTGCTCACAGGCCGTGGAAAAACCAATCGTATAATCACTGCCATACACATCATTATCGATAGTCATCCCGACACCAAAGCAATTAATCTCAAATTCACTAAGGGTATTCAGAAACTGCAGGCTGCCATCCCCCCCGGCCATAATGAGCACATCAATACGCAGAGATTTAAGTTTTTTAGCAATGCTTTCATATTCACTGCGCTGCAGTTTGCGACTGGTTCGCCCCGAGGTAATGATCGGCACCGCGGTAATGGAGAAATCAACCAGATCGCGCCACGCCATATCCTGATGACTTTTCTCCAGTAGCCCTGGAATACCGCCATTAAACAGCGTGATATCGGCATTAGCCTGCCTGGCTATCTGGAATATAAAATTATTCATTCCCGAAACATCCCCGCCGCTAATAACGATGCCAATTTTCATGACGCTTCCTCGCTCATTTGCCTGACAACATTTTTCCCTGAGTACAAGCCTTCTATTTGCAATAAAGATCACATAATGCGTATTAAATTACGTCAGTGAATGGTTGACAGTAGCAGTGACATGCTTATTTATGTGATAAACATCTCATTTAAAGAGGGTGATCGCCATCGCTTTCTGTTTTTAATATCTTTATATTTCATAGCGTTAAAATATCGAGATATTCAGGCGTGCAGACCTTTCCTTTGCCGTTAATATAGGGATTTAAGAAAAGAACGGAAACGTGATTACTGCCACATTTTTTTCGTAGCAGAGGGGAATATCGGGTAATTTCGCCGATGCGGGAAGCGAAACAAAAAAAGCGCCCTAAGGCGCTCTTTCGACAGTAACTTTATGCTTATTTGTTCAGTTCCGCAGTCATATGCACGCGGTTGCCGGTAAAGGCTTCGGTAATTTTGTAAGACGAAGCGCCAGCAGCCTGCGCCTGAGCAGCGATTTTCGCTTCCGCACCATCCATCGTGGCAGCGGTTGCAGTCACGGTTTCAGCAGCGAATGAACCAAAAGAAGCGGCCAGTGCGATTACTGCGACAAAAGTTTTGATGCTTTTCATGATATAAACCCTTTCATTTAGTTGTTTAGATAAGGCGCCGTGCCTTGATGTGTTAAATAGTAGCCCGCACATCGCTAAACAAAAAGCGGAAGGATTTGCTGTCATTGTTCAAATTTATTGATCGATATTTAACCCGCAATTAAACGCTGCGGATGGGTGTAGACTGTCGCCCTGCCCGGCTTGCAAAAGCCCACCAGCGTCAGATTGCAGCGCTCGGCCACTTCCACCGCTAAGGTGGTGGCCGCCGAGACTGCGAACAGGATCTCGACGCCGCACATCGCGGCCTTCTGCACCATTTCATAGCTGGCGCGGCTGGAGATCAGCGCGGCGCCATGCTGCCAGTCCTCGCCAATTTCCGCGCGCTGGCCCAGCAGTTTATCCAGGGCGACATGCCGGCCAACGTCTTCAAAACCGCCCGCCAGCTCGCCAGTCGTCCTGACCCAGGCAGCCGCATGGGTACAGCCGGTGAGTCGGCCGACCGGTTGAAAATCGTTAAGATGCGCCAGGGCGTGGTCGAGGTTGGCTAGATCGAACGTCTGAGTGAACGGTAGCGGCTGAACTGGCTTACCAATATCATTGAGCTGCTCGACGCCGCATACCCCGCAGCCGGTACGCCCGGCCAGCGCGCGACGCCGGGCTTTGAGCCCCATAAAACGTCGGCTGGAGAGCTCAATCTGTACCTCAAGGCCATTGCACACCGACACCACGTCCATGCCGAAAATCTCCCGCCGATGCTCGATAATCCCTTCGGATAAGGAAAAGCCGACGGCGAATTGCTCCAGGTCTTTCGGCGTGGCCATCATCACCACATGGGAGATACCGTTGTAGACCAGCGCGACGGGAATTTCTTCGGCTAACTCGTCTGGCTGAGGGTGTTGCAGATCCTCGCGTTTCCAGAGGGAGACCTGGCGATATCCTGTGACATTCGTCACATTTTTGATTTGTTCGAGAGGCTTCTTGTTCACTTTGCTTTAACCGTATTGGAACAGGCATACACACAATGTGGTATTCTGTTTTTATCCCTTCAGGAATGAGGGAAATTAGCCCTAATTCTGAACCTTTGCGGCCTTCACCGCAAAGCAAATAACTACATGTGACAATGTCGAAACAAGGAGCGAACCATGCAGGTCAGCAGAAGGCAGTTCTTTAAGATCTGCGCTGGCGGTATGGCGGGAACCACGGCAGCAGCGCTGGGCTTTGCCCCGGCAACTGCGCTCGCGGAGACACGGCAGTACAAATTGCTGCGCACGCGAGAAACCCGTAACACCTGTACATACTGTTCTGTCGGCTGTGGGCTGTTGATGTATAGCCTCGGCGACGGCGCAAAAAACGCCAAAGCATCCATTTTCCATATCGAAGGCGATCCGGATCATCCGGTTAACCGTGGTGCGCTCTGCCCGAAAGGGGCCGGTCTGGTGGACTTTATCCATTCTGAAAGCCGCCTGAAATTCCCGGAATATCGCGCGCCAGGTTCCGATAAATGGCAGCAAATCAGCTGGGACGAAGCGTTTGATCGCATCGCCAAGCTGATGAAAGAGGACCGCGACGCCAACTTTATCGCGCAAAACGACGCCGGCACCACCGTCAACCGCTGGTTAACCACCGGGATGCTGTGCGCCTCCGCCTCCAGTAACGAAACCGGTTATTTAACGCAAAAATTCACCCGCGCCCTCGGGATGCTGGCGGTGGATAACCAGGCGCGTGTCTGACACGGACCAACGGTAGCAAGTCTTGCTCCAACATTTGGTCGCGGTGCGATGACCAACCACTGGGTGGATATTAAGAACGCCAACCTGATCGTGGTGATGGGCGGTAACGCCGCTGAAGCGCATCCGGTGGGGTTCCGCTGGGCAATGGAAGCCAAAATTCATAACGGCGCCAAGCTCATCGTTATCGATCCGCGCTTTACGCGTACGGCGTCGGTGGCAGATTTCTATACCCCGATTCGTTCCGGTACCGACATTACCTTCCTGTCGGGCGTGATCCTGTACCTGCTGAATAACGAAAAATTCAACCGCGAATACACCGAAGCCTACACCAACGCCAGCCTGATCGTGCGTGAGGACTACAGCTTCGACGACGGGCTGTTCAGCGGCTATAACGCAGAAAAACGCCAGTACGACAAAACCAGCTGGAACTATGAGCTGGATGAGAACGGCTTCGCCAAACGCGATACCACGCTGCAACATCCGCGCTGCGTCTGGAACCTGCTGAAGCAGCACGTTTCTCGTTATACCCCGGATGTAGTCGAAAACATCTGTGGTACGCCGAAGGCCGACTTCCTTAAAGTTTGCGAATACATTGCCGAAACCAGCGCGCCGGATAAGACCGCGTCGTTCCTGTATGCTCTCGGCTGGACCCAGCACTCCATCGGCGCACAGAACATCCGCACCATGGCGATGATCCAGCTGCTGCTCGGCAACATGGGGATGGCGGGCGGTGGTGTCAACGCCCTGCGCGGTCACTCCAATATCCAGGGTCTGACCGACCTCGGCCTGCTCTCCACCAGCCTGCCGGGCTACATGTCGCTGCCGAATGAAAAACAGGCCGACCTGCAGACCTACCTGACGGCTAACACGCCGAAGCCGCTGCTGAAAGACCAGGTCAACTACTGGGGCAACTATCCGAAGTTCTTCGTCTCCATGATGAAAGCCTTCTTCGGCGACAAAGCTACGGCAGAAAACAGCTGGGGCTTTGACTGGCTGCCGAAGTGGGATAAGAGCTACGACGTTCTGCAGTATTTCGAGATGATGAATCAGGGCAAAGTGAATGGCTATATTTGCCAGGGCTTTAACCCGGTCGCCTCGTTCCCGAACAAAAACAAGGTAGTGGCTTCCCTGTCGAAGCTGAAGTTCCTTGTAACCATCGACCCGCTCAACACCGAAACGTCCACCTTCTGGCAAAACCACGGTGAGTCCAACGATGTTGACCCGTCGAAAATCCAGACCGAAGTATTCCGTCTGCCCTCCACCTGCTTCGCCGAAGAAAACGGTTCTATCGTCAACTCCGGCCGCTGGTTGCAGTGGCACTGGAAAGGCGCGGACGCCCCGGGGATCGCCGTGACCGATGGCGAAATCCTCGCCGGTATCTTCACTCGCCTGCGTAAGATGTATGCCGAAGAGGGCGGACCTGCGCCGGAGCCGGTGCTCAACATGACGTGGAACTACTCCACTCCGCACGAGCCGGCATCTGAAGAAGTGGCGATGGAAAGCAATGGTAAAGCGCTGGCGGATATCACCGACCCGGCGACCGGCGCGGTGATCGTTAAGAAAGGGCAGCAGTTGAGCTCCTTTGCCCAGCTGCGCGATGATGGCACCACCTCCAGCGGCTGCTGGATCTTCGCCGGTAGCTGGACGCCGGACGGCAACCAGATGGCGCGCCGCGATAACGCCGACCCGTCAGGCCTCGGCAACACGCTGGGCTGGGCCTGGGCCTGGCCGCTCAACCGCCGCATCCTGTATAACCGCGCCTCCGCGGACCCGCAGGGTAAACCGTGGGATGCGAAGCGTCAGTTGCTGAAGTGGGACGGCGCGAAATGGGGCGGCGTGGATATTCCGGACTACAGCGCCGCCGCCCCTGGCAGCGACGTCGGTCCGTTTATCATGCAGCCGGAAGGGATGGGCCGTCTGTTCGCTATTGATAAAATGGCGGAAGGGCCGTTCCCGGAACACTACGAACCGTTTGAAACGCCGCTGGGGACTAACCCGCTGCATCCAAACGTGGTCTCTAACCCGGCCGCTCGCGTCTTCAAAGGCGATCTCGAGCAGATGGGTAAGGCCGATAAGTTCCCTTACGTCGGCACCACTTACCGCCTGACCGAGCACTTCCACTACTGGACCAAACACGCGCTACTTAACGCCATCGCGCAGCCGGAGCAGTTTGTGGAGATTGGTGAAAAACTGGCGAATAAGCTTGGCATCGGCCACGGCGATACCGTGAAAGTTTCCTCTAACCGCGGCTATATCAAAGCCAAGGCAGTGGTGACCAAGCGTATTCGCACGCTGAAAGTTGACGGTAAGGATATCGATACCATCGGCATTCCTATTCACTGGGGCTATGAGGGCGTAGCGAAAAAAGGCTTTATTGCTAATACCCTGACGCCGTTCGTCGGTGATGCGAATACGCAGACACCGGAGTTCAAAGCTTTCCTCGTGAACGTGGAAAAGGTGTAACGGAGACGACTTATGGCTTATCAATCGCAAGATATTATTCGTCGTTCCGCGACTAACGGTTTCACCCCCGCGCCTCAGGCGCGGGACCACCAGCAGGAGGTGGCGAAGCTTATCGACGTCACCACCTGTATCGGCTGCAAAGCCTGTCAGGTGGCCTGCTCCGAATGGAACGATATTCGTGATGAAGTCGGTCACAACGTCGGGGTGTATGACAACCCGGCGGATCTGACCGCCAAGTCATGGACGGTCATGCGCTTCTCGGAGGTGGAACAAAACGACAAGCTGGAATGGCTCATCCGTAAGGATGGCTGCATGCACTGCGCGGACCCGGGCTGCCTGAAGGCCTGCCCGTCAGAAGGCGCAATCATTCAGTACGCCAACGGTATCGTCGACTTCCAGTCCGAGCAGTGTATCGGCTGCGGCTACTGCATCGCCGGCTGTCCGTTCGATGTACCGCGTCTGAACCCGGAAGACAACCGCGTCTACAAATGTACCCTGTGCGTAGACCGCGTGACCGTCGGCCAGGAGCCTGCCTGCGTGAAAACCTGTCCGACCGGCGCAATCCACTTTGGCTCCAAAGAGGATATGAAAACGCTGGCCGGTGAACGCGTGGCTGAGCTGAAAACCCGCGGTTATGACAATGCGGGCCTGTACGATCCGGCCGGCGTCGGCGGCACCCACGTCATGTACGTGCTGCACCATGCCGACAAGCCGAATCTGTACCATGGCCTGCCGGAAAACCCGGAGATCAGCCAGACCGTGAAGTTCTGGAAAGGCATCTGGAAACCGCTGGCGGCCGTCGGCTTCGCCGCGACCTTCGCAGCCAGTATCTTCCACTACGTCGGCGTCGGTCCGAACCGCGCGGAAGAGGAAGAGGACAACCTGCATGAAGAGAAAGACGAGGTGCGCAAATGAAAAGACGTGACACCATCGTGCGCTACACGGCGCCGGAACGCATCAACCACTGGGTCACCGCCTTCTGCTTCGTCCTGGCGGCAGTGAGCGGGTTAGGCTTTTTCTTCCCGTCCTTTAACTGGCTGATGCATATTCTCGGTACGCCGCAGCTGGCGCGTATTCTCCACCCGTTCGTCGGGGTGGTGATGTTCGCGTCGTTTATCATCATGTTTTTCCGTTACTGGCACCACAACCTAATCAATCGGGATGATATCTTTTGGGCGAAGAATATTCGTAAGATCGTCGTCAACGAGGAGGTGGGCGATACCGGGCGCTATAACTTCGGCCAGAAATGCGTGTTCTGGGCGGCGATTATTTTGCTGGTACTGCTGCTGGTGAGCGGTGTGATCATCTGGCGTCCGTATTTTGCGCCGGCTTTCTCAATCCCGGTGATCCGATTTGCGCTGATGCTGCATTCATTTGCCGCAGTGGCGTTAATTGTGGTTATCATGGTGCATATCTACGCCGCCCTCTGGGTGAAAGGCACCATTACCGCGATGGTGGAAGGCTGGGTTACCAAAACGTGGGCGAAGAAACATCACCCGCGCTGGTACCGAGAGGTCCGCCAGAAACAGGAAAAGTCATCTGAATGAGTATTCGCATAATCCCGCAAGACGAGCTGGGTTCGAGCGAGAAACGCACGGCGGAAGCAATTCCGCCGTTACTGTTCCCCAGGCTGAAAAATCTGTATAACCGCCGCGCTGAACGCCTGCGTGAGCTGGCCGCCAACAACCCGCTGGGCGATTACCTGCGCTTTGCCGCGCTGATCGCCCATGCCCAGGAAGTGGTGCTGTACGACCATCCGCTGCAGATGGATCTGACGGCTCGCATTAAAGCGGCCAGCGAACAGGGTAAACCGCCGCTGGATATCCACGTTCTGCCGCGCGACAAGCACTGGCACAAGCTGTTGCACTCGCTGATTGCCGAGCTGAAGCCGGAAATGAGCGGCCCGGCGCTGGCGGTCATTGAGAATCTGGAAAAAGCCTCTGAGCAGGAGCTGGAGCAGATGGCCAGCGCGCTGTTTGTTTCCGACTTCGCCTCCGTCAGCAGTGATAAAGCGCCGTTCATCTGGGCCGCGTTGTCGCTCTACTGGGCGCAGATGGCCAGCCTGATCCCGGGGAAAGCGCGCGCCGAATACGGCGAACAGCGTCAGTTCTGCCCGGTATGCGGCTCGATGCCGGTCTCCAGCATCGTGCAGATCGGCACCACTCAGGGGCTGCGCTATCTGCACTGCAACCTGTGCGAAACCGAGTGGCACGTGGTGCGCGTCAAGTGCAGCAACTGTGAACAGAGCCGCGACCTGCACTACTGGTCGCTGGACAACGAGCAGGCAGCGGTGAAAGCCGAAAGCTGTGGCGACTGCGGAACCTACCTGAAGATTATGTATCAGGAGAAGGATCCGAAAGTCGAAGCCGTCGCCGACGATTTGGCGTCCCTGGTGCTCGACGCCCGTATGGAACAGGAAGGCTTCGCCAGGAGCTCAATTAACCCGTTCATGTTCCCCGGCGAAGGGGAGTAAGTTCTGCAGTGTGATTTCGGGCGGCTCTTGCCGCCCGCTTTCCTTCTTGCGATACGAGCGTAGTCAGGAATGACTCACCCGCGTCACTGACTGTCATCAGAGACCAGCCTTTGGCTCGACACACTCGTTTCAGACGAGTTTGTCGCTCCCTTGTCGTCCTCCTGCCACTCGAATTATTCAGGGTGTAGTTCGTACGGCGTGACTACGCCAGGAATACCGGCAAAATCCTTCGTATTCCGCGTAATCAGTTCCAGACGATGGAGTTGCGCCGTCGCCAGAATGATGGCATCCGGCAGCTTAAGCTTATACTCCTGCCGCAGCGCAACGCTTCGCTCTGCAATATCCTGTGAGATGTTAATGATATTAAAGGTGCTTAGCGCCATTCGCGTACGCTGCTCCTGGTGATATTTTTTAGCGCCAACCATCACCTCCATCCAGGTAATCAGACTGATCGCATTCTGCGGTGGCCAGGCCTCCAGCGCCTGTTTGGCTTCGCGACGCCCGCTAAATAAATCAATAAGAATATTGGTATCAAAAAGCGCAGATCCGGAGGTCATTACCACTCCTTGCGTAGCTGACGTTGATATTCCATGCCGTCTTCTTCGCAGTCTTGCCACAGACCCAGCGCACTGGAGATGGTATCTTTAGCTCGATCTTGTTTCTCCAGATATTGTTCAACCGCTTCACGTAACAGTTCCGCTCGCGGAATGTTACGCTGCACTTTGAGGTCATCGAGACGTTGAATGACATCGTCTGATAAATCGAGAAGAATTCTGCCCATATCCCTTTCAGCCATCATGCTCATATATACCTCAAGTATATCACCAGTGATGAAGTTATGAGCAATCTACAGCTTTTGAAATCGGAAACAAAAAGGATTTTGCCAGGTAAACGCTTTTTTGCGAGCCGCTTTCCATAATGCACAGGCGACCTCAACAGGCCTGTATTTTCGCCATAATCCAGGCTATAACACTGGATATTAAAACAGTACAAGGAACTACATATGGCGCTGGAGAAAGGGATTGCTTCGCTGGTTGAGGCATTTATTGCGGCAGGTCGTCCGTCATCGCGCGATCAACATATTGATGATCGGAGGGCCGGCTATATCGCCAGTGCGGTACTCGCCGGGGAGACGGAAACGCGAGTGCGGGTGGAGGATATCACCCTGGAGGGGATGCACTTCCGCGTCGTTTCACCGCCCACTGCCGACGGCCTGCTACCCACGCTTATCTACTACCACGGCGGCTGTTTTGTCAGCGGCGGCTTTACCACCCACGATAACCAACTCCGTCAGTTAGCCATGTTCAGCGGTTGCCGGGTGATCGCTGTACAGTACCGCCTGGCGCCGGAGCATACCTTTCCGGCGGCGCACGATGATGCAGAACGAGGTGCTACGATTATCCACCGGCACGCGGAGCAGCTTGGTATTGATGCCTCGCGCATCACGCTGGCCGGCGACAGCGCCGGAGGCCATCTCGCCCTGGTCACGGCCCTGCGCCTGAAAGCGAAAGCGGCGTGGCATCCTGCACAACTGATTCTGATTTATCCGATGCTTGACCCCACCGCCAGCATGGCGAGCTACCTCAGCAATGGCGATGACTATGTGATTACCCGGGACACGCTACTGAGCGGCTACGAAATGTACCTCGCCTCGACGCCGGCAAACCATCCGGATGCCAGTCCGCTCTGGCGCGAAGATTTTAACGGGCTGCCACCGGTGCATATTCTGACGGCGGAGTTCGATCCTTTACGCGATGAGGGCGAAGTGCTGTACCGAAGGCTGACGGAGCAAGGGGTGGAGAGTTCCTGTCAGCGTTATCTGGGGGTGATCCACGGCTTCTTTCAGCTGGGTGGCGTCAGCCACGCCGCGCGTGATGCTATGCGGGATATCGCCTGGCGTGTGGCATCGCCAGGACGATAACGGCCAGAGGGCACTTACTCTTCCTCGTTGCCGCCCTCTTCGTACGAACCAAAAGGCTTCGCCGGCAGCACGATGTAGATCCCCTCGAAAACCGCACCCTGTTTATCATCGCCAAAAAGCTCCACCTGCATTTGCACGCGGGCTTTACGCCCACGCGCCAGGCGGTCGAGGTCGCCGCTCAGCGACCCCAGGTCGGCGATGGCGCTGGGGCGGCCGCTAATGGGCTGACTGTATCGAATATGCGCATCCGCCAAAATGATGGTGCCCCCCAGATGCCGCTCGCGCAGCATCAGCCAGATAAGTCCCCATCCGGTCAGGGTCGCTAACGAAAACAGGCTACCGGCAAACAGCGTATGGTGCGGATTCTGGTTCCCCGCTTCCGGCATGGTGGTTATAAATTTCTGCCCGGTGTACTGCTGAATGCGTACGCCCATTTTTTCACTCAGCGGGATATGCTGATACCACGCCTGCTGGAGCTGCGCGCACCAGTCGCCACGGTGCAAAATATCGTCCAGCGACGCGATCGGTTTAATCATCAGAAAATGACGGATCGGCGTGGTGGTCGGGGTAGTGATCTCCCCCTGATTGACAAAGCCAAGCTTGGCGAAAAACTCCACCGCATCTTCGCGGGCGCTACAGGTGACCCGCTTCACCCCTTCCTGACGCGCTACCGACTCCAGGGTCATCGCCATCAGCGTCCCCAGCCCTTTATCCTGTACGGAGGGATGAACGGCCATAAAGCGAATGGAGGCTTCATTTTCCGCATTGATATACAGTCGGCCGACGGCAACCAGATTGCCCTCTTCATCCACCACCATCTGATGATGCGCCATCGCATCCCAGGCGTCGCGTTCCGATCCTTTTGGCTGATGCAGCGGCTTACGCAGCATCTCCCAGCGGAACTGGTAGTAGCTCTCTAACTCTTCTGCTGTTTGCGGTACACGAAGGTGATACATAGTCGTACTCTCTTTTGTTACCCGCAGCCTGCCCGGAAGCTGGGTCATACCTGCAACCAAAAGGTCACGGGACCATCATTGACCAAAGAAACCTGCATATCCGCAGCGAATCTTCCGGTCTGGGTGTTCATTTCCTGCTGGCGACAGCGGGCGACGAAATACTCATATAGCGCCTCGGCGCGGTCAGGGGCAGCGCCTTTCGAGAAACTCGGTCGCATCCCCCGCTCGGTATCCGCCGCCAGCGTAAATTGCGAAACCACCAGCACGCTGCCGCCCGCCTGCTGGACATTCAGGTTCATTTTCCCTTCCGCATCGCTGAAGATGCGGTAGCCCAGCACCCGTTCACAAAGGCGATTCGCCTTTTGTTCATCATCGTCTTTCTCGACGCCCAGCAGCACCAGAAGCCCCGGACCAATTTCGCCCGTCACTTCATCCTCCACGGTAACGCTTGCACGGGATACGCGTTGAATTAATGCAATCATGGTTGTTATGTTTCTTCTGTTTTAAGTTTGCGGTATTCACCGAGAGTGACAGTTATTTCAGCGCCAAGCAAGACGATACACCAGGTCCAGTACACCCAGACGAACAAAATCGGCACCACCGAAATCACGCCATAAATTAACTGATAGGACGGAAAGGTGGTGATATAGAGGGCAAACGCTTTTTTACCTGCCTCGAACAGCAGCGCCGCCACCAGCGCCCCGATCACTGCATCGCGGTTACGCACCTGGGTGGTCGGTACAATACTGTAGAGCAGCCAGAATGCCGCCCATGAAAGGATCAGCGGGAAGAGGCGGAGTAGATTATCAATCACGCCGTCCAGATCGCTCGCCCAGCGCAGCGACAGCAGATACGAACTGATCGCCAGGCTGGCGCCTGCCAGCAACGGGCCAAGAGTCAGGATCATCCAGTAAACGGCAAAGGAGTAAACTTTGGGACGGCTGCGCGTGCTGCGCCAGATGGTGTTTAGCGCGCTGTCGATCGAGTACATCAGCAGCAGCGAGGTGACGATCAGGCCAAACGCGCCTACGGCGGTCATACGGCTGGAGTTAGCCACGAACTGTTCGATATACCCCTGAATCACATCCCCGGTCGCCGGAATAAAATTGGCGAAGATAAAATGGCGAATCTGCACGCTGACTTCGGAAAACATGGGAAAGGCCGCAAACAGCGCGAACACGACGGCTATCAGCGGCACCAGGGAAAGTAATGACACATAGGCGAGGTTCCCCGCCAGAGTCGTCATATGGTCTTCATCAATGCGCCGCCACAGCAGCTTAAGCCAAGCCAGCAGCGGCCGGGTATGGTGGTGTAATTTTTGCTGAACGGTTTTTAGCATAGCTGATTCGCGAAATAGTCAGGGATGGTCTTCTTCCCGGTCACCAGAATACTGGTGATCCCTAACCGGTTGGCCCCTGCTATATTATCGACGTTATCATCAAAAAAGACCGTATCTGCGGCGGAAAACCCCTCTTCTTCCAGTACTCGCAGATAAATTTCCGCTTCAGGCTTACGCAATCCCATCTCCTGTGACAGATAAATGCGATCGGCGGCAGCGCGCACTTCCGGGTATTCATCGGGCCAGAATGTGGTGTGAAGACGATTGGTATTGGAGAGCACCACCACCCGATGCCCCTGGGCACGAAGTTTATGCATGATGGTAATTACCTCCGGGCGCAGCGCGACAAATACCGCCTGCCAGCCGTGAGCAAACTGCTCATAGCTGAGGGACATATTCATTTCATGACACATGGCGGCGGCAAAGTCTTCATCGCTAATCTCGCCACGCTCATGCTGGTGGAAAGCCTCTCCCATGGTGAAATGCTGCTTCAGCGTCGCCAGCGGGATGCGGGTTAAATCACTCCAGGCTCCCAATACCCGGTTGAAGTCAATGTCGACAATCACATTACCTAAATCAAAGATATAGAGCATTTTTGTCTCCTTCCGCGCCGTGGAAAATTAACTTTAGCGGGAAAGGCAGGATTTGACTATTGGCTTATGATGCAGGAATGAAAAAAAGAAACCCCGCCGGAGAGGCGGGGTTTAGCGAACAACAACAAGAAAAATTACTCTTCTTTTGCACCGCGCATTGCGCGTTTACGGTCGTTCTCAGTCAGGTGACGTTTACGGATACGGATAGACGTAGGGGTCACTTCTACCAGTTCGTCGTCATCGATGAACTCCAGAGCCTGCTCCAGGGTCATCTTAATCGGCGGAACCAGAACCGTTGCTTCGTCAGTACCGGACGCACGCATGTTGGTCAGTTTCTTACCGGTCAGGCAGTTTACCGTCAGGTCGTTAGAACGACTGTGAATACCGATGATCTGGCCTTCGTAAACTTCAGCGCCGTGGCCGAGGAACAGCTTACCGCGATCCTGCAGACCGAACAGGGCGAACGCAACCGCTTTACCCTGACCGTTAGAGATCAGTACGCCGTTGTTACGCTGACCCACTTCGCCCGGACGAACGTCGTCGTAGTGGCTGAAGGTGGAGTACAGCAGACCGGTACCAGAAGTCATGGTCATGAACTCTGAACGGAAGCCGATCAGACCACGGCTTGGGATCACGTAGTCGAGACGTACGCGGCCTTTACCGTCTGGATTCATGTTTTTCAGGTCGCCTTTACGCTCGCCCAGCGCCTGCATGACAGAACCCTGGTGCTGCTCTTCGACGTCCAGCGTCACGTTTTCGAACGGCTCTTGTTTACGGCCATCGATTTCGCGGAAGATAACTTTCGGACGGGAAACCGCCATCTCGAAACCTTCACGGCGCATGTTTTCAATCAGAACGGACAGGTGCAGTTCACCACGGCCGGAAACGCGGAACGCATCAGCGTCTTCGGTTTCTTCAACGCGCAGCGCCACATTGTGCACCAGCTCTTTGTTCAGACGGTCCAGGATCTGGCGAGAGGTAACGAACTTACCTTCTTTACCGCAGAACGGAGAGGTGTTGACGTTGAAGAACATGGTTACGGTCGGCTCATCAACGGACAGTGCCGGCAGCGCTTCGACATTCTGCGGATCGCAGATGGTGTCGGAGATGTTCAGCTCGCCCAGACCGGTGATCGCGATGATGTCGCCAGCTTCGGCTACGTCACTCTCGATACGCTCCAGACCCAGGTGAGTCAGCACTTTACCGACTTTACCGTTACGGGTTTTGCCTTCGCTATCGATGATAGTGACCTGCTGGTTCGGCTTCACTTTACCGCGTTTGATGCGGCCGATACCGATGACGCCAACGTAGTTGTTGTAGTCCAGCTGGGAGATCTGCATCTGCAGCGGACCGTCAAGGTCAACGTCCGGCGCCGGCACGCGATCAACAATCGCCTGGTACAGCGGGGTCATGTCGTCAGCCATGTCTTCGTGGTCCAGGCCCGCGATACCGTTCAGCGCGGACGCGTAAACGATCGGGAAGTCCAGCTGTTCGTCGGTCGCATCAAGGTTAACGAACAGGTCGAAGACCTGATCGACAACCCAGTCCGGACGGGCGCCCGGGCGGTCAACTTTGTTGATGACCACGATCGGCTTCAGGCCGTGGGCAAAAGCTTTTTTGGTCACGAAGCGCGTTTGCGGCATCGGGCCATCAAAGGCATCGACCACCAGCAGCACAGAGTCAACCATGGACATAACACGCTCAACCTCACCTCCGAAGTCGGCGTGCCCTGGGGTATCAACGATGTTGATACGGTAATCATTCCATTTGATTGCGGTGTTTTTCGCGAGGATGGTAATCCCACGCTCTTTCTCCAAATCGTTGGAGTCCATCACACGTTCTTGTGCTTCAGTACGTGCGTCGAACGTACCGGATTGCTGTAGCAGCTTGTCAACCAGGGTAGTTTTACCATGGTCAACGTGCGCGATGATGGCGATATTACGCAGATTTTCGATCACAACTTTGCCTCAGGCATTAGAAATAGCGCGTTATTGTACACGTATTAAGCGAAGGACTGAACAGGATCACAAACATCCTCCGCAAACAAGTATTGCAGAGTTTCTTTGTGACCGCTTTCACGGAGCGATAAAAGGGCACCGTAACAAAAATTGCACCAAAATGGTGCTCAATGTTCACACTGAGGCACTACTTTGGTGCATTATCTCCATCATGGTGCAGTCCTTTTGCACTATGGTGCGCATGATACAGCGTTTTATAGGGCATTTAAAAGTTGGCACAGATTTCGCTTTATATTTTTTAAGGCAACAACGCCACTTTTAAGCAGTATGAAGTTTTCGTTACCACGACGACAATGACCAATCCGGGAGAGTTTAAGTATGTCCGCTGAACACGTTTTGACGATGCTGAACGAGCACGAAGTGAAGTTTGTCGATCTGCGCTTCACCGATACCAAAGGTAAAGAACAGCACGTCACGATTCCGTCTCATCAGGTAAATGCCGAATTCTTCGAAGAAGGCAAAATGTTTGATGGCTCCTCGATCGGTGGCTGGAAAGGTATCAACGAATCTGACATGGTCCTGATGCCGGACGCTTCCACCGCGGTCATTGACCCGTTCTACGAAGAACCGACCCTGATCATCCGCTGCGATATCCTCGAGCCAGGCACCCTGCAGGGCTATGACCGTGACCCGCGCTCCATCGCGAAACGCGCTGAAGAGTACCTGCGCGCCACCGGCATCGCTGACACCGTCCTGTTCGGGCCAGAACCAGAATTCTTCCTGTTCGACGACATCCGTTTTGGCGCCTCTATCTCCGGCTCCCATGTCGCGATCGATGACATCGAAGGTGCGTGGAACTCCTCCACCAAATACGAAGGCGGTAACAAAGGTCACCGTCCGGGCGTGAAAGGGGGTTACTTCCCGGTTCCGCCAGTAGACTCTTCTCAGGATATCCGTTCCACCATGTGTATGATCATGGAAGAGATGGGCCTGGTTGTTGAAGCTCACCACCACGAAGTGGCTACCGCAGGTCAGAACGAAGTGGCAACCCGCTTCAACACCATGACCAAAAAAGCGGACGAAATTCAGATTTACAAATACGTTGTTCACAACGTCGCTCACCGCTTCGGTAAAACCGCGACCTTTATGCCGAAACCAATGTTCGGCGATAACGGCTCCGGCATGCACTGCCATATGTCTCTGGCGAAAAACGGGACTAACCTGTTCTCCGGCGACAAATACGCAGGTCTGTCTGAGCAGGCGCTGTTCTACATCGGCGGCGTAATCAAACACGCTAAAGCTATCAACGCCCTGGCGAACCCGACCACCAACTCCTACAAGCGTCTGGTCCCGGGTTACGAAGCGCCGGTTATGCTGGCTTACTCTGCGCGTAACCGCTCTGCCTCCATCCGTATTCCGGTGGTGACCTCTCCGAAAGCGCGTCGTATCGAAGTGCGCTTCCCGGACCCGGCTGCCAACCCGTACCTGTGCTTTGCGGCGCTGCTGATGGCTGGCCTTGATGGTATCAAGAACAAAATCCATCCGGGCGAAGCAATGGACAAAAACCTGTATGACCTGCCGCCGGAAGAAGCGAAAGAGATCCCGCAGGTTGCAGGCTCTCTGGAAGAAGCCCTGCAGGCCCTGGATGCTGACCGCGAGTTCCTGACGGCTGGCGGCGTGTTCACCAATGACGCTATCGATGCTTACATCGCCCTGCGTCTGGAAGAGAACGACCGCGTACGCATGACTCCGCATCCGGTTGAGTTCGAACTGTACTACAGCGTCTAATTTTGCTGTAAATCCAGGGTATGTCGTGTTGTGGCGCGGGATGCCCGGGATATTTTGTTGCCGTGGAAACTTTCAGCCCATCTCAGGATGGGCTTTTTTCTCCACCAACACGCTGATCTCGCGAGCTTTTTACCGATAAAAAGCTATACTGCACTAAATTGGTGCACTCATTTTCAGGAGACTGTCGAATGGCAACAGGCACACTGCCCGATGCTGGGCAGATCCTCAACTCTCTTATCAACAGTATCTTACTGGTCGATGATGACCTGGCGGTGCACTTTGCCAATCCTGCGGCGCAGCAGCTGCTGGCGCAAAGTTCACGCAAGCTGTTTGGCACCCCGTTACCTGAGCTGTTGAGCTATTTTTCATTGAATATCGGGCTGATGCAGGAGAGCCTGCAGGCGGGCCAGGGGTTTACCGATAACGAAGTCACGCTGGTTATTGATGGCCGCTCGCACATCCTGTCGCTGACCGCCCAGCGGCTGCCGGAAGGCTTTATTCTGCTGGAAATGGCGCCGATGGATAACCAGCGCCGCCTGAGCCAGGAGCAGCTGCAGCACGCGCAGCAGGTCGCCGCCCGCGATCTGGTCCGCGGCCTGGCACATGAGATAAAAAATCCGTTAGGCGGCCTGCGCGGCGCGGCACAGCTGCTCAGCAAAGCCCTGCCCGACCCGGCGCTAACGGAATATACCAAAGTGATCATCGAGCAGGCTGACCGGCTGAGAAATCTGGTCGATCGCCTGCTTGGGCCACAGCATCCGGGCATGCACGTTACTGAAAGTATCCATAAAGTCGCCGAGCGGGTAGTGAAACTGGTCTCCATGGAGTTACCGGACAACGTGAAGTTAATCCGTGATTACGACCCCAGCCTACCAGAGCTACCCCACGACCCGGATCAAATTGAACAGGTGTTGCTGAACATCGTCCGTAATGCGCTGCAGGCGCTGGGGCCGGAAGGGGGTGAAATTGTTCTCCGCACCCGCACCGCTTTCCAGCTGACGCTGCACGGGGTGCGTTATCGCCTCGCCGCACGTATTGACGTTGAAGATAATGGCCCGGGTATTCCGCCCCATCTCCAGGATACGCTGTTTTATCCGATGGTCAGCGGCCGCGAAGGCGGTACCGGCCTGGGCTTATCTATCGCCCGCAGCCTTATCGATCAGCACTCCGGCAAAATTGAATTCACCAGCTGGCCGGGTCATACCGAATTTTCGGTATACCTGCCTATTCGGAAGTAGAGGTGTTTATGCAACGAGGGATAGCCTGGATCGTTGATGACGATAGCTCCATCCGCTGGGTGCTTGAACGCGCGCTCACCGGAGCCGGCTTGAGCTGCACAACGTTCGAAAGCGGCAATGAGGTGCTAGATGCCCTCACCACCAAAACCCCGGATGTACTGCTGTCAGATATCCGTATGCCGGGAATGGATGGTCTGGCGCTGCTCAAACAGATTAAGCAGCGTCATCCAATGCTTCCGGTCATCATAATGACCGCGCATTCCGATCTGGACGCTGCGGTTAGCGCTTATCAGCAAGGCGCGTTTGATTATCTGCCCAAACCTTTTGATATTGATGAAGCCGTCGCCCTGGTCGACCGGGCGATAAGCCACTATCAGGAGCAGCAACAGCCGCGAAATGCGCCAATAAGCAGCCCAACTGCCGACATCATCGGCGAAGCGCCGGCAATGCAGGATGTCTTTCGCATTATTGGCCGTTTGTCGCGATCATCCATCAGCGTGCTGATTAATGGCGAATCCGGTACCGGTAAAGAGCTCGTCGCTCACGCCCTGCATCGTCATAGTCCACGTTCAAAAGCGCCGTTTATCGCACTGAATATGGCGGCAATACCCAAAGACCTGATTGAGTCCGAGCTGTTCGGGCATGAAAAAGGGGCCTTTACCGGCGCCAATACCGTCCGCCAGGGACGCTTCGAACAGGCTGACGGCGGCACGCTATTCCTGGATGAAATTGGCGATATGCCGCTTGATGTCCAGACTCGTCTGCTGCGCGTGCTGGCGGATGGCCAGTTTTATCGCGTGGGCGGTTACGCGCCGGTGAAGGTCGATGTGCGGATCATCGCCGCCACCCACCAGAACCTGGAACAGCGCGTGCAGGAGGGGAAATTCCGTGAAGATTTGTTCCACCGCCTGAACGTGATCCGGGTGCATTTACCGCCGCTGCGCGAGCGCCGGGAAGATATTCCACGCCTGGCCCGCCATTTTCTGCAGATAGCCGCCCGCGAGCTCGGTGTTGAAGCCAAACAGCTGCATCCGGAAACGGAGACAGCGCTGACACGCCTGGCGTGGCCTGGCAACGTCCGTCAGCTGGAAAACACCTGTCGCTGGCTCACCGTCATGGCCGCCGGCCAGGAGGTACTGACGCAGGATCTGCCGAGCGAACTGTTTGAGACCACGGTTCCGGACAGCCCGACGCAGATGCAGCCCGATAGCTGGGCGACGCTGCTGGGTCAGTGGGCCGATCGGGCGTTGCGATCCGGTCATCAAAACCTGCTCTCAGAAGCGCAACCCGAAATGGAGCGCACACTGCTGACGACCGCCCTGCGCCATACCCAGGGGCACAAGCAGGAGGCTGCGCGTCTGCTGGGATGGGGTCGTAATACCCTGACGCGTAAGCTAAAAGAGCTGGGAATGGAGTAGTGATTAACGGCATGATGAAAATTAGCCGTTCAGCGCAAAGTGCTGCTATTTTGTACTTTACTGTTCCGATGAGTTGAGTATGATCGTGCCCGGCATTAGGGGAGAGCATCATGTTTGAATCACTGGTGAGTATGATATCGAGCGGCGCCGCAGCCAGTCACACGCCACAAACGGCAGTCGCTGCCGTGTTGTGCGCTGCGCTGGTCGGGCTGTTCAGCTAATGGTTCCCCTCTCCTGCGGCCGCGGGAGAGGGGAAAACATTAAATGACCCGGGAGAACTGTTGCATCCGAGCTTTTTGCCGTAGATAGGCATCAAAGCACATGCAGATATTGCGGATCAGCAGTCGGCCTTTCGCCGTCACCTGAATGGCCTTATCATCCACAGCCACCAGCCCGTCATGCGCCAGCGGCGCCAGCAGCTTCAGGTCTTCAGCAAAATAAGACTGAAAATCCACATCCCACTGCGCCTCTACGGCCCCAATATCCAGACGGAAATTACAGATCAACGCCTTAATCACGTCGCGACGTAAACAGTCATCGCGGGTTAACGCGATCCCGCGCCATAGAGCGTCCCCTTGCTCTGCCACCTGCTGGTAGTACAGCTTCAGCTCTTTTTGGTTCTGGGCGTAGCTGTCGCCAATCATGCTGATCGCGGACACGCCCATCCCCAGCAGATCGGTATCCCCCTGGGTGGTGTAACCCTGGAAATTGCGGTGCAGTATGCCATGACGTTGCGCGACCGCTAATTCATCGTCTGGGCGAGCAAAGTGGTCCATGCCGATAAACTGATAGCCTGCCGCCGTCAGCGAGCCGATGGTCTCCTGGAGGATCTCCAGCTTCTGTTCAGCGGAGGGGAGATCGGCATCTTTAATTTTGCGCTGTGCGGCAAAGAGCGTGGGCAGATGCGCATAGTTAAACACGCTCAGGCGGTCAGGATTGAGCTCGGCGACCTTTTGCAGGGTAAAGGCGAAGCTCTCCGGCGTTTGCTTCGGCAGGCCGTAGATGAGGTCGATATTGGTCGAGGTAAAACCAATCTCCCGCGCATGGTGGAGCAAATCAAAGATGAACGCTTCGTCCTGCTCACGGTTAACCAGGCGCTGAACCTCTTTATTGAAGTCCTGCACGCCCATACTCAGGCGGTTGAACCCCTCGGTGCGTAAATGATCGAGGACATCCAGCTCGATCTCACGTGGATCGACCTCAATGGAGATCTCGGCTTCCGCGCTGAAATGGAAGTGGCTGCGCAACAGATCCATCAGGCGACTGATTTGCGCCTTATTGAGATAGGTTGGCGTACCACCACCCCAGTGCAGTTGCTTAACCTGGCGACTGGCAAACAGCGGCGCGCGGTGGATGATCTCCTGTTCAAGGACATCGAGATATTGATCGGCCTTATGCTGCTGGCGGGTGACTATCTTATTGCAGCCGCAGAAATAACACAGCTTATGGCAAAACGGGATATGCACGTACAGCGACAGGGGACGCTGTGGGTAACGGGCCACAGCGGCATCGAATTCCGCCGCGCCAAATTGCGGTGAAAACTCCAGCGCGGTGGGATACGAGGTATAGCGCGGCCCGGAATAGTTATATTTCTGGATCAGGGCCAGATCCCAGTCGATTATCTGCTCAGACATGCTCACTCCTTCCGATGGTGCCGCCGACGGGTACGCCGTCCCGGCCCCACCGCACCGCGGGTCATGAGCCGGTTGCGCAGCCATTTCTGACGCCGCGACAACCGTCGTAGTTTAACGAATAACCACAGCAGATAACATATAACCAGAAGGGTTATAAGCAGTACCGGGAATCCGATGGGATGCAAATGTTAGTTTCCACCCTTCAGCAGACGCATCATATCTTCCTGACGCTCTTCCTCTTCTTCATCTTCGTCATCGTAAGAGAGGCCGAGCTGCTGCATCAGCTCATCAATGCGATCCAGTTTGGCGTCCACCCAGCTCTGCTCTTCAGCATTCAGGGTGCCCCCCTCTTCCAGACGTTCCAGCAGCGCGTCCAGGCGCTCATCATTCTCCAGCAACTCCAGCTCAGCCTGCGGTGAAAGCATAGGTTTCTCGCTCTTTGGTTTATGCTGCTTGGGGGCTGGGGTGCTGCTTTCGCTCACGCCCAGCGGGATCGGTTTTTTACTGCCGACGCGCGGGTCTTGCGTCTGGCTCTGTTTTTTGCCCGCTGAAGCCGCATCGCCGCCGTTCGCGCGACTGCCTGCCGCGTGGCCACGATGTTTCTTCTGCCGTTTGCGATCGCGAGCTTCCTGATTTAACTCTTCACGCGACTTGCGGCCGGATTTGCCACGGGTGGCGGATGTCGGTTTTTTCATGGTGTGTAATCTTCAGACAGTATTATTCAGTATAGAATTGAGGCGGAATCTAGCAGAAAGCAAGCAAAGAAAAAAGGCGACAGATTACTCTGTCGCCTTTTTCCTCACTGACCACCCTTAACGGGCTTCTTCTTTCCCTGTTCGCTAACGACTTACCCTGTCTTTCCCTTAGCGTCCAACGGTCCCTGTTTCTTCCTTTTCCCTTTGAAACGTCTCCAAGACGCGCGTCATCCTGACTATCCTGTGGTCTTCGCCTCCTGGCGCTTCCTGACCCCTCGTCCTGAGTCTTAATCCTTTCAGCATCCCCGCCGTTGTGTATTACTTTACCCTGTTGACAAAAATCGACAACCAGCCAGGCCGTTAAAAAAACATTTTCAGATTTCTCTATTTTTATAACTTGTTTGTTTTCAGTTAATTACATCTGTATCGTCTTATTTTTCTCAGGTATGTCCTATACGAAGAATAGTCAATGTCTCACAAACCATATGGTTTTTACTTACAGGAACGGCGTGCGGTAAAAACAGCCTTTTTCTGCTGTTCAGGTATAATCCCTGCCATAGCCTGTTTTAACGGAGACGACCGTCTTGACCAACTGGAATTATCAACTGACGCACTTTGTCACTAGCGCGCCAGATATCCGCCATCTTCCTGCCGATACCGGCATTGAAGTGGCGTTCGCCGGCCGCTCCAACGCGGGAAAATCCAGCGCGCTAAATACGCTGACCAACCAGAAGAGCCTGGCGCGTACCTCCAAGACTCCTGGACGTACGCAGCTGATTAACCTGTTCGAAGTCGCCGAGGGCAAACGCCTGGTTGACCTGCCCGGCTATGGTTATGCGCAAGTACCTGAAGAGATGAAGATCAAGTGGCAGCGCGCGCTGGGAGAGTATCTGGAAAAACGTCTGTGCCTGAAGGGCCTGGTGGTGCTAATGGATATTCGCCACCCGCTTAAAGATCTCGATCAGCAAATGATCGAGTGGGCGGTAGAAAGCGATATTCAGGTGCTGGTGCTGTTGACCAAAGCCGATAAGCTCGCCAGCGGCGCGCGTAAAGCGCAAGTGAATATGGTGCGTGAAGCGGTACTGGCCTTCAATGGCGATATTCAGGTTGAACCTTTCTCTTCGCTGAAAAAATCTGGCGTGGATAAGCTGCGACAGAAGCTGGATAGCTGGTTTAACGAAATCCCGCCGCAAGAAGCCGTTGAAGACGCCGAGTAACCCCCGCTTTTTCCGGATAACGGCGCGTAGCGCCCTATCCGGACGTTCATATTACGCGCTTTTAACTGCATCAAACTTTTCTTTCGCGCAATAAAAAACGCCCCGGTCATAAATGACCGGGGCGGCTAAAATATTCAGCCAAATCCGATTACGTGAAGTAAAAGGTCTGAAAGATAGAACATCTTACCTCTGTACCCTACGCGATTAACTCTACTCTTCTTTCGCTCACGGATAAAGCATTTTTTGTAGTTTTTTTTCACTATTTACATAGCAAATTCAAATGATCCTCACAAAACGCTATAAGTTATGTTGCTTACTTACAGAAAATCGCTTTGCGCTTTGTATACTTAGTGCGCTTGATCCCAGTTTTCGCCACTACCGACTTCCACCAGCAGCGGCACCGCCAGCGTAGTGCTGTTCTCCATCAGTTCATGGATTTTTTTCGACACGGCATTGAGCTCATCTTTATGCACTTCAAAGACCAGTTCATCGTGAACCTGCATGATCATCCGCACGCGAGGTTGCTCCTTCCGCAGCCATTCATCAACAGCAATCATCGCCCGCTTGATAATGTCTGCCGCAGTCCCCTGCATCGGGGCGTTGATCGCCGCACGTTCCGCGCCGGCGCGACGGGCACCATTGCTGGATTTAATATCCGGCAGATAGAGTCGACGGCCATCCAGCGTTTCAACATACCCTTGCTCTTTCGCCTGAGCGCGGGTGCGCTCCATATACTCCAGGACGCCCGGGTAACGCTCGAAATAAAGATCCATATACTTCTGTGCTTCTTTACGCGGGATGTTCAGCTGGCGGGCCAGGCCGAAGGCGCTCATGCCGTAGATCAGACCGAAGTTGATGGCTTTCGCACTGCGGCGCTGTTCGCTGCTGACGCTGTCCAGTGGTAAGCCAAACACTTCAGCCGCCGTCGCCCGGTGAATATCTTTCCCTTCAGCGAAGGCGGTCAGCAGGCCTTTATCCCGCGACAGGTGCGCCATAATACGCAGTTCGATTTGCGAGTAGTCCGCTGAGACAATGACGTAATCTTCCGGCGCGATAAACGCCTGGCGAATGCGCCGTCCTTCTTCGTTACGCACTGGAATATTTTGCAGGTTTGGATCGGTAGACGACAAACGGCCAGTGGCAGTGACCGCCTGATGATAGGAGGTATGCACGCGCCCCGTTTTAGGGTTAATCATCAGCGGCAGTTTATCGGTATAGGTCGACTTCAGTTTCGCCAGCCCGCGATACTCCAGAATCACTTTTGGCAACGGATAATCCAGCGCCAGCTCCTCCAGGACCTCTTCAGACGTGGATGGCGCGCCACCCGGCGTTTTCTTCAGCGGCTTGATACCCTGTTTCTCAAACAGGATCGTTTGCAGCTGTTTAGTGGAGGAGAGATTAAACGCTTCCCCGGCAATCTCATGTGCGCGCTGCTCCAGCTCAACCAGACGCTGGGCGATCTCCTGGGAATGCGCATGCAGCACGGCAGGGTCGATTTTCACACCATTGCGCTCAACCCGAGACAGCACCGGCACCAGCGGCATTTCGATATGCTTAAAGATATTCAGCGGACCTTCATGCTGCTGCAGCTTCGGCCACATCTTCAGATGCAGCTGGAGCGTGACGTCGGCATCTTCCGCCGCGTAGCGGCCAGCCTCCTCCAGTGCAATCTGGTTAAAGGTGAGCTGGTTCTTACCTTTACCAGCGATCTCTTCAAAGGTAATGGTTTTATGCTTCAGCCAGCGGTCGGAAAGACTGTCCATATCGTGGCGGCCCGCCACGCTGTCGAGAATGTAGGATTCCAGCATGGTATCGAACGCAATCCCGCGCAGCTCAATGTCATAGTTGGCCAAAATACCGCGATCGTATTTGAGATTTTGCCCGACCTTGAGCAGCTTCTCATCCTCCAGCAGCGGTTTAAGTAACGCCAGTACGCGCTCGCGGGGGATCTGATCCGGTGCATCAAGATAATCATGCGCCACAGGGACATAGGCGGCCACGCCAGGCTCAACCGCGAATGAAAGACCGACCATATTGGCAGAGATATTATCCAGGCTGTCGGTTTCCGTATCAAAGGCAAAGAGCGGCGCTTGCTTCAGCTTATCGATCCAGGTGACCAGCGTGGCCTCATCAAGGATAGTGACGTAGTGCTCTGCTGAAAGGGCGGAGGCCGGTTCATCCTCTGCTTCTGCCTGTGCCGCTGCCGCAGGCTCTGCAGGTTTAGCGGCCGGTTTGCCGCCCTTCGCTTGCAGCCATTTCCCGGCCTCGACGTCGGTTGTCCAGCGCTTAAACTCATACTGCCTGAACAGCGCCAGCAGATCGTCAGCCGCCGGAGGCTGCACCTCCAGCTCTTCGCACGTGAGCTCCAGCTCGACGTCGGTTTTAATGGTCGCCAGCTGATAAGAGAGATAAGCCACGTCCTTGTTCTGCTCCAGCTTCGCCGCCATCGTTTTCGCGCCGCGGAAGCTCAGTGCAGCAATTTTCTCCGGTTCCGCATACAGCGTATCAAGGCCGCCAAGGCCTTGCAGCAGCGCCTGGGCGGTCTTCTCGCCCACGCCCGGCACGCCAGGAATGTTATCCGAAGAGTCGCCCATCAGTGCCAGGAAATCGATAATCAGCTCCGGCGGGACGCCATACTTGGAGACCACCTCATCCGGTCCAAGGATGGTGTTAGTCATGGTATTGATTAGGGTGATCCCCGGCGTCACCAGCTGAGCCATGTCTTTATCACCGGTGCTGATCAGCACCGGACGACCCGCCCTTTCCGCTTCCCGCGCCAGGGTGCCAATCACATCGTCGGCTTCAACACCCGGAACCGCCATTAGCGGCAGCCCCATCGCTTTCACCATCTTATGCAACGGCTCAATCTGCGCGCGCAGATCGTCCGGCATCGGCGGGCGGTGGGACTTGTAATGTTCGAACAATTCATCACGGAAGGTTTTCCCTTTCGCATCAAAGACCACGACGGCGTGAGTCGGTTGATACTGCAGGATCAAACTGCGCAGCATATTCAGTACGCCGTACATAGCCCCGGTCGGCTCCCCTGCGCTGTTAGTCAGCGGCGGAAACGCATGATACGCCCGATAAAGATAGGATGAGCCGTCAACGAGGATGAGAGGGTTTTCTGGGATCTGAACCATAATTTCCGTGCCTGTTTATCAGATTATGGGTAAAGGATGCCACAGACGGGCATGAAATCCTGAATTTTTCCCGCATTTCGCGGAAAAGATTCAACGATCGTCGCGATCGCATAAGAACTTTGCTTGTGGATAACTTTGTGTATAGTTTTACAGCGTCAGCTTTACCGCCCCTGAAAATAAATGAACAAATACTATTACTCTTTATATATCAGTTAATTAAAAACAGATCGACGATCCTGGCATCAATTTGATGACCCAATGTTCCATGTGGATAGAAGATCCTTGTTTTTTTCTGTTCTCGTAAGACCCGTCATTTGCCGCGTTTTCTGGTAAAATCAGCCCCTTGCGCAGCTTAAAGGCGCTCTTTGTCAGCCTAACTTTCTGAATAAACTAACTATGTCGAGATTACTCGCTGCGATAACACTTCCGCTGAGTATCGCCTTAACCATCTTAGTCACCATTATCTGCTCTGTACCGATCATCGTCGCCGGGCTGATTAAACTGCTGGTCCCCATTCCAGCGGTATGGCGCTCTATATCTGTTTTTTGCAATTTTATGATGTATTGCTGGTGCGAAGGGCTGGCGCTGCTGTTGCATCTCAATCCCTGGCTTAAATGGGACGTCGAGGGTCTGGAAGGCTTAAATAAAAAGAACTGGTATCTGCTGATCAGTAACCACCATAGCTGGGCAGATATCGTGGTGCTGTGCGTGCTGTTCCGCAAGCATATTCCGATGAATAAGTACTTCCTTAAACAACAGCTGGCGTGGGTACCCTTCATCGGCCTCGCCTGCTGGGCGTTGGATATGCCCTTTATGCGCCGCTATTCACGCAGTTACCTTATTAGACACCCGGAACGCCGCGGTAAAGATGTCGAAACCACCCGCCGTTCATGTGAAAAATTTCGCGCGCATCCGACGACTATCGTCAATTTTGTGGAAGGCTCGCGTTTTACCGAAGCCAAAAAGCACGAGACGCGCTCGCCTTACGATAACCTGCTACCGCCTAAAGCGGCAGGTATCGCCATGGCGTTAAACGTGCTCGGTTCGCAGTTCGATAAACTACTGAATGTCACGCTGTGCTACCCGGAGAATAATACAAAGCCGTTTTACGATATGTTAAGCGGCCGCCTGACGCGCATTGTAGTACGTATCAATCTGGTTCCTATTGGTGAAGAGCTGCACGGCGATTACGTTAACGATAAGAACTTTAAGCGCGGCTTCCAGCGCTGGCTCAATGGGCTATGGGAAGAGAAAGACCGTCAGTTGACTGACATCATGCGGGACAAAGAAAGATAGTCACTGCCAGAACAGCTAAGGTAACGCCGGTCAGTGACCGGCGTTTTTTTTATTTCTTCTCTACCAGTTGCTTCACGGTATCCGCATACTGAGCAACGAAGACATCCATATTGCTGGTGTCCATCCCCTGCGGGTTCAGCTGGTATTTACCATTAACATACATAGCCGGTACCCCCTGCAGCTGCAGATCGGCTGCCGCTTTCTCTTGCTGAGCGACCAGAGATTTCACCACGAAGCTATTCCATGCGGCATCGTAGTCTTCCCCTTTCACGCCAGCGTCGACAAACACTTTACGAATGTCAGCCACGCTCTGCACGGTCTGGGTTTTCTGCACGGCTTCGAACATCGGCGCAGTAATTTTATCTTCAACACCCAGCGCGATGGCCACCGCCCACGCCTGCGTCAGATCCTTGCCCAGAGGGCCCAGGAACTCAACGTGGTATTTGGTCATTTTGGTGCCTTCCGGCAGTTTCTGACGCACATTGTCAGAAACATGCAGCACTTCTTCAAACTGGTAGCAGTGCGGGCAGTAGAATGAGAAGAACTCGAGCACCTGCGGCTCGCCAGCAATCGGCTTATCAAGGGTGATGTACTGCTTGCCATCGGTGATCTGGGCAGCGGATGCACTAAAAGCCAGAATCATACCAGCCAGCGCCAGCCAAACTTTTTTCATGATTTACTCTCTCCTGGATATATCACATTAATACATTGGCGTTAACTGAAGAGGGGGTTCCTGTAGAACCTTCACCTGCTCAAGAAAAGTCGACGTCTGCCCCCGCCAGTAATCCTCCCCGGTTAACCAGGGGAAATTGACCGGGAAAGCGGGATCGTCCCAGCGTCTGAGCAACCACGCCAGATAATAAACCAGTCGCATAGCGCGTAAAGGTTCAATTAGCGCGATTTCATCGCTGTTAAAGGGGCTGAATTCCTCATAGGCCTCGACAATGGTCTCCAGCTGCATACGCTGTTCAGCCTTATCACCGTTGAGCAGCATCCACAGATCCTGAATCGCCGGGCCGGTTCGCGCATCGTCTAAGTCGACAAACAGTGGCCCGTCGCGCCAGAGGATATTACCCGCATGGCAGTCACCGTGCAGGCGTAACGTGTTCCCGCGGCCGTGCCATTGCTCCATGACGGCAGCAATGAGTTTATCGGTCGCCTTCAGGAAATCGGCCTTCAGGCCAGAGGGGATCAGCGTCGCCTGTTCAAACACCTGGCGCGGTTCCAGCAGGTACTCCTGGACGCCAATTTCCGGGCGGGCAGTAAAGCGCTGTTTGCGGCCCGTCTGGTGCAGGCGCCCCAGATAGCGGCCAACCCATTCCATCTGATCAAGGTTATCCGCTTCGAACTGACGACCGCCAAGGCTTGGGAAAACGGCAAAGTAGAATCCCTGATGCTGATGAAGCGTGCTGTCGTTAAAGAAGAGCGGCGCAGCAACGGGCACTTCATCTTCTACAAGCTGAAGTGCAAACTGGTGTTCTTCAAGGATCTGTTCTGCGGACCAGCGCTCAGGACGATAGAACTTTACCACATAGCGATGGCGCTCTTCGTCCTGGAACTGATAAACGCGGTTCTCATAGCTGTTTAGCGGGGTGAGACCGGAGTCCACCCGCATACCCAGATCGAATAACCCATCGATAATGGTATCCGGGCGAAGCGTCTGAAAAGTAAAAGCCTTATCGTGCATCCTGACATCCGATAATCGTACGAATAGTTCAGGATATCATCTCATTGCACTTTACGCGGCAGCGCTTACAACCTTTTACTCTTTTATTACCCCGCGGGCGCGCAGCAGCGCGGTTTTAAAGTCCTCTTCATAATCCTTCTGAATACCAGGAATGACGGCATCTTTAGAAGAGTCACGCATCTTCAGGTGATAGATCAGAATATCGTCGGAAAGATCGCTCAGTTCGCCTTCATAGCCAGCCTCTTTCGCCAGTTTCTGCAAAAATTGCATCAGATTCAGTTCAGGCTCTTTCTGCCAGGCAGGCTGGAGGAGTTCAATTACTTCATTCAGACGTTTACATTTCATGGTCATGCTCCTTACTCTTGATAGGGACAAGTTAACAGGGTCAATCCCACAATGAAAGAGGCGATATTCAGATGCAAAGCGAGGCGATAACCGGCGTCGTGCTGGCAGGCGGCAAAGCCACGCGAATGGGCGGCATTGATAAAGGATTACAGGCGCTAAATGGTCGCCCTCTCTGGCGTCACGTCGCGGAGACATTAGCCCCGCAGGTAGATGAGTTAGTCATTAGCGCCAATCGTCATCTTGAACAGTGGCGTGCCAGCGGATATCCGGTCTTTCGAGACATACAGGAGGGTTATCAGGGGCCGCTAGCCGGAATGCTTGCTGTGATGCAGCAGGTCGCGAGCCCATGGTTTGTTTTTTGCCCCTGCGACACGCCGTTCATTCCGTCCTTTTTGGTGGAGCGCTTTATCCAGCAGAGAGGGGCCGCGCCGGTCGTTTGGGCCCATGACGGCGAACGGGATCATCCCGCCGTTGCATTAGTTCATCGTCAAATCATTCCGGAA
Source organism: Klebsiella sp. GL120222-02 (assembly GCF_003097195.1). Lineage (NCBI taxonomy): Bacteria > Pseudomonadati > Pseudomonadota > Gammaproteobacteria > Enterobacterales > Enterobacteriaceae > Klebsiella > Klebsiella sp. GL120222-02. The sequence goes on from NZ_QEQO01000013.1 coordinate 103,595, forward strand.
CTGGAGGCTTATCTGGCTCATGGAGAGCGCAGGGTGATGGTCTTTATGCGACAAGTGGGTGGGCGCCCGGTGAATTTCAGCGATGTGAAATCAGCGTTCATCAATGTAAATACGCTTGAAGATTTGCAGCAAATGCAGGAGCCATCATGACCCCATTACTGGCGATAGCCGCATGGAGCGGTACCGGAAAAACAACATTATTAAAGCGTCTTATCCCTGAGCTTTGTGTCAGAGGTCTGCGTCCCGGGCTGATAAAACATACCCATCATGATATGGACGTCGATAAGCCCGGCAAAGATAGCTATGAATTACGTAAGGCGGGCGCTGCGCAGACCATTGTCGCCAGCGAACAGCGCTGGGCGTTGATGACGGAGACGCCAGAGACGCCGGAATTAGATCTCACGTGGCTTGTCAGTCGAATGGATGTCAGCAAACTGGACCTGGTTTTAGTGGAGGGGTTCAAACATGAACCCGTGCCGAAGATCCTACTTTTTCGGCAAAACAGCGGCCATCGTGTAGAAGAGCTGATAATTGATGAACATACCATCGCCGTGGCCAGCGATATGCCCATCGCGACCTCGCTTCCGCAGTTGGATTTAAATGATATTCAACAGATCGCGACATTTATTGCGAATTGGTTAGAGAGGCATTAGCAGTTTATCGGTAGGGTTGCTTCTTAACACAGACGTTAATGAATGGCATCAGCAGACAGGGGCCTCCCCGGAGGCGGTGCTGCGCACCTTGTCCGGGCTACAGGTCGTGCAGGGCGGGTGCGAATCCGTAGCCCCGGTAAGCGCAGCGCCACCGGGGAGACAT
>NZ_QEQO01000014.1:0-86845 GCF_003097195.1 Klebsiella sp. GL120222-02
TAGCGCGGTGGTCCCACCTGACCCCATGCCGAACTCAGAAGTGAAACGCCGTAGCGCCGATGGTAGTGTGGGGTCTCCCCATGTGAGAGTAGGGAACTGCCAGGCATCAAATTGCAGTAAGCCGGGGTGACAACCGGTGGTAATAAAGCGAAGAAATTCGGTGGAGCGGTAGTTCAGTCGGTTAGAATACCTGCCTGTCACGCAGGGGGTCGCGGGTTCGAGTCCCGTCCGTTCCGCCACTTATTAAAATTAAGCCTGCTATATTAGCGGGCTTAATAGCGAGAAAGATTTAGGGGCGTAGCTCAGTTGGTAGAGCACCGGTCTCCAAAACCGGGTGTCGCGAGTTCGAGTCTCTCCGCCCCTGCCATATATAATCCTTTGCTTAGGCAAAGGATTTTTTTTTGCTTGTAATTTTTCCATTCCTCTCTCTTCCTTGCTTTCTGAGCACTCCATCCATGGAGTCAGATCTTTATTCCAGTATGCTGCTTTTCAGGATCTCGCGAATATGCGCTTGTTTATCGCTATTTTGTAGCCAAATGGCATACAGAGGACGTGAGAGCGTTACGCTATCGGTCACCGTATGCAGACCACTTTTCTGCTGCGCCCAACTGACGGGTAACCAGGTACAGCCATTCAAGGTACTGAGTTGCTGATAAGCCAGTTCTGCGGAGCTCGTCGTTAACAGTGGCACATCATCGCTACCAATCAGCCCCACTTCGTTTTGCTGGAAATCCGGCCCCCATTCCAGACGCAGGTAGTTCAAATCATTCTTATTTTTCCCTGGGGCGGCACAATAGAGCGCCAGGGTGAAATTACCCAGCAACTGGCAGCTTAATTCATCCATCTTCGGTGATTCAGTTGTGATCAGGAGATCGAGCTGGCGTTCATGCAACTGTTTAACTAATGACTGACGTTGGGCGATCCGCGCCTCGAATTGCAGGTTATAGGGATCTTTGTAGAGAGTCCCCAGCCAGCCGTTCAGCAGACATTCCCACAGCGACGCGCTGGCACCGATGGAGAATTCGTTATGTCGCGAAGAGTGAGCGACCTCCTTGCGCGCGGCCTGCCAGGTGTTCATCAACGTTTCGGCGTAGGGCAGGAGCTTTTCTCCGGCGGTCGTCAGACGAATGTTATTACGATGGCGGGTGAACAGGTTCACCCCAAGTTGATTCTCCAACTGACGAATACGAAAGCTGACCGCTGACTGCGTCAGGTAAAGTGCCTCTGCTGCCCGCCCAAAGTGACGAGTTCTGCTCACTTCCAGGAAAGTCTTGAGCAATTCCGTATCCACACCGTTCTCCACAAAATTATTTGTCGTCATGATTTAAATGTTTTGTTTGACGCTCTGTCAAGCGTAACTAATACTCCGCGCCATAAATAGCTCGGCCAAAGAATCAGGAGCGTGTAGGATGGCGGAAAGCTTTACGACGACTAATCGTTTTTTCGACAATAAAAATTATCCACGCGGGTTCTCCCGTCATGGTGATTTCACCATCAAAGAGGCGCAACTGCTGGAACGTCATGGTTATGCCTTTAACGAACTGGAACTGGGTAAACGCGAACCTGTTACCGATGATGAAAAACAATTTGTCTCGGTGTGCCGTGGTGAACGTGAGCCGGTAACGGAAGCAGAACGCGTATGGATTAAGTATATGGCACGCATTAAGCGGCCGAAGCGTTTCCATACTCTTTCCGGCGGCAAACCGCAGATGGAAGGCGCTGACGATTACACTGAAAGCGATGACTAAGAAAAAAGGGCGTAAGCCCTTTTTTTACGCCATCATTTTCTGCAGATGGTTTAGCATCCGGTCTATTGCCCGATAGCTGAGCGCCTCCTGCAAATGGCGGCGTTCAATCTCTTCAGCTTCTGCCAGATCGGCAATGGTTCTTGCCACCTTTAACAGACGCTGCCAGGCCCGTATAGAAAGCCCCAGCTGCGTTAACGTCTGTTCCAGCCAAAGCGCATCCTCCTGCCGCAAGTGACAGCAGCTCTTCATTTCACGATTCTCAAGATGCGCATTCAGCTTATTTTGCCTGAGCATTTGACGTTCACGTGCCGCCAGCACACGCTGACGGACCGTCGCACTCGATTCTTCGCCCTGCGTGCCCTGGCTCAGTATCCCCGGCAGCGGGAGCGGGATCTCTAAAGAAAGATCGAAGCGGTCGAGAAAAGGGCCGGACAGGCGCCCAAGGTAGCGCAATGTCTGCTCAGGCGACGCGCGATTATGTTTGCCCTGATAATGCCCGGTAGGGCTTGGGTTCATTGCCGCGATAAGCTGAAAACGCGCCGGATAGTCAATCTTGGCGCGCGATCGTGATATGTGGATCTTGCCTGACTCAATGGGTTCACGCAGCGCGTCCAGCACCCGTCGTTCAAACTCTGGCAGTTCATCAAGAAACAGCACGCCATTATGGGCCAGTGAAATCTCGCCGGGGACAGGTATTGAGCCTCCGCCTACCATCGCTGCCAGCGAGGCGCTATGGTGAGGGGCGCGAAACGGCCTCTGACGCCACCGGGTCTTCGCAGTCTGGAGGTTGACCAGACTTTGAATGGCCGTGCTCTCCAGCGCTTCCTGGTTGCTTAACGGCGGCAAAAGGCCGGGGAGCCGGCAGGCAAGCATTGTTTTGCCGGTACCGGGCGGGCCAATCAGGAGCAGGTTGTGGCCACCGGCCGCCACAATCTCCAGCGCTCGCTTGCCTTGTTGTTGGCCGATAACATCACGTAGATCTTCACAGCGTTCATCAACGGCGGGCACGTCGGCGAGAGGCGGCGAGAGTGATGCTTGCCCTGCGAGAAACGCGCACACCTGTTGCAGATGGTCGGCGACCAGGCAATCGCTGCCGCCGATCAGACCCACCTCAGCCGCATTGTCAGAGGAGACGACAATGCGCCGGCCGGCTTTGATGGCTTCCATTGCGCTGGGGATCGCCCCTGGAACGCCACGTAAGCCGCCTGTAAGGGCGAGTTCGCCCACAAACTCATATTGATTCAATCGGGTAGTGTTGAGCTGCTCTGAGGCGACGAGAAGCGCGAGAGCGATGGGAAGGTCATATCGCCCGCCCTCTTTGGGCAGATCCGCGGGTGCCAGGTTAATGGTTATTTTCTTCGCAGGGAAAGCGTAGCCGCTGTTGATCAAGGCGCTGCGTACCCGGTCGCGGGCCTCTTTCACGGTGGTCTCCGGTAGCCCGACCATGGTCAAGCCAGGCAGACCGCTGCTGAGATGAACCTCGATAGTAATCAATGGCGCTTCGATACCGAGCGCCGCGCGTGTGTAAACGATGGCGAGCGACATAAAACCTCCTGGACAGAGAAGGATTATGACGAGCCTGCCGTGAAACGGCAGCGGCAATAACACGAAGTTAGAAGCATAAATCCATTATTTTTACGCCATTTCGTTACATTTAGCCGAAAATGGGAGCGTGATCGAAAAAGGTGGTGCATCCGAAACAGAGATGGGCGCTGAGCGTACAGCGTGAAAGAAAACTGAATTTTTTTCATTTCTGATTTTCTTCATATAAAACAATTATTTTTCCTGAAACTGTTAGGCTGCTCAGAAACCAGGATATAAAAAAATCTTGTGTTTTATGTGATGTCTGTGGTACCTCTTTAGGTATTCCTTCGAACAAGAAGCCAGAAAGTACAGAAAATGACAGCCCTTCTACGAGTGATTAGCCTGGTCGTGATTAGCGTGGTGGTGATTATTATCCCACCGTGCGGGGCTGCACTTGGACGAGGAAAGGCTTAAGAATCAAGCCTTAACGAACTAAGACCCCCGCACCGAAAGGTCCGGGGGTTTTTTTATAACTGAAATAACCTAAGCGAGGAGCAGATGATGAATTTTAGCATAAAATTCTGTTTCTCCCGATTTATGACGGGGAACTAACTATGAATGGCGCGCAGTGGGTGGTACATGCTTTGCGGACACAGGGAGTCGACACAGTTTTTGGCTATCCGGGTGGCGCAATTATGCCGGTTTACGATGCCCTGTATGACGGCGGCGTGGAGCACCTGCTGTGTCGGCATGAGCAAGGGGCAGCCATGGCGGCTATTGGTTATGCGCGAGCAACCGGGAAAACCGGGGTGTGCATAGCGACGTCCGGCCCGGGCGCGACCAACCTGATCACTGGCCTGGCGGACGCCCTGCTTGATTCCATTCCCATTGTCGCTATCACCGGCCAGGTGGCCGCTCCCTTCATCGGCACGGATGCGTTCCAGGAAGTAGACGTTCTTGGTTTGTCACTGGCCTGTACTAAGCACAGTTTCCTCGTGCAGTCTCTGGATGAGCTGCCGCGGGTTATCGCTGAAGCTTTCCAGGTGGCAAACTCAGGCCGTCCGGGCCCGGTGCTGGTTGATATCCCTAAGGATATTCAGATGGCCCAGGGCGAGCTTGATCCTCATTTCTCTACCGTCGACGATGAGATGGCGTTCCCGCAGGCGGAGGTTGCTCAGGCTCTGCAGATGCTGGCTCAGTCACAGAAGCCGATGATGTATGTTGGCGGCGGGGTAGGTATGGCGCAGGCGGTACCGGCTTTGCGTGAATTCCTGGCGGTAACCCGAATGCCGGCAACCTGCACGCTGAAAGGGCTGGGCGTGGTGGCCGCAGATTATCCGTATTATCTCGGTATGCTGGGCATGCACGGCACTAAGGCGGCCAACCTGGCGGTACAGGAGTGCGATCTGCTGATCGCTGTCGGCGCGCGCTTTGACGATCGTGTGACCGGTAAGCTCAATACCTTCGCTCCGCATGCCAAAGTGATCCACATGGACATCGATCCGGCGGAGCTGAACAAGCTGCGTCAGGCGCACATCGGTCTGACCGGCGATCTGAACCGCTTGCTGCCGGCGCTGCAGCAGCCGTTAGCTATCGATGCCTGGCGCGAGCATAATGCCGCACTGCGCACCGAGCACGCCTGGCGTTACGATCATCCCGGCGAGGCGATCTACGCGCCGCTGCTGCTGAAGCAGCTTTCCGACCGTAAGCCGGCGGATAGCGTCGTGACAACCGACGTTGGCCAGCACCAGATGTGGTCGGCTCAACATATGACCTATACCCGCCCGGAAAACTTTATCACCTCCAGCGGCTTAGGCACGATGGGCTTTGGCCTGCCAGCCGCCGTTGGTGCCCAGGTGGCGCGCCCGGACGATACGGTGATCTGTATCTCCGGTGACGGTTCCTTCATGATGAACGTGCAGGAGCTGGGCACCGTCAAGCGCAAACAATTACCGTTAAAGATCGTGTTACTCGACAACCAGCGGTTAGGGATGGTTCGACAATGGCAGCAGCTGTTTTTCCAGGAACGTTATAGCGAAACCACTCTGACTGATAACCCTGATTTCCTCACGCTGGCCAGCGCCTTCGGTATTCCTGGCCAACACATCACCCGTAAAGACCAGGTTGAAGCGGCACTCGACACCATGCTTTCGAGCCAGGGGCCATACCTGCTTCATGTCTCAATCGACGAACTTGAGAATGTCTGGCCGTTGGTGCCGCCCGGCGCCAGTAATGCAGAAATGCTGGAGAAATTATCATGAAGCAACATCAGGTCGCTTTGCAGGCGCGTTTCAATCCGGAAACCTTAGAGCGCGTGCTGCGCGTGGTCCGCCACCGTGGTTTTCAAATCTGCGCAATGAATATGGAAACCGCGTCGGATGCGCAAAATATAAATATCGAATTGACCGTTGCCAGCCCGCGGCCCGTCGAATTACTGTTTAGTCAATTAAGTAAACTGGTCGACGTCGCCTGCGTCGAGATCCAGCAACCCACATCACAACAAATCCGCGCCTGAGCGCAGAGGAATAAAAAAATGACGACGAAGAAAGCTGATTACATTTGGTTCAATGGCGAGATGACCCCATGGGGCGAGGCGAAAGTGCACGTCATGTCCCATGCGTTGCACTACGGGACTTCGGTATTCGAAGGCATCCGCTGCTACGACTCGCACAAGGGCCCGGTGGTGTTCCGTCATCGCGAACATATGCAGCGTCTGCATGACTCAGCCAAAATTTATCGTTTCCCGGTCTCGCAGAGCGTTGATGAGCTGATGGAAGCCTGCCGCGAAGTTATCCGTACCAATAAACTGACCAGCGCTTATATTCGTCCGCTGGTGTTTGTTGGCGATGTTGGCATGGGCGTTAACCCGCCGGACGGTTACAAAACCGACGTTATCATCGCGGCGTTCCCGTGGGGCGCCTACCTCGGCGCAGAAGCGCTGGAGCAGGGGATCGATGCGATGGTTTCTTCCTGGAACCGCGCGGCGCCGAACACCATTCCAACCGCGGCGAAAGCGGGCGGCAACTATCTCTCCTCTCTGCTGGTCGGCAGCGAAGCGCGTCGTCACGGTTATCAGGAAGGTATCGCGCTGGATGTTAACGGTTATATCTCCGAAGGTGCAGGCGAAAACCTGTTTGAGGTAAAAGATGGCGTGCTGTTTACTCCGCCGTTCACCTCTTCCGCGCTGCCGGGTATCACCCGCGACGCGATCATCAAACTGGCGAAAGATCTTGGCATCGAAGTGCGCGAGCAGGTGCTGTCCCGTGAATCGCTGTACCTCGCGGATGAAGTGTTCATGTCCGGCACCGCGGCAGAAATCACCCCGGTACGCAGCGTTGACGGCATCCAGGTCGGCGCAGGCCGCCGCGGGCCGGTGACCAAACGCATTCAGGAAGCCTTCTTTGGCCTCTTCACCGGTGAAACAGAAGATAAATGGGGCTGGTTGGATCCGGTAAGTAAGTAATTAAAAATGGGACGGCACGCACCGTCCCATTTAATAAACAGAGATGGGAGTAAAAAGAGCATGCCTAAGTACCGTTCCGCCACCACCACACATGGCCGCAACATGGCGGGCGCCCGCGCGTTGTGGCGCGCAACCGGAATGACCGATGCCGATTTCGGCAAACCGATTATCGCCGTCGTCAACTCCTTTACCCAGTTTGTCCCCGGGCACGTGCACCTGCGCGATCTCGGTAAACTGGTTGCTGAGCAGATTGAAGCGGCAGGCGGTGTCGCCAAAGAATTTAACACCATCGCGGTGGATGATGGGATCGCCATGGGCCACGGGGGTATGCTCTATTCACTGCCATCCCGCGAGCTGATCGCTGACTCGGTCGAGTACATGGTTAACGCCCACTGTGCTGATGCCATGGTCTGTATCTCCAACTGCGACAAAATCACTCCGGGGATGCTGATGGCCTCTCTGCGCCTGAACATTCCGGTGATCTTTGTTTCCGGTGGCCCAATGGAAGCCGGGAAGACCAAGCTGTCAGATAAAATCATCAAGCTCGACCTGGTGGATGCGATGATCCAGGGGGCGGATCCGAAAGTGTCCGACGAACAGAGTAACCAGGTGGAACGTTCCGCTTGTCCGACCTGTGGTTCCTGTTCCGGGATGTTCACCGCGAACTCCATGAACTGCCTGACCGAAGCGCTGGGCCTGTCACAGCCGGGTAACGGCTCGCTGCTGGCGACCCACGCCGATCGTAAGGAGCTGTTCCTGAACGCCGGTAAACGTATCGTGGAGCTGACCAAACGCTACTACGAGCAGGATGACGCTTCCGCCCTGCCGCGCAATATCGCCAGCAAGGCGGCATTTGAAAACGCCATGACCCTCGATATCGCGATGGGCGGTTCAACCAATACCGTACTGCACCTGCTGGCGGCGGCGCAGGAAGCCGAAATCGACTTCACCATGAGCGATATCGACAAACTGTCCCGCAAGGTCCCGCAGCTGTGTAAAGTGGCGCCGAGTACGCAGAAATACCATATGGAAGACGTGCACCGGGCTGGTGGCGTTCTGGGCATTCTGGGCGAGCTGGACCGCGCGGGGTTACTCAACCGCGATGTGAAAAACGTCCTTGGCCTGACGCTGCCGCAGACCCTGGAACAGTACGATGTAATGGTGACCCAGGACGACGCGGTGAAAAAAATGTTCCGCGCCGGCCCGGCCGGGATCCGTACCACCCAGGCGTTCTCGCAGGATTGCCGTTGGGATACGCTGGATGACGATCGCGCCGAGGGATGTATCCGTTCTCTGGAACATGCCTACAGTAAAGACGGTGGCCTGGCGGTCCTGTATGGTAACTTTGCTGAAAACGGCTGTATTGTCAAAACCGCCGGTGTGGACGATAGCATCCTGAAATTTACCGGCCCGGCGAAAGTTTATGAAAGCCAGGACGAAGCGGTTGATGCCATCCTCGGCGGCAAAGTCGTGGAAGGCGACGTCGTGGTTATTCGCTATGAAGGGCCGAAAGGCGGGCCGGGGATGCAGGAAATGCTCTATCCGACCACCTTCCTGAAGTCCATGGGTCTTGGCAAAGCGTGCGCGCTGATCACCGATGGCCGTTTCTCCGGCGGCACCTCCGGGCTTTCCATCGGCCACGTATCGCCGGAAGCGGCGAGCGGCGGCAACATCGCGATCATCGAAGATGGCGACATGATTGCTATCGATATTCCGAACCGCGGTATTCAGCTGCAGCTCAGCGATGCAGAAATCGCCGCCCGTCGCGAAGCACAGGAAGCGCGTGGCGATAAGGCGTGGACGCCGAAAGACCGCGAGCGCCAGGTCTCCTTTGCACTGCGCGCTTATGCCAGCCTCGCGACCAGCGCCGACAAGGGCGCGGTGCGCGATAAATCAAAACTGGGTGGCTAATTATGGCGGACTCACAACCCCTGTCCGGTGCCCCTGAGGGCGCCGAATACCTGAGAGCAGTGCTGCGCGCGCCAGTTTATGAAGCGGTGCAGAAAACGCCGCTGCAAAAAATGGAGAAGCTCTCTTCGCGGCTGGATAACGTTATTCTGGTCAAACGCGAAGATCGCCAGCCGGTACACAGCTTTAAGCTGCGCGGCGCCTACGCGATGATGTCCAGCCTGACGGCGGAACAGAAATCGAATGGGGTGATCACGGCGTCGGCAGGCAACCATGCGCAGGGAGTGGCTTTCTCAGCCTCCCGGCTTGGGGTTAAGGCGCTGATCGTGATGCCGGTAGCGACCGCCGATATCAAAGTCGATGCCGTTCGCGGTTTTGGCGGCGAAGTGCTGCTGCATGGTGCCAACTTTGACGAAGCGAAAGCTCGGGCGATTGAACTGGCGCAGCAGCAGGGGTTTACCTGGGTGCCGCCATTCGATCACCCGATGGTCATCGCCGGTCAGGGAACGCTGGCGCTGGAGCTGCTGCAGCAGGATGCCCACATTGACCGCGTATTCGTCCCGGTGGGCGGCGGCGGTCTGGCGGCAGGCGTGGCGGTGCTGATCAAGCAGCTGATGCCGCAGATTAAAGTGATAGCGGTAGAAGCGGAAGACTCGGCATGTCTGAAAGCGGCGCTGGATGCCGGCCATCCGGTGGATCTGCCGCGCGTCGGTTTGTTTGCTGAAGGCGTGGCGGTGAAGCGCATCGGCGATGAAACCTTCCGTTTGTGCCAGGAGTATCTGGACGACATCATCACTGTCGACAGCGACGCTATTTGCGCGGCGATGAAAGATCTGTTCGAAGATGTGCGGGCGGTGGCGGAGCCTTCCGGCGCGCTGGCGTTGGCGGGGATGAAGAAATATGTCGCCCAGTACAATATTCGCGGCGAGCGACTGGCTCATATTCTGTCCGGGGCCAACGTTAACTTCCACGGCCTGCGCTACGTGTCTGAGCGCTGCGAGCTCGGGGAACAGCGCGAAGCGCTGCTGGCGGTGACGATCCCGGAAGAGAAGGGCAGCTTTCTGAAGTTTTGCCAGCTGCTGGGCGGGCGCTCGGTGACGGAGTTCAACTACCGCTTTGCTGATGCTAAAGACGCCTGCATTTTTGTCGGGGTACGCCTGAGTCGCGGGCTGGAGGAGCGGAAAGAGATCCTCCAGTTACTGAACGATGGCGGCTACAGCGTCGTTGACCTTTCCGATGACGAAATGGCCAAGCTCCATGTGCGCTATATGGTCGGCGGCCGGCCGTCCAAAGCGCTGCAGGAGCGGCTGTTCAGCTTCGAGTTCCCTGAATCGCCGGGGGCGCTGCTGAAGTTCCTGCACACCCTTGGCACCCACTGGAATATTTCGCTGTTCCACTACCGTAGCCATGGCACCGACTATGGTCGGGTGTTAGCGGCCTTTGAGCTGGGCGAGCACGAGCCGGACTTTGAAACCCGCCTTAATGAACTGGGCTATGAGTGCCACGACGAAACCCATAACCCGGCGTTCCGCTTTTTCCTCGCGGGCTAGTGGTTAGGCAGGATTTTCCAGAAAGCATCAATAAGCGGCTCATGCAGCCGCTTTTTTTGTGCGCAAACGCCCAGCTCAAACGGGGTTTGCTCATCACTGCGCTCCAGAATCATCACCCGGTTGCGTACCGGTTCCGGGCTGTTTTCCAGTACCACCTCCGGTAGCAGCGCCACGCCGCAGCCGAGGGCGACCATCGACACCATCGCTTCGTGTCCCCCGACGGTGGCATAGATCGACGGGTTGCTGATTTTATGGCGTCGAAACCACAGCTCGATGCGCCGACGTACCGGCCCCTGGTCAGCCATGATAAACGGCACTGTCGACCAGTCCGGACGCTCGACGGTCACCTGGTTACGCACCGGGCAGGGAAGCGCCGGGGCAATTAACACCACGGCGAGGTTCTCCAGCATCGAAAACGCCACCGATCCCGGCAGGGTCTCTGGTTTACCGGCAATCGCCAGGTCGGCTTCGCCGGTGACGACCTTCTCCATGGCGTCAGCGGCATCGCCGGTCGATAATTTTATCTCAACCGAAGGATGCGCGGCGCGAAAGCGGTCGAGGATCGGCGGCAGATGGCTATAAGCGGCGGTGACAGAGCAGAAGATATGCAGCTCACCGGAGAGCGACGGTCCCTGCTGATCGATGGCGTGGCGAAGCTGCTGATACTGCAGTAAGGTCTGCTGGGCAAAGGTGCGTAACTCTTCCCCGGCTTCGGTGAGCGTCACCGTGCGATTATCACGCACGAACAGCGGCTGGCCGAGGTCCTCTTCCAGGCGTTGGATCTGCCGCGAAAGGGTCGAAGGACTGACGTGCATGGCCCGCGCGCTGCGGCCAAAATGGCGGCTTTCCGCCAGATGCAGAAAGGTTTTCAGATCGCGTAAATCCACGGCGCGTACTCCCCGATTTTGTGTTTCATAAATTGCAACGTGACGTTGTGAATATATCAATTTCCGCAATAAAATTCCTGTCATATAGTAAGTTCATTCTCGCAAAAGCGAACCGAACAATAAGCACGACAACACAACATCACGAGGTATCACCATGGCTAACTACTTCAACACACTGAATCTGCGCCAGCAGCTGGCACAGCTGGGCAAATGCCGCTTTATGGGGCGCGATGAATTTGCCGATGGCGCAAGCTATCTTCAGGGTAAAAAAGTAGTCATCGTCGGCTGTGGCGCGCAGGGCCTGAACCAGGGTCTGAACATGCGTGATTCCGGCCTGGATATCTCCTATGCGTTGCGTAAAGAAGCGATTGCCGAGAAGCGCGCTTCCTGGCGTAAAGCGACCGAAAACGGCTTCAAAGTCGGTACCTATGAAGAGCTGATCCCGCAGGCCGACCTGGTGGTTAACCTGACGCCGGACAAACAGCACTCTGACGTTGTGCGTTCCGTACAGCCGCTGATGAAAGACGGCGCGGCGCTGGGTTACTCCCACGGCTTCAACATCGTTGAAGTGGGCGAGCAGATCCGCAAAGACATCACCGTGGTGATGGTGGCGCCGAAGTGCCCGGGTACCGAAGTTCGTGAAGAGTACAAACGCGGTTTCGGCGTGCCGACGCTTATCGCCGTCCACCCGGAAAACGATCCGAAAGGCGAAGGCATGGCTATTGCCAAAGCCTGGGCAGCGGCGACCGGCGGCCATCGTGCGGGCGTTCTGGAATCCTCCTTCGTGGCGGAAGTGAAATCTGACCTGATGGGCGAGCAGACCATCCTCTGCGGCATGCTGCAGGCGGGTTCTCTGCTGTGCTTCGACAAGCTGGTGGCGGAAGGTACCGATCCGGCGTATGCGGAAAAACTGATTCAGTTCGGCTGGGAAACCATCACCGAAGCGCTGAAGCAGGGCGGTATTACCCTGATGATGGATCGCCTCTCTAACCCGGCGAAACTGCGCGCTTATGCGCTGTCCGAACAGCTGAAAGAGATCATGGCGCCGCTGTTCCAGAAACACATGGACGACATCATCTCCGGCGAATTCTCCTCCGGTATGATGGCAGACTGGGCGAACGATGATAAGAAACTGCTGACCTGGCGCGAAGAGACCGGCAAAACCGCGTTCGAAACCGCCCCGCAGTATGAAGGCAAAATCGGCGAGCAGGAGTACTTCGATAAAGGCGTGCTGATGATCGCGATGGTGAAAGCGGGCGTTGAGCTGGCGTTCGAAACCATGGTTGATTCCGGCATCATCGAAGAGTCCGCTTACTATGAATCACTGCACGAGCTGCCGCTGATCGCGAACACTATCGCCCGTAAGCGTCTGTATGAAATGAACGTGGTTATCTCTGATACTGCAGAGTACGGTAACTACCTGTTCTCTTACGCTTGCGTACCGCTGCTGAAAGAGTTTATGACTACCCTGCAGACCGGCGACCTGGGCAAAGCGATTGCTGAAGGCGCGGTAGATAACGCTCAGCTGCGCGATGTGAACGAAGCGATTCGCAGCCACGCTATCGAGCAGGTAGGTAAGAAACTGCGCGGTTATATGACTGATATGAAACGTATCGCGGTAGCCGGCTAATTCCTCGTCGTCTTTCGACTTGCCGATGCGTTGGCTACGGTACGTACACCCCAGTCACATAGTAATCTATGTTCCTGGGGATGTACTTCCTTGCCGCCTTCCGGCAAGCCGAAATCCATAGAGGAATGGATTTGTTTAGTCGGCCTGATAAGCGAAGCGCCATCAGGCAGAAACCCGGAGATTAAGATCCCCGGGTTTTTTATTATTTCCGGTATAGCACTTTGATGATGTGGTAGCCGAACTGGGTATGCAGCGGGCCGGTTGGCTCCAGTTCCGGGCAGGAGAAGACCACTTTATCGAAGGCCGGTACCATCTGGCCCTGGCGGAACTCACCCAGATCGCCGCCGCGTTTGCCTGACGGACAAATGGAGTGTTTCTTTGCCAGCTTGCCGAAATCGGCGCCGCCTTTGAGCTGCTCGAGCAGATCGAGCGCCAGTTTCTCTTCTTTTACCAGGATGTGCAGTGCTGCCGCGGTTTTAGCCATGATTGCGCCTTGATTGAGTTGGGATAAATCAGGGCGCCATAGTAGCACGCGTTACCGACGATACAGCACCTTGATGATATGGTAGCCGAATTTGGTTTTCACCGGGCCATAGGGTTTAAGCAGCGGACAGCTGAAAACGGCTTGATCAAACGGGCCGACCATCGTCCCCTGCGGGAATTCGCCTAAATCACCGCCATGACGTCCGGACGGACACTTTGAGTAACGCTTCGCCAGATGATCGAAGCTGATGCCCCGTTCCAGTTTGGCGAGGATCTCGTGCGCCAGTTTCTCTTCTTTAACCAGAATATGCAGGGCCGCTGCGCTTTTTGCCATTACCAGATCCTCAGGATGAATTGCGTGGCTGACACTTTACCATCAGCCGGTAAATCTCGGCCTCGCTTTCTGCTACAATCCACACCCCGTTCGAAGATTGAGCAATATTCCCATGCGTTTAAACCCTGGCCAACAACAAGCCGTCGAATTCGTTACCGGACCGTGCCTAGTGCTGGCGGGCGCCGGTTCCGGTAAGACCCGCGTTATTACGAATAAAATCGCCCACCTGATCCGCGGCTGCGGCTATCAGGCGCGCCATATCGCGGCCGTCACCTTTACTAACAAGGCCGCGCGCGAAATGAAAGAGCGCGTCGGGCAAACGCTGGGGCGAAAAGAGGCGCGCGGGCTAATGATTTCCACCTTCCACACCCTGGGACTGGACATCATCAAACGTGAATACGCCGCGCTGGGAATGAAATCTAACTTTTCCTTGTTCGATGATACCGACCAGGTCGCGCTGCTCAAAGAGCTCACCGAAGGGTTGATCGAAGATGACAAAGTGGTGTTGCAGCAGCTGATCTCGACGATCTCCAACTGGAAAAACGATCTGAAAACCCCGGCGCAGGCGGCGGCTGGCGCGAAAGGCGAACGGGACCGCATCTTCGCCCACTGCTATGGGCTCTATGATGCGCATATGAAGGCCTGCAACGTCCTCGATTTTGACGACCTGATCCTGCTACCGACGCTGCTGCTGCAGCGAAATGAAGAGGTGCGCGAGCGCTGGCAGAACAAGATCCGTTACCTGCTGGTGGATGAGTATCAGGATACCAACACCAGCCAGTATGAGCTGGTGAAGCTGCTGGTGGGCCAGCGCGCGCGCTTTACCGTGGTGGGTGATGATGACCAGTCGATCTACTCGTGGCGCGGCGCGCGGCCGCAGAACCTGGTGCTGTTAAGCCAGGATTTTCCTGCGCTGCAGGTGATCAAACTTGAACAGAACTACCGTTCATCAGGGCGTATTCTGAAGGCTGCCAACATTTTGATCGCCAATAACCCGCACGTGTTTGAAAAGCGGCTGTTCTCAGAACTTGGCTACGGTACCGAGCTGAAAGTGCTCTCCGCCAATAACGAAGATCATGAAGCGGAGCGCGTCGCTGGCGAACTGATTGCCCACCACTTTATTAATAAAACAAACTACAAAGATTACGCCATCCTTTATCGCGGCAATCACCAGTCGCGGGTCTTTGAAAAGATGCTGATGCAGAACCGCATCCCGTACAAAATCTCGGGCGGCACCTCGTTCTTCTCGCGTCCGGAAATTAAAGATCTGCTGGCCTATCTGCGCGTGCTGACCAACCCGGATGACGACAGCGCCTTCCTGCGTATCGTCAATACGCCGAAGCGAGAGATTGGCCCGGCGACCTTGCAAAAACTGGGCGAATGGGCGATGAGCCGCAATAAAGGCTTATTCACCGCCAGCTTTGATATGGGGTTAAGCCAGACGCTGACCGGGCGCGGGTATGAATCCCTCACTCGTTTCACCCACTGGCTGCGGGAAATTCAGCAACTGGCCGAGCGTGAACCAGTCAATGCCGTGCGGGATTTAATTCGCGGGATTGATTATGAGTCCTGGCTATATGAAACCTCGCCGAGCCCGAAAGCCGCGGAAATGCGGATGAAAAACGTCAACCAGCTGTTCACCTGGATGACCGAGATGCTGGAAGGCAGCGAGATAGATGAGCCGATGACGCTGACGCAGGTAGTTACCCGCTTTACCCTGCGCGATATGATGGAACGCGGCGAATCGGATGAAGAGCTGGATCAGGTGCAGTTGATGACCCTCCATGCCTCAAAAGGGCTGGAGTTCCCGTATGTTTACCTGGTGGGAATGGAAGAGGGATTGCTGCCGCACCAGAGCAGCATCGATGAAGATAACGTCGATGAAGAGCGCCGGTTAGCCTACGTCGGCATCACCCGGGCGCAAAAAGAGCTGACCTTTACGCTCTGTAAGGAGCGTCGACAGTATGGTGAGCTGGTGCGCCCGGAGCCAAGCCGTTTCCTGCTTGAGCTCCCGCAGGACGATCTGATATGGGAGCAGGAGCGAAAAGTCATCTCTGCGGAAGAACGTATGCATAAAGGCCAGGCCAACGTCGCGAATATTAAAGCGATGCTGGCGAAGGCGAAAAAAGGCTAACGCCTCAGGCGACAAACTGCTGCCAGGCGGCGGAGAAGGGCATTACCAGCAGCAGTGAGGGCAGCATATTGGCGGTGGGGAAGGCGCGGATCCCGCACAGACGAAAACCAGTCGCCAGCATAATGATGCCGCCGCAGGCGGTGAAGTCGGCGATCATCGCCGGATTGATCAGCGCCATGATAAAGGTTGCCGCGAAAAACAGGATAATGAAGACAATCAGCTGGGGAATAAAGATCACGGTGATGATATACCCCAGCGTAGAGGCGAAAATCGCGGCAGTGAAAAAGTCGAGTATCGACTTGGTCAGCAGAATGGTCGGGTCGCCGGTCATCCCTTCGGTTAAAGCACCGAAAATGCCGGTGCCGCTGGCGCAGAAGAGGATCAGCACGGCGATAAACTGATTCATAAAATCTTCCGCACTCACGCTGGCGCTGGCCTGCGCCGGGAAAATGCGCTCAATGGGCGTGCGCAGCGTTGTCCCGGCCCGCTCAATCCATTTTTCAATATTCAGCAGGCCGCCGATAATCGTGCCGACAATAATGGCCAGGGCAATGGGCGGCAGATTATGCAATTTATTGACAAAGAAGATACCCATGCTGATGGAGATCAATCCGGCAATCAGCGGCAAGGTCTTTTTGAAGTGTTCCGGAATAAAGCGATTCAGCGAGGCGCCGGCCAGTGCACCGACGAGAAGCGAGCCGCTACAGACAAATATACCTATTGCCATCATTTATTCTCCCTAATAAAAACAGGGCCTGAATATTCAGGCCCTGAAGTCTGTCTTTAATATTATTGAATGTTAAAGACACGGCTGGCATTGCCCCAGGCAATTTTATCTTTCAGGCCCGCTTCAAGTTCTAACGGATCAAACCAGTCACAAGCCTGATGAATATCTTCATACGGATAATCGACAGAGAACATCACACGATCGGCGCCCATGACTTCAATGGCATTATTCAGCGAATGGGTATTAAAATGGCCGCTGGTGGTAACAATGAAGTTATTCTGCAGGTAGTGCATTAACGGTTTTTCCGCTTTACCCAGACCGCAGCCGAAACGCTGACGATAGAGGCGGTGCTGAGTACGCGGCAGCATATGAACCAGCCCTTCGCCGAGGTGGCCCAGTACCAGATTGAGGTTAGGATAACGATCGAACAAACCACTCATCATCAGACGGATAGCATGCACTGCCGTTTCCTGCGCAAAGCCCCACGCGGAGCCGATCAGGCTTTCGTAACCGGTATAGATGCCGCGCGCCGGGCCTTCCAGCGGTTCGCGAGGATGCAGGTACACCGGTACGTTCAGCTCGTTGACCTTATCCCAGAAAACCAGCATCGATTCGTCATCAAGATACAGGCCATGCTCGCTATCTTTAACGTTGGTATAGCCGTTGATCAGCGCGCCTTTCATGCCTAGTTTCTTCACGGCGCGCTCCAGCTCTTCCGCCGCGGCTTCCGGGTTTTGCAAGGCCAGGGTGGCGAAAGCGCTAAATTTATCCGGATTTGGCTTCACATAATTCTCGACGATAAAATCGTTAGTATCACGAGCAAAAGAGACCGCTTTGGCTTTATCTAAAATAGATTGCGCGCCAGGTGAAGTTAGAGAAAGAATGACGTGGTCAATATGACGCTGCGCCATTTCTTCCAGCTGAATACTGCGATCCAGCAGGCGACGTTCAACGTCTTTCATATATTCTGTACCGTTACGGCCGGCTTCACCGGTTGAATCCCACAGACGGTTATTTTCAGGAGTGGAGACGTGTTCTTCTAAAGCGATTTTTCCGCGCATGATATATTCCTTGCGATATTTGTTAGTATGGCTTGATGCAAGGAGAATAAAAGCTTTCACGTATTGCCAGCAATAAACCAAACGTAATAGGCATTATCAGTAAAACTAATACAGCGGTATATTTCGCGGTTTAGATCGTAATAGATCCGCTCTGCTGAGCGGGATCGGCAAGTGCGGCGATCAGCGAGCGTAGCCAGATATGCCCGGGATCGCGGTGCAGCCGCTGATGCCAGACCTGACGGATGGCGATCCTGGCGAGAGGAAAAGGTAGCGGCCAGCTGCGGCAGGGATAGCGGCGGGTGATATGCCGCGCCACCTGTTCCGGGACGACGGCAATCATATCGCTTTCGGCCACCAGCTCGCCGGTACCTAAAAAGCTCGGTAATGTCAGCGCGATCCGCCGGGGCATACTGTGCTCATCAAGCCGCTTATCCATATCGCCGTGGGCAGTCCCCTCCACGCGGATCGCCAGATGCTTTTCCTGCCGCCAGTCTTCGGCACGAAGCTGGGTTCGAATACGTGGGTGATTTTCCGCCGCGAGGCAGACATACGATTGATCGAAGAGATGCTGCTGGTAGACGCTATCCGGAAGCTGCGTCAGGTAGCCGATCGCGAGATCACACTTCCCGGATTCGAGGGCGTTGAGGGTCTGCTCATCCAGATTCTGTACCGTAAAGGTGATCCCGTCCGCCGCCTGCTGCTGGAGCGCAATTTGCAGCAAAGGCAACAGCGTCATTTGACTGATATCGGTCATTCCGATCGTGAAGTTACGCTGGCTCTGCTGGGGAAGAAATTCAGGTTTGACGGCTAAATCGTTATCGGCAAGCTGGAGAAGGGTAAATACAGTCGGGGCGATCGCGTCCGCTCGCGGCGTCGGCATCATCCGCTGTCCCACCCGGACAAACAACGGGTCAGCAAAATGATCCCGTAGTTTTTTCAGCAAAAGGCTGCCGGTGGGTTGGCTGATATTCAGCGCGTCAGCCGCCGGGGAGACATTGCCTAGCCGGTAGAGCGCGGAGAAAAAGCGTAGCGATTTGAAATCCAGTTCTTCCCGCATCCGCCCTCCTGGCTGGATATTATCTTGGCGTATCGCCGCTGGTGACCCGTAGCGTCCAGTGGACGTAGCTTTGCCATTGACACTCCTGATCGACCATTTCCCGGCCAAGCGGATGTTCAGCCAGCCAGTTCTCCGGCAGCGTCAGCGTTAACTGGTCGTCGTGAGCGGCCAACTGAATGGCCGGCAACAAATCGTCGCGCCGCCGGCTGGCAAACAGGATCGCCAGTCGCAGCAGGCGACACAGATGTTCGGCCACTCGCGGCGGGACCGCATTCTGCTGATGAAGCGAAGACAGGTCGATGGCGTTGGTCTGATTCAGGAGCAGCGTGGCAATCAACTTCTTCTGCGCCGGGGTAAAGCCGGGCAGGTCGAGGTTATTGACCAGATAAGCCGCGTGCTGCGGCGCGCGCTTGAAATCCACACTCAGCCCAATTTCATGCAGCGAGCAGGCGCTGAGGAGTAAATCGCGGCTCAGCGGGTCCAGCTCCCAGCTGCCGTCCAGCTGACTGAGCAGATGGCTGGCCAGACTGGCGACGCGTTGGGCCTGCTCGGTGTCGATCATAAAACGGCGCTGAATATTGCGCAGGGTGCGGCTGCGGATGTCCTGTTCGACAGAGAGATGCAGCATGCCGTACACCAGACCTTCGCGTAACGCGCCGCCTGCCAGGGTCATACACTGAATATTCAGTTCGCTGAAGATAGCGATCAGGATCGCCAGCCCGCTCGGGAACACCAGCGCCCGCTCAAGGGTTAAGCCTTCGATCTCCAGCTCTTCCAGACGTCCGCACTGGATGGCGCGCTGTTTAAGCTGCTGGAGTTTGGCGAGGGTGATGCGTTCATCCATCCCCTGCGCCATCATAATTTCCTGCAGCGCCTGAACGGTGCCGGAAGCGCCGACGCACACTTTCCATCCGTGATAGCGCAGCACATCGGCGATGGGTAATAACACCTCGCGCGCGGCCGCTTCGGCGAGATCGAAATTCTCTTTCGTCAGGCTACGGTCGGCAAAATAGCGTTCAAGCCAGGTCACACAGCCCATCGACAGACTGAACAGCGAGGTCGTTTGCGCACCGGTGCCGGTCACCAGCTCGGTGCTGGCGCCGCCGATATCGACCACCAGACGCTGATCGGCGCCGCCGGTGGTGTGGGCGACACCCTGGTAAATCAGGCGCGCTTCTTCTTCGCCGCTGATCACCTGCACTGGCGTGCCGAGGATCTCTTGCGCTTTCGCCAGAAACTCCTCTGCATTGACGGCAAGACGTAGCGTGGCGGTGGCCACGACGCGGATTTGCGTCGGCGGAATATCCTGCAGGCGTTCGGCAAACAGGCGTAAGCACTGCCAGCCGCGCTCCATCGCTTCCGCGGAGAGCGTGTTGTCGCTATTCAGACCGGCGGCCAGACGAACCTTACGCTTAATACGGCTCAGCGTCTGGATGCTGCCCGCCACCTCGCGCACCACCAACATATGGAAACTATTGGAACCCAAATCAATGGCGGCATACAGCGAGGTGGAGCTCATACTCTTCATCGTTCAGAAGGCTCCCTGGTTGGCGGAGCGCTTAAGCCCGGTCCACATCACTGAGCGGGTTGCCAGAGGAAGGTCGCCCTGGCTGATTCTGAATGATTGAGCGTATGGCATAGATTTCTTAACCTGAACGACGACGATTGCGCGGTGGACCGTTGCGGCGCGGGCCGTTGCCTGGGCGCGCACGGGTCAGACGCAGCGGCTTAGGCAGGTCGGTCATCAGCGCGTCCGGGTTGTACTTACTGACCGGGATCGAGTGACCAATATAGGTTTCGATTGCCGGCAGGTTCAGCGCGTACTCTTCGCAGGCGAGGCTGATAGAGTTGCCGCTGGCGCCAGCGCGGCCGGTGCGGCCGATGCGGTGAACGTAATCTTCGCAGTCGTCCGGCAGATCGTAGTTAAAGACGTGGGTCACGGCCGGAATATGTAAGCCGCGCGCAGCAACGTCAGTTGCGACCAGAATATCGAGATCGCCACGAGTAAATTCGTCGAGAATACGCAGACGCTTTTTCTGCGCCACGTCGCCGGTCAGCAGACCTACACGATGGCCGTCAGCGGCGAGATGACCCCAGATATCTTCACAACGGTGCTTGGTGTTGGCGAAGATGATGGCGCGATCGGGCCACTCTTCTTCCAGCAGCGTCTGCAGCAGGCGCATTTTTTCTTCGTTGGAAGGGTAGAACAGCTCTTCTTTAATACGGTGGCCCGTTTTCTGTTCCGGTTCCACTTCGACATATTCGGCGTTGTTCATCTGCTCGAACGCCAGTTCGCGAACGCGATAAGAAAGAGTCGCGGAGAACAGCATGTTCAGGCGCTGCGTCGCCGGCGGCATGCGGCGGAACAGCCAGCGGATATCTTTAATAAAGCCGAGATCGTACATGCGATCGGCTTCGTCCAGTACGACGACCTGAATGGCGCCGAGGTTAATGTGGTTCTGTTTCGCGTAATCGATCAGACGACCAGTGGTACCGATCAGAATATCGACACCGCTTTCCAGCACTTTCAGCTGCTTGTCGTAGCCGTCGCCGCCGTAAGCCAGACCCAGCTTCAGACCGGTGGCCTGCGCCAGCGGTTCAGCATCCGCGTGGATCTGTACCGCCAGTTCACGCGTTGGTGCCATAATTAGCGCGCGCGGTTGGTTAACCTGGCGATCGGCGATAGCCGGGTGAGAGAGAAGATAATGAAACGTTGACGTCAGGAACGCCATCGTTTTACCGGTACCGGTTTGCGCCTGCCCGGCGACATCGCGGCCTTCCAGCGTCAGCGGAAGGGCGAGGGCCTGAATGGGTGTGCAATTATGAAACCCTTTCTTTTCAAGGGCTTCAATGACTGCCGGGTGCAGGGCGAAGTCGGAAAACTTCTGTTCTGTTAAATGTGTTTTGCTCATAGTGTGGTAGAATATCAGCTAACTATTGCATTAAGAAAGCGTATCCGGTGAAATAACGTCAACCTTTCGTTGGCGGTGTACGAAATTATTCAAGGTACGTCTACGGTAACTGAACGAATCCAGGATAGCTTAGACTACTAAGCGAGTCGGGAGCGATAAATCTGCAGCATGCAGTTCGCGTTCGGGCACCCTGGCGTCAACAGGCGAGTCCATGATGGATTGCGCCAGTTGGCAGCCCAGAGAATTGAGGTATCCTGAAGAATAGCGTGCATAACGTAGCCGCAGCACGTCGTTGATGGCTACGACACCAACACACCAGGCTTATTCCTGTGGAGTTAAATATGAGCGATAAAATTATTCACCTGACTGACGACAGTTTTGACACGGACGTACTCAAGGCTGACGGGCTGACCCTCGTCGATTTCTGGGCAGAGTGGTGTGGTCCGTGCAAAATGATCGCCCCGATTCTGGATGAGATCGCTGAAGAGTATCAGGGCAAACTGACCGTAGCTAAGCTGAACATCGACCAGAACCCGGGCACCGCGCCGAAATACGGCATTCGCGGTATCCCAACCCTGCTGCTGTTCAAAAACGGCGAAGTGGCGGCCACTAAAGTTGGCGCACTGTCCAAGGGTCAGCTGAAAGAGTTCCTCGACGCCAACCTGGCGTAAGCGAATTGCTGGTCCGGCGTCCAGATTCCTATTTTTTGCGGAACTCTGGACGCCCGGCAGGAGTCGTGCTAAGTTAATCCACAGACTTCGTTTTAAACATACCTATTGTTTGAATCTTGTTT
This sequence comes from Klebsiella sp. GL120222-02, assembly GCF_003097195.1. Lineage (NCBI taxonomy): Bacteria > Pseudomonadati > Pseudomonadota > Gammaproteobacteria > Enterobacterales > Enterobacteriaceae > Klebsiella > Klebsiella sp. GL120222-02. The sequence goes on from NZ_QEQO01000014.1 coordinate 22,212, forward strand.
TACCCAAAGCGTCCCGCAGACGATGCGCGTGAGGCTAATAATTCCGGGCTTATCACTCATTCCGTCTTGTCGTTTCAGTTCTGCGTTCTTTCCTGTGACCAGGCAACGTACAGACACGAGATGAAGCCGCTAACAGGCATGGATGTTCCTGCCATACCATTCACAACATTAAGTTCGAGATTTACCCCGAGTTTAAGAACCCACACCACTATGAATCTTACCGAATTAAAGAATACGCCGGTTTCTGAGCTGATTACTCTCGGCGAAAATATGGGGCTGGAAAACCTGGCTCGTATGCGTAAGCAGGATATTATTTTTGCCATCCTCAAGCAGCATTCGAAGAGTGGCGAAGATATCTTTGGCGACGGCGTACTGGAGATACTGCAGGATGGATTTGGATTCCTCCGCTCCGCAGACAGCTCCTACCTCGCCGGCCCTGACGACATCTACGTATCCCCCAGCCAAATCCGCCGTTTCAACCTTCGCACTGGTGACACCATTTCCGGTAAGATTCGTCCTCCGAAAGAGGGTGAGCGTTACTTTGCACTGTTGAAAGTTAACGAAGTTAACTACGACAAGCCGGAAAACGCGCGTAACAAGATCCTGTTCGAGAACTTAACGCCGCTGCACGCGAATTCTCGCCTGCGTATGGAACGTGGTAACGGTTCTACCGAAGACTTAACCGCTCGCGTACTGGATCTGGCCTCCCCGATTGGCCGCGGCCAGCGTGGTCTGATTGTCGCGCCGCCGAAAGCCGGTAAAACGATGCTGCTGCAGAACATCGCGCAGAGCATCGCTTACAACCACCCGGACTGCGTGCTGATGGTGCTGCTGATCGACGAACGTCCGGAAGAAGTGACCGAGATGCAGCGTCTGGTGAAAGGTGAAGTGGTTGCTTCCACCTTTGACGAGCCGGCATCCCGCCACGTGCAGGTTGCCGAGATGGTTATCGAGAAAGCAAAACGTCTGGTTGAACACAAGAAAGACGTTATCATCCTGCTCGACTCCATTACTCGTCTGGCGCGAGCCTACAACACCGTGGTACCGGCTTCTGGTAAAGTCCTGACCGGTGGTGTGGACGCCAACGCCCTGCACCGTCCGAAGCGTTTCTTCGGTGCGGCACGTAACGTCGAAGAGGGCGGCAGCCTGACCATCATCGCCACGGCGCTGATTGACACCGGCTCCAAAATGGACGAAGTGATCTACGAAGAGTTTAAAGGCACCGGTAACATGGAGCTGCACCTCTCTCGTAAGATTGCCGAAAAACGCGTCTTCCCGGCTATCGATTACAACCGTTCCGGTACCCGTAAAGAAGAACTGCTCACCACTCAGGAAGAGCTGCAGAAAATGTGGATCCTGCGCAAAATTATTCATCCGATGGGTGAGATCGATGCAATGGAATTCCTCATTAACAAGCTGGCGATGACCAAGACGAATGATGACTTCTTCGATATGATGAAGCGCTCGTAAGGTAAAAAAAGCCAAAAACGCCACGCCTTTGCGTGGCGTTTTCATTTTTGGGTTTGTATGATCCAGAGACAGAGAAAGCGGGACGAAAGTTGTCGTATAATGGCGCCGGATAGCAGGCGGAGACAGCTTTAACAGACTAAAATCTATACAATAAATTTGTAATGTTCTGCTTTTCCCCTTCTGGAGTTGGGGCATCATCGCTATACTTCCCGGATTAACTATGCTGAGAGCACATGCGTTGTGAATTTACTCACTGCTATTACTGAATTAATCAGTATTTTCTTATTCACGACCCTCTTTATTTTTGTCGCGCGGAAAGTGGCAAAAAAGATCGGGTTGGTGGATAAACCAAACTATCGCAAACGGCATCAGGGGTTGATTCCGTTGGTCGGTGGTATCTCAGTTTATGCAGGCATCTGTTTTACTTTCGCCATCGCCGATTATTATATTCCTCACGCCTCGCTGTATCTGGCCTGCGCGGGGGTATTGGTGCTGGTTGGCGCGCTTGACGATCGCTTCGATATCAGCGTGAAAATTCGCGCAGTCATACAGGCTGCGATCGCCGTGATTATGATGATGGCAGGGAATCTGCATCTGAGTAGTCTCGGCTTTATTTTTGGCTCGTGGGAGCTGGTGCTGGGGCCTTTCGGCTTCTTCCTGACGCTGTTTGCCGTGTGGGCCGCCATCAATGCGTTTAACATGGTCGACGGGATCGACGGCCTGCTCGGCGGTCTGTCATCGGTCTCCTTTGCGGCGACTGGGATCATCCTCTGGTTTGATGGTCAGTACAGCCTGGCGATGTGGTGCTTCGCGATGATCGCCGCCATTCTGCCCTATATTCTTCTCAATCTTGGCGCCCTCGGCCGCCGCTATAAAGTCTTTATGGGTGACGCCGGCAGCACGATGATTGGCTTCACCATTATCTGGATCCTGCTGGAAACCACGCAAGGTAAAACACATCCCATTAGCCCGGTGACCGCGCTGTGGATTATCGCTATCCCGTTGATGGACATGGTGGCGATTATGTATCGCCGCCTGCGCAAAGGCATGAGTCCTTTCTCTCCGGACCGTCAGCATATTCATCATTTGATCATGCGCGCCGGCTTTACTTCCCGTCAGGCGTTCGTCCTGATTACCCTGGCCGCCGCCCTGCTGGCGCTGGTTGGCGTCGCGGCGGAATACACCCGCATTGTGCCGGAATGGGTGATGTTAATTCTCTTTTTGGTAGCCTTCTTCCTTTATGGCTACTGTATTAAGCGCGCCTGGAAAGTGGCGCGCCTGGTTAAGCGCATCAGACGCAGAATTCGGCGACACAGCGGCAATAATCCGAAACTAACCAAGTAAAGCTGGGGATGTGATGACTCAACCATTACCGGGAGCACAAGCAGTGAACGTTGAGAACGAGCTGGATATTCGCGGGCTGTTTCGCGCTTTATGGGCAGGAAAAGGCTGGATAGTCGGCGGCGCCGTACTCTTCGCCGCCATCGTGCTGGTATATACCTTTTTTGCTCGCCAGGAGTGGAGCGCCACGGCGATCACCGATCGGCCTACTGTCAATATGTTGGGGGGGTACTATTCCCAGCAGCAGTTCTTACGCAATCTGGACATTAAAGCCGACCTTGCCTCGGTCGATCAGCCTTCCGCCATGGATGAAGCGTATAAAGAGTTCATCATGCAGCTGGCCTCCTGGGATACCCGGCGCGATTTCTGGCTACAAACGGACTACTACAAGCAGCGTCAGTCGGGTAATGCCCGCGCGGATGCGGCGATGCTGGATGACCTGATTAACAATATCCAGTTTATGCCAGGCGATGCGGCCAAGAGCATTAACGACAGCGTCAAACTGACCGCCGAGACCGGGCAGGATGCCAATAATCTGTTGCGTCAGTATGTGGCTTTCGCCAGCCAGCGGGCGGCAGGCCATCTTAATGACGAACTCAAAGGCGCCTGGGCGGCGCGGACCGTGCAAATGAAAGCGCAGGTGAAGCGCCAGGAAGAGGTGGCCGAGGCCATCTTCAACCGTCGGACGCACAGCGTGGAGCAGGCGCTGAAGGTGGCCCAGCAGCACAATATTTCACGCAGCGAAACGGATGTTCCTGCCGATCAGTTGCCGGATTCAGAGCTATTTTTATTGGGCAGGCCGATGCTGCAGGCCAGGCTGGAAAACCTGCAGGCCGTCGGGCCGGAATATGACCTCGATTACGACCAGAACCGCGCTATGCTGAGCACGTTGAACGTCGGTCCAACGTTAGATCCGCGTTTTCAGACTTACCGGTATTTGCGGACGCCGGAAGAACCTGTAAAACGCGATAGCCCGCGCCGTGTATTTCTGATGGTGATGTGGGGGATTGTGGGTGCGCTCATCGGCGCAGGCGTGGCGTTATCACGTCGTCGTGTCCTGTGATTGCGGCCTGTGGTGAAGGGCAGATGACCTTCATCGCCTAATCGAAGAGAATCGATGTGAAAGTACTAACTGTATTTGGCACGAGGCCGGAAGCCATCAAGATGGCGCCTCTGGTCCATGCGCTGGCAAAGGATCCTCATTTTGAGGCGAAAGTATGCGTGACCGCGCAGCATCGGGAGATGCTCGATCAGGTGTTGAAACTTTTCTCTATTGTCCCGGACTACGATCTCAACATCATGAAGCCGGGGCAGGGGCTGACCGAGATCACCTGTCGCATCCTTGAGGGGCTGAAGCCGGTGCTGGAGTCGTTTAAACCCGACGTGGTGCTGGTGCATGGCGATACCACGACCACCATGGCGGCGAGCCTGGCGGCGTTTTATCAGCGGATACCGGTGGGCCACGTAGAGGCCGGCCTGCGCACTGGCGATTTAAGTTCGCCGTGGCCGGAAGAAGGCAACCGTACGTTGACCGGCCATCTGGCGACATACCATTTCGCCCCCACGGAAACCTCGCGGCAGAACCTGCTACGGGAAAATATTGCCGACAGTCGCATCACGGTCACCGGGAATACGGTCATTGACGCCCTGTTCTGGGTGCGGGATCGGGTTCTGGGTGATGAAGCGCTACGGGAGACCCTGCTGCAGCGCTATCCTTTCATTAGCCACGGTAAAAAGATGATTCTGGTTACCGGCCACCGGCGGGAAAGCTTTGGGCTCGGCTTTGAACAGATCTGCCAAGCGCTGGCGGAGATAGCCCATACCCACCCTGAGGTGCAGATTGTCTATCCGGTTCACCTGAATCCTAACGTCAGCGAGCCGGTGAATCGTATTCTCGGTCATATTGACAATGTGATGTTGATTGAACCGCAGGACTACCTGCCGTTCGTCTGGCTGATGGATCGGGCCTGGCTGATCCTGACCGATTCCGGCGGCATTCAGGAAGAGGCCCCTTCTCTCGGGAAACCGGTACTGGTCATGCGCGATATGACCGAACGTCCGGAAGCGGTGGCCGCTGGCACCGTGTGCCTGGTCGGCACCGACAGCCAGCGCATCGTGGCGGAAGTCACGCGACTGCTGCAGGATGATGCCGCATACCAGGCGATGAGCCGCGCGCATAATCCCTATGGCGATGGTGAAGCATGTCGTCGAATTTTGTCTGCACTTAAAAATAATCAGGTAACGTTATGAGTTTTTCTACCATTTCAGTGATTGGCCTTGGCTATATCGGGCTGCCAACCGCTGCCGCGTTCGCCTCCCGGCAGAAGCGGGTGGTCGGCGTTGATGTTAATCAACATGCCGTGGAGACCATTAACCGTGGAGAGATTCATATCGTGGAGCCGGATCTGGCGAGCGTGGTGAAGACCGCGGTCGAACAGGGTTATTTAAGCGCCACCACCACCCCGGTGGAGGCGGATGCCTACCTGATTGCCGTGCCGACGCCGTTTAAAGATCGCCACGAGCCGGATATGGTGTTTGTCGAGTCGGCCGCTAAATCCATTGCGCCGACGTTAAAGAAAGGGTCACTGGTGATCCTGGAGTCCACCTCGCCGGTGGGTTCGACTGAGCAGATGGCCGGCTGGCTGGCGGAGATGCGCCCGGACCTCAGCTTCCCTCAGCAGGCGGGCGACGCCGCTGACGTGAATATCGCCTACTGCCCGGAGCGAGTATTGCCCGGTCAGGTGATGGTCGAGCTGATTAAAAACGATCGCGTTATCGGCGGCATGTCGCCGGTCTGCTCGGCGCGCGCCAGCGAGCTGTATAAAATTTTCCTCGAAGGTGAATGCGTGGTGACCAACTCGCGCACCGCCGAGATGTGTAAGCTGACGGAAAACAGCTTCCGCGACGTCAACATCGCCTTTGCCAACGAACTGTCGCTGATTTGCGCCGACCAGGGCATTAACGTCTGGGAGCTGATCCGCCTGGCAAACCGCCATCCGCGAGTCAATATCCTGCAGCCGGGCCCAGGCGTCGGCGGCCACTGCATCGCCGTCGATCCGTGGTTTATCGTGGCGCAAAACCCGCAGCAGGCACGTCTGATCCGCACCGCTCGCGAGGTCAACGACCATAAGCCGGAATGGGTTATCGAACAGGTGAAAGCACAGGTCGCGGACTGCCTGAATGCCACCAACAAACGGGCCAGCGAACTGACGATCGCCTGTTTTGGCCTCGCTTTTAAACCGAATATTGACGACCTGCGCGAAAGCCCGGCGATGGAAATTGCCGCGCAGATTGCCCGCTGGCACAGCGGCACGACGCAGGTGGTTGAGCCCAACATTCACGCGCTGCCGAAGAAACTCGATGGACTGTGTACGCTGGCGACCCTCGATGCGGCGCTGGCCAGCGCCGATGTGCTGGTGATGCTGGTCGATCATAATGAATTCAAAGCCGTTAGCGGCGATAGCGTCACCCAGGCGTATATCATCGACACCAAAGGAGTGTGGCGGTGAGAACCATTCTGGTCACCGGCGGCGCGGGCTTTATTGGTTCGGCGGTGGTGCGGGAGATTATCCAGCACACCGCCGATCGCGTAGTGGTGGTGGATAAACTGACCTATGCCGGCAATTTAATGTCGCTGGCGCCAGTGGCGCAGGATGCGCGTTTCGCCTTTGAACAGGTGGATATCTGCGACCGCGGCGAGCTGGACCGTATTTTCCGTCAGCATCAACCCGATACGGTGATGCACCTGGCGGCGGAAAGCCACGTCGATCGTTCGATTGACGGCCCGGCGGCGTTTATCGAAACCAATATCGTAGGCACCTATACGCTACTGGAGGCGGCCCGCAGCTGGTGGAATACCCTGGCCACGGAGAAAAAATCGGCGTTCCGTTTTCACCATATCTCGACCGACGAAGTGTATGGCGATCTGCACGGCAGCGAGGATTTCTTTACCGAGACCACGCCCTATGCGCCAAGCAGCCCCTATTCGGCCTCGAAAGCCAGCAGCGACCACCTGGTGCGCGCCTGGCTGCGGACCTATGGCCTGCCGACGCTTATCACCAATTGCTCCAATAACTACGGCCCGTATCACTTCCCCGAGAAGCTGATCCCGCTGACGATCCTCAATGCGCTGGCGGGCAAGCCGCTGCCGGTGTATGGCAATGGGCAGCAGATCCGCGACTGGCTGTACGTGGAAGATCACGCCAGAGCGCTGTATCTGGTGGCGACCCGCGGCGAACCGGGCGAAACTTACAATATCGGCGGTCATAACGAACGTAAAAATATCGAGGTGGTGGAAACCATTTGTCAGCTGCTGGAAGAGCTGGCGCCGCATAAACCGCAAAGCGTGGTGCACTATCACGATCTGATCACCTTCGTAGCCGATCGTCCGGGCCACGATCTGCGCTATGCCATTGATGCCTCGAAGATTGCCCGCGAGCTGGGCTGGACGCCGGCAGAGACCTTTACTTCCGGTATGCGTAAGACCGTGGCGTGGTATCTGGCGAACGAGAGCTGGTGGCGCCAGGTTCAGGATGGAAGCTATCAGGGCGAGCGTCTTGGGCTGCAAGGCTAATCATCTCTGGGGGGAATGATGAAAGGTATTATTCTGGCGGGCGGTTCCGGAACGCGACTGCATCCCATCACCCGCGGCGTATCGAAGCAGTTGTTGCCGATCTACGACAAGCCGATGATCTACTACCCGCTGTCGGTATTAATGCTGGCCGGGATACGTGAGATCCTGATCATCACCACGCCGGACGACCTACGTGATTTCCAGCGCCTGCTCGGCGATGGCTCAGAGTTTGGCATTGCGCTGCACTATGCCGTACAGCCGACGCCGGATGGTTTAGCCCAGGCGTTCATCATCGGCGAAGCCTTTCTTAACGGCGAACCGGCATGTCTGGTGCTAGGCGACAATATTTTCTTCGGCCAGAGCTTTAGCCCGAAGCTGCGCAGCGTGGCTGCTCGCACGGAAGGGGCGACGATTTTTGGCTATCAGGTGATGGATCCTGAGCGCTTTGGCGTGGTGGAGTTTGATGACAACTTCCGCGCGCTGTCACTGGAAGAGAAGCCGAAGCCGCCGAAGTCGAACTGGGCGGTCACCGGTCTCTATTTCTACGATGGCAAGGTGACGGAGTATGCCAAACGGGTCAAGCCGTCCGAGCGCGGCGAGCTGGAAATCACCTCCATCAACCAGATGTACCTTGAGGATGGCGCATTGACCGTCGAGCTCCTCGGGCGCGGTTTTGCCTGGCTGGACACCGGCACGCACGATAGCCTGATCGAGGCCAGCATGTTCGTGCAGACCGTCGAGAAGCGCCAGGGCTTTAAAATCGCCTGTCTGGAAGAGATCGGCTGGCGTAACGGCTGGCTGGACGATGATGGCGTCAAACGCGCCGCGAAGCGGCTGGAAAAAACCGGCTACGGCCAATACCTGCTGGATCTGCTCCGTGCCCGTCCGCGCCAGTATTGATCCCCTGGAGTGGGAGAACCGCTTCTTTGCTGTTAACAGCGCCATCGTTCACTTTGATGAACGTGCGCCGCGGCTGACGCCTGAGGCGCTGGCGGGGTGGTCGCGGGTGCAGGCGAAGGTGGCCGCCAGCGACACCGTCCGGCTGGACGCGCTACAGCAGCTGGGTTTTCAGCTGGTGGAAGGCGAAGTCGATCTGGCGCTACCGGTGGGCAACCCTGCTGATGCGGGCGCCGACGTTGCCGTGGAAGCGGATATTGCGCCGCTGCGCGAGCTGGCGGCGCAGGCCTTTGCCATGAGCCGCTTTCGCGCGCCCTGGTACGCTGCCGATGCCAGCGGCCGCTTCTATGCCCAGTGGATTGAAAATGCGGTGCGTGGCACCTTCGATCATCAATGTCTGATTTACCGCCATCCTGAGGGGGATATCCGCGCCTTTGTCTCCCTGCGGCAGATCACAGCGACCGAAGCGCGTATCGGCCTGCTGGCCGGGCGCGGCGCCGGGGCGCAACTGATGCAGGCGGCGCAGCACTGGGCTGCCTCGCGCGGACTTTCTACACTGCGGGTGGCGACCCAGATGGGCAACACCGCCGCGCTTAAACGTTATATTCTCAGCGGTGCTAACGTGGAAAGCACCGCCTACTGGCTATACAGGTGACCCCATGATCCCATTTAACGCGCCGCCGGTGGTTGGAACCGAGCTTGATTACATGCAGTCTGCGATGAACAGCGGCAAGCTGTGCGGCGACGGCGGTTTTACGCGCCGCTGCCAGCAGTGGATGGAGCAGCGATTTGGCACGGCAAAAGCGCTGCTGACGCCTTCCTGCACGGCTTCGCTGGAGATGGCCGCGCTGCTGCTGGATATCCAGCCGGGCGACGAAGTGATTATGCCCAGCTATACCTTTGTCTCTACCGCCAACGCCTTTGTGCTGCGTGGGGCGAAAATCGTCTTCGTTGATATCCGCCGCGATACGATGAATATCGATGAAACGCTTATCGAAGCCGCCATCACCGATAAAACCCGGGCGATTGTCCCGGTGCACTATGCCGGCGTAGCCTGCGAGATGGACACCATCATGGCCATTGCCGACAAATACAACCTGTTTGTGGTGGAAGACGCCGCGCAGGGGGTGATGTCTACCTATAAGGGGCGTGCGCTGGGCACCATCGGCCATATCGGCTGCTTCAGCTTCCATGAAACCAAAAACTACACCGCCGGCGGTGAGGGCGGGGCGACGCTTATCAACGATCGCACACTGGTGGAACGCGCGGAGATCATTCGTGAAAAAGGTACCAACCGCAGCCAGTTCTTTCGTGGTCTGGTGGATAAATATACCTGGCGCGATATTGGCTCCAGCTATCTGATGTCCGACCTGCAGGCCGCCTATCTGTGGGCGCAGCTGGAAGCGGCGGAGCGGATCAACCAGCAGCGCCTGGCGCTGTGGCAGAACTATCACGATGCGCTGCTGCCGCTGGCGCGTGCGGGGCGTATCGAACTGCCGACGGTTCCGGCCGACTGTGGGCAAAATGCGCACATGTTCTACATAAAGCTGCGTGATATCGAGGATCGCAGCAGGCTGATCGCCTGGCTGAAAGAGGCGGAGATCCTCGCGGTATTCCATTATATTCCGTTGCACAGCTGCCCGGCCGGAGAACACTTCGGCGAGTTCCACGGTGAAGACCGCTACACCACCCTGGAGAGCGAGCGCCTGGTGCGCCTGCCGCTGTTTTACAATCTCTCTCTGGTGAACCAGCGGACGGTGATTAACTCGCTGCTGAGCTATTTCTCCTGATATGTCGTTAGCAAAAGCCTCACTGTGGACGGCGGCATCGACGCTGGTCAAAATCGGCGCCGGTCTGCTGGTCGTCAAGCTGCTGGCCGTCTCGTTTGGGCCGGCGGGCGTTGGCCAGGCCGGTAACTTCCGGCAGCTGGTCACCGTGCTCGGCGTGCTGGCGGGTGCCGGGATATTTAACGGCGTCACGAAGCTGGTGGCTCAGCATCACGACGATCCCCCACGTCTGAAACAGGTGGTGGGTACCTCGTCGGCTATGGTGCTTGGCTTTTCCACGCTGCTGGCACTGGTGTTTTTACTGGCGGCGGCGCCGATAAGCCAGGGGCTGTTCGGCCATACGCACTATCAGGGGCTGGTACGCCTGGTGGCGCTGGTGCAGATGGGGATCGCCTGGGCGAACTTCCTGCTGGCGCTGATGAAAGGCTTTCGCGATGCGGCGGGTAACGCCTTCTCGCTGATTGCCGGGAGCCTGATTGGCGTCGCGGCCTATTATGCCTGTTACTACTTCGGGGGTTACCAGGGGGCGCTATTGGGGCTGGCGTTAGTGCCGGCGCTGGTGGTGATCCCGGCGGGCATCATGCTCTGGCGGCGGGGTAATATACCGCTGAGCGCCCTGCGCCCGCGCTGGGATAACAGTCTGGCGGGACAGCTATCGAAATTTACCCTGATGGCGCTCATAACCTCGGTGACGCTGCCGGTGGCCTATGTGATGATGCGTAATCTGCTGGCGGCGCATTACGGCTGGGAGGCGGTCGGGATTTGGCAGGGGGTGAGCAGCATTTCCGATGCCTACCTGCAGTTTATTACCGCCTCGTTTAGCGTCTATCTGCTGCCGACGCTGTCGCGGCTGAGCGCCAAAACGGATATCACCCGCGAGATTGCCAAATCGCTGAAATTCGTTCTGCCGGCGGTGGCGGCGGCAAGCCTGACGGTCTGGCTACTGCGCGATTTTGCCATCTGGCTGCTGTTTTCCGATCGCTTTACCGCGATGCGTGACCTGTTCGCCTGGCAGCTGGTGGGCGACGTCTTAAAAGTCGGCGCCTATGTCTACGGCTATCTGGTGATCGCCAAAGCGTCGCTACGTTTTTATATTCTGACGGAAATCAGCCAGTTCACGCTGCTGACCGCATTCTCACACTGGCTTATTCCGGCGCACGGCGCAATTGGCGCGGCGCAGGCGTATATGGCCACGTATATTGTTTATTTCGCCCTCTGTAGTGGCGTGTTTTTACTCTGGCGTAAACGGGCATGACAGCACTGATACATGTACTGGGATCGGATATCCCGCACCATAACCAGACCGTACTGCGGTTCTTTAACGACGAACTGGCCGCCGACCCGCAGGCCCGGAGATTTTTGGTCGTCGGTGATGAGGCCAGCGTGCGTGATGGATATCCGGCACTGGACATCACCTGCTATCCAGGAAAGAAAGCGCTGGCGCAGGCAGTGATTGCCACCGCGAAAGCCAACCGCCAGCAGCGCTTTTTCTTCCACGGCCAGTTTAATACCGGGCTGTGGCTGGCGCTGTTGAGTGGCGGCATCCGCCCGTCACAGTTTAACTGGCATATCTGGGGGGCAGATCTGTATGAAAACTCTGCCAGCCTGAAGTTTCGCCTGTTCTATCCGCTACGCCGCATGGCGCAGGGGCGAGTAGGGCGCGTTTTCGCCACCCGCGGCGATCTCAGCTGGTTCGCTAACCGCCATCCGCGTGTGCCGGGTGAGCTGCTCTACTTCCCGACCCGTATGGATCCGGCGCTGAATACCCTGGCCGATAACGCCCCGCGCAGTGATACCCTGACTATTCTGGTCGGCAACTCCGGGGATCGCAGCAATGAACATATTGCCGCGCTGAAGGCTATCCATCAGCAGTTTGGCGATACGGTGAATGTCATCGTGCCGATGGGTTATCCGGCGAATAACGACGCCTATATCAACGAGGTGCGCGAGGCGGGGGCGGCGCTGTTTAGCCATGCGCATCTGCAGATCCTCAGCGAGAAGCTTGAATTTAATGATTATCTGGCGCTGCTGCGCCGCTGCGATCTGGGCTATTTTCTGTTTGCCCGCCAGCAGGGGATCGGCACCCTGTGTCTGCTGATTCAGGCGGGCATCCCCTGCGTGCTCAATCGGGAAAACCCGTTCTGGCAGGATATGACCGAGCAGCATGTGCCGGTGCTGTTCACCAGCGACGCGCTGGACGTCAGCGTGGTGCGTGAAGCGCAGCGTCAGCTGGCGAGCGTGGATAAATCTACTATCGCCTTCTTCCGGCCGAACTATCTGACGGGCTGGCAGCGGGCGCTACGGTTAGCGGCGGAGGGGCAGGCATGACGTTAATGCAATTTAGCGGGCTGCTGGTGGTCTGGCTGCTGTCGACCCTGTTTATCGCCACCGCCACCTGGTTTGAGTTCCGCCGGGTACGCTTCAACTTCAACGTCTTTTTCTCGTTGTTGTTTCTGCTGACCTTTTTCTTCGGCTTCCCGCTGACCAGTATTCTGGTGTTCCGCTTTGACGTCAGCGTAGCGCCGCCGGAGATTTTGCTGCAGACGCTGCTGATCGCGGTGTGCTTCTACGCGATCTACTACGTGACCTATAAAACGCGGTTGCGCCCGGCCTCGCGCGAGGTTGCGCATCGCCCGCTGTTTACCATGAACCGGGTGGAAACCCATCTGGCGTGGGGCATACTGATGGGGCTGGCGCTGCTGTGCGTCGGCATCTTCTTCGCTCACAACGGCTTTCTGCTGTTTAAGCTCAACTCCTACAGCCAGATTTTTTCTGCTGAAGTGTCCGGCGTGGCGTTGAAGCGCTTCTTTTACTTCTTTATTCCGGCGATGCTGGTGGTTTATTTTCTGCGCCAGGATTATAAGGCGTGGATCTTCTTCCTCGTCAGCACCGTGGCCTTTGGTTTGCTGACCTACGCCATTGTCGGCGGGACCCGCGCCAATATCATCATCGCCTTCGCCATCTTTCTGTTCATCGGTATTATTCGCGGCTGGATCAGCTTGTGGATGCTGGCGGCGGCGGGCGTGCTGGGTATTGTCGGCATGTTCTGGCTGGCGCTGAAGCGCTACGGGATGAACGTCAGCGGCGATGAAGCGTTTTATACCTTCCTGTATCTCACGCGCGACACCTTCTCACCGTGGGAAAACCTGGCGCTGCTGCTGCAGAACTACGACAAGATCGATTTCCAGGGGCTGGCGCCGATGATCCGCGATTTCTACGTCTTCATCCCCAGCTGGATGTGGCACGGTCGTCCGACGATGGTGCTCAATACCGCCAACTACTTCACCTGGGAGGTGTTAAACAACCATTCGGGGCTGGCGATTTCGCCGACGCTGATTGGCTCGCTGGTGGTGATGGGCGGCGTCTGGTTTGTGCCGCTGGGCGCTGTGGCGGTAGGGTTGATTATTAAATGGTTCGACTGGCTGTATGAGCTGGGCAACCGGGAGAGCAATCGTTACAAAGCGGCTATCCTGCACAGTTTCTGTTTCGGCGCTATCTTCAACATGATAGTGCTGGCGCGCGAGGGTCTGGATTCGTTCGGCTCCCGCGTGGTGTTTTTCCTCGTGATCTTTGGTATCTGCTTGCTGGCGGCGAAATTGCTGTACTGGTTCCTGGATAGCGTGGGACTGATTCATAAGCGCGTAAAACCGCTTTCGCAACCGCAAGTCTGAGAAGGATAGACATGACTGGGACCATTTCCGCGCCGTTGTACCTGTTAAGAGGGCTGCAGCTCATAGGCTGGCGCGATATGCAGCACGCTCTGGATTATTTGTATGCCGACGGCGCGCTCCGGGAGGGGACGCTGGTGGCCATTAATGCTGAGAAAATGCTGGCCGTAGAAGATAACCCGGAGGTACGGGCGCTGATTGAGGCGGCGGAGTTTAAATATGCGGATGGCATCAGTGTGGTGCGTTCGCTGCGCAAAAAATACCCGCAGGCCCAGGTATCCCGCGTCGCCGGGGCCGATCTCTGGGAAGCGTTAATGCAGCGCGCTGGCGCTGAAGGGACACCGGTGTTTTTGGTTGGTGGTAAACCTGAGGTCCTGACGCAAACGGAGTCCAGGCTGCGTCAGCGCTGGCAAGTGAACATCGTCGGCAGCCAGGACGGTTATTTTACCCCTGAGCAGCGCCAGACATTGTTCGAACGCATTCGCGACAGCGGGGCGAAAATCGTCACCGTCGCGATGGGGTCGCCGCGCCAGGAGATCTTCATGCGCGACTGCCGGCGCCTGTATCCGCACGCGCTGTATATGGGTGTCGGCGGCACTTACGATGTCTTCACTGGGCACGTCCATCGGGCGCCGAAGTTCTGGCAGGATCTGGGGCTGGAGTGGTTCTATCGCCTGCTTTTGCAGCCGAGCCGCATCAAGAGACAGTTCCGTCTGCTGCGCTATTTACGTTGGCATTATACCGGCAAGCTCTGATATTCCACTGCAACCAGGCGAGTTTGCATACATATTCTGTGTAATCTCTTCACTCGCCTGATACTTTATTTGCCATTTCCGCAAAATTAATTAACCATTCGCAGGCTTCATACGCGCGGGGGAGACCTGCGCGTCGGCAAGGCTATGGTTTCAGTTAATAACAATAACCGGGAGTACCCGGAATACGGCAAACACAAGAGGATATATGACTGAGAAAAAAGCGGAACTCCAGCGTGGACTGGAGGCCCGGCATATTGAACTGATCGCCCTTGGCGGGACGATTGGCGTGGGGTTGTTTATGGGGGCGGCCAGTACGTTGAAATGGGCCGGGCCTTCCGTGCTGCTGGCGTACATTATCGCTGGCCTGTTCGTCTTTTTCATTATGCGCTCAATGGGCGAAATGCTGTTCCTTGAGCCTGTCACTGGCTCCTTCGCGGTGTATGCGCATCGCTATATGAGCCCCTTCTTCGGCTACCTGACCGCGTGGTCCTACTGGTTTATGTGGATGGCGGTGGGGATCTCGGAGATTACCGCCATCGGGGTCTATGTGCAGTTCTGGTTCCCGGAGATGGCGCAGTGGATCCCGGCGTTAATTGCCGTGGGGCTGGTGGCGCTGGCGAACCTGGCGGCGGTCCGGCTGTACGGTGAAATCGAGTTCTGGTTCGCCATGATTAAAGTGACCACCATTATCGTGATGATCGTCGTCGGGCTGGGCGTCATTTTCTTCGGCTTTGGCAACGGCGGCCACTCCATTGGTTTTGGTAATCTCACCGAACATGGCGGTTTCTTCGCCGGCGGCTGGAAGGGCTTCCTGACGGCGCTGTGTATCGTGGTCGCGTCCTATCAGGGGGTGGAGCTCATCGGCATTACCGCAGGTGAAGCGAAAAATCCGCAGGTGACCCTGCGCAGCGCGGTGGGCAAAGTGCTGTGGCGGATCCTGATTTTCTACGTGGGCGCGATTTTCGTTATCGTCACCATCTTCCCGTGGGATCAAATCGGCTCCAACGGCAGCCCGTTCGTACTGACGTTTGCCAAAATCGGGATTACCGCGGCGGCGGGAATTATCAACTTCGTGGTGCTGACGGCGGCGCTTTCCGGCTGCAACAGCGGAATGTACAGCTGTGGACGTATGCTGTACGCCCTGGCGAAGAACCGCCAACTGCCGGCGGCGATCGGTAAGGTATCGCGCAACGGCGTTCCGGCCGTCGGCGTGGCGCTGTCGATTCTGATCCTGCTGGTGGGCTCCTGCCTGAATTACATCATTCCTAATCCGCAGCGGGTGTTTGTCTATGTCTACAGCGCCAGCGTGTTGCCAGGGATGGTGCCATGGTTTGTGATCCTGATTAGCCAGCTGCGTTTCCGTCGCGTGCATCGGGCGGCAATCGCCAGCCATCCGTTCCGTTCGCTGCTGTTTCCGTGGGCCAACTATTTCACCATGGCCTTCCTGATCTGTGTGCTGGTAGGGATGGGTCTGAATGATGAAACCCGGATGTCGCTGTTTGTCGGCATTATTTTCCTGGCCGCCGTCACCCTGATTTATAAGGTGTTTGGCCTCGGAAGACAGGGGCAAGTCAATAATACGGCTGAATAACCGTCAAAACGAACAAAGCATGAGCAAACGATAATTTTCTTTTAAAAGGCACTAGACAGCGGGGTAGGAAGTCCGTATTATCCGACCCCGCAACGGCGCTAAGCGCCCGTAGCTCAGCTGGATAGAGCGCTGCCCTCCGGAGGCAGAGGTCTCAGGTTCGAATCCTGTCGGGCGCACCATTAACCCGGTGCTGGAGCTGCGGTGGTTTTAATACCGCGTAAAAGGTTTGCAGTGGTGGCTATAGCTCAGTTGGTAGAGCCCTGGATTGTGATTCCAGTTGTCGTGGGTTCGAATCCCATTAGCCACCCCATTATTTGATAGAGTTGTGAATTTGCGAAGGTGGCGGAATTGGTAGACGCGCTAGCTTCAGGTGTTAGTGTTCTTACGGACGTGGGGGTTCAAGTCCCCCCCCTCGCACCACGACTTTAACGAATTGAACTAAAAATTCAAAAAGCAGTATTTCGGCGAGTAGCGCAGCTTGGTAGCGCAACTGGTTTGGGACCAGTGGGTCGGAGGTTCGAATCCTCTCTCGCCGACCAATTTTGAACCCCGCTTCGGCGGGGTTTTTTGTTTTCTGTCGCTGCCCGCCATTATTTATTCCCTTGATCTTGCTGATAAAAAAAACGCCTCTCTGCTTGAGAATACGCGTCAGGAAAACTCTCAATTCATCACTGTGGTAGATGCAATTTCCCCGGATCCTGTGCGATAATAACCGGGTAGATGCTCATTCCATCTCTTATGTTCGCCTTCGTGCCTCATAAACTCCGGAATGATGCAGAGCCGTTCTTACGGTGCTTATCGTCCACTGACAGATGTCGTATTTATGCCTCATCAAACACCATGGACATTACGTTGAGTGAAGCACCCAATTTGTTGTCAAACAGACCTGTTTTAACGCCTGCCCTGATTTCAGCGCAGGCGTTTTTTTCTTTCAGGGATCCGTCAACGCGAAGGTGGGGGAGAAGGGCTATCGCCCCGCAGGAGGCGATAGCCATGGCAGGTTACGGCTGAGGATTATTCTGCAGCGTCAGCAGCAGCCCATCGCGGCGCATAGCGGCGGCTTCTTCCGGCTGATGCAGGCGATCCAGGGCATCCGCCAGCCAGGCGTAATCAAAGGCATCCGGACGCTGCTTAAGCGCGGCGCGGAAGGCGATGCTGGCCTCCTGCCATTCGCCGTGCCGCATCAGCGACTGGCCCAGGGTACTCCACAGCAGCGGACGGTCGCCAACGGCTTTGATCTGCTGGCGCAGCACTTTCTCCAGCTGTTCCGGGTTATTGGTCTTCAGACGCGGGATCGGCATCACCAGACGGTCATCATACTGCTTCTTCAGACCATCAATGATAATTTGCTGCGCGGTATCGTGATCGTCGCTCTCGATGAGGCGCTCGGCCATTGCCACCTGCAGCGGCACCAGCGCCCGTGTTTTACGGCTCTGGTTGCGCCACCATTCGCGCAACCCTTCGCTGCCGCCGTCGGCCAGCGCTTTATCCATCAGGCCAACCCAGGCCAGCTGTTCCAGCGCAGCGCGGTGCTCTTCATCGCCGACGTTAGCTTTCGCCATCGACGGAATGATGTCCAGCAGCGACTGCCAGGCGCCGGTACGGGTGTATGCCTGTTCGGCGAGGCGCAGCACTTCAGGATGACGTGGAGTAATTTCCAGCAGCTTATCGATGCCATGGCGCGCGGCGTGATTTTCATTACGCGCCAGCTGCAGGCGAACGCGGATGATTTCCACCGGGATCAGGTCATCGCCCGCCAGCTCGGTGGCGCGCTCCAGATGCTGGTTGGCCCGCGCTTCATCGCCGCGCTGTTGGGCCGCTTCCGCCGCCAGCAGATAGTTCACCACCGGTTGTTCGGCGTGATCGGCATTTTTCGCCATCAGCTTCTCAACCTGCTGGTAATCACCTTCCGCCAGCTTGAGTAGCGCCTGCTCGGTTTGCTTACGCGCGCGACGGCGTTTACGGCCGACAAACCAGCCGCGCGTATGCGCTCCGGTGCGGAAAATGCGGCGCAGCAGCCATTCGATGGCGAACAGCACCACCATGGCGAGGATCAGGATGATCACCAGCCCGGTCACGCTGGTCTCGATATTGTAATTATCGGTCTGGATCAGGACGTAGCCCTGATGCCCGGCGATCATCGGGCCAAGCACGATCCCGGCGATCAACAGCGCGAAGAGTAGAAGAATTTTCAGCATGCGTTACTCTCCTTGCGGCGCAGCAGGGGCGGCCGGTGCAGCAGGGGCTGGTGAGGGCGCGCCGCCCGCGGTAACGGCAGGCTGCGCCATCAGGTTGCGCACCCGGGTCTGCATCAGTTTTTCCAGCAACGCCTGGCTCTGCAGCGTTTCCGGCACCGTCATGGTAATGCTTTGCTGACTGAGCTTATCCACCTCGTCGAGGAAGGCTTTGGTGGTGGCGTCATCAGTATCGTAATAGGCGCGTACCCAGGTCGAGACGTTATCCAGCGACTGTTTCCAGGTCTCTTCCTGATGGCGCGGCACTGCCTGCGCGGCGACCAGCAGGCGAGAGCGAATATTTTCCCGCAGATAGATATCCTGATTCGGCGCCAGCAGCGGGACCGCGGTTTCATCGCGGCGGCGCACGGTGATAAAGCTGTCCATAAAGTTCTGCCAGCTTTTCTGCAGATTGACGCGCCATTCGCTGATAGAGCTGGAAAGCTCGTCGCTATCAGAGTCCATCGGCGAATCGTCATCGTTATTATCGGCCAGCCGCAGGTTGTCGATTTGGTTCGCCAACTGATTCACCTTGAGGATCATACCGTCGTAGTCCACCTGGCTTACCGCGGAGAGGGTGGCGATGTCGTCGGTGATGGCCCGGCGGGCGCCGATCAGGCTGGGGTCATTCATGTCGGCGAGGCTGGCGTCGGCGCTTTTTAGCAGCGCGGCGGCGGTGGTGACATCCTGATCGCTCCACAGCTTACGTCCCGCCAGCTTGACGAGGAAATCGGCCTGGGCCAGCAGCCAGGTTTTGGCATCGCTGCCCGAAATCACGGCGACTTTCTGCTGCAACTCATCAAGCTGTTTGGTCAGGGTTTCCTGCTCGTGTTTGGCCTGACTCAACTGGTCGGCCTGCTGTTTGATAATGCCTTCCAGTTCGCTCTTTTGGCTCTCCTGCGCTTTTTGCAGTGCCGCAAGCTGGCCTGATAATTCAGAGGTGGTTGCGTTTTGCCGCGTGGCCTGCTGTTTGTTCAGGCCATACAGGCCGATGCCAGCGGCTATCGCAATGGCGATAGCGATCGCGCTGAGCGCCAGGCTGGTTTTGTTACCCGCCTTCTTCTTATCGTTGTTCTCTGGCTGTGGTGTGGTTTCCACGGCCTCCCTGGTCTCCTCAACCACGGCGGATTGATTTTGTTGTTCCGTCATTATGGCTTCCAATGTTGAGAGTTATTGTAATGCGCGTAGCAGCGCATCGTTGTCAGCGTTATCGGCAACCTGAATCTCCTGCCAGCCCAGTTCCCGGGCCTGAAGGGCCAGACGTTCGCTGACAACGACAAGGCGGCAGTGCAGGAGCCACTGTTCGCGATACCATTGCGGTATGAGCGACCACAGCTGCTGCAGCATCTCACCGCTGGTGACCACCAGCGTGGTGACCCCGCGAGACTGCCAGCGCATCGCTTCTTCTGCGCCATCGTAATGTTTTGCACTACGTTGATAACATTCACAAAATGTGACCCTGGCGCCGCGTTCAGCCAGCGTGGCGCCTAAGAGTTCCCGCCCACCATTGCCGCGTAGGATCAGCGCATTTTTCCCGGCAATGTTTTGTAATTCAGGTAATTGTAGCAAGACTTCGCTAATTTCCCGATCTAACGGGTAACGGATGTGCTGCCCGCTGACCGTATGCAGGGCCAGCGCCGTCGTTCGACCAATGGCAAAATAGTGCGGAGAAGTGGGCCAGGGCAGGCCTTGCTGCTGCAGACGGGCATGGGCGAATTCCACCGCATGCTGGGATAGCGCAAACAGCAGGTCGTCGGACCCCAGATGGGCAAGATGGTCGCCCAGCACGGGAAGCTCCCGGCCAGGCGTAAATTCTATCAGCGGAAAGCTCCAGGCCACGCGTCCCATGGCCCGCAGACGGCTGACCAGCGCTTCCCCTTGCGGGAGTGGACGAGTGACCAGGATGCTCATCGTGGGGCTTCTCCATCATAAACTGCCGCGAGAATGTCGCGGGCGCCGTTATCCAGGAGCTCTTCCGCCAGCGAGATGCCGAGCGCTTCGGCCTGCTCTGCTGGCCCGCGCCGTTCGCCGCGTACCATCTGCGAACCATCCGGGGCGCCAACCAGCGCCCGCAACCACAGTTCGCCGTTGACGAGTTCCGCATAGCTGCCAATTGGCACCTGACAACCGCCTTCGAGGCGGG
The DNA here is from genome assembly GCF_003097195.1 of Klebsiella sp. GL120222-02. Classification (NCBI taxonomy): domain Bacteria; kingdom Pseudomonadati; phylum Pseudomonadota; class Gammaproteobacteria; order Enterobacterales; family Enterobacteriaceae; genus Klebsiella; species Klebsiella sp. GL120222-02. Next base: position 42,671 of record NZ_QEQO01000014.1, read on the forward strand.
TGTTCATCGCCCGTTCGGCGCGCACGCGTACTGCGGTTTCCGCATGGTTGAGGGGCGCTAACAGCGCCTGGGTCCATGCATCGTCAAGACGGCATTCGATACCCACCGCGCCCTGGCCGACGGCCGGCAGGGATTGCTCCGGCGACAGCGGCTGGCGAATACGCGCTTCCAGTTTCAGGCGCTTCAACCCGGCGGCGGCAAGGATAATGGCGTCATACTCACCGTTATCCAGTTTACTCAGCCGGGTACCGACGTTACCGCGCAGAGAGCGGATCACCAGGTCTGGACGGGTGGCGGCCAGCTGGCACTGACGGCGTAAACTTGACGTGCCAACGACGCTGCCGGCCGGCAGTTCGTCAATTGAGGCATAGTGATTGGAAACAAACGCGTCGCGCGGATCGTCGCGCTCGCAGATGGTGACCAACCCCAGGCCCTCCGGGAATTCCACCGGGACATCTTTCATCGAATGGACGGCGATATCGGCCCGCCCTTCGAGCATGGCGAGCTCTAACTCTTTCACAAATAAGCCCTTGCCGCCCACCTTTGCCAGGGGCGTATCAAGGATGACATCACCGCGCGTAACCATCGGCACCAGCTCGACGTTCAGTCCTGGATGCGCTTGTTCCAGGCGCGCTTTAACATACTGCGCCTGCCATAGCGCAAGCGGGCTTTGCCGTGTGGCAATTTTCAAAACTTTGTCTAACATGCTTGTTACCGTCATTGTCGACCACTATCCATCCTAACATTGTTGTCTTACGGATGTTAGTTTTCACGGTTTATGTGGGAGATGGCCCCGGCCTTCTCTTTTTTAACCTTTCATGCGCGTGGCGGTTGCCGGAGGCGTAGTGAGGAATTTACAGGTAATAAACGGTGCTACACTTGTATGTAGCGCATCTTTCTTTACGGTCAATGAGCAAGGTGTTAAATTGATCACGTTTTAAACCATTTGTCCGTCCGCTGCTCATCACAACCACACCGACGACGAATGGTGACGGTTTTTGTTGAAATACTGAAATCCTCCGTACTATTGTACTTCGGGTTTTTGAACATCAGGCGATATGTCTTGTACCTCTATATTGAGACACTGAAACAGAGACTGGATGCCATCAACCAATTGCGCGTGGATCGCGCCCTTGCTGCCATGGGACCCGCTTTCCAGCAGGTTTACAGTCTACTGCCAACGTTACTACATTATCATCACCCGCTGATGCCGGGTTACCTTGACGGTAACGTTCCCCGTGGCATTTGCCTCTACACGCCTGATGAAACCCAACGCCACTATCTTGAAGAACTAGAGCTGCATCGCGGCATGCAGACCCAGGAGCCGCCGAAAGGCGAGCTGCCGATCACCGGCGTCTACTCGATGGGCAGTACTTCCTCCGTTGGTCAAAGCTGTTCTTCCGATCTGGATATCTGGGTATGTCACCAGGCCTGGCTGGATAGCGAAGAGCGCCAGCTGCTGCAGCGAAAATGCAGCCTGCTTGAGAGCTGGGCGGCCTCGCTCGGCGTGGAAGTCAGCTTCTTCCTGATCGACGAAAACCGCTTCCGTCATAATGAAAGCGGCAGTCTCGGCGGCGAAGACTGCGGTTCGACTCAGCATATCCTGTTGCTCGATGAGTTCTATCGCACCGCGGTGCGTCTCGCCGGCAAGCGTATTCTGTGGAATATGGTGCCGTGCGATGAAGAAGAGCATTACGATGATTACGTCATGGGGCTGTATGCTCAGGGCGTGCTGACGCCTAACGAATGGCTCGATCTCGGCGGCCTCAGTTCGCTGTCGGCGGAAGAGTACTTCGGCGCCAGCCTGTGGCAGCTGTATAAAAGTATCGACTCCCCCTATAAAGCGGTGCTGAAAACGCTGTTGCTGGAAGCCTACTCCTGGGAATACCCCAATAACCGCCTGTTAGCGAAAGATATCAAACAGCGTCTGCACGACGGCGAGATTGTCTCCTTCGGCCTCGACCCGTACTGCATGATGCTGGAGCGCGTGACTACCTATCTGCAGGCCATCGAAGATGAAACCCGCCTCGACCTGGTGCGCCGCTGCTTCTACCTGAAAGTCTGTGAAAAACTCAGCCGCGAACGCGCCTGCGTCGGCTGGCGTCGCGAAGTCGTCAGCCAGTTGGTGAATGCCTGGGGCTGGGACGAAAAGCGTCTGATGATGCTCGACAACCGCGCCAACTGGAAAATTGATGAAGTGCGCAAGGCGCACAACGAACTGCTCGACGCCATGATGCAGAGCTATCGTAATCTGATCCGCTTCGCGCGGCGCAATAACCTTAGCGTCTCCGCCAGCCCTCAGGATATTGGCGTGCTGACCCGTAAGCTGTATGCGGCCTTTGAAGCGCTGCCGGGGAAAGTCACGCTGGTGAACCCGCAAATTTCGCCGGATCTGTCGGAACCGAACCTGACCTTTATCCACGTGCCGCCGGGCCGTGCCAACCGTACCGGTTGGTATCTGTATAACCGCGCGCCGGATATGGAATCGATCATCAGCCATCAGCCGCTGGAATATAACCGTTATCTTAATAAGCTGGTGGCCTGGGCCTGGTTTAACGGCCTGCTGACCTCACGCACCCGCCTGTTTATTAAGGGCAACGGCATCGTCGATCTGGCGAAGCTGCAGGAGATGGTGGCCGACGTGTCGCACCACTTCCCGCTGCGCCTGCCGGCGCCGACGCCAAAAGCGCTGTACAGCCCGTGCGAAATCCGCCATCTGGCGATTATCGTCAACCTCGAATATGACCCGACCGCGGCCTTCCGCAATCAGGTGGTGCACTTCGACTTCCGTAAACTGGATGTTTTCAGCTTCGGTGAAGAGCAAAAATGTCTGATCGGCAGCGTCGACCTGCTGTATCGCAACTCGTGGAACGAAGTGCGTACGCTGCACTTTAACGGCGAGCAGGCGATGATCGAAGCGCTGAAGACGATCCTCGGCAAAATGCATCAGGACGCCGCGCCGCCGGACAGCGTGGAGGTGTTCTGCTATAGCCAGCACCTGCGCGGCCTGATCCGCACCCGCGTGCAGCAGATGATCTCCGAATGCATCGAACTGCGTCTCTCCAGTACCCGCCAGGATACCGGGCGCTTCAAAGCGCTGCGCGTCTCCGGCCAGACGTGGGGGCTGTTCTTCGAGCGTCTTAACGTTTCGGTGCAGAAGCTGGAAAACGCCATTGAGTTCTACGGCGCTATCTCGCACAACAAGCTTCACGGGTTGTCGGTGCAGGTGGAAACCAATCACGTTAAGCTGCCGGCGGTGGTGGATGGCTTCGCCAGCGAAGGGATTATTCAGTTCTTCTTTGAAGACGCGGATAACAACGACAGCGGCTTTAACATCTATATTCTTGATGAGAGCAACCGCGCCGAGGTCTATCATCACTGCGAGGGCAGTAAAGAGGAACTGGTGCGCGACGTCAGCCGCTTCTATTCGTCATCGCACGATCGTTTCACCTACGGCTCCAGCTTTATCAACTTCAACCTGCCGCAGTTCTATCAGATTGTCGAGGTAGACGGGCGCACCCAGGTGATCCCCTTCCGTACCCAGGCGATTGCCGCCGCGATACCCACCAGCCAGGACGTTACCGCTTCGCCGGTGCTGCAGCAGCGCTACTCGTAGATTTGGCCCGGATAAGGCGTGAGCCGCTATCCGGAGATATTCCCTGCTGGCGCTGCGCTTAGCAGGGCTACGGTTCTAAGTCGTCGGGTAGCCCGGATAAGGCGCGATGCGCCGCCATCCGGGAAACACGTCATTAACGGAATTTCACCGTCTCACCGGCCTGCTGGCTCGCCGCCTGCTCCAGCAAATCCCAGAAGGTCTCGCCGCTGCGATCGCAGATCCACTCGTCGCCTTTGAGATCAAAATGGTAGCCGCCCTGTTTGGTGGCCAGCCACACCTGGTGCAGCGGCTCCTGACGGTTGATAATGATTTTGCTGCCGTTTTCAAAGCTGATGGTCAGCACGCCGCCGTTGATTTCACAGTCGATGTCGCTATCGCCGTCCCAGTCGTCCAGGCGTTCTTCGATGGTCATCCACAGGCTATCCGCCAGGCGATGGAATTCACTGTCGTTCATGGTTCTATCCTGCTTTTTTGAAGATGGCGGCAGTATAGCGCGAAACAAAAGCGCGCGCAGTCGGATGCTAAACGCTTGCTTTTACGTCTTCTCCTGCGATGATAGAAAGCAGAAAGAATGAATCACGGGCAACTATCAATGAAAAACGTTTTTCCTACGCTTGCCGTTTTGTTTGCGATCTTCAGCCTGACCGGCTGCGGTCTGAAAGGGCCTCTCTATTTCCCGCCGGCGGACAAAACCGCGCCGCCGCCGACCAAACCGGTTAACCCTGGCATTCAGAGCTCAACGCCGGATCGTAACGATCGTGGCGATACCGGTGGTCCGAGCCAGGTCAATTACTAACGATAACGTTCTGTTCCGCGCAACTGGAGTAGATGATGCAGTTCTCTAAAATGCATGGCCTTGGCAACGATTTTATGGTCGTTGACGCGGTAACGCAGAATGTTTTTTTCTCGCCGGAGTTGATTCGCCGCCTGGCAGATCGCCATCTTGGCGTCGGGTTCGATCAGCTGTTGGTCGTCGAGCCGCCCTACGATCCCGATCTGGATTTTCATTACCGGATCTTTAACGCCGACGGCAGCGAAGTGTCGCAGTGCGGCAACGGCGCGCGCTGTTTTGCCCGCTTTGTCCGGCTGAAAGGCCTGACCAATAAACGTGATATTCGCGTGAGTACGGCCAACGGGCGTATGGTATTAAGCGTAACGGAAGACGATCTGGTGCGGGTGAATATGGGCGAGCCTAACTTTGAGCCGTCCCAGGTGCCGTTCCGCGCCAACAAAGCGGAAAAGACCTATATCATGCGTGCCGCCGAGCAGACAGTATTGTGCGGCGTGGTGTCCATGGGGAATCCGCACTGCGTCATCCAGGTGGATGACGTGGATACGGCGGCCGTAGAAACCCTCGGCCCGGTGATGGAAAGCCACGAGCGTTTTCCGGAGCGCGCCAATATCGGCTTTATGCAGGTGGTCGGCCGGTCCCACATCCGTCTGCGCGTCTACGAACGCGGCGCGGGGGAAACCCAGGCCTGCGGCAGCGGCGCCTGCGCCGCGGTGGCGGTGGGGATCCAGCAGGGGCTGCTCGCTGAAACGGTACGCGTGGAATTGCCCGGCGGTCGTCTTGATATCGCCTGGAAAGGCCCGGGCCAGCCGCTGTTTATGACCGGCCCGGCGGCCCATGTCTATGATGGATTTATTCATTTATGAAACCAATCGGGGAAGAACAGCAGGAGGTTACCAGCGCGTTGAACGATCGGGCGGTGGTGGACTATCTGTTGCAACATCCTGAATTTTTTATTCGTAATGCCGCCCAGGTTGAACATATCCGTGTCCCGCATCCGGTCCGCGGTTCGATTTCGCTGGTGGAGTGGCACATGATGCGGGCGCGTAACCATATTCATGTGCTGGAAGAGAATATGTCGCTGCTGATGGAGCAGGCGGTCGCTAATGAAAGCCTGTTCCAGCGCCTGCTGCAGCTGCAAACGCGGCTGGCGGCCGCGGAGAGCCTCGATGATATGCTCAACCGCCTTCATCGCTGGGCTCGCGAGCTGGGGTTAGCTGGCGCCACGGTGCGCCTGTTCCCTGACTGCTGGCGCCTCGGCGCGCCCTCGAAGTTTACCCATTTGGCGTTAAGCCGGCAGGCGTTTGAGCCGATCCGTATTCAACGTCTGGGCCAGGCGCGCCACTATCTTGGGCCGCTGAACGGTCCGGAGCTGCTGGTGGTGCTACCGGAAGCGAAGGCCATTGGATCCGTGGCGATGTCGATGCTGGGCGGCGATAACGCTCCGGGCGTGATGCTCTTTAGCAGCCGCGATGCGCAGCATTATCAGTCAGGGCAGGGGACGCAGTTGCTGCAGGAAATTGCGCAGATGCTCCCTGGCCTGCTGGAGCGCTGGATTGAACGCGCATGACCGACTCTCCGCTTTCCGCCTGCGTCGACCGCTTCCTGCGCTATCTCGGCGTTGAGCGTCAGCTTAGCCCGATTACGCTGACTAACTACCAGCGTCAGCTGGACGCGTTGATCGCCCTGGCGGATGAGGCTGGGCTGAAAAGCTGGCAGCAGTGCGATGCCGCTCAGGTGCGTAGCTTTGCGGTACGCAGCCGCCGTGCGGGTTTAGGCCCGGCGAGCCTGGCGCTGCGGCTTTCCGCGCTACGCAGCTTCTTTGACTGGATGGTCAGTCAGGGCGAACTGGCCGCTAACCCGGCGAAGGGGATTGCGGCGCCGAAAATTCCCCGCCACTTGCCGAAAAATATCGATGTCGATGATGTAAATCGGCTGCTGGATATCGACCTCAACGATCCGCTCGCGGTGCGCGACCGGGCGATGCTGGAAGTGATGTACGGTGCAGGTCTGCGTCTGTCTGAGCTGGTCAACCTTGATATTAAGCACCTCGACCTCGAAAGCGGTGAGGTTTGGGTGATGGGCAAAGGCAGCAAAGAACGCCGTTTACCGATCGGTCGCAACGCGGTGACGTGGATTGAGCACTGGCTGGATTTGCGCGGCCTGTTCGGTACCGACGACGACGCGCTGTTTTTGTCGAAGCTGGGTAAACGCATTTCGGCGCGCAACGTGCAGAAGCGGTTTGCCGAGTGGGGGATTAAGCAGGGGCTGAACAGCCATGTGCACCCGCACAAGCTGCGCCACTCCTTTGCCACCCATATGCTGGAGTCCAGCGGCGATCTGCGCGGCGTGCAGGAGCTGTTGGGCCATGCTAACCTCTCCACCACTCAAATCTATACCCATCTTGACTTTCAACATCTTGCCTCGGTGTACGATGCCGCGCATCCGCGCGCTAAACGGGGGAAATAATGCGTTTTTACCGACCTCTGGGCCAGATTTCCGCACTGACGTTTGACCTGGACGACACCCTATATGATAACCGCCCGGTGATTGACCGGACGATGCACGAGTCGCTGGCCTTTGTGCGCAATTACCATCCGTCGCTCAGCCAGTTCGATGCCCATGAGCTTAACCAACTGCGTCAGACGCTGCTGGCATCTGAGCCGGAGATCTACCACGACGTGACCGTCTGGCGCCATCGTGCGCTGGAGCTCGGCATGCGTAACGCTGGGCTCTCCGCCGAAGCGGCAAAAGCCGGCGCCGATGCGGCGATGGAAAACTTCGCCCACTGGCGCAGCCGGGTCGATGTTCCGCAGGAGACCCACGATACGCTGGCGAAGCTGGCACAGAAGTGGCCGCTGGTGGCCATTACCAATGGCAACGCCCGCCCCGAGCTGTTCGGCCTGAGCGACTATTTCCGCTTCGTGCTGCGCGCGGGTCCGGATGGTCGTTCCAAGCCGTTTGCCGATATGTATCACCTGGCGGCGGCGCGTCTGAATTTACCGCTCGGGCACATTCTGCACGTCGGCGATGATCTGACGACCGACGTCGCCGGTTCGCTGCGCTGTGGGATGCAGGCCTGCTGGATCAAACCGCAAGGCGCGGACCTGATGCACACCGCGGACAGCCGCCTGCTGCCGCATATTGAAATTTCACGGTTGGCATCTCTAACCTCGCTGATATAATCACCAGTCACTCTGTATATATTAACAGGGGTTCATGGAACCCCTTCTCTTCCGGCGGTGCCAATGGACGTTTCTTACCTGCTCGACAGCCTTAATGACAAACAGCGTGAAGCCGTAGCGGCCTCGCGCACCAATATGCTGGTTCTGGCAGGGGCGGGCAGTGGTAAGACGCGCGTTCTGGTGCACCGTATCGCCTGGCTGCTGAGCGTGGAGAACTGCTCGCCGTACTCGATTATGGCGGTGACCTTTACCAACAAAGCGGCGGCGGAGATGCGCCACCGTATCGGCCAGCTGATGGGCACTACCCAGGGCGGCATGTGGGTAGGCACCTTCCACGGCCTCGCGCACCGTCTGCTGCGTGCGCATCATCTGGACGCCAACCTGCCGCAGGATTTCCAAATCCTCGACAGCGAAGACCAGCTCCGTCTGCTGAAGCGTCTGATTAAGGCGATGAATCTCGATGAGAAGCAATGGCCGCCGCGTCAGGCAATGTGGTACATCAACAGCCAGAAAGATGAAGGGCTGCGCCCTCATCACATTCAGAGCTATGGCAACCCGGTCGAGCAGACCTGGCAGAAGGTCTATCAGGCCTACCAGGAGGCCTGCGACCGCGCCGGACTGGTGGATTTCGCCGAGCTGCTGCTGCGCGCGCACGAGCTGTGGCTGAACAAGCCGCATATCCTGCAGCACTATCGTGAGCGTTTCACCAATATCCTCGTCGATGAATTCCAGGACACCAACAACATCCAGTACGCCTGGATCCGCCTGCTGGCCGGTGATACCGGCAAAGTGATGATCGTTGGCGATGATGACCAGTCGATTTATGGCTGGCGCGGCGCGCAGGTCGAGAACATTCAGCGCTTCCTCAACGACTTCCCCGGCGCGGAAACTATTCGCCTGGAGCAGAACTATCGTTCAACCAGCAATATTCTTAGCGCTGCCAACGCCCTGATTGAAAACAACAACGGGCGCCTGGGCAAAAAGCTGTGGACCGACGGCGCCGACGGCGAGCCGATTTCGCTGTACTGCGCCTTCAACGATCTCGACGAAGCGCGCTTCGTGGTGAACCGCATTAAAACCTGGCAGGAGAACGGCGGCGCGCTGGAGCAATGTGCCATTCTCTATCGCAGTAACGCCCAGTCGCGCGTGCTGGAAGAGGCGCTCCTGCAGGCCAGCATGCCGTACCGTATCTACGGCGGTATGCGCTTCTTCGAACGTCAGGAAATCAAAGATGCGCTCTCTTACCTGCGCCTGATTGCCAACCGTAACGACGATGCAGCGTTTGAGCGGGTGGTCAATACGCCGACTCGCGGCATCGGCGATCGTACGCTCGACGTGGTGCGCCAGACGTCGCGCGATCGTCAGCTGACGCTGTGGCAGGCCTGCCGCGAGCTACTGAAAGAGAAAGTGCTGGCTGGCCGTGCCGCCAGCGCTCTGCAGCGCTTTATGGAGTTGATTGACGCGCTGGCGCAGGAAACCGCCGATATGCCGCTACATGTTCAGACCGATCGGGTGATTAAAGACTCCGGGCTGCGCGCGATGTACGAGCAGGAGAAAGGCGAGAAGGGCCAGACCCGTATTGAAAACTTAGAGGAACTGGTGACGGCGACGCGCCAGTTCAGCTACAACGAAGAAGATGAAGACCTGATGCCGCTGCAGGCGTTCCTCTCCCACGCCGCGCTGGAAGCGGGCGAGGGGCAGGCGGACACCTGGCAGGACGCGGTTCAACTGATGACCCTGCACTCGGCGAAAGGGCTGGAATTCCCGCAGGTGTTTATCGTCGGCGTCGAAGAAGGGATGTTCCCGAGCCAGATGGCGCTTGATGAAGGCGGCCGCCTGGAAGAAGAGCGTCGCCTGGCCTACGTTGGCGTGACGCGCGCCATGCAGAAGCTGACGCTGACCTACGCCGAAACCCGCCGTCTGTACGGCAAAGAGGTTTACCATCGCCCGTCGCGCTTTATTGGAGAACTGCCGCAGGAGTGCGTAGAAGAAGTGCGTCTGCGGGCCACGGTGAGCCGTCCGGTAAACCACCAGCGACTGGGGGCGCCGATTGCCGAGAGCGATACCGGCTACAAGTTAGGTCAGCGGGTGCGTCATCCGAAGTTTGGCGAAGGCACTATCGTCAACCTCGAAGGCAGCGGCGAGCACAGCCGGCTGCAGGTGGCTTTTCAGGGCCAGGGAATCAAATGGCTGGTGGCGGCTTACGCGCGGCTTGAGACGGTGTAACTTTAAGAAAAATATCATTATTTTGTAATATTCTGCTACCTTTATACGTTAAGGCGCCTGATTTGCGCTTTCGCGTTCCGTTGCGTGTTGACGCCGATTTTGCGCTGGCGTAACATGCGCGCACGATTACGCTAAGAGGACATTCGCCTTGGACACACCCAGTAGATGCTGGCTCAACTTCCTGTCATTCAGGAACAACTCCTAAGGCTATCCTCTTATGCTGATAGCCTTAGCGGTTGTCAGCGACCTGCCCTATTCCCGTCGCGCTGAGTCAGGCTTAATGGTCTGAAACCCAATTTGTTTCTGTGTGCCCACCGAACTGTCCGATAATTTTTTTGCATTGGGAGTCCCGGTCATGCTGAGCGCATTTCAACTGGAAAACAATCGTTTAACGCGCCTGGAAGCCGATGAGATCAAGCACCTCGCCAGCTCGGTGTGGGTCGATCTGGTCGAGCCTGACGACGATGAGCGAAGCCGCGTGCAGACGGAACTGGGTCAGAACCTGGCGACGCGCCCGGAACTGGAAGATATCGAAGCCTCCGCGCGTTTCTTTGAAGATGAAGACGGGTTACACATCCACTCCTTCTTCTTTTTTGAAGATGCGGAAGATCACGCCGGCAACTCTACCGTGGCGTTTACCATCCGCGAAGGCCGCCTGTTCACGCTGCGCGAGCGCGAACTGCCCGCTTTCCGCCTGTACCGTATGCGCGTGCGCAACCAGACGCTGGTCGACGGTAACGCCTACGAACTGCTGCTCGACCTGTTCGAAACCAAAATCGAGCAGCTGGCGGATGAAATTGAAAATATCTACAGCGACCTGGAAAAGCTGAGCCGCGTGATTATGGAAGGCCATCAGGGCGACGAGTACGATGAAGCGCTGTCGACGCTGGCGGAACTGGAAGATATCGGCTGGAAGGTCCGCCTCTGTCTGATGGATACCCAGCGCGCGCTGAACTTCCTGGTGCGTAAGGCGCGCCTGCCGGCGGGCCAGCTGGAACAGGCGCGGGAGATCCTGCGCGATATCGAATCCCTGCTGCCGCACAACGAATCGCTGTTCCAGAAGGTGAACTTCCTGATGCAGGCGGCGATGGGCTTCATCAACATCGAGCAGAACCGCATCATCAAGATCTTCTCGGTGGTGTCGGTGGTATTCCTGCCGCCAACCCTGGTGGCGTCCAGCTACGGGATGAACTTTGAATTTATGCCGGAGCTGCACTGGAGCTTCGGCTACCCGGGGGCGATCGTCTTTATGATGCTGGCCGGCCTGGCGCCATATCTCTACTTCAAGCGTAAAAACTGGCTGTAAAAAAAGGGAGCGGCGGCTCCCTTTTTTACTGGCTGAGGCCGGCTTAGCCTCTGCGCAGCCGGCGCTGGGTATACAGCGCATCGACGATAAATACCGCCAGCGCGACCCAGATAAAGCCGAAGGTCACCATTTTATCCTTGCCCGGCACTTCGCCGTAGAACGTCACCGCCAGCAGGAACATCAGCGTTGGGCCGATGTACTGGAAAAAGCCCAGCGTGGAGAGCCGCAGGCGCGTTGCCGCGCCAGTGAAGCACAGCAGGGGAATGGTCGTGACCACGCCCGCGGCCATCAGCAGCAGATTGAGCGACCAGGGGTTCTCCCCCATATGGCTGGTCGGGCTATCAGTGATGCCAAACAGCCAGATTGCCGCCACCGGCAGTAGCCACAGCGTTTCCACCAGCATGCCGGTCTGCGCGTCGACAGCGATTTTCTTCCGCACCAGGCCGTAAAAGGCAAAACTGAAGGCCAGCCCAAGGCCGATTATCGGCAGCGAACCAAAGGTCCACAGCTGGACCAGCACGCCGCAAAAGGCGAGGATCACCGCCAGCCACTGCAGGCGACGGAAGCGTTCGCCGAGGAAAATCATCCCCAACAGAATATTTACCAGCGGGTTGATAAAGTAGCCGAGGCTGGCTTCCAGCATATGGTGGTTATTCACCGCCCAGATGAACAACAGCCAGTTACCGCCGACCAGCACTGCCGAGAGCGCCAGCAGGAAGATCTTGCGCGGTGTCTTCAGCAGCTTTTTCACCTGCGGCCACTGGCGGCTGACGCTGATGAGCGCCACCATGAAGAAGAAGGACCAGATCACGCGATGGGTCAGAATTTCATCGGCGGGAACATAGTAGATAAGTTTGAAGTACGCTGGCGCGATACCCCAGATAAAGTAGGCGGCGAGGGCCAGAATGATCCCCAACCGCGTCTGTTTCGCATCCATCGGTAAAATCCATTGCCAAAGAGAGTGATGTTACTCGATTTTGGCCAATCAACCCACCATATAGGTGGCCGTTGCGCTGGCAATATAGACCTGAGCTTCGTTATGCAGTTCCACGCGGGCTACCGCCACTTTATTGCCGGCGCGCAGCAGAGTGCTGGTGGCGGTAAACCGTTCGCCACGGCCCGGACGCAGGTAGTCTACGCGCAGGTCGATGGTTCCCATGCGGGAGAGGCGTTGGCGCAGCTCTTCTTCGTTGATGGTGTCATGGCGGGTGAGGGTGCTGCCGACGCAGACCAGGCCAGCGGCGACGTCCAGCGCGGAGGCGATCACTCCGCCATGCAAAATACTCTGCGCCCAGTTGCCGACCATCATCGGCTGATTATTAAAGCTGAGCTGGGCAAACGCCTTTTCATAGCGCTCCAGTTCGAGACCGAGGGCACGGTTAAACGGCATGTGATAGACGAAAATCTCCCCCACCAGTTTCAGCGCTGCTTCGGCAGTAAGTTCAGACATAACACCGGTTCCATTCGTTAACAAAATGTTGATTTTATGCTTCTAAAATATTGATTTCCACTTTCGGAGCGGATTAGGGGGCAGGTGATTAATAAACAGGTAGAATGGCTTCAGGTTAAACAAAAATAAAAACTATTTATCAGGAGACCAGCATGCGTATCTCTTTGGCCTGCCTGGTGGCGCTGTGCGCGCTACCGGCCGGTGTTATGGCGCAGGATGCGTCGGTTCACGACAAACCGGCAGTGCGCGGCAGCATTATCGCCAACCTGCTCCAGGACCATGATAATCCTTTCCTGCTCTACCCTTATGAGAGCAACTATCTGCTCTACACATGGACCAGCGACCTCAATAAAGAGGCGATCCGCAGCTATGACTGGGCTGAAAATGCCCGTAAAGATGAAGTGAAATTTCAGCTGAGTCTGGCGTTCCCGCTGTGGCGCGGCATCCTGGGCGATAATTCGCTGCTCGGCGCATCGTACACCCAGAAATCCTGGTGGCAGCTCTCCAACAGCAAAGAGTCGGCGCCGTTTCGCGAAACCAATTACGAGCCCCAGCTGTTTTTGGGCTTTGCGACCGACTACCAGTTTGCCGGCTGGACGCTGCGTGACATCGAGATGGGGTATAACCACGACTCGAATGGTCGTTCCGACCCCACCTCGCGCAGCTGGAACCGGCTTTACGCCCGCCTGATGGCGCAAAACGGCAACTGGCTGGTGGAAGTGAAGCCCTGGTATGTGGTGGGCAACACCGATGATAACCCGGATATCACCAAATATATGGGCTATTACCGGCTGAAGGTGGGCTACCAGCTGGGAGAGGCGATCCTGAGCGCGCAGGGGCAATATAACTGGAACACCGGCTATGGCGGGGCGGAGCTCGGCGTGAGCTATCCCATTACCAAACATGTTCGCGCCTATACGCAGATCTACAGCGGTTACGGCGAATCGCTTATCGACTACAACTTCAATCAAACGCGCGTCGGCGTCGGGCTAATGCTCAACGATCTGTTTTAATCGTTGCACTCTGGCTCGCAGGCGCTGAAAATAGCGCCTGTTTTCTTTTCAGGCAAATGGGGTCAACGTGGCACAGGCGGAAGTATTAAATCAGGAATCGCTGGCGAAGCAGGTTTTACAAGAGACCTTCGGCTACCAGCAGTTCCGTCCTGGCCAGGAAACGATTATCGAGACGGTGCTTGAGGGCCGTGACTGCCTGGTGGTCATGCCGACCGGTGGCGGTAAATCGCTGTGCTATCAAGTGCCGGCGCTGGTCATGGGCGGTTTGACGGTGGTGGTCTCGCCGCTGATCTCGCTGATGAAGGACCAGGTCGATCAGCTGCTGGCCAACGGCGTGGCGGCGGCTTGTCTGAACTCGACGCAAAGCCGCGAGCAGCAGCAGGAAGTGATGGCCGGCTGTCGCAGCGGGCAGGTTCGTCTGCTGTATATCGCGCCGGAACGGTTGATGCTGGATAACTTTCTTGAGCATCTGGCGAACTGGAACCTGGCGATGCTGGCGGTAGACGAAGCGCACTGTATCTCCCAGTGGGGCCATGACTTCCGTCCGGAATATGCCGCGCTGGGCCAGCTGCGTCAGCGGTTGCCGCAGATCCCGTTTATGGCATTGACCGCCACCGCCGATGACACCACCCGCCGTGATATCGTCCGTCTGCTCGGGCTTAACGATCCGCTGATTCAGGTCAGCAGCTTCGACCGGCCGAACATCCGCTATATGCTGATGGAGAAATTCAAACCGCTCGACCAGCTGATGCGCTACGTTCAGGATCAGCGCGGCAAATCGGGCATCATCTACTGCAACAGCCGCTCGAAAGTGGAAGATACCGCCGCGCGTCTGCAGAGCCGCGGCATCAGCGCGGCGGCTTACCATGCTGGTCTGGAAAACACCGTTCGCGCCGACGTGCAGGAGAAATTCCAGCGCGACGATCTGCAGATCGTGGTGGCGACGGTGGCCTTCGGGATGGGTATCAACAAGCCGAACGTCCGCTTTGTGGTGCACTTCGATATCCCGCGCAATATTGAATCCTACTACCAGGAAACCGGCCGCGCCGGGCGTGATGGCCTGCCGGCGGAAGCGATGCTGTTTTACGATCCGGCGGATATGGCGTGGCTGCGCCGCTGTCTGGAGGAAAAAACCGCCGGACCGCTACAGGATATCGAGCGGCATAAGCTGAATGCGATGGGGGCGTTTGCCGAAGCGCAAACCTGTCGTCGTCTGGTGCTGCTGAACTACTTTGGCGAAGGGCGCCAGGAGCCGTGCGGCAACTGCGATATCTGTCTTGACCCACCAAAGCAGTACGATGGCTTAATGGATGCGCGCAAGGCGCTGTCAACGATTTACCGGGTGAATCAACGTTTCGGGATGGGTTACGTGGTGGAGGTCCTGCGCGGGGCCAACAACCAGCGCATCCGTGACATGGGCCACGAGAAGCTGCCGGTTTACGGTATCGGCCGGGAGCAGAGTCACGAGCACTGGGTGAGCGTGATCCGCCAACTGATTCACCTTGGGCTGGTGACGCAGAATATCGCCCAGCACTCCGCACTGCAGCTGACCGAAGCCGCACGACCGGTGCTGCGCGGCGAGGTGCCGCTGCAGCTTGCCGTACCGCGTATCGTGGCGCTGAAGCCGAAGGCGATGCAGAAATCCTTTGGCGGCAATTATGACCGCAAGCTGTTTGCCAAGCTGCGCAAATTGCGTAAAGCGATCGCCGACGAAGAGAATATCCCGCCATACGTGGTCTTCAACGACGCGACGCTGATCGAGATGGCGGAACAGTCGCCACTCACCGCCGGCGAGATGCTCAGCGTCAACGGCGTGGGGACGCGTAAACTTGAGCGCTTCGGTAAAGAATTCATGGCATTGATACGCGCTCATGTCGATGGTGATGATGAGTAGTCAGCCGCGGGAAAAGGTGCCAGAATAGTTTCCCTCTTCACTATTTTCCTGCGAGTTAACTATGCTGATGCTTTTCCTCACCGTGGCGCTGGTGCATATCATTGCGCTGATGAGCCCGGGGCCGGACTTTTTCTTTGTCTCACAAACGGCCATCAGCCGCTCGCGCAGAGAGGCGATGATGGGTGTGCTGGGGATCACCTGCGGCGTCATGATCTGGGCGGGGGTTGCCCTGCTCGGCCTGAACCTGATCCTCGCGCAGATGGCGTGGCTGCATAACATCATCATGGTCGGTGGCGGCCTGTATCTGTGCTGGATGGGCTACCAGATGCTGCGCGGCGCGCTGAAAAAAGAGGCGGTGGCCTCGGCGGAGCCGCAGGTGGAGCTGGCCCGCAGCGGACGCAGCTTCGTGAAGGGACTGCTGACCAATCTGGCGAATCCGAAAGCGATCATCTACTTCGGCTCGGTGTTCTCGCTGTTCGTGGGTGACAGCGTCGGCGCTGGTGCGCGCTGGGGTATTTTCCTGCTGATTATCGTCGAGACGCTGGCCTGGTTTATGGTGGTTGCCAGCCTGTTCTCCCTGCCGGGGATGCGCCGCGGCTATCAGCGGATGGCGAAGTGGATCGATGGTATCGCCGGTACGCTGTTTGCGGGCTTCGGCATCCACCTGATTATCTCGCGTTAACCGGTATGCTGTTTCCCACCCGGCTGTTTCCGGGTGGGAAAGTGTCAGTGGCGAAGCCGCTGCAGCTCATCCTCAGCCAGACCGGTCATTTCCATAATAGCTGCGTCATCAATACCGCGTTTGCGCATTGCTTCGGCAACCTGCAGCAAGGCCTGGTGTTTACCTTCTTTTATGCCCTGCTGTACGCCTTTCTCCATACCTTCTGCAAGCCATGTTTCCGCCAGCGTCATCAGTAATCCTCCATGCTGCGGCACGCGCTGTGCCAGTCCGTACAAGAGTGTCCGTGTATCCTCGGCATCTCCTGCCTGAGCCATATAGTTTACCAATACGGTGATTTGTTGTCCGCTCATCTGCTCCAGCAGTAAGAGATGGGTCAACTTATCCAGCAATTGCGCCATATCGCGCTGGCGGATGTGCTTTTGCACCAGCGTCAGGGCTGCCATGCTGCGGTGCTGCATGATGTCGTCGTCGGGGATCACCGTGATATCGACCAGCGGAAACGCCCCGCTATAGAGCTGGCGGGCGGTCTCAGGATCGGCAAAATTATCCAGCCAGCGCATCGACCAGGGATAGGGGCTGCGTCGTCCCTGATAAAAGAGAATAGGGATAACCAGAGGCAGCGTTTTATGGCCGCTCTCCAGGTGCCGCTGCATGGCGGCGACAGCATAGCGCATTAAGCGAAAGGCCATCAGCTTATCAGGTGCGCTCTGGTGCTCGATCAGAACATGGACATAGCCCGCACCGCGGGTGGTTTCCAGCGAATAAAGGATATCGCTGTAGTAAGGCCTGAGATCGTCTTCGAGAAAGCTGCCGGATTCCAGACGCAGGGTATCCAGTTTGCAGATCTGTATTAACGACGAAGGCAGGTGGAGCTCGATAAAATCGCGCGCCGTCTCTACCCGCGAGAGAAAGGTTTTAAATACCGCATCATGAGGAGTCGCCGTTTCCGCCATTGCCGTTCATCCGTGAATCACGTATCTGGCGGCATCCTGACACGGTGGGTTCAACGCCGACAGCGGGTAAAAAAATTAATTACCCGCTTTGCGTGTCGGCTCGTGCAGAGAGTGCGCGTTTTTCGCCCGGCAAACCTCTCTTTGCGAGCGAGATTCCATGATTCAGGCGTGACGGGCGGAGGCGAGCAGCGCCCCGACCAGCATAAACAGCGACCCAAAGACTTTGTTCAGCGCCTTCATCTGCTTTGGCCCTTTGATCCATGCGGAAATGCGCTGCGCCAGGGTCGCATAGCCAATCATCACAATGATATCGACGACAATGGTGGTGACGCCCAGAACAAGATACTGCATCACCTGCGGCTGGTGCGGCAGGATAAACTGCGGAAACAGGGCGGCCAGAAACACAATGCTTTTGGGGTTGGTTAGATTCACGAACACCGCGCGCTGGAACAGTTTGCCGCGCGTCTGCGCCTTCGCCAGAGTATTCAGGTCGATCGCCCCCGCCGCCCGCCATTGCTGGATCCCCAGCCAGATAAGATAAGCCGCGCCGGCCCATTTCAGCACTTCAAAGGCCAGCACCGAGCGGGAGAAAAGGGTGCCGAGACCAACACCAACCAGCACGATATGAATAACCAGCCCGGTCTGCAAACCGGCAATCGACGCCGCCGCGCCGCGGTAACCGTGGTTAATGGAGGTGGTCATGGTATTAATCGCTCCGGAACCTGGTGACAGGCTGAGAATGATTGATGTCAGCAGGTAGGCGAACCACCACTCAATGGTCATGAGAAACTCCCTGATTGTCTGTTTTTATGCCACAATACGCTATTGTGTCAGCATTGTGTGATACAGGGCAAAAAAACGATTTTCAGCGGTTAACAGGGGTGTAAACCCGATGTTTGGGCAGAAAAAGGACTGGGAAACACGAGAAAACGCGTTTGCGGCCTTTAGCATGGGGCCGCTGACGGATTTCTGGCGACAGCGCGAAGAGGCTGAATTTAAAGGCGTCGATGATGTGCCGGTACGCTTTGTTCGCTTCTGCGCGCAAAATAACGATCGTCTGGTGCTGATTTGCCCCGGGCGCATTGAAAGCTACGTGAAGTATGCCGAAGTCGCCTACGATCTCTTTCACAGCGGCTTTGACGTGATGATTATTGACCATCGCGGCCAGGGACGCTCGGGCCGCCTGCTCTCTGATACCCACCGCGGACACGTCGTCAACTTCAGCGACTATGTCGATGACCTGGCGGCGCTCTGGCAGCAGCAGGTGGTCCCCGGACACTGGCGAAAACGGTTTATCCTCGCTCACTCTATGGGCGGGGCGATTGCCACGCTTTTTCTGCAACGTTACCAGGCGCATTGCGATGCGATTGCGCTCTGCGCGCCGATGTTCGGGATTATCATTCGATTACCGGACTGGATGGTGCGCCATATTCTCGACTGGGCTGAGGGCCATCAGCGCATTCGCGAAGAGTATGCCATCGGCACCGGGCGCTGGCGGGCGCTGCCTTTTGCCGTTAACGTGCTGACGCACAGTCGACAACGCTATCGTCGCAACCTGCGCTTCTATGCCGATGAACCGCGACTGCAGGTTGGCGGCCCGACCTGGCACTGGGTGCGTGAGGGCATGCTGGCCGGCGACGAAGTGCTGGCGAATGTGGAAAAAGACACCGCCCCGACGCTGCTTTTACAGGCAGAGGAGGAGCGGGTGGTCGATAATCTGATGCACGACCGCTATTGTGAATTACGGGCCGCTGCCGGCCATCCCTGTGAGGGCGGTAAACCGCTCGTCATTGAAGGGGCATATCATGAGATCCTTTTTGAAAAGGACGCTATGCGCTCAGTCGCGCTCAATGCCATCGTCGAGTTTTTCAATCGACATACTTAATCCGACGATAACGCTCGTCGCCCTGCTTAGAGGTTAACTTTTTTATGTACCAGGTTGTTGCGTCTGATTTAGACGGCACGCTGCTTTCCCCCGACCATTTCCTGACCCCGTATGCCAAAGAGACGCTGAAATTGCTCACCGCCCGTGGGATCAATTTCGTCTTCGCCACCGGCCGTCACTACATCGACGTCGGGCAGATCCGCGATAATCTCGGCATCCGGTCGTACATGATCACCTCTAACGGCGCCCGGGTTCACGATAGCGATGGTCAGCAAATCTTTGCCCATAACCTCGACCGCGATATTGCCGCCGACCTGTTTGAGATCGTGCGTAACGACCCAAAAATCGTCACTAACGTCTATCGGGAAGACGAGTGGTATATGAACCGCCATCGTCCGGAAGAGATGCGCTTCTTCAAGGAGGCGGTGTTTAACTACAAGCTGTATGAGCCGGGCGAACTGGATCCGCAGGGGATCAGCAAAGTATTCTTTACCTGCGAGGATCACGAGCATCTGCTGCCGCTGGAGCAGGCGATGAACGCCCGCTGGGGCGATCGCGTGAACGTCAGCTTCTCCACCTTAACCTGCCTGGAAGTTATGGCGGGTGGGGTATCGAAGGGGCATGCGCTGGAGGCGGTGGCGAAAATGCTCGGTTACACTCTTGCCGATTGCATCGCCTTCGGCGACGGTATGAACGACGCTGAGATGCTGTCGATGGCCGGCAAGGGCTGCATCATGGCCAACGCCCATCAACGGCTGAAGGATCTGCATCCGGAACTGGAAGTGATCGGCAGTAACGCCGACGATGCGGTCCCGCACTACCTGCGTAAGCTATACCTCGACTGAAAAAGATTGACGACTGGCGAATAACTGTCCAGTCGTCAACCTGACTCTTCGCTACAATGCCTGTTCTTTATCCAACGAGACGACCATTGTGGCGCTGTTAATTATCACCACTATCCTGTGGGCCTTTTCTTTTAGCCTGATTGGCGAATACCTTGCCGGTAGCGTCGACAGCTATTTTTCGGTGCTGATGCGTGTGGGCCTGGCGGCGCTGGTGTTCCTGCCTTTCCTGCGCACGCGCGGCCAGTCTCCGCGCACGATCGTGCTCTATATGCTGGTGGGCGCGATGCAGCTTGGCATCATGTATCTGCTGGCTTTCCGCGCCTATCTCTATCTGACGGTTTCGGAATTTCTGCTGTTTACCGTATTTACCCCGCTGTATATCACGCTGATCTACGACCTGCTCAGCGGACGTAAGCTGCGCTGGGGCTATCTGCTGAGTGCTGCGCTGGCGGTGCTGGGGGCGGCGATTATCCGCTATGACAAAGTCAGCGATCATTTCTGGACCGGGCTGTTACTGGTGCAGTTGTCAAACCTCTGCTTCGCTATCGGCATGGTGGGTTACAAGCGCCTGATGGAGGTACGTCCGATGCCGCAGCACAATGCCTTTGCCTGGTTTTATGTCGGGGCCTTTATCGTGGCGGTGGCAGCGTGGTTTATGCTGGGCAACCCCCAGAAGCTGCCGACCACCACGCTGCAGTGGAGCGTGCTGGTGTGGCTTGGCGTGGTGGCTTCCGGGCTGGGTTACTTTATGTGGAACTATGGCGCCACGCAGGTGGATGCCGGCACGCTGGGGATCATGAACAACGTCCATGTCCCCGCTGGTCTACTGGTTAACCTTGCCATCTGGCAGGAGCAGCCGCACTGGCCGAGCTTTATTAGCGGAGCGTTGGTGATCCTGGCCTCGCTGTGGGTCCATCGCCGCTGGGTCGCTCCGCACTCCGGACAAACGGCAGGTGATCGCAGGCGTGGTTCCGCGCAGAGCGAATAAACGCTTCGGTGACCGGTTGACGCTGTTCGCCATCGCGGACGGCCGCGTACAACCGGCTCCATAATCCCTCACCCAGGGTTTTGGTGACCACCAGGCCCTGGCGTTCAAAGCTTTCCACCACCCAGTGCGGCAGCGCGGCGATGCCCATCCTTGCGGCCACCATCTGGATCAGCAACAGCGTGTTATCGACGCTTTTCAGCTGGGGACTGATGCCGGCCGGCTGCAGGAAATGGCGCCAGATGTCGAGGCGCCCGCGCTGCACGGGATAAATCAGCAGTGTTTCCGCGGCCAGGTCCTCTGGCGTAATCAGCGTCTTCATGGCTAACGGGTGCTCGGGCGCCAGCACCAGACGCACCTCATAATCAAACATCGGCGAGTAGTGCAGACCGCTGCGCGGCAGGATATCGGAGGTCATCACCAGATCCAGTTCGCCCTGCTGCAGCGCAGGCTGCGGGTCGAAGGTCACTCCGGAATGGAAGTCGACCTCCACGTGCGGCCAGCGGGCGCGGAAATTCTCCAGCGCCGGCGTCAGCCACTGAATACAGCTGTGACATTCGATAGCCAGCCGCAGCCGGGTCTGCTGTGGTTCGTTACAGTCCTGCAGGGCGCGAGCGATCTGCGGTAGCACCTGATTGGCCAACTGCAGCAGAATTTCCCCTTGCGGCGTGAAGCGTAGTGGCTGGCTTTTACGCACAAACAAACGGAAGCCAAGGCGCTGTTCCAGATCGCTGAACTGGTGAGACAAGGCGGACTGGGTCTGGTGCAAGGCCGCTGCCGCACCCGCCAGTGAACCGCTGTTCCGCAACGCTTGCAGCGTTTTCAGATGTTTAATTTCGATCATGAAAGTCCTTCACTTCGCCATGAGCAATTTGCGCTTGAGGAATATACAGTAACTGTCAATTATGGATGTGTAAACATCTGGACGTCTAAAACTCGTCATATTTCGACTTGCAGATGCGTTGGCTGCCTCGCTTACCCCAGTCACTTACTTCAGTAAGCTCCTGGGGATGCGCATCGTTGCCGCCTTCCTGCAAGCCGAACTATTTAGAGTTTTTCTTCAGATTCAATGAAATAAGAGAGGAACAAAAATGACAATTATTAACCACACCCTCGGTTTTCCTCGCGTTGGCCTGCGCCGCGAGCTGAAAAAAGCGCAAGAGAGCTACTGGGCGGGCAACGCCACTCGCGAGGAACTGCTGACAGTAGGCCGTGAGCTGCGTGCCCGCCACTGGGAGCAGCAGAAACAGGCGGGCGTTGATCTGCTGCCGGTGGGGGATTTCGCCTGGTACGACCATGTTCTGACTACCAGCCTGCTGCTTGGCAACGTGCCGGCTCGTCATCAGAACAAAGACGGATCCATCGATATCGATACCCTGTTCCGCATTGGCCGCGGCCGTGCGCCGACTGGCGAACCGGCCGCCGCTGCGGAAATGACCAAATGGTTTAACACCAACTATCACTACATGGTGCCGGAGTTCGTGAAGGGCCAGCAGTTCAAACTGACCTGGACCCAACTGCTGGATGAAGTAGACGAAGCGCTGGCGCTGGGCCACAAGATCAAGCCCGTGCTGCTGGGGCCGGTAACGTACCTGTGGCTGGGTAAAGTGAAAGGTGAACCGTTTGACCGTCTGAGCCTGCTGAATGACATACTGCCGGTTTACCAGCAGGTGCTGGCCGAACTGGCGAAGCGCGGCATCGAGTGGGTGCAGATTGATGAACCGGCGCTGGTGCTGGAGCTGCCGCCAGCGTGGCTGGAGGCCTTTAAACCGGCTTATGACGCCCTGCAGGGCCAGGTGAAACTGCTGCTGACCACCTATTTTGAAGGCATTAGTGACAATCTCGCGACCATTGCTGCGCTACCGGTCCAGGGGCTGCACGTCGATCTGGTGCACGGCAAAGATGATGTTGCCGAGCTGCACAACCGCCTGCCGGCCGACTGGCTGCTGTCTGCGGGTCTGATCAACGGGCGCAACGTCTGGCGCGCCGATCTCACCGAAAAGTATGCGCAAATTAAAGACCTCGTCGGTAAACGCGACCTCTGGGTCGCGTCATCCTGTTCTCTGCTGCATAGCCCGATCGATCTGAGCGTGGAGACGCGCCTTGATGCGGAAGTGAAGAGCTGGTTTGCCTTCGCGCTGCAGAAATGCGGCGAGCTGGCGCTGCTGCGCGATGCGCTGAACAGTGGCGATACGGCGGCGATTACCGAGTGGAGCGCGCCAATCCAGGCCCGTCGCCATTCGACCCGCGTGCACAACGCGGAAGTGGAAAAACGGCTGGCGGCGATCACCGCTCAGGACAGCCAGCGTGCCAGCCCCTATGAGGTTCGCGCGCAGGCACAGCGCCAGCGCTTTAACCTGCCGAAATGGCCGACCACCACCATCGGGTCATTCCCGCAAACGACGGAGATCCGCGGTCTGCGCCTGGACTTCAAAAAGGGCAACCTTGACGCCAGTCATTATCGGACGGGGATTGCGGAACATATTAAGCAGGCGATCGTCGAGCAGGAGCGGTTAGGTTTAGACGTACTGGTGCACGGAGAAGCCGAGCGGAACGACATGGTGGAATACTTCGGTGAACATCTGGACGGTTTTATCTTCACGCAAAACGGCTGGGTGCAGAGCTATGGTTCCCGTTGCGTGAAGCCGCCGGTGGTGATCGGCGACGTCAGCCGTCCGCAGGCGATCACCGTCGACTGGGCGAAGTACGCGCAGTCGCTGACCGACAAGCCAGTGAAAGGGATGCTCACTGGACCGGTGACCATTCTGTGCTGGTCCTTCCCGCGGGAAGATGTCAGCCGTGAAACCATCGCGAAACAGATTGCGCTGGCCCTGCGTGATGAAGTGGCGGATCTGGAAGCGGCGGGGATCGGCATCATCCAGATTGATGAGCCGGCGCTGCGCGAAGGGTTACCGCTGAAGCGCAGCGACTGGGATGCCTATCTGCAGTGGGGTGTGGAAGCCTTCCGCCTTAATGCTGCGGTCGCCAAAGACGACACTCAGATCCACACCCACATGTGCTATTGCGAGTTCAACGACATCATGGACTCCATTGCCGCGCTGGATGCCGACGTGATCACCATTGAAACCTCGCGGTCCGATATGGAGCTGCTGGAGTCGTTCGAAGCGTTCGAGTATCCCAATGAGATCGGGCCGGGGGTATATGATATTCACTCGCCGAACGTGCCGAGTGTGGAGTGGATAGAAGCGCTGCTGGCAAAAGCCGCGCAGCGTATCCCGGCGGAGCGGCTGTGGGTTAACCCGGACTGCGGCCTGAAAACTCGCGGCTGGCCGGAAACCCGCGCCGCGCTGGCGAATATGGTGCAAGCGGCGCAGAACCTGCGCCAGTCCGCCTGATCGTTACGCAAAAAATCAAAAAGGAGGCATTTGCCTCCTTTTTTCATGCATTGGGTGATTATGCTTTTTTACCGCCATACTGAGCAAACCACGCGAGCATGCGCTGCCAGCCGTCTTTGGCTGACTCTTCATGATAGCTGGCGCGATAGTCGGCGTTAAAGGCATGATCGGCTTCGGGATAGACCACGATTTCCGCTGTGGCGTTGGCCGCCCGCAGCGCCTGACGCATGGTCTCGATGGTGTCCTGTGGAATACTGGCGTCTTTAGCGCCGTACAGACCAAGCACCGGGGCGTTGAGATCGACCGCGATATCTACCGGATGCTTCGGTGAATTCAGCGATTTTTCTCCCACCAGCTTGCCGTACCAGGCCACGCCTGCCTTCAGCTGCGGGTTATGCGCGGCATACAGCCAGGTAATGCGTCCGCCCCAGCAGAAGCCGGTGATTAGCAGACGATGGGCATCGCCGCCGTGGCGCGCCGCCCAGCTGGCGACATGGTCGAGATCCGCCAGCACCTGCGCGTCCGGCACCTTGGTAACCAGCTCTTTGAACAGGGTCGGGATATCGTGGTACTCATTCGGATCGCCCTGACGGAAGTACAATTCAGGCGCAATAGCCAGATAGCCTTCCTGCGCCAGGCGGCGACAAAGATCGCGAATATGTTCATGCACGCCGAAAATTTCCTGTACCACGATAACGATCGGCAGCGGACCGTCGGCATTTTTCGGGCGGGCGTGGTAGGCCGGCATGTTTTCACCCTGAGAGGGAATAGACGTCTCTCCGGCGATAATATGCTCTTCCGGCGTATGAACGGCGGTGGCGGCGTGTGGTGAAGCTGCAGGTGCGAATCCAGGTTGCTTGGTGGTGGTCATGGTATTCTCCGTACCCTTATTTATTAGCGCATCAATAACTATAGACCCTTTACCTTTAGTTCGGGCGGTAATAAAGCACAGTGCCTGAAAGCGGCTATCTTTTGTTCTGTGACGATGAATATAACTTGTTAATGTGATGTGTATCACTGTTTACTGAAAAACAACTGCAATCATTATTGGTCTTGGTGACTATCATCACAAAATGTTGCCAGGGGCTTCTGTACAGTACCGTTTTGCTTCTGCTGATAATTCGACCCACAGAGGAGTTTTTTATGTCCAAGTCTGATGTTTTTCATCTCGGCCTCACCAAGAACGATTTACAAGGGGCTACGCTGGCTATCGTCCCTGGCGATCCGGACCGTGTGGAAAAGATCGCCGCGCTGATGGATAAGCCGGTCAAGCTGGCATCCCACCGCGAATTTACCTCCTGGCGCGCGGAGCTGGACGGCAAGCCGGTGATCGTCTGCTCTACCGGCATCGGCGGCCCGTCGACTTCTATCGCCGTGGAAGAGCTGGCGCAGCTGGGCGTGCGTACCTTCCTGCGTATCGGCACCACCGGCGCGATTCAACCGCACATTAACGTTGGCGATGTGCTGGTTACGACCGCTTCCGTTCGCCTGGACGGCGCCAGCCTGCACTTCGCGCCGATGGAGTTCCCGGCCGTCGCAGACTTCGCCTGCACCACCGCGCTGGTGGAAGCGGCGAAATCTATTGGTGCCACCACCCATATCGGCGTGACCGCCTCTTCGGATACCTTCTACCCAGGCCAGGAGCGTTACGACACCTTCTCCGGCCGCGTGGTGAGCCGCTTCAAGGGCTCAATGGAAGAGTGGCAGGCAATGGGCGTGATGAACTATGAAATGGAATCCGCCACGCTGCTGACCATGTGCGCCAGCCAGGGCCTGCGTGCCGGGATGGTCGCCGGGGTTATTGTGAACCGTACCCAGCAAGAGATCCCTAACGCCGAAACCATGAAGCAAACCGAAAGCCACGCGGTCAAAATCGTCGTGGAAGCGGCGCGTCGTCTGCTGTAATTCAACCCCTTCTCTGTCAGGCCGGATCCTCCGGCCTTTCTTTTTTGCGTTGCTCCTCGCAGGAAATCCCTTTTAAACTGGACGTTTGTACAGCACAATTCTATTTTGTGCCATCAGGTTATCGCAGGGGGCGTCGTGGATCTCTCAATCATTATCAGCGCGGTTATCGCACTGGCTGCCGGGTTAATGGTCGGCTGGCTGGCAACCAAAGCGCGCGCCGACCAAATCCGGGCCGATCTCATTGAGGAGCGGCGAGAGCTGGATATTGAGCTGAGCGCCGCCCGTCAGCAGCTGGTGCAGGAGGCCCACTGGCGTGAGGAGTGCGAGCTGCTGAACAATGAGCTGCGCAGTCTGCGGGATATCAATACCTCGCTGGAGGCCGATCTGCGTGAGGTCACCACCCGGCTCGAATCCACCCAGCTGCATGCGGAAGATAAGATCCGTCAGATGGTTAACAGCGAGCAGCGCCTGAGCGAGCAGTTTGAAAACCTCGCCAACCGTATTTTCGAACACAGCAACCGGCGCGTCGATGAGCAAAACCGCCAGAGTCTGCATGGTCTGCTGACCCCGCTGCGCGAACAGCTCGACGGGTTCCGTCGCCAGGTGCAGGAGAGCTTTGGCCAGGAGGCGCGGGAAAGGCACACCCTGGCGCATGAGATCCGCAATCTTCAGCAGTTGAATGCGCAGATGGCGCAGGAGGCACTGAACCTGACGAAAGCGCTGAAAGGTGATAACAAAACCCAGGGCAACTGGGGGGAAGTGGTCTTAACCCGCGTGCTGGAGGCCTCCGGCCTGCGCGAAGGCTATGAGTACCAGACCCAGGTCAGTATCGAGACCGATAACCGCTCGCGGATGCAGCCCGACGTCATTGTCCGCCTGCCGCAGGGCAAGGACGTGGTGATCGACGCCAAAATGACCCTGGTCGCCTATGAGCGCTATTTCAACGCCGAAGACGACTACACCCGCGAAGTCGCGCTGCAGGAACATCTTGCCTCGGTGCGAAACCATATTCGCCTGCTGGGACGCAAGGATTATCAACAACTGCCGGGGCTGCGCTCTCTCGACTACGTGCTGATGTTTATTCCCGTCGAGCCGGCGTTCCTGGTGGCCATCGACCGTCAGCCCGAGCTCATCAGCGAGGCGTTGCAAAATAATATCATGCTGGTCAGCCCGACGACGCTGCTGGTAGCCCTGCGTACTATCGCCAATCTGTGGCGCTATGAGCATCAGAGCCGCAACGCGCAGAAGATCGCCGAGCGGGCGGGGCGCCTTTACGACAAAATGCGCCTGTTTGTGGATGATATGTCCGCCATCGGCCAGAGTCTGGATAAGGCGCAAGAGAACTATCGCCAGGCGATGAAAAAGCTCGCTTCCGGGCGCGGGAATCTGCTGGCCCAGGCGGAGGCCTTTCGCGGCCTGGGGGTGGAGGTGAAGCGCGGGATAAATCCTGATTTAGTCGAACAAGCCACTGCCCAGGACGATGAATATCGTCTCGAAGACGAGGATAACCTCCCGGAAAATGACGCATTTTCACCCGACTCTGCCGAGGCGTTACATAATCGGGAGGCGGCTCCGCCACGTTGAAACGTATGGGAAATGCGCTGAATCTGATACACTCAGTGAACATTTTCTTGAAAAGCAAGCAGGCATAGAGATGGTTGAGGATTCACAAGAAACGACGCACTTTGGCTTTCAGACGGTCGCTAAAGAGCAGAAACAGGACATGGTGGCGCATGTATTCCATTCTGTCGCGGCAAAGTATGATGTGATGAACGACTTGATGTCGTTTGGTATCCATCGTTTGTGGAAGCGTTTCACCATCGACTGCAGCGGCGTACGTCGCGGGCAGACCGTGCTGGATCTGGCGGGGGGGACCGGCGATTTGACGGCCAAGTTCTCCCGTCTGGTAGGGGAAACCGGCCGCGTCATGCTTGCTGATATCAATGATTCCATGCTCAAAATGGGCCGCGAAAAGCTGCGTAATATCGGCATCGTGGGTAACGTTGAGTATGTTCAGGCCAACGCGGAAGCCCTGCCGTTTGCTGATAACACCTTTGACTGCATCACCATCTCTTTCGGTCTGCGTAACGTTACCGATAAAGAAAAAGCGCTGCGTTCGATGTACCGCGTGCTGAAGCCAGGCGGACGTCTGCTGGTGCTGGAGTTTTCTAAACCGATTATCGAACCGCTCAGCAAAGCCTACGACGCTTACTCCTTCCATATCCTGCCGAAGGTGGGGGAACTGGTGGCAAAAGACGGCGACAGCTATCGCTACCTGGCAGAATCTATCCGTATGCACCCGGATCAGGAAACCCTGAAAGGGATGATGCAGGATGCCGGTTTTGAAAGTGTCGACTACCACAACCTGACGGCGGGTATCGTTGCTTTGCATCGCGGTTACAAGTTCTGACAGGAGGGACGCTATGCCTTTCACACCCCTGGTGACCGCTAGCATTGAGACGGCGCTGAATACTTTTCTCTGGCGTGACAAGGCGCTAAAACCCGCTCGTCAGCGCCTGCTGGGTAAGGTATTGCGAGTTCAACTGCAGGACTTCTCCACCCCGATCGTACTGGCGTTCAGCGAACGCCAGATAGATGTCCTGAGCGCCTGGGAGGGAGAGGCCGACTGCACTGTGATTACCCGGCTCAGCGTGCTGCCCAAACTGCGTAATCGTCAGCAGCTCACGGCGCTTATCCGTAGCGGTGATCTGGAAGTGCAGGGCGATCTGCAGGTGGTGCAGAATATGGTCTCCCTGTGCGATCTGGCGGAGTTCGATCCCGCTGAACTGCTGGCGCCTTATACTGGCGATATCGTGGCTGAAGGCGTTGGCAAAGTCCTCCGCGGCGGCGCTCAGTTTTTACTGAAAGGCGCGCAGCGCCAGCAGCGCTATGTCGCAGAAGCGATCACTGAAGAGTGGCGACTGGCACCGGGGCCGCTGGAGCTGGCATGGTTTGCGGAAGAAACGACGGCTATTGAACGCGCGCTGGCCGCACTGGAAAAACGGCTGGAAACGCTGGAGGGCAAATGACGCCAGGAGAATTACGGCGCCTGTATTTCATCATCCACACCTTTTTGAGCTACGGGCTCGATGAGCTCATCCCCAAAATTCGTCTCACGCTGCCGCTGCGTATCTGGCGGCGGATGCTGTTCTGGATGCCAAATCGTCATCAAGACCAACCCCTTGGCACTCGTCTGCGCCTGGCGCTTCAGGAGCTGGGGCCGGTGTGGATTAAATTTGGCCAGATGCTTTCCACCCGCCGGGATCTCTTCCCGCCGCATATTGCCGATCAGCTGGCGCTGTTGCAGGACCGCGTAGCGCCCTTTGAAGGAAAGCTCGCGCAGCAGCAGATAGAGAAAGCGATGGGGGGCCTGCCGGTGGAAGCCTGGTTTGATGATTTCTCCGTAGAGCCGTTAGCCTCGGCGTCCATCGCCCAGGTGCATACCGCACGTCTGAAAGAGAATGGCAAAGAGGTGGTGATCAAGGTTATCCGCCCGGATATTTTGCCGATCATTAAAGCGGACATGAAGCTCATCTACCGCCTGGCGCGCTGGGTACCGCGTCTGCTGCCTGACGGCCGCCGTCTGCGCCCGCAGGAGGTGGTTCGCGAATATGAAAAAACGCTGCTGGACGAGCTGAACCTGTTGCGGGAATCCGCCAACGCCATTCAGCTGCGGCGTAATTTCGAAGATAGTCCGATGCTGTACGTGCCGGAGGTGTACCCCGACTACTGCAGCGAAAGCATGATGGTGATGGAGCGCATCTACGGTATCCCGGTGTCCGACGTGGAGGCGCTGGAGGCCCAGGGGACCAACATGCAGCTGCTGGCGGAGCGGGGCGTGCAGGTCTTCTTTACCCAGGTGTTCCGCGACAGCTTCTTTCATGCCGATATGCACCCTGGCAACATATTCGTCAGCTACGAGCACCCGGAAGATCCGCAGTATATCGGCATCGACTGCGGTATTGTCGGCTCGCTGAACAAAGAAGATAAGCGCTATCTGGCGGAAAACTTTATCGCCTTCTTTAACCGCGATTATCGTAAGGTGGCTGAGCTGCACGTCGATTCCGGTTGGGTACCGCCCGATACGAATGTCGAAGAGTTTGAGTTCGCGATCCGCACGGTCTGCGAGCCGATCTTTGAGAAGCCGCTGGCGGAGATCTCCTTCGGCCACGTGCTGCTTAATCTCTTCAATACCGCGCGGCGTTTCAATATGGAAGTCCAGCCGCAGCTCGTTTTACTACAGAAGACATTACTTTACGTAGAAGGGGTAGGCCGGCAGCTCTATCCTCAGTTAGACTTGTGGAAAACGGCGAAGCCTTTCCTCGAGTCGTGGATCAAAGATCAGGTCGGCATTCCGGCGCTGGTGCGCGCGTTTAAAGACAAAGCGCCGTTCTGGATCGAAAGAATGCCTGAAATACCTGAGCTGGTGTATCAGAGCCTGCAGCAGAGCAAACAGCTGCAGACCAGCGTCGATACCATCGTGCGGGATATGCATGTGCGTCATGTGCGCCAGGGCCAATCCCGTTATCTGTTTGGTATAGGCGCGGTTTTATTGCTCAGTGGTACGCTGCTCTTTATCCATCGCCCTGAGTGGGGAATGATGCCCGGCTGGTTGATGGCCGGCGGTGTGGTGACCTGGCTGATTGGCTGGCGGAAAACCCACTGATCGGTTCGCCTCTTCATGACGCAGGCTTATTTGCGCAAAATCATGCCGGCGGCCTGACGAAGAGGCGGCTCGCAGGATGGCGTGTATAATGCGTCCACATAATTCATCATCTGTCATAGGGGAACGTGTATGGGTGGTATCAGTATTTGGCAGTTATTAATTGTTGTCGTCATCGTAGTTCTGCTTTTTGGGACGAAGAAGCTGAGCTCACTGGGGTCAGACTTAGGGGCATCTATCAAAGGCTTTAAAAAAGCCATGAGTGATGATGATAAACCCGAAAAGTCGGCGCCAGACGCAGATTTCACGGCGAAAACCATCGCCGATAAACAGGATGATGCAAAAAAAGACGAGACAAAACGCCACGACAAAGAGCAGGTGTAACTCGTGTTCGATATTGGTTTTAGTGAACTACTGCTGGTGTTTGTGATTGGCCTCATTGTTCTGGGGCCACAGCGGCTTCCCGTCGCGGTTAAAACGGTGGTTGGCTGGATCCGTACGCTACGCTCGCTGGCGACCACGGTACAAAATGAGCTGGCCCAGGAGCTAAAACTGCAGGAGTTCCAGGAGAGCCTCAAGAAGGTGGAAAAGGCTAGCCTGAATAACCTGACGCCGGAGCTGAAAGCCTCCATGGATGAACTGCGCGAGGCCGCGGAGTCGATGAAGCGCTCCTATAGCGCCCACGATCCTGAAAAGGCCAGCGACGAAGCCAATACTATCCTTAATCCGGTGGTGAAAGGCAGTGAAGCGCAGCGCCAGGACGTCACGCCGGCGACGGCAGAACATCAGGCCAGCGCTCCGGCTCATGCGCCGGAACCTGTCGCCGATGAGCAACCCGCTTCACCGGCTGAACTTCCGGCAGAGAAAACATCCGCTACGGCGGCAGCCCCTCATTCTTCCCCCGCATCGAGTGATAAACCGTAAACATGGGCGTAGACGATACACAACCGCTAATTTCGCATCTGATTGAGCTGCGCAAGCGTCTGCTCAACAGCATCATTGCTATCCTGGTGATCTTCCTGGCGCTGGTCTATTTCGCCAATGATATCTACCAGCTGGTCTCGGCCCCGCTTATCAGCAAGATGCCGGTAGGCGCGACGATGATCGCCACTGATGTCGCTTCACCTTTCTTCACGCCGATAAAGCTGACCTTCATGGTGTCGGTGATCCTGTCAGTGCCGATTATTCTTTACCAGGTATGGGCCTTCGTCGCGCCGGCGCTGTATAAGCACGAGCGCCGGCTGGTGGTGCCTTTACTGGTATCCAGTACGCTGCTGTTCTATATCGGCATGGCTTTCGCTTATTTTGTCGTGTTTCCGCTGGCGTTCGGCTTCCTGACCCATGCTGCACCGGAGGGGGTGCTGGTCTCGACCGATATCCGCAGCTATCTCGACTTCGTGATGGCGCTGTTTATGGCTTTCGGGGTCTCTTTTGAGGTACCGGTCGCCATTGTGCTGCTCTGCTGGATGGGCGTTACCACGCCGGAAGAGCTGCGCAAAAAACGGCCGTATGTGCTGGTGGGCGCCTTCGTGGTGGGTATGCTGCTGACACCGCCGGACGTATTCTCGCAGACGCTGCTGGCCATTCCTATGTACTGTCTGTTTGAAGTCGGGGTGTTCTTCGCCCGCTTCTACACCGGGAAGCGCCTGACGCGTGATGACGACGCTGCGGCCGAAGCTGAAGCCGCGGAGCACAGAGAAGAGTAATACCGCCAACCGCCCGTCAGGGCGGTTGTCATATGGGAGCGATCATGTTTGATATCGGCGTTAATCTGACCAGTTCGCAGTTTTCCCGCGACCATGATGAGGTGGTGGCGCGCGCCCGGGCGGCGGGGGTTCACGGCATGCTGCTGACCGGCACAAATTTGCCGGAGAGCCAGCAGGCCCAGAGAATGGCGAGCCGCTATTCCGGCTGCTGGTCCACGGCGGGGGTTCATCCCCATGATGGCAGCAGCTGGACGCCAGCGGTCGCCGAGGCGATTTATACCCTCGCCCGCGAGCCACAGGTGGTGGCGATAGGTGAGTGCGGTCTGGATTTTAACCGTAATTTCTCCACGCCGCAGGAGCAGGAGGCAGCCTTCAGCGCCCAGCTGGCGCTGGCCGCTGAGCTGTCGATGCCGGTGTTTTTACACTGCCGCGACGCTCACGACCGGTTTCTGGCGTTGCTTAAACCCTGGCTTGAGAAGATCCCGGGCGCGGTGCTGCACTGCTTTACCGGCAGCCGCAGCGAGGTGCAGGAATGCCTGGATCTGGGCCTGTTTATCGGTATTACCGGTTGGGTATGCGATGAGCGGCGGGGACTGGAGCTGCGCGAGCTGCTGCCGGCGATCCCGGCGGAACGTCTGCTGCTGGAGACCGATGCGCCTTATCTGCTGCCGCGCGACCTCAAACCGAAACCGGCCTCGCGGCGTAACGAGCCTGCGTATTTACCGCATATCCTGGCCAGCGTCGCGAGCTGGCGGGGCGAAGAGACGCAATGGCTGGAGGCGCAAACGGACGCAAACGTCAGGACGCTGTTTGGCATCGACGTTAACGGCGTTTAGATTTTCTGGAAGTCGGTATTTTTAACGCTCTGCAGGACTTGCTTATTCAGCAGGTTTAACAGCAACATAGAACGGGCTTCGCCGTCCGGCTCGGTGAAGATAGCCTGTAAGCCTTCGAACGCGCCGTCGGTGATTAGCACGCTATCGCCCTCATGCGGCGTTTCCGGGTCGGTAATGCCTTCCGGTTTGTAGATAGAGAGCTGATGGATAACCGCCGAGGGAACGACAGCGGGCAGGGCGCCAAAGCGCACGAAGTTGTTAACCCCGCGGGTGGCGCTGATGGTAGTGGTATGAATCACCTCTGGATCGAACTCAATAAACAGGTAGTTCGGGAACAGCGGTTCGCTGACCATGGTGCGTTTACCGCGAATGATTTTTTCCAGCGCAATCGTCGGCATCAGGCAGTTAACTGACTGACGTTCCAGATGTTCCTGGGCTCGTTGTAGCTGCCCACGTTTGCAATACAGTAAGTACCAGGCTTGCATAATGACTCATTCCACTTCTAATAACGGCAAGCATAACAAATGGCTGGTGTAATCGCGAAAGCCATTATAATTGAAATCCAAATTTCAGCGTTCTTTCACGCTAATTTAACAAAATTACAGCATCGCGCCGTCGAACACCGTATAATTAGCCGCCTGTAGAGAGGTCAATAACACTTTCATGAAATACCACGATCTTCGCGA
Organism: Klebsiella sp. GL120222-02; assembly: GCF_003097195.1. NCBI lineage: Bacteria > Pseudomonadati > Pseudomonadota > Gammaproteobacteria > Enterobacterales > Enterobacteriaceae > Klebsiella > Klebsiella sp. GL120222-02. The sequence continues at coordinate 76,653 of NZ_QEQO01000014.1, forward strand.
CTTTCTGACACTCCTGGAACAACAGGGCGAACTAAAACGTATCACTCTGCCGGTCGATCCTCACCTGGAAATCACCGAAATTGCCGACCGGACCCTGCGTGCCGGTGGCCCGGCGCTGCTGTTTGAAAATCCGAAAGGCTACTCGATGCCGGTGCTGTGCAATCTGTTTGGCACGCCGCGTCGTGTGGCGCTAGGGATGGGCCAGGAAGACGTCAGTTCGCTACGGGAAGTCGGGAAGCTATTGGCCTTTCTGAAAGAGCCGGAGCCGCCAAAAGGCTTCCGCGATCTGTTTGATAAGCTGCCGCAGTTCAAGCAAGTGCTGAATATGCCGACCAAACGCCTGCGCGGTGCGCCCTGCCAACAAAAAATCATCCAGGGCGATGACGTCGACCTGAATAAAATCCCGATTATGACCTGCTGGCCGGAAGATGCCGCGCCGCTGATCACCTGGGGGCTAACGGTGACCCGCGGGCCGCACAAAGAGCGGCAGAACCTGGGAATTTATCGCCAGCAGCTGATCGGTAAAAACAAACTCATCATGCGTTGGTTATCCCACCGCGGCGGCGCGCTCGATTTCCAGGAGTGGTGCGCGGCGCATCCCGGCGAGCGCTTCCCGGTTTCCGTGGCGCTTGGCGCCGATCCGGCGACCATTCTTGGCGCGGTGACGCCGGTGCCCGATACCCTGTCGGAATATGCTTTCGCAGGCTTGCTGCGCGGCACCAAGACCGAAGTGGTGAAGTGCGTTTCCAATGACCTTGAAGTGCCGGCCAGCGCGGAAATTGTGCTCGAAGGTTACATTGAGGCCGGGGAGATGGCGCCGGAAGGCCCGTATGGCGATCATACTGGTTACTACAATGAAGTGGACAGCTTCCCGGTATTTACGGTGACCCATATTACCCAGCGCGAAGACGCGATTTATCATTCGACCTATACCGGCCGACCGCCCGATGAGCCCGCGGTGCTGGGCGTGGCGCTGAACGAAGTCTTTGTGCCGATTCTGCAAAAGCAGTTCCCGGAAATCGTCGACTTTTATCTGCCGCCGGAAGGGTGTTCCTATCGCCTGGCGGTGGTGACCATGAAAAAACAGTACGCGGGCCATGCCAAGCGCGTGATGATGGGCGTCTGGTCATTCCTGCGCCAGTTCATGTATACCAAATTCGTGATCGTATGCGATGACGACGTCAACGCACGCGACTGGAACGACGTGATTTGGGCGATTACTACCCGTATGGACCCGGCTCGTGATACGGTACTGGTAGAAAATACGCCAATAGATTATCTGGATTTTGCCTCGCCGGTTTCCGGCCTGGGTTCAAAAATGGGGCTGGATGCCACAAATAAATGGCCTGGCGAAACCCAGCGTGAATGGGGTCGTCCAATCAAAAAAGATCCTCAGGTGACGGCGCGCATCGACGCCATCTGGGATGAACTGGCCATCTTTAAATAACAGTAAGCGGGGCTAACGCCGCTGTTTTGCTCTATAGACCCGACAGAGGGGACGCATGACAACCTTAAGCTGTAAAGTGACCTCAGTGGAGGCGATTACCGATACCGTGTATCGCGTTCGATTAGTACCGGAAGCGGCATTCTCTTTCCGCGCTGGCCAGTATCTGATGGTGGTAATGGACGAGCGCGATAAGCGTCCGTTCTCTATGGCTTCCACGCCGTCAGAGCACGAGTTTATCGAGCTGCATATCGGTGCTTCTGAACTCAATCTGTATGCGATGGCGGTGATGGATCGCATTCTGAAAGAGCGTGAAATTGAGGTTGATATTCCGCATGGCGAAGCGTGGCTGCGCGATGACGAAGATCGCCCGCTGATTCTGATCGCCGGCGGTACCGGATTCTCTTATGTGCGTTCTATTCTGTTAACCGCGCTGGCGCGTAACCCGGATCGCGATATCGCCATTTATTGGGGCGGCCGCGAGGCTAAGCATCTGTACGATCTGGCCGAGCTGGAAGCGTTAAGCATCAAGCATCCGAATCTGCGCATCGAGCCGGTGGTCGAGCAACCGGAAGAAGGGTGGCGCGGTCGTTCCGGTACGGTACTGACTGCCGTGCTACAGGATTACGGCACGCTGGCCGAGCATGATATCTACATTGCCGGTCGTTTTGAGATGGCCAAGATTGCCCGCGACCTGTTCTGCAACGAACGCGGCGCGCGTGAAGATCGCCTGTTTGGCGATGCGTTTGCGTTTATCTGAAAATAAAAAACCCGCCCCTGACAGGCGGGAAGAACGGCAACTAAACCTGCTCTCTTCGCCATTGCTGCCTGCTTCTGGTCGCAATGGCGTTGAGATAACCCTTCGATTAAATCCGCTCAAACACAGTGGCAATACCCTGACCTAAACCGATACACATGGTCGCCAGACCGAACTGAGCGTCTTTGCGTTCCATCTGATTGATCAACGTGGTGCTAATGCGCGCCCCGGAGCAGCCCAGCGGATGTCCGAGCGCGATCGCGCCGCCGTTGAGGTTGATCTTCTCGTCAATCTGCTCCATTAAGCCCAGATCTTTAATACACGGCAGGATCTGCGCGGCAAACGCTTCATTCATTTCAAAGACGTCGATATCGCTGGTGGATAAGCCAGCTTTTTTCAGCGCCAGCTTTGAGGCCGGAACCGGGCCATAACCCATAATGGACGGGTCGCAGCCGACCACCGCCATCGAACGGACGCGGGCGCGTGGCTTCAGCCCCAGCTCGCGGGCGCGGCTTTCGCTCATCAGCAGCATTGCCGCCGCGCCGTCGGAAAGGGCGGAAGAGGTGCCTGCCGTTACCGTGCCGGTCACCGGATCAAATGCCGGTCTCAGCGCCGCCAGCGCTTCGACGGTGGTTTCCGGGCGGATCACTTCGTCATAGTTAAAAGACTTCAGTACGCCATCGGCATCGTGGCCACCGGTCGGGATAATCTCGGCTTTGAAGGCGCCTGATTGGGTCGCCGCCCAGGCGCGAGCGTGAGAGCGTGCGGCGAACTGATCCTGCATTTCGCGGCTGATGCCGTGCAGACGCGCCAGCATTTCCGCGGTCAGCCCCATCATGCCGGCGGCTTTCGCCACATTACGGCTGAGGCCCGGATGGAAATCGACACCGTGGCTCATTGGCACATGGCCCATGTGCTCAACGCCGCCAATCAGGCAGACGCTGGCATCGCCGGTCATGATCATACGGGCCGCATCGTGCAGCGCCTGCATGGAGGAACCGCACAGACGGTTAACCGTCGTCGCCGGTACCGAGTGCGGGATTTCTGCCAGCAGCGCGGCGTTACGCGCAATGTTGAAACCCTGCTCCAGCGTTTGTTGCACGCAGCCCCAGTAAATATCGTCAATCGCGCTCGCCTCAAGCGACGGGTTACGCGAAAGCAGGCTACGCATCAGGTGCGCTGAGAGGTCTTCCGCACGCACGTGGCGAAAGGCGCCGCCCTTCGAACGGCCCATCGGGGTGCGAATTGCATCGACAATGACAACCTGTTCCATTGTGACTCCTTAAGCCGTTTTCAGAGCGCCAACCGGACGGGCTGGCTCTACCTGGGGATAATACGCTTCGTTATGGCGCGCTTTGTCACGCAGACCTGCTGGCACTTCATACAGCGGGCCAAGGTGCTGGTATTGCTGTGCCATATCGAGATACTTCGCGCTGCCGATGGTGTCCAGCCAGCGGAATGCGCCGCCGTGGAACGGAGGGAAGCCCAGGCCGTATACCAGCGCCATATCCGCTTCCGCCGGGCTGGCGATAATGCCTTCTTCCAGGCAGCGGACGACTTCGTTAACCATCGGGATCATCATGCGGGCGATAATCTCTTCATCGCTGAAATCGCGCTTCGGCTGGCTGACGTCGGCCAGCAGGCTGTCGACGGCAGCGTCTTCTTCTTTCTTCGGCTTACCTTTGCTGTCTTCTTTATAACGCCAGAAACCGAGGCCGTTCTTCTGGCCGAAACGGTTGGCGTCAAACAGGGCGTCGATGGCGTCGCGATAATCTTTCTGCATCCGCTGCGGGAAGCCCGCCGCCATCACGGCCTGAGCATGGTGGGCGGTATCGATGCCGACAACATCCAGCAGATAGGCCGGGCCCATTGGCCAGCCAAACTGTTTTTCCATCACTTTGTCGACCTTGCGGAAATCCGCCCCGTCGCGCAGCAGCTGGCTGAAGCCGGCGAAGTAGGGGAACAGCACGCGGTTGACGAAGAAGCCGGGACAATCATTGACCACGATCGGCGTTTTGCCCATTTTGCTGGCCCAGGCCACAACTTTGGCAATGGTCTTATCCGAGGTTTTTTCGCCGCGGATCACTTCAACCAGCGGCATGCGATGCACCGGGTTAAAGAAGTGCATACCGCAGAAGTTTTCCGGGCGTTGCAGAACGCTGGCCAGTTCGCTGATGGGGATTGTTGAGGTGTTGGATGCCAGCACGGTATCCGGGCGCACTTTTGCCTCGGTTTCGGCCAGCACCGCTTTCTTCACTTTCGGGTTTTCGACCACCGCTTCAACAACCACGTCGACGCGATCAAAACCGCTGTATTCCAGGGTTGGCTGAATGGTGCTGATCACTCCGGCCAGCTTCAGACCGTCGATTTTGCCGCGTTCCAGCTGTTTATTCAGCAGTTTCGCCGCTTCGGTCATGCCCAGGGTCAGCGATTTGTCGCTAATGTCTTTCATCACCACCGGCACGCCTTTCCAGGCCGACTGGTATGCGATACCGCCGCCCATAATGCCAGCGCCCAGGACAGCAGCATGCTTCGGCGTCTCGACATCTTTGGTCAACTTTTTCGCTTTCGCTTTGACGTACTGGTCGTTCAGGAAGATACCAACCAGCGCGCGGGCCTCATTGGTATGGGCCAGCGGGACAAAGCTTTTATTTTCCAGCACCAGGGCTTCTTCACGACCAAGACGTGCGGCGGCTTCAATGGTTTTCACCGCGGTGATCGGCGCCGGGTAATGTTTCCCGGCAGTTTGTGCGACCATGCCTTTGGCAATCGTGAAGCTCATGGTAGCTTCAATTTTGCTGAGCTTCAGCGGCTCTAGTTTCGGCTGACGTTTTGCTTTCCAGTCCAGATCGCCATTAATCGCCTGACGCAGGATCGCCAGCGCGCCGTCACGCAGTTTTTCCGCTGCGACCACACCATCCACCAGGCCGATTTTCAGCGCCTGATCGGCGCCGACGTCTTTCCCGGCGGCAATAATTTCCAGCGCGCTATCGGCGCCGAGCAAGCGTGGCAGACGCACAGAACCGCCGAAGCCCGGCATAATGCCAAGCTTGGTTTCCGGCAGACCGATACGCAGATCCGGCGTCGCCAGGCGGTAATCGGTCGCCAGGACGCATTCACAACCGCCGCCCAGCGCGTAACCATTGACGGCAGAGATCGTCGGGACGGGAAGATCTTCCAGACGATTGAAAACGCTGTTAGCAAAATGCAACCACTGGCTTAACTGCTCCTCAGGGACCAGGAACAGCGAGAGGAATTCGGTGATATCCGCGCCGACGATAAACGCCGCTTTTTCAGAGCGCAGCAGCAGACCTTTGAGATCGTTTTGTTTTTCCAGTACGTCCAGCGCGTGACCGAGGCTGGCTACGGTTGCGGTATCAAGCTTGTTGACCGAACCTGGGGCATCGAACACCAGTTCGGCGATGCCATCTTCCAGCCAGTCGAGGTACAGGGTGTCGCCTTTGTAGAGCATGTCAGTCTCCTGAATCCAGCAATATGATCTGGTCATACCAGATGAAACGGAGTGTGGAATTTATGTTAAAGAATTGCAAATTACTCTTTAAATAATTGCTGGTCGGATCACATCCGGCGGAAATCACCCGCACGCAGGGTGATGTGCTAAGATGCGGAGTATCACGATCCCATAAAAGCAAAGGATGAAAGATGGAATCCCTGTCCGCGCTCTATAAAAATCATATTGTTACCCTACAAGAACGTACCCGCGACGTGCTGGCCCGTTTTCAGATGGATGCGCTGCTGATTCACTCCGGTGAGCTGGTTAACGTCTTCCTTGACGACCACCCGTACCCGTTCAAGGTCAATCCGCAGTTCAAAGCCTGGGTGCCAGTGACGCAGGTGCCTAACTGCTGGCTGCTGGTGGATGGCGTTAACAAACCGAAGCTGTGGTTCTATCTGCCGGTCGATTACTGGCACAACGTCGAGCCGCTACCGACCGCATTCTGGACCGAAGAAGTTGACGTCATTGCTCTGCCGAAGGCCGATGGCATCGGCAGCCAGCTACCTGCCGCTCGCGGTAATATCGGTTATATTGGGCCGGTACCGGAGCGCGCGCTGGGGCTGGGTATCGCTGCGGATAAGATCAACCCGAAAGGGGTTATCGATTACCTGCACTACTATCGGGCTTACAAAACGGATTACGAGCTGGCCTGTATGCGTGAAGCGCAGAAATCGGCGGTCAATGGTCATCGCGCGGCCTATGAAGCTTTCCAGTCCGGGATGAGCGAATTCGATATCAACCAGGCCTATCTCACCGCCACTGGTCACCGCGATACCGACGTGCCTTACAGCAACATTGTCGCGCTGAATGAGCATGCCTCCGTCCTGCACTACACCAAACTGGATCATCGCGCCCCGGCGGAGATGCGCAGCTTCCTGCTCGACGCTGGCGCAGAATATAACGGCTATGCCGCGGATCTGACGCGAACCTGGGCGGCGCACGGCGACAACGACTTTGCCCATCTGATCAAAGACGTTAATGACGAGCAGCTGGCGCTGATTAGCACCATGAAGGCCGGGACTCGTTATGTTGATTACCATATCCAGTTCCATCAGCGCATCGCAAAGCTACTGCGTAAACACCAGTTGGTTACCGACATAAGCGAAGAGGCGATGGTGGAGAATGACCTGACCGGGCCGTTTATGCCGCACGGGATTGGCCATCCGCTGGGTCTGCAGGTGCATGATGTCGCTGGCTTTATGCAGGATGACACCGGTACGCATCTGACGGCGCCGTCGAAATACCCGTATCTGCGCTGCACCCGTATTATCGAGCCGCGCATGGTGCTGACTATTGAACCCGGCATCTACTTCATCGAGTCGTTACTGGCGCCGTGGCGTGAAGGCCCGTTCAGCAAGCACTTCAACTGGCAGAAAATTGACGCCATGAAGCCGTTTGGCGGGATCCGTATCGAAGATAACGTGGTGGTTCACGAAAACAGCATTGAAAATATGACGCGCGATCTGAAGCTGGCGTAATGGAAAGCTGGTTAATCCCGGCGGCGCCGGTTACCGTCGTTGAGGAGATTAAAAAAAGCCGTTTTATCACGCTGTTGGCGCATACCGACGGCGTGGCGGCGGCAAAAGCGTTTGTCGAGTCCGTCAGAGCGGATCACCCTGATGCCCGCCACCACTGCGTGGCGTGGGTCGCCGGGCCGCCTGATGATTCGCAACAGCTGGGGTTTTCTGACGATGGCGAACCGGCGGGGACGGCGGGTAAACCGATGCTGGCGCAACTGATGGGGTGCGGCGTGGGTGAGATAACCGCTGTCGTCGTGCGCTACTACGGTGGTATCCTGCTGGGCACTGGCGGCCTGGTGAAAGCCTATGGCGGCGGTGTTCATCAGGCGCTGGCGCAGCTGACGACGCAGCGCAAGACACCGTTAACAGCATATACTTTGCAATGTGAGTATGGGCAACTGGCCGGTATCGAAGCGCTGCTCGCCCAATTCTCCGGGAAGGTAGTCGAAAGCGAATATCTGGCGTCGGTTCGGCTGCGCGTGGCGCTTCCCCGGGCCGAAGTGGCGGCTTTTTCAGCAAAACTGGCTGATTTTAGTCGCGGTTCATTGCAATTACTGAAGATTGACGAATAATCCCCTCTGTTTTTTTGCCTATCAAAGGAAGCGCCAGAGATGCATTTTCGCGCCATAACCCGAATCGTTGGACTGTTGGTCATCTTATTTTCGGGGACGATGATCGTTCCGGGATTAGTGGCCCTGATATATCGCGATGGCGCGGGGCGGGCCTTCACGCAAACCTTTTTTGTTGCGCTGGCGATTGGCTCCATGCTGTGGTGGCCGAATCGTAAACAAAAAGGCGAACTGAAATCCCGCGAAGGGTTTCTGATTGTGGTGCTGTTCTGGACCGTGCTGGGGAGCGTGGGGGCCTTGCCCTTTATTTTCGCCGAGCAGCCGAACCTGACGGTGACCGATGCCTTCTTCGAGTCATTTTCCGGCCTGACGACGACCGGAGCGACCACCCTGGTGGGTCTGGACTCATTACCTCATGCAATCCTCTTTTACCGGCAGATGCTGCAATGGTTCGGCGGCATGGGGATCATTGTGCTGGCGGTGGCGATTCTGCCTATCCTCGGCGTCGGGGGGATGCAGCTCTACCGCGCGGAAATGCCCGGTCCGTTGAAAGACAACAAGATGCGCCCGCGTATCGCCGAGACGGCGAAGACGCTGTGGCTTATTTATGTGTTATTGACGATAGCCTGCGCATTGGCGCTCTGGTTTGCCGGTATGCCGGCGTTCGATGCGATTGGGCACAGCTTTGCCACTATCGCCATCGGCGGTTTCTCGACTCACGATGCCAGCGTCGGCTATTTCAATAGCCCGATGATTAACTCTATCATCGCGATCTTTTTGCTGATCTCTGGCTGTAACTACGGTCTGCATTTTTCGTTATTGAGCGGACGCAGCCTGAAGGTGTACTGGCGCGACCCAGAATTTCGCATGTTCATTGGCGTCCAGTTGACGCTGGTCATCATCTGTACGCTGGTGCTATGGCTTCATAACGTGTATGGGTCGGTGCTGACGACGCTGAATCAGGCTTTTTTCCAGGTGGTGTCGATGGCGACCACCGCGGGATTCACCACCGATAGCATTGCGCGCTGGCCGCTATTCCTGCCGGTGTTGCTGCTCTGCTCCGCATTTATCGGCGGCTGTGCCGGTTCCACGGGCGGTGGCTTAAAGGTGATCCGTATCCTGTTGCTGTTTAAGCAGGGCAACCGTGAGCTTAAGCGTCTGGTACACCCGAATGCGGTTTATAGCATCAAGTTAGGTAACCGCGCCTTGCCGGAACGTATTCTTGAAGCCGTGTGGGGGTTCTTCTCCGCCTATGCGCTGGTCTTTATCATTAGTATGTTGGCTATTATCGCCACCGGGGTGGATGATTTCTCTGCCTTCGCCTCCGTGGTGGCGACGTTGAACAACCTCGGGCCTGGGCTTGGCGTTGTCGCGGACAACTTTGCCACTATGAACCCGGTCGCGAAATGGATCCTGATTGCTAATATGCTGTTTGGTCGTCTGGAAGTGTTCACCTTACTGGTGCTCTTTACTCCCACTTTCTGGCGCGAATAACAGGAGTGCTCGTGAAAACTTTAATACTCTTCTCCACCCGCGACGGGCAGACCCGTGAAATCGCTTCGTTTCTGGCCTCCGAGCTGAAAGAGCTGGGCATCGACGCGGACACCTTGAACCTGAACCGTACCGATGTCGTCGAATGGCATCACTACGATCGGGTGGTCATCGGCGCGTCGATTCGCTACGGGCACTTTCATCCGGCGGTGGACCGCTTTGTGAAAAAGCATCTGGCATCATTGCAGGCGCTGCCGGGAGCATTCTTCTCTGTTAACCTGGTGGCGCGTAAACCCGAGAAGCGCACGCCGCAGACCAACAGCTATACGCGTAAGTTTCTGCTGAACTCGCCGTGGCAGCCGCAGAGCTGCGCGGTATTTGCCGGCGCGCTGCGCTACCCGCGCTACAGCTGGTACGATCGGTTTATGATCCGCCTGATTATGAAAATGACCGGGGGGGAAACGGATACCCGCAAAGAAGTGGTCTATACCGACTGGCAACAGGTATCCCGGTTTGCTCGGGAAATCGCACAAATGGCGCGCAAATAGCGCGTAAAACTCGCGTTGTGATGGAAAATCGAGCGAACGAAAAGTTTTTTTGAATTTCCCCTTGTCACCTCAGAATTACTCCCTATAATGCGCCTCCACTGACACGGAACAACGGCAAGCAAGCCGCCGGGTCAGCGGGGTTCCGGTGAGAACCTCGCAGAGAAAAGCAAAAATAAATGCTTGACTCTGAGGCGGGAAAGCGTAATATGCACACCCCGCGCCGCAGCGAAAAACGAAGCGGCACTGCTCTTTAACAATTTATCAGACAATCTGTGTGGGCACTCAAAGTGACATGGATTCTTAATGTCTTCGGACAATAAATGAATACCAAGTCTCTGAGTGAACAT
>NZ_QEQO01000015.1:0-35660 GCF_003097195.1 Klebsiella sp. GL120222-02
CTTGCATGTGTTAGGCCTGCCGCCAGCGTTCAATCTGAGCCATGATCAAACTCTTCAATTTAAGTTTGATGCTCGTGAATTAAACTTCGTAATGAATTACGTATGTTCACTCAGAGACTTGGTATTCATTTTTCGTCCGAGGACGTTAAGAATCCATGTCACTTTGAGTGCCCACACAGATTGTCTGATAAATTGTTAAAGAGCAGTTGCGACGCGCTTTAGCGCTCTGTCGCGAGGTGGCGTATATTACGCTTTCCTCTTTCAGAGTCAACCCTGAATTTCAGGATTTTTCTCTTCAACCGAACTGGCTGTTTGTGTGAAGTGATTCACATCCGCCGTGTCGATGGAGGCGCATTATAGGGAGTTCTCGAGCGCCTGCAATAGAAAAATGGCAGAAAAATGACTGACTGCTGCATTCCCCAGCAAAACCCCGCTTTATACCCTTTTACACACAGAATTATCCACAGAAGCGCGATGAAAGGGCGACAAAAGCCCGGTGGGTCAGCTTCTATATAAAGAAGAAACGGTGGCTGAAAGAGAAAGATAAAAATTCGCGAGCGTTGCGCAAACGTTTTCGTTACAATGCCGCGCTATGACACGGATGCCCGGTTGGGTGCGTTAGGTGAGTTTTTAGGCAAAAACTCACCTAACGCTCTCTGTAATGTTCAAATCCTGGGGATTTAATACCATGCAACAACGTCGTCCAGTCCGCCGCGCTCTGCTCAGTGTTTCTGACAAGGCCGGTATCGTCGAATTCGCGCAGGCGCTTTCCGCTCGTGGTGTCGAGCTGCTGTCCACCGGCGGCACCGCCCGCCTGCTGGCAGATAAAGGCCTGCCGGTTACCGAAGTCTCTGACTACACCGGTTTCCCGGAAATGATGGATGGACGCGTGAAGACCCTGCATCCGAAAGTACACGGCGGCATCCTCGGTCGTCGCGGTCAGGATGACGGTATCATGCAGCAGCACGGTATTGCGCCTATCGATATGGTGGTCGTTAACCTTTACCCATTTGCCCAGACCGTCGCTCGTGAAGGATGCTCGCTGGAAGACGCGGTGGAAAACATTGATATCGGCGGCCCGACTATGGTGCGCTCCGCAGCGAAGAACCATAAAGACGTCGCTATCGTAGTGAAGAGCAGCGACTATGACGCCATCATTAATGAGATGGACGCCAACGAAGGCTCCCTGACGCTGAACACCCGCTTCGATCTCGCCATTAAAGCCTTCGAACACACCGCCGCTTACGACAGCATGATCGCTAACTACTTCGGCAGCATGGTTCCGGCCTATCACGGCGAAAGCAAAGAAGCCGCTGGCCGCTTCCCGCGCACCCTGAATCTGAACTTCATTAAGAAGCAGGATATGCGCTACGGCGAAAACAGCCACCAGCAGGCTGCCTTCTATATAGAAGAGAATGTCAAAGAAGCTTCCGTGGCGACCGCCACTCAGCTGCAGGGCAAAGCGCTCTCCTATAACAACATTGCCGATACCGATGCGGCGCTGGAGTGCGTGAAAGAGTTCAATGAGCCAGCCTGCGTGATCGTTAAGCACGCTAACCCATGCGGCGTTGCCGTCAGCGACTCGATTCTCGACGCCTACGATCGCGCCTATAAAACTGACCCAACCTCCGCGTTCGGCGGCATCATCGCCTTTAACCGCGAGCTGGATGCAGAAACCGCGCAGGCGATCATCTCTCGCCAGTTCGTCGAAGTGATCATCGCGCCGTCCGCCAGCGAAGAAGCGCTGAAGATCACCGCCGCGAAACAGAACGTCCGCGTACTGGTCTGTGGCCAGTGGGATACTCGCGTTGCCGGCCTCGATTTCAAACGTGTCAATGGCGGCCTGCTGGTTCAGGACCGCGATCTCGGCATGGTCACCGCGGGCGAACTGCGCGTAGTCAGCAAACGTCAGCCAAGCGAGCAGGAACTGCGCGATGCGCTGTTCTGCTGGAAAGTAGCGAAATTCGTCAAATCCAACGCCATCGTCTATGCCAAAGACAATATGACCATCGGGATAGGCGCCGGTCAGATGAGCCGCGTCTACTCAGCGAAAATTGCCGGGATTAAAGCCGGTGACGAAGGTCTGGAAGTGAAAGGTTCCGCCATGGCCTCTGACGCCTTCTTCCCGTTCCGCGACGGCATTGATGCCGCAGCCGCAGTGGGCATCACCTGTGTGATCCAGCCGGGCGGCTCTATCCGCGACGACGAAGTGATTGCTGCCGCTGACGAACATGGTATCGCCATGATCTTCACCGACATGCGCCACTTCCGCCATTAATTCACGGAGCTACAGATGAAAGTATTAGTAATCGGCAACGGCGGGCGTGAGCACGCGCTGGCCTGGAAAGCGGCCCAGTCGCCGCTGGTTGATACCGTCTACGTCGCGCCGGGCAACGCAGGTACTGCGCTGGAGCCGTCGCTGCAAAACGTCGCCATCGGCGTTACCGATATTCCGGCGCTGCTTCGCTTCGCGCAGGATGAGAACATCGATCTGACCATCGTGGGCCCGGAAGCGCCGCTGGTCATTGGCGTAGTGGACGCATTCCGTGCCGCAGGGCTGACCATCTTCGGGCCAACCGAAGGCGCCGCGCAGCTGGAAGGCTCAAAAGCCTTCACCAAAGATTTCCTCGCTCGTCATCATATCCCGACGGCGGAATACCAGAACTTCACCGAGGTCGAGCCTGCGCTGGCTTATCTGCGGGAGAAAGGCGCGCCGATCGTCATCAAAGCCGACGGTCTGGCAGCGGGTAAAGGCGTTATCGTGGCGATGACCCTTGAGGAAGCTGAGGCGGCGGTCAAAGATATGCTGGCCGGCAACGCCTTTGGCGATGCTGGCCACCGCATCGTGATTGAAGAGTTCCTCGATGGCGAAGAAGCCAGCTTTATTGTCATGGTCGACGGCGAGCACGTCCTGCCGATGGCCACCAGCCAGGATCACAAGCGCGTCGGCAACGGCGATACCGGCCCGAACACCGGTGGGATGGGCGCTTATTCTCCGGCGCCGGTCGTGACTGATGAAGTCCATCAGCGCACCATGGAGCGGATTATCTGGCCCACCGTGAAAGGCATGGCCGCTGAAGGCAATACCTATACCGGTTTTCTGTATGCCGGTCTGATGATCGACAAACAGGGTAACCCGAAGGTAATTGAGTTCAACTGCCGCTTTGGCGATCCGGAAACCCAGCCGATCATGCTGCGCATGAAGTCCGACCTGGTAGATCTGTGCCTCGCCGCCTGCGCGGGCAAACTGGACGAGAAAACCTCCGAGTGGGATGACCGCGCGTCGCTGGGTGTGGTGGTTGCCGCCGGCGGCTATCCGGGCAATTACAACACGGGTGATGAGATCTTCGGCCTGCCGCAGCAGGAAGCGGCAGATGGTAAAGTCTTCCATGCCGGCACCAAACTGGCAGACGACCAGCGCGTCGTCACCAACGGCGGGCGCGTGCTGTGCGTGACCGCGCTGGGTGAAACCGTGGCGCAGGCGCAGCAGCGCGCCTATCAACTGCTGACCGATATTCGCTGGGACGGCAGCTTTAGCCGTAACGATATCGGCTGGCGCGCCATCGAACGTGAAAAAGCTAACGGCTAAGTTTTGCCAGCAGCGTTTTCCGCGTAATGCCTAACTGACGGGCGGCTTCAGTTTTGTTGCCGCCCGTTTTTTCCAGCGCCGCCAGAATCACCTCTTTTTCAACTTCCACTAACGGCTGAATCAGCGCGTTCTCGCTACCACCCGACGGCAACGGCGTGCCCGCTATCGCCAGCGGCAGTTCTCGTTCGGAGATATAGTTTCCGGTCAGCAGCACCACCGCCCGCTCCACCGCGTTTTCCAGTTCACGGATATTACCCGGCCAGGGGTAGTGGATCAGCAGATCCATCGCCTGCGGCGTAAACCCCTGCACCGTTTTGCGATTGCGTTCGGCATAGCGCTTAAGAAAGTGTTGCGCCAGTAGAGGAATGTCTTCCCGGCGCTGACGCAGCGGCGGCATATCAATGGTCACGACGTTCAGGCGATAATAGAGATCCTGGCGAAAGCGCCCGGCGCTCACCTCCTCCGCCAGATTACGATGGGTAGCGGCAATCAGCCGCACATCAACGGCAAGCGTCTGGTTACTGCCAACGCGCTGCACCTCGCGTTCCTGAATCGCCCGCAGCAGACGCACCTGCATCAGCGGTGAGATATCACCAATTTCATCAAGGAACAGCGTGCCGCCATCCGCCTCGACAAAACGCCCTTCCCGCCGCCGATCCGCCCCGGTAAACGCCCCTTTTTCATGACCGAACAGCTCGGACTCCAGCAGCGACTCATTCAGCGCCGCGCAGTTTAGCGTCACCAGCGGCTTCTCGCGGCGTTCGCTGCAGGCGTGAATGGCGCGCGCCACCAGTTCTTTACCGGTTCCCGATTCGCCGCAGATCAGCACCGTCGCATCCGAGGGCGCCACCAGCGTAATATTGTTGATAAGCGCCTGCATCGCCGGGCTTTCGCCAATCATGCCCCACCGTGAATCCGTCGCAACGCTGGGATCGATCTTGCTCTGTTGCGTGTGCGCCAGCGCCTGAACCAGCGTCTGCTGCAGGGTGTCAAAATCCAGCGGTTTGACCAGATAATCCAGCGCCCCGGACTTAATGGCCTCCACCGCCGTACCGACGCTGGAAAACGCCGTCATGATCAGCACCGGTATCGCCGGGTTATAGGCCTTAATCTCTTTTAGCGTCGCGATACCGTCCATCTCCGCCATACGGATATCGCACAGCACCAGGTCGAAGACCTGCTGATGGATCTGCTCCAGCGCCTGCAGGCCGTTGTGAGCTAACGCCACCTGATAGCCCCAGCCGCGCAGCAGCGCCTGCAGAATTGTGCAGTGGCTGACGTCATCATCGACAACCAGAATCTGTACTTTATCGCTGCTCATCTTCCCTCCGTTGAGCCTCCACCGGTAGCCAAAGCGTAAATATCGCTCCGGCCCCCGGCTGGCTTTCGGCGCGGATTGTCCCGCCATGTTGTTCGATAATATTCTGTACCACCGCCAGCCCCAGCCCCGTGCCGTCCGCCTTGGTGGTGAAATACGGTGTGAAGATGGCCTGCAGCTCTTCATCGCTCATCCCCTTACCGCTATCCGTGACGACGATTTTCACCCGCTGACGATCGGCTTCGCTTGCCGATACGTGAATGACGCCATCACGGCCAATCGCCTGCATCGCGTTCAGGTACAGGTTCAACAGCACCTGGTTCAGGCGGTCAGCATCGGCGTTGATCGTGGTTAACTCAGGGCGCGGAGTAAATTGCAGTGCGATCCCGCGACTCTGCGCATCCTGGCTTACCAGCTGCAATGAGTGCCGGATAAGCGCGTTGATATCCACCGGCTGGTAATTTAAATGCGCGGGCCGGACCAGCTCCAGCAGCTCGCTGACCACCCGGTTCAGGCGGTCGGCTTCTTTCGCCATCACCTGGGCTAATTGCTGCGCTTCGCCGCCTGGGGGAGTGCGTTCGGCAAAATACTTCGCCAGCCCTTTAATCGAAGAGAGCGGATTGCGGATCTCATGCGCGACACCCGCCGCCAGATGGCCAAGCGCCACCAGCTTTTCTTTGCGGGCCATCGCCTCCAGCAGTTGCTGGCGTGAGCGACGATAGCGGCGGAACCAGAACTGAGCGAGGATCGTCGCCGCGATGACCAGCGCCGCGGCGCCCAGCATGATCATCATGTTACGCTGGCCGCGGGCCTGCGCCGCATCCAGCTCGCGGCTATCAAATGCGATAAAAATCACCTGCGGGACAGTGGGCTGAGCCAGCGCGCTGTTGCCGCGATTCATCATCCCCATATGATGGCCGCGAGCAGGATTGAGCGGGCGGAACTGGCGATAGATCTCCAGTGCCGGCTGCGGTTCGTTAAGCCGGCGCCAGCGGGCCTGTTCGCTCACGTGGAGTTCGCGCATCTGCGCCGGACTGTACAGCGCGTTATCCACCTGTTGCGGATCGCTATGGGCGATGATTTTACCGTTTTCATCGGTCACCGCGAACCACAGCACTCCAGGCTGCCAGGCCATCTCTTCCAGCAGGGCCTGCAGCTGCGCATGATGCATACGCATCCCCATCCCGACGCGCGTGCCAGACTCCAGCGCGCGGATCAGCACGCTCCCCTTCTCCTCAATGGTTTGTCGGGCGGCGGTCGTCTCACGACCGTAGTCGCGGACGATCATTACGGAGAACAGCATGACCAACAGCACCATTGCGCCGGTCAGCAGCCAGCTCAGGGCGTCCGCAGTGGCGTGCCGGGAGAAAGGTTTGATCTTCATCGGTGAGTCCTTGTCATCTCTTTTTCGCTTTCTGCAGGATCCTTCAGCAGAAATCATGCCATTTTCCCACGCCGTCAATCCTGTTCTCAAACATATCGCCTGCGGTTTAGCGAGTAAAAATGACCCACCAGACCCGCCAGGAACGGGTCATTTTTACTCACCTTCCCCATCGGCTCCTCCGGCAGGCCCGTACGGGCGGGCTTTTTCAGGCTGGCATGGAAGATGCAATAACGAGAGAAACCACACAGGAGATAATGCCATGAAACGGAACCGTAACTTACCTCTCACCCTCGTCACCCTTGCCGTACTGACCTTTGGCAGCAACGCGGCCTGGGCCAACCATCACTGGGGCAATAACACCGGGATGGGCAATCAGGGTTACAGCCAGCTGACCCAGGAGCAGCAGGCTACCGCGCAAAAGCTGCATAACGATTACGCTGCGCAAACCAGCGCCCTGCGCCAGCAGCTGCAGTCCAAACGCTATGAGTACAATGCGCTGCTCACGACGCAAAAGCCGGACAGTGGAAAGATTGAAGCTGTCGCTCAGGAGATGGAAGGCTTACGCCAGAAGCTGGATCAGCAGCGGGTGAAGTTTGATGTCGCCCTGGCTGAGGCGGGCGTTCCCCGTGGCGCAGGAATGGGATACAACGGCTGCCGCGGTAACGGCGGTGGTCATAGGGGCATGAACCACTGGTAATCGTTAGAAGCTTTTTTCTGTCGGCTGCCAGGTGCAGAAGTTTTCATTGGCGACCAGCAATAGTTGAGAGCCTTCAGACGCCTCCAGCCAGGCGATGCTCACCGCGGCGGAGGAATGACTCTGGCGACGTTCAATATGCGCCAGGGCCCGGCTATCGAGGTCAGGCTTAACCGTCTGACCTTCACAGGTCAACACGGTATGCGCGGCAGCGTTCCAGCGCCCCTGACGCAGGACGACGCGTCCCTGCCGGAGAGCATCGCTGGTCTGGCGGATCTGCTCGGCGCGATAACGATACAGTGCGACCTGGTCGCTGGAGAGCTGTTGCTTCTGCCCGTCGACTTCCCGCTGCATAAAGCTGAGATCGCCCTGCGCGTCGAAGCGGGCGCGAATATGTTCCGGCGGCTTACCGTAGACATTGAGTTCGATAAACGTCAATTGATCGCCCTGCCAGCGATATTCACTGGTCGAGGTATCCCCGTGACGCCACGGGCTGAAAGCGGCGAGAAGATGGACTTCATCACCTGAATCTTTACGCCAGATACGCATCGCCCCCTGATTATCCGCATAACCGCTGGCGGTAAACGGTGGAAGCGAGGCGTCGTGGCTGCAGGCAGTCAGCAACAGGATGCCCGCCAGCGCCAGAGGCCGGCACCAGACAGACAAAAGGGGCTTAATAGCCCCTTCGATAAAACTGTTCACTGCCACGCGGTCTTACTTAACTGCGTCTTTCAGTGCTTTGCCAGAAACAAATGCCGGCACGTTAGCTGCAGCGATTTTGATCTCTTTACCGGTCTGCGGGTTGCGGCCAGTACGCTCAGCGCGGTGGTTCACTTTGAAGGTACCGAAACCAACCAGTTGAACAGCATCACCTTCTTTCAGAGACTCAGTAATTGCAGCCAGGGTAGATTCCAGGGCAGCTTTAGCCTGTGCTTTGGACAGGTCAGCTTTGTCCGCAATTACATCAATCAGTTGAGTCTTGTTCATAAGTTATCCTTACAATGTGTTTATCGCTTGCTAAGCATCGAGTGCGACGGAAATGCCAAAAAAGCACCCTCCTGCATACACGCACCGATAGCCACTTTTTTTCGCCCTCCAAATGTAGACCAGACGGGGGGCGGAATGGAAGCCTTCAGACGCTACAATTCAGGCGGTAAATCACGTTTTCTGGTCTCACTGCTGAAAATTTATACCAATATTGCTCTCACCGGCCTCACGCAGGTCCGCGCGCAGACCTTTTATCAGCTCAAGGTCACGCTCTTCGCAGTCGGCCAGCAGGCGGAAAATTTCCCACTGAATATCCCATTCCTGCTCTACCGCCGGGTTCGCTTTCAGCTCTTCATCGGTCATTTCGCGACCGGCCTGGGTCATTTCCAGCATCGCCACGCTGGTGATGGATGTCTTGCTCACCTCAATCGCGTGCTCAAGTGTTTCACCGCTCAGACGCGAATGGATCAGTTCGCTCAACGCCACGCAGGCGTCTATAGCCGGATAAACACCGTACAGGTCGAAATCATCTGCCGCCGGGATGGCCTCTTCCAGTTTCTCCAGCTGACTGTCGAAATTCACCTTCGCATCTTTAACCGTCAGCGTTTCCCAGATCAGGTCCAGGATACGACGGTACAGCTGGCCGTCGCCGAACTCGGTTTGCTTGCAGAACATGGCGTAGTTAGGGTACATACGCTCGCACAGGCAGGCCATAAAAGTGACATGCTGCCAGCTTTCCAGCTTCTCCAGGCGCAGGTGAATCGGGTTTTGTAACATGATGAATTCTCGAAGTCAGAAATTAGGCGCAGTGTACCTGAATCAGCCGTGATTTGCTTGCCAACGCACAAACGACGGACGACGGGACGCCACCGCATCGGCCCAGCGCGTCGGCTCGGGGAGACGATAGCCTCGCATGCAGCGTTCAACCCACATTAAGGCGCTGTCCATGCCCACCCGGTGACCGGTGCTAATAAACAGCGGGTTGCAGCGCACTTTGCTGCGCCAGACCCAGGCCAGTTGCTCATTTTTATCCATCAGCGGGGCCAGTGCGCCGGGCTCATCACCCAGTTCGCCGATTTTTCCGCACAGCCGTTTTTTCGCCACCCCGATGGTCGGCACGTCAATCATCAGACCAAAATGGCTGGCGACGCCGAGCCGCCGGGGATGGGAGATACCGTGGCCGTCGACGAAGAGCAGGTCCGGTTTTTGCGAAAGCTGCTCCCACGCCGCCAGCAGCGCAGGTGTTTCGCGAAACGAGAGAAAGCCGGGAATATAGGGCATGGTGGTGGCGACGCGCGCCACCTGATACTCCACCAGCTCAAGCTCAGGCCAGGTCAGCAGCACCATCGCAGCCCGGGTCACTTCCCCTTCCTGCTCAAACCCGACATCCGCGCCGCCGATCAACGCCGGCGGGTCGCGATCCAGTCGATCCGCTCGCTCGACCGACGCGGCTAACTGTTGTTGTTGGGTACGTAGCGCGGCTAAATCCATACGGCTTATCTCCTATTGATGATAGGGTGTGGAAAGACGATGCACCGCCTCAACAAAGACGCCCGCATGCTGCGGGTCGACATCCTGATGGATGCCGTGACCAAGGTTAAAGACATGGCCTTCGCCCTGGCCGAAGCCGGCGAGAATAGTCGCCACTTCCTCTTCAATACGCGGGGCGGGAGCATACAGCATCGACGGGTCCATATTGCCCTGGAGCGCCACTTTGTGACCTACGCGACGGCGAGCATCGGCGATATCGGTGGTCCAGTCGAGTCCCAGCGCATCACAGCCGGTCTCCGCCATCGCTTCCAGCCACTGGCCACCGCCTTTGGTGAACAGGGTCACCGGCACGCGGCGGCCTTCATTCTCCCGCAGCAGGCCATCGACAATTTTATGCATGTAGTAGAGCGAGAACTGCTGATAGTCGCGACCGGTCAGCACCCCGCCCCAGGTGTCGAAAATCATCACCGACTGCGCGCCGGCTTTGATCTGCGCGTTGAGGTACAGGGTGACGCTCTTCGCCAGCTTCTCCAGCAGCGCATGCAGCGCCTGCGGTTCGGCGTACATCATCTTTTTGATCACAGTGAACGCTTTGCTGCTGCCGCCTTCCACCATGTAGGTCGCCAGCGTCCAGGGGCTACCGGAGAAGCCGATCAGCGGCACTTCGCCTTTCAGTTCGCGGCGAATGGTACGCACGGCGTTCATGACATAGCCCAGTTCCTGCTCCGGATCCGGGATTGGCAGCTTGTCGACGTCGGCTTTGCTTTTTATCGGCGAGGTGAAGCGCGGACCTTCGCCAGCTTCAAAGTACAGCCCCAGACCCATGGCGTCCGGGATCGTCAGGATGTCCGAAAAGAGGATCGCCGCATCCAGCGGGTAACGGCGCAGCGGCTGGAGCGTCACTTCGCAGGCCAGCTCGGCATTTTTACACAGCGACATAAAGTCGCCCGCTTGCGCACGGGTGGCTTTGTACTCCGGTAAATAGCGGCCCGCCTGGCGCATCATCCACACCGGGGTGACATCAACCGGCTGACGCAGCAGCGCGCGCAGGTAACGATCGTTTTTCAGTTCGGTCATTTTTACATTCCTTTAGCGTTGATGCGCCCAGTGTAACATGTCACTCGAACTCTGCCCGACACATCGCCACCGTATCTTCGATAAGCCGACGCGCCACCGTGCCCGGCGGTGGCAGGAGCGGCAGATTGTCATAGCGGTACCAGTCCGCGGTCAGCAGCTCTTTTTTGTCGACCACGATATCGCCATCCGCGTAATCCGCCATAAAAGCGGTCATCAGCGACTGCGGGAACGGCCACGGCTGAGAGGTCACATAGCGCAGGTTTTTCACCTTGATACCGCTCTCCTCCATCACCTCGCGGGCCACTGCCTGCTCAAGGGTTTCACCCACTTCGACAAACCCGGCCAGCACGGTGTGCACGCCGTTACGATGGCGGGTATGTTGCGCCAACAGGATCGAATCATCGCGACGGATAGCGACGATAATGCAGGGGGCAATTTGCGGGTAATAGCGTTCACGGCAGTGGCTGCACAGCATCGCCCATTCGCTTTTGCTGGCATGCATCGGATGGCCACAGTAGCCGCAAAATTTATGCGATCGATAAAATTCGGCGAGCTGGATCCCTCGCCCCGCCAGCTGGAAGAGACCCGGATCCTGATCCAGAACCTGGCGTAACGATCCCATGTCATGGCGGCGATCCTGGCGCACCATCCAGACGGACTCGCCCTGCCACTCGCCAATATGCAGCGCATGCTGTCCGACAAGATCGAAATTAACCGCTTCGCCATGTGGTAATTCTCCACCAGGCAACCATAATTTTTGTTCGTGACTGACAACCCACCAGCCGCGATCTAATTTTTCAATAATACGATCCATATCTATTGCACTACCTTTGCTTCACTGGCATGTTGTTAACATTATATTTACATTTTGGTGAGCAGATTTAAATCAAAACTAGCGGAGTCAATCATGCTAAACCAGCTGGAAAATCTGACGGAGCGCGTTGGCGGTAGTAATGAACTGGTCGATCGCTGGCTACAAGTGCGTAAGCATCTGCTCGTGGCTTACTACAATCTGGTTGGCCTGAAACCGGGCAAAGAGTCATTTATGCGGCTAAACGAAAAGGCGCTGGATGACTTTTGCCAAAGTCTGGTGGATTACCTCTCATCCGGTCATTTTAGTATTTATGAACGCATTATTGGCGAAATGGAAGGCGATACCCCACTTTTAGCCGCCACCCGGCTTTATCCACAGCTGGAAGCCAATACCCAGCAGATGATGGACTACTACGATACCTGCCTCGAAAACGCTATCGATCACGATAACTACCTTGAATTTCAGCAGGCGCTGTCGGATATCGGCGAGTCGCTGGAAGCACGTTTCGCGCTGGAGGATAAACTGATCGCCCTCGCCGTCGCGCATAACCTGAGCAACGACGTGCGCGATAATATTGCGCCGACCGCTTGAGTTGTGCGCAATTAACGAGTAGTTTACCTCCATTCCCCCTCTCCGGAGGGGACGTCATCTTGTCGGAGTGCCTATTTTCCATGCGCTGGCTAAAGTGGAAAAGGCTGAGACCGTTAATTCGGGATCCGCGGAACCTGATCAGGCTAATACCTGCGAAGGGAACAAGAGTAAACTGCTGGTCGCACCTGTCCGTTCTGGATCGGTCGCATCTGTTACTCCATCCGTCGTCTGACAAGCCATCTCCTTTTTTAACTGGAATGCGCTATGTCTACTACCAAACTCACCCGTCGGGAACAACGCGAGCACGCGCAGCGATTCATTGATACGCTGGCAGGTACCGCTTTTCCCAATTCACGCCGCATCTACGTTCACGGCTCACAAGCGGATATCCGCGTCCCGATGCGTGAAATTGAGCTCAGCCCGACCCTCGTCGGCGGCGATAAAGATAACCCCCGGTACGAAGCCAATGAACCGATCCCGGTATATGACACCTCCGGCCCTTATGGCGACCCGGATATTGGCATTGATGTCCGCCAGGGGCTGGCAAAGCTGCGCCAGCCGTGGATCGACGCGCGTAACGACTGCGCTCCGCTCAGCGAACGCAGCTCGGCCTATACCAAAGCGCGGCTGGCCGATGACGGTCTCGATGAGCTGCGCTTCAGCGGCCTGCTGACGCCCAAACGCGCCGTCGCCGGGAAATGCGTTACCCAACTGCACTACGCCCGCCAGGGGATCGTCACCCCGGAGATGGAGTTCATCGCCATTCGCGAAAACATGGGTCGCGAACGTATCCGCAGCGAGGTTCTGCGCCAGCAGCATGCCGGGGAAGGCTTCGGTGCCCGCCTGCCGGAAAACATTACCCCCGAGTTCGTCCGCGATGAAGTTGCCGCCGGACGCGCCATCATCCCCGCCAACATCAACCACCCGGAATCTGAGCCGATGATTATCGGCCGCAATTTCCTGGTGAAAGTGAATGCCAATATCGGCAACTCGGCGGTGACCTCTTCCATCGAAGAGGAGGTGGAAAAACTGGTCTGGTCAACCCGCTGGGGCGCCGACACGGTGATGGACCTCTCCACCGGCCGCTATATCCACGAAACCCGCGAGTGGATCCTGCGCAACAGCCCGGTGCCGATTGGTACCGTCCCGATTTACCAGGCGCTGGAGAAGGTCAACGGCATTGCCGAGAACCTGACCTGGGAAGCCTTCCGCGATACCCTGCTGGAACAGGCCGAACAGGGCGTCGACTACTTCACGATTCACGCCGGCGTACTGCTGCGCTACGTGCCGATGACCGCGAAGCGCCTGACAGGTATCGTATCGCGCGGTGGTTCCATCATGGCCAAGTGGTGCCTGTCGCACCATCAGGAAAACTTCCTCTACCAGCACTTCCGCGAAATCTGCGAAATCTGCGCCGCCTATGACGTTTCGCTGTCCCTCGGCGATGGCCTGCGCCCCGGCTCCATTCAGGACGCCAACGACGAGGCGCAGTTTTCCGAGCTGCGCACCCTAGGCGAACTGACGAAAATCGCCTGGGAGTATGACGTACAGGTGATGATTGAAGGCCCCGGCCACGTGCCGATGCAGATGATCCGCCGCAATATGACCGAAGAGCTGGAGCATTGCCACGAAGCGCCGTTCTATACCTTAGGCCCGCTCACCACCGACATCGCGCCGGGCTACGACCATTTCACTTCCGGTATCGGCGCGGCGATGATCGGCTGGTTTGGCTGCGCGATGCTGTGCTACGTCACGCCAAAAGAGCATCTCGGCCTGCCCAACAAAGAGGATGTAAAACAGGGGCTGATTACCTACAAAATCGCCGCCCACGCCGCCGACCTCGCGAAAGGCCACCCCGGGGCGCAGATCCGCGACAACGCGATGTCCAAAGCGCGTTTCGAATTCCGCTGGGAAGACCAGTTCAACCTCGCGCTCGACCCCTTCACCGCGCGGGCCTATCACGATGAAACCCTGCCGCAGGAGTCCGGCAAGGTCGCCCATTTCTGCTCCATGTGCGGGCCGAAATTCTGTTCGATGAAAATCACCCAGGAAGTCCGCGACTACGCCGCGAAGCAAAATATCGAAGCTGGCATGGCCGATATGTCGCATCACTTCCGCGCCCGTGGCGGCGAAATCTACCTGAAACAGGAGGAAGCCTGATGTATCAACCTGATTTTCCACCCGTCCCATTTCGTCTTGGACTCTACCCGGTGGTTGACAGCGTGGCGTGGATTGAGCGCCTGCTGGAGGCGGGAGTGCGTACTCTTCAACTGCGCATCAAAGACCAACGTGACAGCGACGTGGAGAATGACGTGATCGCCGCCATCGCCCTTGGCCGCCGCTATCACGCCCGGTTGTTCATTAACGATTACTGGCAGCTGGCGATTAAGCATCAGGCCTACGGGGTACACCTGGGGCAAGAAGATCTGGAAACCACCGATCTGAGCGCTATCCGCAAAGCCGGACTGCGTCTCGGCGTCTCCACTCACGACGATATGGAAATTGATGTCGCGCTGGCGGCGCGCCCCTCTTACATCGCGCTGGGCCATGTCTTCCCGACGCAAACCAAACAGATGCCTTCCGCGCCGCAGGGCCTCGACCAGCTAGCCAGACATATTCAACGCCTGGCGGATTACCCCACCGTCGCGATCGGCGGCATCAGTCTGGAAAAAGCGCCGGGCGTACTGGCGACCGGCGTCGGCAGCATCGCGGTGGTCAGCGCTATTACCCAGGCGGCGGACTGGCGGGCAGCGACAGACCAGCTGCTGGCGCTGGCGGGAGCGGGCGATGAATGATCACGACTTTATGCGCTATAGCCGCCAGCTGCTGCTGGAGGATATTGCCATCGAGGGTCAGCAGAAACTGTTAGCCAGCCGGGTGCTGATTATCGGCCTTGGCGGGCTGGGCTCCCCGGCGGCGCTCTATCTTGCCGGAGCGGGCGTCGGGACGCTGACCCTGGCCGATGACGACGCCGTGCATCTCAGCAACCTGCAGCGGCAGATCCTGTTCACCAGCGAGGATATCGACCGGCCAAAAGCCGCGGCGGCAAAGACCCGGCTCAGTCAGCTAAACCCGCAGATCAAACTGGTTGCGCTCCAGCAACGTCTGAGCGGCGAGGCGCTGCGCGCTGAGGTGGCGAAAGCGGACGTGGTGCTGGACTGCACCGATAACATGGTGACCCGCCAGGCAATCAACGCCGCCTGTGTGGCCCTCAACACCCCGTTAGTGACCGCCAGCGCCGTCGGCTTCGGCGGTCAGTTGATGGTGCTCACTCCCCCCTGGGCGCAGGGCTGCTATCGCTGCCTGTGGCCGGATAGCGACGAACCGCAGCGCAACTGCCGCACCGCGGGGATCGTCGGCCCGGTCGTCGGCATGATGGGCACGCTGCAGGCGCTGGAGGCGATTAAGCTACTCAGCGGCATGACGACGCCGCGTAATACCCTGCGGCTGTTCGACGCCCGCACCAGCAACTGGCGTAATCTGGCGCTACAGCGCTCCCGGAATTGCCCGGTGTGCGGAGGGCGGCATGCAGATTTGGTTTAACGACGAGCCGCTGGCATGTGCCGACAATCTCAGCGTCAGCGCCCTGCTGACCCAGCTCGAACAGCTGCAGCCGGGCGTTGCGCTGGCGCTTAATCAACACATCCTGCCGCGCGACCGGTGGGAAGATCATCTCTTACAGGAAGGCGATCGGATCCTGCTTTTTCAGGTTATCGCTGGAGGCTGACATGTTACGTATTGCAGACAAAACGTTTGAATCCCATCTTTTTACCGGTACCGGCAAATTCGCCGCCCCGGAGGTGATGGTTGAGGCGATTCGCGCCTCGGGAAGCCAGCTGGTGACGCTGGCGATGAAGCGCGTCGATTTACGCCAGAACAATGACGCGATTCTCGCGCCGCTGCTGGCGGCGGGCGTTAACCTGCTGCCGAATACCTCAGGCGCCAAGACGGCGGAAGAGGCGGTGTTTGCCGCCCGCCTGGCGCGGGAAGCCCTGGGCACCCACTGGCTGAAGCTGGAGATCCACCCGGATGCCCGCTGGCTGCTGCCTGACCCGATTGAAACCCTGAAGGCGGCGGAGCTGCTGGTGCGCGAAGGGTTCGTCGTCCTGCCCTACTGTGGCGCCGATCCGGTGCTGTGTAAACGGCTGGAAGAGGCTGGCTGCGCGGCGGTGATGCCGCTGGGTGCGCCGATCGGCTCCAATCAGGGGCTGGAAACCAGGGCTATGCTGGAGATTATTATCGAACAGGCGACGGTACCGGTGGTGGTTGATGCCGGGATCGGCGTGCCGAGCCATGCGGCGCAGGCGCTGGAGATGGGCGCAGATGCGGTGCTGGTCAATACCGCCATTGCCGTCGCCGACGACCCCGTGACCATGGCCCGCGCCTTCCGTATGGCAGTCGATGCCGGATTACTGGCGCGTCAGGCCGGACCGGGGGCACGCAGTACGCAGGCGCAGGCCACCAGCCCGCTGACCGGATTCCTGGAGGCGCTGGCATGAAAACCTTCAGCGATCGCTGGCGGGAGCTGGAGTGGGACGACATCCGCCTGCGCATCAACAGCAAAACCGCCGCCGACGTCGAACGGGCGCTGGCGGCCAAACAGCTCACCCGTGACGACATGATGGCCCTGCTTTCACCGGCGGCGGCCAACTATCTTGAACCGCTGGCCCAGCGCGCGCAGCGGCTCACCCGGCAACGCTTCGGCAATACCGTCAGCTTTTACGTACCACTGTATCTCTCCAACCTGTGCGCCAATGACTGCACCTACTGCGGCTTCTCAATGAGCAATCGCATTAAGCGCAAGACGCTGGATGCCGCCGAGATTGCCCGCGAGTGCGCCGCGATCCGCGACCTGGGCTTTGAGCATCTGCTGCTGGTGACCGGCGAGCATCAGGGCAAGGTGGGAATGGATTATTTCCGCCAGCACCTGCCGGCTATCCGCAGCCAGTTTGCCTCGCTGCATATGGAGGTGCAGCCGCTGGCGACCGAAGAGTATGCCGAGCTGAAAACGCTGGGGCTCGACGGGGTAATGGTCTATCAGGAGACCTACCATGAAAGCATGTATGCCCAGCACCATCTGAAAGGGAAAAAACAGGATTTCTTCTGGCGGCTGGATACACCGGATCGCCTGGGCGAGGCGGGGATCGATAAGATCGGCCTCGGCGCGTTGATTGGTCTTTCCGACAGCTGGCGGGTGGACTGCTTTATGGTCGCCGAGCACCTGCTGTGGCTGCAACAGCGCTACTGGCGCAGCCGCTACTCGGTCTCCTTCCCGCGCCTGCGTCCCTGCGCCGGCGGTATTGAACCAGCTTCGCTGATGGATGAGCGCCAGCTGGTGCAGACCATTTGCGCCTTCCGCCTGCTGGCGCCGGAGGTTGAGCTGTCGCTTTCAACCCGTGAATCACCCTGGTTCCGCGACCGGGTGATCCCGCTGGCGATCAATAACGTCAGCGCCTTCTCTAAAACGCAGCCCGGCGGCTACGCCGACGATCATCCGGAGCTCGAGCAATTTGCCCCACATGACGATCGCCGCCCTGAAGAGGTCGCCAGCGCGCTAGCCGCCCGTGGCCTGCAGCCGGTATGGAAAGACTGGGACAGCTGGCTGGGACGCGCCTCGCAATCATGATGAAGTATGTTGCAAGCCGCTGATTATTTTGCGTGCCTGCACGAGAGATGAAAAATGGGGAGTCGCCCGATTGCCGCCGTTTTTCTATTCTGCCCGGGTCAGCAGCGGACGCTGACCAGGGCGAACGTTTTCTTCCTCATTTTCGCCCTGCCTCTCCGCGCTGCGCGAGGGCCGGTTCATTATCGACGAATATAAATCACGATAGATGAAGGCCTCAGAGTTATAATTGAGCAATAGTTAACTGATTCGATCGGCAGGCTCGCTGACACAAGCTGCGTTCGGACCCTTGGTTTATACATCCGGGACGATTAACGATTCATGGCGCTACACAACAGAAAACTCTCTTTTACGACACCAATCGTCGTGGGGTTTGCCGGCATTTTGCTCAGTTTCATGCTGATTGCTACTTTTGTCACCCTGGCACAGCGGAAAGATTTTCTCGAAGATTATCACGATATTAACCGCAACTTTACCCACAACCTGGCCATCAACTATACGGAAACGCTGCTGCGGGAAAATGATTTTATCCTCGGCCGCGCGGCCACCTTCTTTGCCCGTAATGACGAACTGAACCGCGCGGTGAACGTTGATCCGGAGAAAGGGTTAACCACGCTAATGCAGTTACAGAACATGATGCCAAGCGTCTCATCCATCTCGCTGGCGGATACCGAGGGCCACTATCTGCGCGCCCCGGAAGTACTGAAAAATGAAGACAGCCTGGCTTTCGACCCCAAAACGCGGCCCTGGTTTATCAAACAGGCAGAAGCCAGCACCTTCAGCCACTACACCAGCCCGTATATGGACTTTTTCACCCACCATCCGACGATTACCATTTTCAAACCCATCATTACTCCGGAGGGTAAACTCAAAGGCAGCCTGGCTTTTCATCTAGATCTCACCTCCATGGGGTTCGCGCTACGGCAGATGGTCGCCCCCGTACAGGGGGAATTTTTTGTGGTGCAGCGGGATGGCAAAGTTGTCCTGCACTCCGACCCGGGCGCGCTGTTTAAACCCTTCGTCAGCGACGAACTGATGGATAAAATGACCAGCGGAGAGGGGCAGCTTTACGATGTCAGGAGCGATACCTGGTATTACTACTACTCCTTTACCAATCCCGACTGGTTCGTGATTTACCGTGTCGATAACGCCACCCTGATCAATCTGACGCGCCATGAGACAAACTTAGTGATCGGCGGTTTCTCACTCGCGGCGATTATCATCCTCTTGTTCGGCCTTTATCTGCGTCATGCTTCCCGTACCGTGCTGATGAATATCATCAATGCGATTAAAACCGGCGACGTCAAACGCGCTCCGCGCCTTGAGGCAATGCTGAGTAAAGCCATTGAAACCAACAAACAGCGTGAACTGACCTACGTTCGCCAGGCCACCATCGACGCCCTCACTGGCTGCAAAAACCGCCGCGCCTTCGACAGCGATATCGCCGCGCTGATGAACGATCACCAACCTTTCGCCCTTGCCCTGGTCGATATCGATAACTTCAAATCGATCAACGACACCTGGGGACACCTCAACGGCGATATCGTCCTGCGCAACGTCGCCCGCGAGGGGCTGCAGGTCCTCCAGCCGCTGGAGATTTCCCTTTATCGCTACGGCGGTGAAGAGTTCGCGGTGGTCTTTCCTGCCGAACACATCGATAACGCCCGAACGCTACTGGAAACATGGCGGGTCAACGTCGAACGGCGTACCTGGCGCGAAGATGGCCTGACGGTCACCTTTAGCGCCGGACTGGGGGAATGGAATATGGAGCCGCTGGATAAGCTGGTGGTGAGCGTCGATGAGGCACTTTACAAAGCCAAGCAACAAGGTAAAAACCGCATCCTCCGCGCGTGAGACAACAGGACGCGGCCGCCCACTTCGGTGGGCTTTTTTATTTTTATCGGCAAAAATGAAACCGGTTTCAATTTTTGTGTGATGACTTACACACAATCACGGTAAAGCGGTTGTCGCATCGCCAGGGCCGCGATAAAGATAAGACATCACGGAACACAAGGGCCACTGACTATGAAGAATATCGTTTTGTGCTGTGCCGCCGGTATGTCCACCAGCATGCTGGTTCAGCGTATGCAAGATGCCGCGCAGAAAAAAGGTGTTGAGGTTTCTATCAAGGCCGTCCCGGTCGCCGAGTTTAAAGATAACCTGGCCGCCGCCGACATTATTTTGCTCGGCCCGCAGGTGAAATATGAGCAGGCGAAACTGCAGGCGCTGGCCGATCCATTCGGCAAGAAAGTCGCGGTGATCGATATGATGGACTACGGCATGATGAAAGGCGATGCCGTTCTGGATAAAGCCCTGAAGATGCTGGAGTAATCGATGGAAGATTTAGAAACGATCATCATGGAGCTGTTGGTTAATGCCGGTTCCGCACGTAGCGCGGCGCTCACTGCTCTCCAGTTAGCACGGAAAGGTGACTTTGCGGCAGCCGAGCAGGCCATGGCCGAGTCCCATGAGTTCGTCAAACATGCGCATAAAATCCAGACCCAGCTCATCGGCCTGGATGAAGGCACCGGTAAGCTGCCGGTCAACCTGATCACCGTTCACTCTCAGGACCACCTGATGAACGCCATGGTCATTCAGGATCTGGCGACCGATATGATTGAACTCTATCGTCGTCTGCCGCTCGCGCAGTAATCTCGCGGATTTAACGGGCGCCGCTGCCGGCGCCCGTCCCCTCTCAAAGAAAACCATACATCGCGGCGAATACCCAGCCAAACACGCAGGAGACACCGACGCCGATGAGCCCGGGCAGGATGAAGCTATGGTTAATGACAAAGCGGCCGATATGGGTGGTCCCTGAGCGGTCGAACTGGATCGCCGCCAGATCGCTTGGGTAGGTCGGCAGAATATAGTAGCCATAGCAGGCCGGCGCGGAAGCCACGATATAGGCCGGGTCGACGCCGATGGCCAGCGCCACCGGAACAATCGCCGCCAGCGCTGCCGCCTGAGAGTTCACAAACTTCGAAACCAGCAGCAGTACGATGGCGTAAGCCCACGGGTACTCCTTCACCATCTCCCCGAGCACACCTTTAATCTCAGTCATATGCGCGCCGAACATAGTTTCCGCCATCCACGCGATGCCGTATACCGCGACGATAGCGATCATTCCCGAACGGAAAACCTCATTTTTAGAAATCGACGCCGGGTTGGTTTTGGTAATGATGATGATCAATGCCCCGGAGAGCAGCATGAACATCTGGATCACCAGCACCATCGACAGCGGCTTACCGTCGAAGGCCGGACGCAGTTCGGAAAACGCGCCGAGTAAGGCCACCACGGCGATGGAAGCAAGGAAGATCCACATCGCAATCCAGTTGCTGGTCGGCAGCTTTTTATCCAGCAGCGTCGCCGTATCGCCATAGACGTAATGGCGATTTTCCGGTACCGCAATAAACGCCTGGAAGGCTTCGTCTTTATCCAGATCTTTGCCACGGAACCAGCTGAAGATACCAATCGCCAGGATCCCCAGCAGCGTGGACGGAATGGTTATCGCCAGCAGGTCGAGAAATTCCAGGTGTTTACCGTTAAAGGTAAAATTCCCCAGCATCGCCACCAGCGACACCACCGCTACCGAGACCGGGCTGGCGATGATCCCCATCTGGGCACCTATGGAGCTGGCCGCCATCGGACGCTCCGGACGAATGTTATTCTTAATGGCGACATCGTAGATAATCGGCAGGATCGTGTACACCACGTGTCCGGTACCGCAGAGAATGGTCAGCGTGCAGGTGACGAAAGGCGCGACGATTGAAACATATTTCGGGTTGCGCCGCAGCAGCTTCTCGGCAATCTGTAACATGACATCCAGCCCGCCGGACGCCTGTAGCGTGGCCGAAGCGGCCACGACGGCAATGATCACCAGCATTACATCAACCGGTGGTTTACCCGGCTGAAGATGGAACACAAAAACAAGGATAACCAAACCGATGCCGCCCAACAGGCCCAGCGCAATACCGCCTTTTCGGGCACCATAAAACAGACAAATTAAGATAATAATGAGTTGTATCGCAAATTCCATGCAGCCCCCAGAGCCTGTCCACTCAGACCAAAAGAAATGACCAACACCTGCCTGCCGGTATTATTTCTGCGTCTTATCGGGAGAAGCATGAGATGCGGCGATCCCTCTCCAGAGCCGTAGCTTCGAAGATAAAGCAGCAGAAGTAATCCCATGATTCATTAGGTATTTTGAATATATCGCCTTTGGATTGATTATTTTTTGATATGAGTAGAACTTTTACCCATATATAAACAAAGGTTTTTCCAGTGAACGGGGGATGGATATTTTATATGAATTAATTGCTAAAAATATGCGGCGTTAATATGTCGTAAATGTAATTAAAGAAGAGGGTGAGGCGGCGAACAAACAATAAAAAAGCCGGTCAGGAAACCTGACCGGCTTTTTAGCAGTGCATCAACGATTAATCGTTGTCAGAACCGCCCAGGCCTGCGTTCAGCAGTTCTGCCAGGTTGGCAGACGCTTCTTCTACGCTCACCTGCGGAGCAGCTGGCTGTTCGCCCGCTGCGCGACGGCGCATACGATCCTGGTGGTACGCATAACCGGTACCCGCCGGGATCAGACGACCCACGATGACGTTCTCTTTCAGACCGCGCAGTTCGTCGCGTTTGCCCGCAACGGCTGCTTCGGTCAGCACGCGAGTGGTCTCCTGGAACGAGGCCGCGGAGATGAAGGACTCGGTTGCCAGAGACGCTTTGGTGATACCCAGCAGGTCGCGGGAATAGGTTGCCGCCACTTTGCCATTCGCTTCAAGCTCGCGGTTAGCGATCTTAACGCGGGAGTATTCAACCTGCTCGCCTTCGAGGAAGTCGGAGCTACCAGCACTTTCGATGGTCGCTTTACGCAGCATCTGACGAACGATAACTTCAATGTGCTTATCGTTAATCTTAACGCCTTGCAGACGGTAAACGTCCTGCACTTCGTTGGTGATGTAACGCGTTACCGCGTGCACGCCACGAAGACGCAGAATGTCGTGCGGTGCTTCCGGACCGTCGGAAACCACGTCACCACGTTCTACACGTTCACCTTCGAACACGTTCAGCTGACGCCATTTCGGAATCATCTCTTCGTACGGTTCGCTACCGTCTACCGGGGTGATAACCAGACGACGTTTCCCTTTGGTTTCTTTACCGAAGGAAATGATGCCGCTGATTTCAGCCAGGATTGCCGGCTCTTTCGGACGACGTGCTTCGAACAGGTCCGCAACGCGCGGCAGACCACCGGTGATGTCCTTGGTACCGCCGGATTCCTGCGGAACACGCGCCAGGGTGTCACCAGAGCTGATCTGTACGCCATCTTCCAGCTGAACAATCGCTTTACCCGGCAGGAAGTACTGAGCAGGCATATCGGTGCCTGGGATCAGAACGTCGTTGCCCTGAGCATCAACAATTTTCAGCGCCGGACGCAGATCTTTACCACCGGAGGTACGTTCTGCGGAATCCAGAACCACCAGCGAAGACAGACCGGTCAGCTCGTCGGTCTGACGAGTAATGGTCTGGCCGTCGATCATGTCAGTGAAGCGGACGAAACCACTCACTTCGGTGATAACCGGCATGGTATGCGGATCCCAGTTTGCAACGGTTTCACCGCCGGCAACCTGTTCGCCATCGCCTTTCGCCATAACGGAGCCGTAAGGCACTTTATAGCTTTCTTTGGTACGACCGAATTCGTCGATCAGTTTCAGCTCGGTGTTACGCGAGGTGATAACCAGTTTACCGCTGGAGTTCACAACCGACTTCGCGTTGCTCAGACGGATGCTACCTTTGTTTTTCACCTGGATGCTGGATTCAGCAGCCGCACGAGATGCCGCACCACCGATGTGGAACGTACGCATCGTCAGCTGTGTACCCGGCTCACCGATGGACTGTGCCGCGATAACGCCGATAGCCTCACCTTTGTTGATGAGGTGGCCACGCGCCAGGTCACGACCATAGCAGTGCGCACATACACCAAAGTCGGTGTCACAGGATACAACGGAACGAACTTTGACGGAGTCAACGGAGTTCTCTTCCAGCAGGTCACACCAGTGCTCATGCAGCAGCGTGTTGCGTGGAACCAGAATGTCCGCGGTACCCGGCTTCAGAACGTCTTCAGCAGTCACACGACCCAGTACGCGATCGCGCAGCGGCTCTTTAACGTCGCCACCTTCGATAACCGGCGTCATGGTGATGCCTTCCAGGGTGCCGCAGTCGTCTTCAGTGACGACCAGGTCCTGGGCAACGTCAACCAGACGACGAGTCAGGTAACCGGAGTTCGCTGTCTTCAGTGCGGTATCCGCCAGACCTTTACGCGCACCGTGGGTGGAGATGAAGTACTGGAGTACGTTCAGACCTTCACGGAAGTTCGCGGTGATCGGCGTTTCGATGATCGAGCCATCCGGCTTCGCCATCAGACCGCGCATACCAGCCAGCTGACGAATCTGTGCCGCAGAACCACGCGCACCGGAGTCGGCCATCATGTAGATGCTGTTGAAGGAAACCTGCTGCTCTTCCTGACCGTCACGGTTAATCACGGTTTCGGTTTGCAGGTTATCCATCATCGCTTTGGATACACGATCGTTCGCCGCAGCCCAGATATCGATAACTTTGTTGTAGCGCTCGCCCGCGGTGACCAGACCAGACTGGAACTGTTCCTGAATCTCAGCAACTTCCGCTTCCGCTTCGCTGATGATTTCGTATTTTTTCTCCGGGATGACCATGTCATCGATACCAACGGATGCACCTGAACGCGCTGCATAAGCAAAGCCGGTGTACATCGTCTGGTCCGCAAAAATAACGGTCGGTTTCAGGCCCAGAATACGGTAACAGGTGTTCAGCATCTTGGAGATCGCTTTCTTACCGAGCGCCTGGTTCACGATAGAGAACGGCAGACCTTTCGGTACGATCATCCACAGAATGGCACGGCCAACGGTCGTGTCTTTCAGGCTAGTCTTCGCGACGAATTCACCATTCTCGTCTTTTTCGTATTCAGTGATACGCACTTTAACGCGCGCATGCAGAGAGGCCAGACCGGCGCGATAAATACGCTCCGCTTCTTTCGGGCCAGTCAGCACCATGCCTTCGCCTTTGGCGTTAACACAGTCACGGGTCATGTAGTACAGACCCAGTACAACGTCCTGAGACGGAACGATGATTGGTTCGCCGTTCGCCGGGGACAGGATGTTGTTGGTAGACATCATCAGCGCACGCGCTTCCAGCTGGGCTTCCAGCGTCAGCGGTACGTGAACAGCCATCTGGTCGCCATCGAAGTCGGCGTTATAGGCCGCACAAACCAGCGGGTGCAGCTGAATAGCTTTACCTTCGATCAGAACCGGTTCGAATGCCTGGATACCTAAACGGTGCAGCGTTGGCGCACGGTTCAGCAGTACCGGGTGTTCGCGGATAACTTCGTCCAGGATATCCCAAACAACGGCTTCTTCGCGCTCAACCATTTTCTTAGCGGCTTTGATGGTGGTGGCCAGGCCACGCAGTTCCAGCTTGCCGTAAATGAACGGTTTGAACAGCTCCAGCGCCATTTTCTTCGGCAGACCGCACTGATGCAGACGCAGGTATGGACCTACGGTGATAACAGAACGACCGGAGTAGTCAACACGCTTACCGAGCAGGTTCTGACGGAAACGACCCTGTTTACCTTTGATCATATCGGCCAAAGATTTCAGAGGACGTTTGTTAGAACCGGTGATCGCACGACCGCGACGGCCGTTATCCAGCAGGGCGTCAACCGCTTCCTGCAGCATACGTTTTTCGTTGCGTACGATGATGTCCGGCGCAGCCAGATCCAGCAGACGTTTCAGACGGTTGTTACGGTTAATGACGCGACGATACAGATCGTTCAGGTCAGAAGTCGCAAAACGGCCGCCATCGAGCGGAACCAGCGGACGCAGATCTGGCGGCAGAACCGGCAGAACGGTCAGGATCATCCATTCCGGCTTGTTGCCAGACTGAACGAACGCTTCCAGCAGCTTAATGCGCTTGGTCAGCTTTTTACGCTTGGTTTCGGAGTTGGTTTCGTTCAGCTCTTCACGCAGCTGTTCGCATTCCTGCTCCAGATCCATATTGCGCAGCAGCGCCTGGATCGCTTCCGCACCCATTTTCGCGTCGAATTCGTCACCGAACTCTTCCAGCGCATCCAGGTACTGCTCTTCAGTCAGAATCTGGTTGCGTTCGAGGTTGGTCATGCCACCTTCGATAACCACGTAGGATTCGAAGTACAGTACACGTTCGATATCGCGCAGCGGCATATCCAGCAGCAGGCCGATACGGGACGGCAGCGATTTCAGGAACCAGATGTGCGCCGTCGGGCATGCCAGCTCGATGTGGCCCATGCGCTCACGACGCACTTTAGTCTGGGTCACTTCAACGCCGCACTTCTCACAGATCACACCGCGGTGTTTCAGGCGCTTGTACTTACCGCACAGGCACTCATAGTCTTTTACTGGCCCGAAAATACGAGCACAGAACAGACCGTCACGCTCAGGCTTGAACGTACGGTAGTTAATGGTTTCCGGCTTTTTAACTTCACCGAAAGACCATGAACGGATCATGTCTGGCGATGCCAGAGCAATTTTGATCGCATCAAACTCTTCGGTTTTAGTTTGCGCTTTCAGAAACTTTAATAAGTCTTTCACGGATTTGCTCCCGTCGGAGTTAGCACAATCTGGCGCCGGGTTTTATCCCGGCACCAGTGACCTGTTTGAGCGAGAGTTACTCGTCTTCCAGTTCGATGTTGATGCCCAGCGAGCGGATTTCTTTCAACAGTACGTTGAAGGACTCCGGCATGCCCGGTTCCATCTGGTGGTTGCCGTCCACGATGTTTTTATACATCTTGGTACGACCGTTCACGTCATCAGACTTAACGGTGAGCATTTCCTGCAGGGTGTAGGCCGCGCCATAAGCTTCCAGCGCCCACACTTCCATCTCACCGAAGCGCTGACCACCGAACTGCGCCTTACCACCCAGCGGCTGCTGAGTAACCAGGCTGTAGGAACCGGTGGAACGAGCGTGCATTTTGTCGTCGACCAGGTGGTTCAGTTTCAGCATGTACATGTAACCCACGGTTACCGGACGTTCGAACTGTTCACCGGTGCGGCCGTCAAACAGGGTGATCTGACCGGAAGTCGGCAGGTCGCCCAGCTGCAGCAGCTCTTTGATTTCAGCTTCTTTCGCACCGTCGAATACCGGCGTTGCGATCGGCATGCCTTTACGCAGGTTTTCAGCCAGACGCAGAACTTCTTCATCGCTGAAGGTATTCAGGTCAACTTTCTGGCGAACGTCAGCGCCCAGATCGTAAGCACGCTGGATGAATTCGCGCAGTTTCGCGACTTCTTGCTGCTGTTTCAGCATGGCGTTGATCTTATCGCCGATGCCTTTCGCAGCCATACCCAGGTGAGTTTCCAGGATCTGACCGATGTTCATACGAGACGGTACGCCCAGCGGGTTCAGTACGATATCTACCGGCGTACCGTTAGCATCGTGCGGCATATCTTCGATCGGGTTGATCTTAGAGATAACACCCTTGTTACCGTGACGACCTGCCATCTTATCACCAGGCTGGATACGGCGTTTAACGGCCAGGTATACCTTAACAATCTTCAGCACACCCGGTGCCAGATCGTCGCCTTGGGTGATTTTACGGCGTTTCGCTTCGAGTTTTTTCTCGAACTCGTGTTTCAGTTCGTCATACTGCTCAGCCAGTTGCTCCAGCTGATTCTGTTTCTCTTCGTCGGTCAGGCCCAGTTCCAGCCAGCGATCGCGCGGCAGTTTGTCGAGCTTCTCAGCTTCAACGCCACCGGAGACCAGCACCGCATAGATACGACTGAACAGACCGGCTTCGAGGATCTGCAGTTCTTCAGACAGGTCTTTCTTCGCCTGCTTCAGCTGCATCTCTTCGATTTCCAGCGCACGTTTGTCTTTTTCTACGCCATCACGGGTAAAGACCTGAACGTCGATAACGGTACCAGAGACACCGTTCGGTACGCGCAGAGAAGAGTCTTTAACGTCAGACGCTTTCTCACCGAAGATCGCACGCAGCAGTTTCTCTTCCGGCGTCAGCTGGGTTTCACCTTTCGGCGTTACCTTACCAACCAGAATGTCGCCGCCGGTCACTTCCGCGCCGATATAAACGATACCGGACTCATCCAGTTTAGAGAGCGCAGCTTCACCCACGTTCGGGATGTCAGCGGTGATCTCTTCCGGCCCCAGCTTGGTGTCACGGGACACGCACGCCAGTTCCTGAATGTGGATGGTGGTGAAACGGTCTTCCTGGACAACACGCTCGGAGACGAGGATGGAGTCTTCGAAGTTGTAGCCGTTCCACGGCATGAACGCTACGCGCATGTTCTGACCCAGCGCCAGTTCACCAAGGTCGGTGGACGGGCCGTCGGCCAGCACGTCGCCGCGCTCAATGGGTTCGCCCAGGGACACGCAAGGCATCTGGTTGATGCAGGTGTTCTGGTTAGAACGGGTGTACTTGGTCAGGTTATAGATGTCGATACCTGCTTCGCCCGGGTACATCTCGTCTTCGTTAACTTTGATAACGATACGGGAAGCATCCACGTACTGAACGGTACCGCCACGTTTAGCCACCGCAGTAACACCGGAGTCAACGGCAACAGCACGTTCCATACCGGTACCAACCAGCGGCTTATCAGCGCGCAGAGTCGGAACCGCCTGACGTTGCATGTTCGCACCCATCAATGCACGGTTGGCGTCATCGTGCTCCAGGAACGGGATCAGGGACGCACCGACGGATACCACCTGCTGGGTGGATACGTCCATGTAGTCAACCTGGTCGCGGCTGAACAAGCTGGATTCGCCTTTGCTACGGCAGGTAACCAGGTCTTCTACGAAGTGGCCGTTTTCATCCAGGTTGGAGTTCGCCTGAGCAATAACGTAGTTGCCTTCTTCGATAGCAGACAGGTAGTGAATTTCATCGGTAACCACACCGTCGGTCACTTTACGATACGGGGTCTCAAGGAAACCGTATTCGTTAGTCTGTGCGTACACGGACAGGGAGTTGATCAGACCGATGTTCGGACCTTCAGGCGTTTCGATTGGACATACGCGACCGTAGTGCGTCGGGTGTACGTCTCGAACTTCGAAGCCTGCGCGTTCACGGGTCAGACCGCCTGGGCCGAGTGCGGAGATACGACGTTTGTGCGTAATCTCAGACAGCGGGTTGTTCTGGTCCATAAACTGGGACAGCTGGCTGGAACCAAAGAACTCTTTCACTGCTGCGGAAATCGGCTTGGCGTTGATCATATCCTGAGGCATCAGGGTATCCAGATCGCCCAGAGACAGACGCTCTTTAACCGCACGCTCTACACGTACCAGGCCAACGCGGAACTGGTTTTCCGCCATTTCGCCAACGGAACGGATACGACGGTTGCCGAGGTGGTCGATATCATCGACTTCGCCTTTACCGTTACGGATATCGATGAGCTTCTTCATCACTTCGATGATGTCGTCTTTGCTCAGGATACCGGAACCTTCGATTTCGTCGCGCAGCAGAGAACGGTTGAACTTCATACGACCAACCGCGGACAGATCGTAGCGGTCTTCGGAGAAGAACAGGTTCTCAAACAGGCTTTCAGCCGCTTCGCGAGTCGGCGGCTCACCAGGGCGCATCATGCGGTAGATTTCTACCAGCGCGCTCAGACGATCGTTGGTCGGGTCGACGCGTACCGTTTCAGAAATGTACGGACCGTGGTCCAGATCGTTGGTGAACAGCGTTTCGATACGCTTGTGGCCGGACTGGCTCAGTTTAGCCAGCAGATCCAGGCTCAGCTCCATGTTCGCCGGGCAGATCAGTTCGCCGGTCGCTTCGTCGATGTAGTCTTTAGAAGCAACTTTACCCGCGATGTACTCAACCGGAACTTCGATATGTTTGATATCGTCTTTTTCCAGCTGGCGAATGTGGCGCGCAGTAATACGACGGCCTTTCTCAACGTACACTTTACCGTTGGCTTCGATATCGAAGGAGGCGGTTTCACCGCGCAGACGCTCCGGTACCAGCTCCATCTGCAGCTTGTTGTCGCGAATTTCAAAGACCACTTTCTCGAAGAACAGGTCAAGGATCTGCTCAGTGGTGTAATTCAGCGCGCGCAGAATGATGGTTGCCGGCAGTTTACGACGACGGTCGATACGAACGAACAGGTTGTCTTTCGGGTCGAATTCGAAGTCCAGCCAGGAACCGCGGTAAGGGATGATACGTGCGTTATACAGGACCTTACCGGAGGAGTGGGTCTTACCTTTGTCACTGTCAAAGAAGACGCCCGGGCTACGGTGCAGCTGAGAAACGATAACACGCTCGGTACCGTTGATAACAAAGGTACCGTTGTCGGTCATGAGCGGGATTTCGCCCATGTAGACTTCTTGTTCTTTGATGTCTTTAACGGTGCCTTCCGGCGCTTCGCGCTCGTAGATCACCAGACGCAGTTTTACGCGCAGCGGTGCAGAATAAGTCACGCCACGGATCTGACATTCTTTAACATCAAAAACAGGTTCGCCCAGACGGTAGCTGACGTATTGCAGCTCTGAATTACCGCTGTAGCTCTGAATCGGGAATACGGAACGGAAGGCTGCTTCCAGACCATACTGCCCTTCAGGATCTTGCTCGATAAACTTCTGGAACGAATCAAGCTGGATAGAAAGGAGATAAGGTATGTCCAGAACTTGTGGACGTTTACCAAAATCCTTACGAATACGTTTTTTCTCGGTATAGGAGTAAACCATAGGGTTCCTCAGCTCGCTGACAAGTCGACCCGTCTGCCTAAGTAAGGCAGTTTTTTATGCAACACTATTTTGTTGACCGGAAAATGGAACACTTTCCGCAATACCTGTTGCTATCACGCTTAAACCATTTCGTTGCGATTTACACAGCCCAGGAACCCTAACCTGTCGCAGTATATTAAGTCGTCGATAGAAACAAGCATTGTCAGGCAAACCAGCAGTCAAACAGTGTGAAATGCTACTGGCGCCTTACAGCGCAAAAAGGCTGGTGACTAAAAAGTCACCAGCCTCAGCCTGATTTCTCAGGCTGCAACCGGAAGGGTTGGCTTATTTAACTTCAACTTCAGCGCCAGCTTCTTCCAGAGATTTTTTCAGAGCTTCAGCGTCGTCTTTGCTGATGCCTTCTTTCAGTGCAGCCGGAGCAGATTCTACCAGGTCTTTAGCTTCTTTCAGACCCAGGCCAGTTGCGCCACGTACTGCTTTGATAACAGCAACTTTGTTAGCGCCAGCAGCTTTCAGAATTACGTCGAATTCAGTTTTTTCTTCAGCAGCTTCAACCGGGCCAGCAGCTACAGCTACAGCAGCAGCAGCGGAAACACCGAATTTTTCTTCCATTGCAGAGATCAGCTCAACAACGTCCATTACGGACATAGCGGATACTGCTTCAATGATTTGATCTTTAGTGATAGACATTTAAATTGTTCCTGAATATCAGAATAAGTTTATACGTAAGCGAATGCTTTATAAAGATAACTGCGATTAAGCAGCTTCTTTCGCATCGCGTACAGCAGCCAGAGTACGAACCAGTTTGCCAGCCGAAGCTTCTTTCATGGTTGCCATCAGGCGTGCAATTGCTTCTTCGTAGGTCGGCAGAGTTGCCAGGCGGTCGATCTGCGACGCCGGGATCAGCTCACCTTCAAAGGCAGCGGCTTTGACCTCAAATTTTGCATTCGCTTTCGCGAACTCTTTGAACAGACGAGCAGCAGCGCCCGGGTGTTCCATAGAGTATGCAATCAGGGTCGGACCAACAAACGTGTCTTTCAGGCACTCGAACTGAGTACCTTCAACGACGCGGCGCAGCAGGGTGTTACGAACAACACGCATGTATACGCCAGCTTCACGACCTGCTTTACGCAGTTCAGTCATTTTATCTACAGTTACGCCACGGGAATCCGCAACTACTGCAGACAGCGCGCCTTTGGCTACTTCGCTGACTTCAGCAACAATCGCTTGTTTGTCTTGAAGATTTAAAGCCATTAGCTTTGCTCCTGGATGTTTGCCAGAGCTTATGCTCTGGAACTCACTTCACTCAATTCAACGAAAAGAGCGTCTAAATACGGTGAGCAGAAACAAGCCAGAGTATCCAAAAATAATCTTAGCGTTCTGTCACCGTCTACGCAGGGGATTAAGTTTCTTGCGAAACACCTGCGGTCTTCGACGGAGGCCTGGATAGGCCAGGCTCCAACGAACAAATTCTTCCTATGACTTCGTCCTTCGAACCGCAGCGGCGTTAGCTGC
Source organism: Klebsiella sp. GL120222-02 (assembly GCF_003097195.1). Classification (NCBI taxonomy): domain Bacteria; kingdom Pseudomonadati; phylum Pseudomonadota; class Gammaproteobacteria; order Enterobacterales; family Enterobacteriaceae; genus Klebsiella; species Klebsiella sp. GL120222-02. The sequence goes on from NZ_QEQO01000015.1 coordinate 31,849, forward strand.
TCTCGTTCACACCGGGAGTGTAGTTAACTACACTCCCGGTGATTCACTCGATTGCTGCCTTGCTGCAATTCAAATGACTCGCATAGCGTCTGTCTTATTGACAGAATCGTGGGGGTAAGATTGTAGACAAAATCACCGCCCACGTAAAGGCATTAGTTTGCAGAAGCGTTCAGGCCAGCCTGATCTACTGCAACACCTGCACCCATGGTGGTGGAGATGCTAACTTTCTTGATGTACACGCCTTTCGCCTGAGTCGGTTTTGCTTTTTTCAGCGCAACCAGCAGAGCTTCCAGGTTTTCTTTCAGTTTGTCAGCGTCAAAGTCCACTTTACCGATGGTGGTGTGGATGATGCCGTTTTTGTCGTTACGATAACGAACCTGACCTGCTTTAGCGTTCTTAACCGCTTCAGCAACGTTAGGGGTTACGGTACCCACTTTCGGGTTTGGCATCAGGCCGCGCGGACCCAGAACCTGGCCCAGCTGGCCAACAACGCGCATTGCATCCGGGGAAGCAATAACAACGTCAAAGTTCATTTCGCCTTTCTTGATCTGGTCAGCCAGATCTTCCATACCTACCAGCTCAGCGCCTGCAGCTTTAGCAGCTTCAGCGTTTGCGCCCTGGGCAAATACGGCAACGCGAACAGAACGGCCAGTACCGTGCGGCAGTACAGTTGCACCACGTACGTTCTGGTCAGATTTACGAGCATCGATGCCCAGGTTTACAGCAACGTCAACGCTTTCAACGAACTTAGCAGTAGCCAGTTCTTTCAGCAGAGAGATGGCTTCGTTGATGTCATACTGTTTAGTTGCATCAACTTTGTCACGGATCACGGACATGCGCTTGGTCAGTTTAGCCATTTCTTAGTCCTCCACTACCAGGCCCATGGAACGTGCAGTACCTTCGATGGAGCGAGTCATCGCTTCAATGTCGGCACCAGTCATGTCGGCAGCTTTGGTCTGCGCGATTTCCTGCAGCTGAGCGCGGGAAATTTTACCCACTTTATCTTTGTTCGGCTTACCAGAGCCGGACTTGATACCAGCCGCTTTTTTCAGCAGAACTGCTGCCGGCGGGGTTTTGGTAACGAAAGTGAAAGAACGGTCAGCGTAAACGGTGATAACAACCGGGATTGGCAGACCTTTTTCCATGGATTCAGTTTTTGCGTTGAACGCTTTGCAGAATTCCATGATGTTAACGCCCTGCTGACCCAGTGCTGGACCAACCGGCGGACTCGGGTTTGCCATACCAGCTGCAACCTGCAGCTTGACGTAGGCTTGTACTTTCTTAGCCATTCTTAAATCCTCAAATTGGGTATTAACGCTTCAGAGAAGCTCCCCGTGATTAAACATCGTTTTACGGGCCAAGCCCATAAAAACAAAAGGCGCGAAATTGTATGCCAATTTCGCGCCCTATGCAACGATTAAATCGCTGCTTTTTTGATCGCCGGCTTACGCCTTCTCAACCTGACCGAAGTCCAGTTCTACCGGCGTCGCACGACCGAAGATAGAAACAGAAACTTTCAGGCGGGACTTCTCATAGTCCACTTCTTCAACGACGCCGTTAAAGTCAGCGAACGGACCATCGTTGACACGAACCATTTCGCCCGGCTCAAACAGCGTTTTCGGACGCGGCTTATCGCCAACCTGCTGCAGGCGGTTCATGATGGCATCGACTTCTTTGTCGCTGATCGGCGCCGGACGGTCGGAAGTACCGCCGATGAAGCCCATCACACGCGGTACGCTGCGCACCAGGTGCCAGCTCGCGTCGTTCATGACCATTTGAACCAGAACGTAGCCTGGGAAGAATTTACGTTCGCTTTTGCGACGCTGGCCGCCACGGATTTCAACCACTTCTTCGGTTGGAACCATGACTTCGCCAAACAACTCTTCCATGTTGTGTAATTTGATATGTTCACGCAGCGAAGTAGCTACGCGACCTTCAAAACCGGAAAACGCCTGAACGACGTACCAGCGCTTTTTAGGAGCTTCAGACATCTCAGAACCTCAGGCCAGTGATAAAGGAGACCAGGCGAACCAGAATACCATCCAGTCCCCACAGGATCAGTGACATTACTGCAGTCACGGCAGCAACAATCAGCGTAGTATGCAGCGTTTCCTGGCGAGTCGGCCAAATCACTTTACGCACTTCAGTTCGCGCTTCGCGAGCAAAAGCAACGGTCGCCTTACCTTTCGTCGTCAACAGCGCGACGCCACCGGCAGCAGCAATAAGAATAACCACGGCCAGCGCACGCACCGCCAGCATAATGTCGCGATAAAGGAAGTTGCCCACGATCGCCACGATCAGCAGCACGGCAACGATAATCCACTTCATCGCTTCCAGGCCGCGCCCGCTCCCTTGAGCTTCGGTATTCGCACTCATAAACCAACCTGTCAGAAGTATTCTACAAACAATTTCACCCCGCGGGGGCGAGGCGATCCAAACCGAAATTAAGTTTCGGATTATACACTGAACGCGTTCAAACTGCTTCAACGCTGGCGGTTCTGGCGCCTCTTCCCTGCTATTGCAAAGGAGAACGCTGACTTGCCGTCGCGCTACCGCTCGAATGGTTTGGTGTATAAACGCCCTCTTCAGAGCCTGTCTCAGCAATGATTATGACAAAAAAAATCACTGATGAGCCAGGTTCTGGTATGAAAGCGTGCAAAAAGGGCATCAAATGATGCCCTTTTATTGCGCATTGCGTCAAATGTTATCAGCGATTAGCCGAGAACTTTAGCAACCACGCCCGCGCCAACGGTACGACCGCCTTCACGGATTGCGAAACGCAGACCATCGTCCATCGCGATCGGGTGGATCAGGGTAACAACCATTTTGATGTTGTCGCCCGGCATAACCATCTCTACGCCTTCCGGCAGTTCGATGGTGCCAGTCACGTCAGTAGTACGGAAGTAGAACTGCGGACGGTAGCCTTTGAAGAACGGAGTATGACGGCCGCCTTCGTCTTTGGACAGGATGTACACTTCAGATTCGAACTTGGTGTGCGGCTTGATGCTGCCCGGCTTAGCCAGTACCTGACCACGTTCGATTTCTTCACGTTTGATACCACGCAGCAGAACACCAACGTTCTCACCAGCACGGCCTTCGTCCAGCAGTTTGCGGAACATTTCAACGCCAGTACAGGTGGTTTTCGCGGTGTCTTTGATACCAACGATTTCAACTTCTTCACCGACTTTGATGATACCGCGCTCTACACGACCGGTAACAACGGTACCACGACCGGAGATGGAGAATACGTCTTCGATCGGCAGCAGGAACGGCTTGTCAATCGCACGCTCTGGTTCCGGGATATAGGTATCCAGGTGGCCAGCCAGTTCGATGATTTTCGCTTCCCACTCTGCGTCGCCTTCCAGCGCTTTCAGAGCAGAACCACGAACGATCGGGGTGTCGTCGCCCGGGAAATCGTACTGAGACAGCAGTTCACGAACTTCCATCTCAACCAGTTCCAGCAGCTCTTCGTCATCAACCATGTCGCATTTGTTCAGGAACACGATGATGTACGGAACGCCTACCTGACGACCCAGCAGGATGTGCTCACGAGTCTGCGGCATCGGGCCGTCAGTCGCAGCAACAACCAGGATCGCGCCGTCCATCTGCGCAGCACCGGTGATCATGTTTTTAACATAGTCGGCGTGGCCCGGGCAGTCTACGTGCGCGTAGTGGCGAGTCGGGGTGTCATATTCAACGTGAGAGGTGTTGATGGTGATACCACGAGCTTTTTCTTCCGGTGCGTTATCGATCTGGTCGAATGCACGAGCAGAACCACCGTAGGTTTTAGCCAGAACGGTAGTGATGGCAGC
>NZ_QEQO01000016.1:0-27448 GCF_003097195.1 Klebsiella sp. GL120222-02
GCTGCCATCACTACCGTTCTGGCTAAAACCTACGGTGGTTCTGCTCGTGCATTCGACCAGATCGATAACGCACCGGAAGAAAAAGCTCGTGGTATCACCATCAACACCTCTCACGTTGAATATGACACCCCGACTCGCCACTACGCGCACGTAGACTGCCCGGGCCACGCCGACTATGTTAAAAACATGATCACCGGTGCTGCGCAGATGGACGGCGCGATCCTGGTTGTTGCTGCGACTGACGGCCCGATGCCGCAGACTCGTGAGCACATCCTGCTGGGTCGTCAGGTAGGCGTTCCGTACATCATCGTGTTCCTGAACAAATGCGACATGGTTGATGACGAAGAGCTGCTGGAACTGGTTGAGATGGAAGTTCGTGAACTGCTGTCTCAGTACGATTTCCCGGGCGACGACACCCCGATCGTTCGTGGTTCTGCTCTGAAAGCGCTGGAAGGCGACGCAGAGTGGGAAGCGAAAATCATCGAACTGGCTGGCCACCTGGATACCTATATCCCGGAACCAGAGCGTGCGATTGACAAGCCGTTCCTGCTGCCGATCGAAGACGTATTCTCCATCTCCGGTCGTGGTACCGTTGTTACCGGTCGTGTAGAGCGCGGTATCATCAAAGTCGGTGAAGAAGTTGAAATCGTTGGTATCAAAGACACCGCGAAAACCACCTGTACTGGCGTTGAAATGTTCCGCAAACTGCTGGACGAAGGCCGTGCTGGTGAGAACGTTGGTGTTCTGCTGCGTGGTATCAAACGTGAAGAAATCGAACGTGGTCAGGTACTGGCTAAGCCGGGCAGCATCAAGCCGCACACCAAGTTCGAATCTGAAGTGTACATCCTGTCCAAAGACGAAGGCGGCCGTCATACTCCGTTCTTCAAAGGCTACCGTCCGCAGTTCTACTTCCGTACTACTGACGTGACTGGCACCATCGAACTGCCGGAAGGCGTAGAGATGGTTATGCCGGGCGACAACATCAAAATGGTTGTTACCCTGATCCACCCGATCGCGATGGACGACGGTCTGCGTTTCGCAATCCGTGAAGGCGGCCGTACCGTTGGCGCGGGCGTTGTAGCTAAAGTTCTGGGCTAATTCGTTAGCTTCGAATAAAAAGGGCGCTTCGGCGCCCTTTTTGCTGCGCGCAGTTCCGCGAAATAACGTGTACAACACACCATTCATAACGTGCGCTGCGGCGGATAATGCGCAAATGGTCTATTGTAATCATAACTATTCTCATTTAATATTTGTGCATAAATTGAACGGGAGTTTATATGTACGTTTGTTTGTGCAATGGCGTTAGCGATAAAAAAATTCGCCAGGTTGTTCGCCAGTTTCAACCGCAATCTTTTCAGCAATTACGTAAGTTTGTTCCCGTTGGAAATCAATGCGGTAAGTGTGTTCGAGCTGCACGTGAAGTGATGGAAGATGAATTAACCACCATGCCGGAATTCAAAGAAATCGCCTGAAGTCCGCGCTTCTCTTTTGACATCCCTATAGGCCGGACTACGCTTCAATAAGTGGAAGCGGAGGGACTATATAATGAAAGGTGATGTCAAAATCATAAGTTATCTCAATAAATTATTGGGAAATGAGCTGGTCGCAATCAATCAGTACTTTCTCCATGCGAGAATGTTCAAAAACTGGGGTCTGATGCGCCTCAACGATATTGAGTACCACGAATCAATTGATGAAATGAAGCACGCCGATAAGTACATCGAGCGTATTCTTTTCCTCGAAGGCATTCCTAATCTGCAGGATCTCGGCAAACTTGGCATCGGTGAAGATGTGGAAGAGATGCTGCAGTCAGATTTACGCCTGGAGCTGGAAGGCGCGCAAAACCTGCGTGAAGCGATCGCCTATGCCGACAGCGTACATGACTATGTCAGCCGCGATATGATGATTGAGATCCTGGCGGATGAAGAAGGCCATATCGACTGGCTGGAAACCGAACTCGATCTCATTGGCAAAATTGGCCTGCAAAATTACCTGCAGTCGCAGATCAAAGTGTCAGATTAGCCAGCGTTTGCCACCCGCACCAGAAACCTGCTGCCGCCAGAAATGGCCCAAATGGCAGCGGGTTATTCTTTTCCCATTTTCTGTTGCCGCCGCACCTGGCGGACAGTCCCAATATCACCCACGTCATGCCAGCGAGCAATGACGCTACCAGCACCAGCTGCGGCAGCATTCGCCAGCCATGCCAGGCCCCAAGGGCGGCGAGATATTTTATATCGCCATAGCCTAATCCTTCATGCCCACGGACCCTGCGGTATAGCCAATAAAGGGCGGCAAACGAGAGATAGCCGGCTAGTGCTCCCCAGACAGCCTCGTTGAGCTGATGCGGCGCCAGACAGAGATAAAAAAGCAAGCCGCTCCATAGCAGGGGACAGGTGAAACGGTCTGGCAGCAAGCCGTAACGCAGGTCCTGCTGACATAATGCTAGCGTCAATCCGCTATAGCACAGTAAGAAGGGGAGGGCGGCGAGCATAGGTTACCCCGTGATGAGCAATGAACATGGCCTCACTATGCTTATCGGCTCGGCGCAGGGCAAAATGCAATTTTCGAGAGTGGATGGCGCTTTGCGGATTTATTGGCAGCGTTACGGCGCTTGCACAGCGCACTATCGCGAAGACGCGCAAATCCCGGTGATGATTTTCTAAACAGCGCTTGCGTCGTGCCAGAATTTGCGTATAATGCGCGGGCCTGTCAAAGTTGACAGCCGGTTCGATATGAACCCTGATAGTGCTTTTTGCTATCAAACAATGTCCCCAATCGGGGGACTATGTAAGAACGGTTACACTCTCCCATCAATCGTAATGGGTATGAGGAGTAATCATTTCGTCTATAAAATAATTGGAGCTCTGGTCTCATGCAGAACCAAAGAATCCGTATCCGCCTTAAAGCGTTTGATCATCGTCTGATCGATCAATCAACCGCGGAAATCGTCGAGACTGCTAAGCGCACTGGTGCGCAAGTCCGTGGTCCGATCCCGCTGCCGACCCGCAAAGAGCGCTTTACCGTTCTGATCTCCCCGCACGTCAACAAAGACGCGCGTGATCAGTACGAGATTCGCACTCACAAGCGTCTGGTTGACATCGTTGAGCCAACTGAAAAAACCGTTGATGCTCTGATGCGTCTGGATCTGGCTGCCGGTGTAGACGTGCAGATCAGCCTGGGTTAATCAGGTCATCGAGCGATTGAGAGGTTGAAACAATGATTGGTTTAGTCGGTAAAAAAGTGGGCATGACCCGCATCTTCACTGAAGATGGCGTATCTATCCCAGTAACCGTAATCGAAGTTGAAGCAAACCGCGTTACTCAGGTTAAAGACCTGGCTAACGATGGCTACCGCGCAATCCAGGTTACCACCGGTGCTAAAAAAGCTAACCGTGTAACCAAGCCGGAAGCGGGTCACTTCGCTAAAGCTGGCGTTGAAGCTGGCCGTGGTCTGTGGGAATTCCGTCTTGCTGACGGCGAAGAATTCACCGTAGGTCAGAACATTAGCGTTGAACTGTTTGCTGACGTTAAAAAAGTTGACGTAACCGGTACCTCTAAAGGTAAAGGTTTTGCTGGTACCGTTAAGCGCTGGAACTTCCGTACCCAGGACGCTACTCACGGTAACTCCTTGTCTCACCGCGTTCCGGGTTCTATCGGTCAGAACCAGACTCCGGGCAAAGTGTTCAAAGGCAAGAAAATGGCAGGTCAGCTGGGTAATGAGCGTGTAACCGTTCAGAGCCTGGACGTAGTACGTGTTGACGCTGAGCGCAACCTGCTGCTGGTTAAAGGTGCTGTCCCGGGTGCTACCGGTAGCGACCTGATCGTTAAACCAGCTGTGAAGGCGTGAGGAGATAGCAATGGAATTAGTATTGAAAGACGCGCAGAGCGCGCTGACTGTTTCCGAAACTACCTTCGGTCGTGATTTCAACGAAGCGCTGGTTCACCAGGTTGTTGTTGCTTATGCAGCTGGTGCGCGTCAGGGCACTCGTGCTCAGAAGACTCGTGCTGAAATCACTGGCTCCGGTAAAAAACCGTGGCGCCAGAAAGGTACCGGCCGTGCGCGTTCTGGTTCTATCAAGAGCCCGATCTGGCGTTCCGGTGGCGTGACCTTCGCTGCTCGTCCGCAGGACCACAGTCAAAAAGTTAACAAGAAGATGTACCGCGGCGCGCTGAAAAGCATTCTGTCCGAACTGGTACGTCAGGATCGTCTGATCGTTGTCGAGAAGTTCTCTGTTGAAGCGCCGAAAACTAAGCTGCTGGCACAGAAACTGAAAGACATGGCTCTGGAAGATGTGCTGATCATCACCGGTGAGCTGGACGAGAACCTGTTCCTGGCCGCACGTAACCTGCACAAGGTTGACGTACGTGATGCGAACGGTATCGACCCGGTTAGCCTGATCGCCTTCGACAAAGTCGTAATGACTGCTGATGCTGTTAAGCAAGTTGAGGAGATGCTGGCATGATTCGTGAAGAACGTCTGCTGAAGGTGCTGCGCGCACCGCACGTTTCTGAAAAAGCGTCTACTGCGATGGAAAAAACAAACACCATCGTTCTCAAAGTTGCTAAAGACGCGACCAAAGCAGAAATCAAAGCTGCTGTGCAGAAACTGTTTGAAGTCGAAGTCGAAGTCGTTAACACCCTGGTTGTTAAAGGGAAAGTTAAACGTCACGGACAGCGTATCGGTCGTCGTAGCGACTGGAAAAAAGCTTACGTCACCCTGAAGGAAGGCCAGAATCTGGACTTCGTTGGCGGCGCTGAGTAAGTCGGAGGAGTAATACAATGGCAGTTGTTAAATGTAAACCGACATCTCCGGGTCGTCGCCACGTCGTTAAAGTGGTTAACCCAGAGCTGCACAAGGGCAAACCTTTTGCTCCGTTGCTGGAAAAAAACAGCAAATCCGGTGGTCGTAACAACAATGGCCGTATCACCACCCGTCATATCGGTGGTGGCCACAAGCAGGCTTACCGTATTGTTGACTTCAAACGCAACAAAGATGGTATCCCGGCAGTTGTTGAACGTCTTGAGTACGATCCGAACCGCTCCGCGAACATCGCGCTGGTTCTGTACAAAGACGGCGAGCGCCGTTACATCCTGGCCCCGAAAGGCCTGAAAGCTGGTGACCAGATTCAGTCTGGCGTTGATGCTGCAATCAAAGCAGGCAACACCCTGCCGATGCGCAATATCCCGGTTGGTTCTACCGTTCATAACGTAGAAATGAAACCAGGTAAAGGCGGTCAGCTGGCACGTTCCGCTGGTACTTACGTTCAGATCGTTGCTCGTGATGGTGCTTATGTCACCCTGCGTCTGCGTTCTGGTGAAATGCGTAAAGTCGAAGCAGACTGCCGCGCTACTCTGGGCGAAGTTGGCAATGCTGAGCATATGCTGCGCGTTCTGGGTAAAGCAGGTGCTGCACGCTGGCGTGGTGTTCGTCCTACCGTTCGCGGTACTGCGATGAACCCAGTAGACCACCCACATGGTGGTGGTGAAGGTCGTAACTTTGGTAAGCACCCGGTATCCCCGTGGGGCCTGCAGACCAAAGGTAAGAAGACCCGCAGCAACAAGCGTACTGATAAATTCATCGTACGTCGCCGTAGCAAATAATTTTAGAGGATAAGCCATGCCACGTTCTCTCAAGAAAGGTCCTTTTATTGACCTGCACTTGCTGAAGAAGGTAGAGAAAGCGGTGGAAAGCGGAGACAAGAAGCCCCTGCGCACTTGGTCCCGTCGTTCAACGATCTTTCCTAACATGATCGGTTTGACCATCGCTGTCCATAATGGTCGTCAGCACGTTCCAGTCTTTGTTTCCGACGAAATGGTTGGTCACAAACTGGGTGAATTCGCACCGACTCGTACTTATCGCGGCCACGCTGCTGATAAAAAAGCGAAGAAGAAATAAGGTAGGAGGAAGAGATGGAAACTTTAGCTCAACATCGCCATGCTCGTTCTTCTGCTCAGAAGGTTCGCCTCGTAGCTGACCTGATTCGCGGTAAGAAAGTGTCGCAGGCCCTGGATATTCTGACCTACACCAACAAAAAAGCTGCTGTACTGGTCAAGAAGGTACTGGAATCTGCCATTGCTAACGCTGAACACAACGATGGCGCTGACATTGATGATCTGAAAGTTGCGAAAATTTTCGTAGACGAAGGCCCGAGCATGAAGCGCATTATGCCGCGTGCTAAAGGTCGTGCAGATCGCATCCTGAAGCGCACCAGCCACATCACTGTGGTTGTGTCCGATCGCTGAGACTCTGGAGACTAGCAATGGGTCAGAAAGTACATCCTAATGGTATTCGCCTGGGTATTGTCAAACCATGGAACTCTACCTGGTTCGCGAACACCAAAGAATTCGCTGACAACCTGGACAGCGATTTTAAAGTACGTCAGTTCCTGACAAAAGAACTGGCTAAAGCGTCTGTATCTCGCATCGTTATCGAGCGTCCGGCTAAGAGCATCCGTGTGACCATTCACACTGCTCGCCCGGGTATCGTTATCGGTAAGAAAGGCGAAGACGTAGAAAAACTGCGCAAGGTCGTAGCGGATATCGCTGGCGTACCTGCACAGATCAATATTGCCGAAGTTCGTAAGCCTGAACTGGACGCTAAATTGGTTGCTGACAGCATCACTTCTCAGCTGGAACGTCGCGTTATGTTCCGTCGTGCGATGAAGCGTGCTGTACAGAACGCAATGCGTCTGGGCGCTAAAGGTATCAAAGTTGAAGTTAGCGGCCGTCTGGGCGGCGCGGAAATCGCACGTACCGAATGGTACCGTGAAGGTCGCGTACCGCTGCACACTCTGCGTGCTGACATCGACTACAACACCTCTGAAGCGCACACCACTTACGGTGTAATCGGCGTTAAGGTATGGATCTTCAAAGGTGAGATCCTGGGTGGTATGGCTGCTGTTGAACAACCGGAACCGGCTGCTCAACCTAAAAAGCAGCAGCGTAAAGGCCGTAAATAAGGAGCGTCGCTGATGTTACAACCAAAGCGTACAAAATTCCGTAAAGTGCACAAAGGCCGCAACCGTGGTCTGGCGCAGGGTACGGATGTTAGCTTCGGCACTTTCGGTCTGAAAGCTGTTGGCCGTGGTCGTCTGACTGCCCGTCAGATCGAAGCAGCACGTCGTGCTATGACCCGTGCAGTTAAGCGTCAAGGTAAGATCTGGATCCGTGTATTCCCGGACAAACCGATCACCGAGAAGCCGCTGGAAGTTCGTATGGGTAAAGGTAAAGGTAACGTGGAGTACTGGGTTGCCTTGATTCAGCCGGGTAAAGTCCTGTATGAAATGGACGGTGTACCGGAAGAGCTGGCCCGTGAAGCATTCGGCCTGGCAGCAGCGAAACTGCCGATCAAAACCACCTTTGTAACTAAGACGGTGATGTAATGAAAGCAAAAGAGCTGCGTGAAAAAAGCGTTGAAGAGCTGAACGCTGAGCTGCTGAACCTGCTGCGTGAGCAGTTCAACCTGCGTATGCAGGCTGCAAGTGGCCAGCTGCAACAGACTCATCTGCTGAAGCAAGTGCGTCGTGATGTTGCACGCGTTAAGACTTTACTGACTCAGAAGGCGGGTGCGTAATGACCGATAAAATCCGTACTCTGCAAGGTCGCGTAGTTAGCGACAAAATGGAGAAATCCATTGTTGTTGCTATCGAACGTATGGTGAAACACCCGGTATACGGCAAATTCATCAAACGTACGACCAAACTGCACGTACATGACGAGAACAACGAATGCGGTATCGGTGACGTGGTTGAAATCCGCGAATGCCGTCCGCTGTCCAAGACTAAGTCCTGGACGCTGGTTCGCGTTGTAGAGAAAGCGGTTCTGTAATAGAGTACGCATTCTCGATACGGATAAACGGCTCAGCGATGAGCCGTTTATTTTTTCTACCCATATCTGGTTTGTGGTGTTATAATGCCGCGCCCTCGATATGGGGCTTTTTAACGACCCTAATTTTCGGGTCTCAGTAGTAGTTGACATTAGCGGAGCACTAAAATGATCCAAGAACAGACTATGCTGAACGTCGCCGACAACTCCGGTGCACGTCGCGTAATGTGTATCAAGGTTCTGGGTGGCTCGCACCGTCGCTACGCAGGCGTAGGCGACATCATCAAGATCACCATCAAGGAAGCAATTCCGCGTGGTAAGGTCAAAAAAGGTGATGTGCTGAAGGCGGTAGTGGTGCGCACCAAGAAGGGTGTTCGTCGCCCGGACGGTTCTGTCATTCGCTTCGATGGTAATGCATGCGTTATTCTGAACAATAACAGCGAGCAGCCTATCGGTACGCGTATTTTTGGGCCGGTAACTCGTGAACTTCGTACCGAGAAGTTCATGAAAATTATCTCTCTGGCACCAGAAGTACTCTAAGGAGCGAATCATGGCAGCTAAAATCCGTCGTGATGACGAAGTTATCGTGTTAACCGGTAAAGATAAAGGTAAACGCGGTAAAGTAAAAAATGTCCTGTCTTCCGGCAAGGTCATTGTTGAAGGTATCAACCTGGTTAAGAAACATCAGAAGCCGGTTCCGGCCCTGAACCAACCAGGCGGCATTGTAGAGAAAGAAGCAGCTATTCAGATCTCTAACCTTGCTATCTTCAACGCGGCAACCGGCAAGGCTGACCGTGTAGGCTTTAGATTCGAAGACGGCAAAAAAGTCCGTTTCTTCAAATCTAATAGCGAAACTATCAAGTAATTTGGAGTAGTACGATGGCGAAACTGCATGATTACTACAAAGACGAAGTAGTCGCTAAACTCATGACTGAGTTTAACTACAATTCTGTCATGCAAGTCCCTCGGGTCGAGAAGATCACCCTGAACATGGGTGTTGGTGAAGCGATCGCTGACAAGAAACTGCTGGATAACGCAGCAGCTGACCTGACAGCAATCTCCGGTCAAAAACCGCTGATCACCAAAGCACGCAAATCAGTTGCAGGCTTCAAAATCCGTCAGGGCTATCCGATCGGCTGTAAAGTAACTCTGCGCGGCGAGCGCATGTGGGAGTTCTTTGAGCGCCTGATCACTATTGCTGTACCGCGTATCCGTGACTTCCGTGGCTTGTCCGCTAAGTCTTTCGACGGCCGTGGTAACTACAGCATGGGTGTCCGTGAGCAGATCATCTTCCCAGAAATCGACTACGATAAAGTCGACCGCGTTCGTGGTTTGGATATTACCATTACCACTACTGCGAAATCTGATGAAGAAGGCCGCGCTCTGCTGGCTGCCTTTGACTTCCCGTTCCGCAAGTAAGGTAGGGTTACTTAATGGCTAAGCAATCAATGAAAGCACGCGAAGTAAAGCGCGTGGCTTTAGCTGATAAATTCTTCGCTAAACGCGCTGAACTGAAAGCTATCATCTCTGATGTGAACGCAACCGACGAAGATCGTTGGAACGCTGTTCTCAAGCTGCAGACTCTGCCGCGTGATTCCAGCCCGTCTCGTCAGCGTAATCGCTGCCGTCAAACAGGTCGTCCGCATGGTTTCCTGCGGAAGTTCGGGTTGAGCCGTATTAAGGTCCGTGAAGCCGCTATGCGCGGTGAAATCCCGGGTCTGAAAAAGGCTAGCTGGTAATTGTCACCAATTGAATCACGGGAGTAAAGACAGATGAGCATGCAAGATCCGATCGCGGATATGCTGACCCGTATCCGTAACGGTCAGGCCGCGAATAAAGCTGCGGTCACCATGCCTTCCTCCAAGCTGAAAGTGGCAATTGCCAACGTGCTGAAGGAAGAAGGCTTTATTGAAGATTTTAAAGTTGAAGGCGACATCAAGCCGGAACTGGAACTGACTCTTAAGTATTTCCAGGGTAAAGCTGTTGTAGAAAGCATTCAGCGTGTCAGCCGCCCAGGTCTGCGCATCTACAAACGTAAAGATGAGCTGCCGAAAGTTATGGCGGGTCTGGGTATCGCAGTTGTTTCTACCTCTAAAGGTGTTATGACTGATCGTGCAGCGCGCCAGGCTGGTCTTGGTGGCGAAATTATCTGCTACGTAGCCTAATCGGAGGAAAAAATGTCTCGTGTTGCTAAAGCACCGGTCGTTGTTCCTGCCGGCGTTGATGTTAAAGTCAACGGTCAGGTTATTACGATCAAAGGTAAAAATGGCGAGCTGACTCGTACTCTCAACGATGCTGTTGAAGTTAAACATGCAGATAATGCTCTGACCTTCGGTCCGCGTGATGGTTACGTAGACGGATGGGCTCAGGCTGGTACCGCGCGTGCCCTGCTGAACTCAATGGTTATCGGTGTTACCGAAGGCTTCACTAAAAAGCTTCAGCTGGTTGGTGTAGGCTATCGTGCAGCGGTTAAAGGGGATGTAGTAAACCTGGCTTTAGGTTTCTCTCATCCTGTTGAACATAAGCTGCCGGCCGGTATCACTGCAGAATGTCCGACTCAAACTGAAATCGTGCTGAAAGGCGCTGATAAGCAGGTGATCGGCCAGGTTGCAGCAGATCTGCGCGCCTACCGTCGTCCTGAGCCTTATAAAGGCAAGGGTGTTCGTTACGCCGACGAAGTCGTGCGTACCAAAGAGGCTAAGAAGAAGTAAGGTAACACTATGGATAAGAAATCTGCTCGTATCCGTCGTGCGACCCGCGCACGCCGCAAGCTCCAGGAGCTGGGTGCAACTCGCCTGGTGGTACATCGTACCCCGCGTCATATTTACGCACAGGTAATTGCTCCGAATGGTTCTGAAGTTCTGGTAGCTGCTTCTACTGTAGAAAAAGCTATCTCTGAACAACTGAAGTACACCGGTAACAAAGACGCGGCTGCAGCTGTGGGTAAAGCTGTTGCTGAACGCGCTCTGGAAAAAGGCATCAAAGATGTTTCCTTTGACCGTTCCGGGTTCCAATATCATGGTCGTGTCCAGGCACTGGCAGATGCTGCCCGTGAAGCTGGCCTTCAGTTCTAAGGTAGAGGTGTAAGATGGCTCACATCGAAAAACAAGCTGGCGAACTGCAGGAAAAGCTGATCGCGGTAAACCGCGTATCTAAAACCGTTAAAGGTGGTCGTATTTTCTCCTTCACAGCTCTGACTGTAGTTGGTGATGGTAACGGTCGCGTTGGTTTTGGTTACGGTAAAGCGCGTGAAGTTCCAGCAGCGATCCAGAAAGCGATGGAAAAAGCCCGTCGCAACATGATTAACGTCGCGCTGAACAACGGCACCCTGCAACACCCGGTTAAAGGTGTTCACACGGGTTCTCGTGTATTCATGCAGCCAGCTTCCGAAGGTACCGGTATCATCGCCGGTGGTGCAATGCGCGCCGTTCTGGAAGTTGCTGGGGTTCATAACGTTCTGGCTAAAGCATACGGTTCCACCAACCCGATCAACGTGGTTCGTGCAACTATTGATGGCCTGGAAAATATGAATTCTCCAGAAATGGTCGCTGCCAAGCGTGGTAAATCCGTTGAAGAAATTCTGGGGAAATAAACCATGGCAAAGACTATTAAAATTACTCAAACCCGCAGTGCAATCGGTCGTCTGCCGAAACACAAGGCAACACTGCTTGGCCTGGGTCTGCGTCGTATTGGTCACACCGTAGAGCGCGAGGATACTCCTGCTGTTCGTGGTATGGTCAACGCGGTTTCCTTCATGGTTAAAGTTGAGGAGTAAGAGATGCGTTTAAATACTCTGTCTCCGGCCGAAGGCTCCAAAAAGGCGGGTAAACGCCTGGGTCGTGGTATCGGTTCTGGCCTCGGTAAAACCGGTGGTCGTGGTCACAAAGGTCAGAAGTCTCGTTCTGGCGGTGGCGTACGTCGCGGTTTCGAGGGTGGTCAGATGCCTCTGTACCGTCGTCTGCCGAAATTCGGCTTCACTTCTCGTAAAGCGATGATCACCGCAGAGATCCGTCTCTCCGATCTGGCTCACGTGGAAGGCGATGTAGTAGACCTGAACGCGCTGAAAGCGGCAAACATTATCGGTGTCCAGATCGAGTTCGCGAAAGTGATCCTGTCTGGTGAGGTAACTCGTCCGGTAACTGTTCGTGGCCTGCGTGTGACTAAAGGTGCTCGTGCTGCTATCGAAGCTGCTGGCGGTAAAATTGAGGAATAAGTAGCAGATGGCTAAACAACCGGGATTAGATTTTCAAAGTGCCAAAGGTGGCCTTGGCGAACTGAAACGCAGACTTCTGTTTGTGGTCGGTGCGCTGATAGTGTTCCGTATTGGCTCTTTTATTCCGATCCCTGGTATTGATGCCGCTGTACTTGCCAAACTGCTTGAGCAACAGCGAGGCACCATCATTGAAATGTTCAACATGTTCTCTGGTGGTGCTCTCAGCCGTGCTTCTATCTTTGCACTGGGGATTATGCCGTATATCTCGGCATCTATCATCGTGCAGCTGCTGACGGTGGTTTACCAACCGCTGGCAGAGCTGAAGAAAGAAGGGGAGTCTGGTCGTCGTAAGATCAGCCAGTACACCCGCTACGGTACTCTGGTGCTGGCGATATTCCAGTCGATCGGTATTGCTACCGGTCTGCCGAATATGCCTGGTATGCAGGGCCTGGTGATTAATCCAGGCTTTGCGTTCTATTTCACCGCTGTTGTAAGTCTGGTCACAGGGACTATGTTCCTGATGTGGCTCGGCGAACAGATCACTGAACGCGGTATCGGTAACGGTATCTCGATCCTGATCTTCGCCGGGATCGTTGCGGGACTCCCGCCGGCCATCGCCCATACTATCGAGCAAGCGCGTCAAGGCGACCTGCACTTCCTCCTGTTGCTGTTGGTTGCAGTATTAGTATTTGCAGTGACCTTCTTTGTTGTATTCGTTGAACGTGGTCAACGCCGCATTGTGGTAAACTACGCGAAACGGCAGCAGGGTCGTCGTGTCTATGCTGCACAGAGCACACATTTACCGCTGAAAGTGAATATGGCGGGGGTAATCCCGGCAATCTTCGCTTCCAGTATTATACTGTTCCCGGCAACCATCACGTCATGGTTCGGGGGTGGTACTGGTTGGAACTGGCTGACAACAATTTCGCTGTATTTGCAGCCTGGGCAACCGCTTTATGTGTTACTCTATGCGTCTGCAATCATCTTCTTCTGTTTCTTCTACACGGCGTTGGTTTTCAACCCGCGTGAAACAGCAGATAACCTGAAGAAGTCCGGTGCATTTGTACCAGGAATTCGTCCGGGAGAGCAAACGGCGAAGTATATCGATAAAGTGATGACTCGCCTGACTCTGGTTGGTGCGTTGTATATTACTTTTATCTGCCTGATCCCGGAGTTCATGCGTGACGCGATGAAAGTGCCGTTCTACTTCGGTGGGACATCGCTGCTTATCGTTGTTGTCGTGATTATGGACTTTATGGCTCAAGTGCAAACTCTGATGATGTCCAGTCAGTATGAGTCTGCATTGAAGAAGGCGAACCTGAAAGGCTACGGCCGTTAAAACTGGTCGCCCGAGAAGTTACGGAGAGTAAAAATGAAAGTTCGTGCTTCCGTCAAGAAATTATGCCGTAACTGCAAAATCGTTAAGCGTGATGGCGTCATCCGTGTGATTTGCAGTGCCGAGCCGAAGCATAAACAGCGCCAAGGCTGATTTATTCGCATATTTTTCTTGCAAAGTTGGATTGAGCTGGCTAGATTAGCCAGCCAATCTTTTGTATGTCTGTACGTTTCCATTTGAGTATCCTGAAAACGGGCTTTTCAGCATGGTACGTACATATTAAATAGTAGGAGTGCATAGTGGCCCGTATAGCAGGCATTAACATTCCTGATCACAAACATACCGTAATCGCTTTAACCGCTATTTTCGGTATCGGCAAAACCCGTTCTAAAGCTATCTGCGCTGAAACGGGCATCGCTGAAAATGTTAAGATCAGTGAGCTGTCTGAAGAACAAATTGATATTCTGCGTGAAGCAGTAGGTAAATTTGTCGTTGAAGGTGATCTGCGCCGTGAAATCACCCTGAGCATCAAGCGTCTGATGGACCTTGGTTGCTACCGTGGTTTACGCCATCGTCGTGGTCTTCCGGTTCGCGGTCAGCGTACCAAGACCAACGCACGTACCCGTAAGGGTCCGCGTAAACCGATCAAGAAATAATCGGGGTGATTGAATAATGGCAAAGGCACCAGTTCGTGCACGTAAGCGTGTAAGAAAACAAGTCTCTGATGGCGTGGCTCATATCCATGCTTCTTTTAACAACACCATCGTTACTATCACTGATCGTCAGGGTAACGCACTGGGTTGGGCAACAGCCGGTGGTTCCGGTTTCCGTGGTTCTCGCAAATCCACTCCGTTTGCAGCTCAGGTTGCAGCAGAGCGTTGCGCAGAAGCCGTAAAAGAATACGGCATCAAGAATCTGGAAGTTATGGTCAAAGGTCCGGGTCCGGGTCGCGAATCTACCATTCGTGCACTGAACGCCGCTGGTTTCCGCATCACTAATATTACTGATGTGACTCCGATCCCTCATAACGGTTGTCGTCCGCCGAAAAAACGTCGCGTATAACGCTACGTTTTCCAGGTTAGTTGGAGAAAGAAAATGGCAAGATATTTGGGTCCTAAGCTCAAGCTGAGCCGTCGTGAGGGCACCGACTTATTCCTTAAGTCTGGCGTTCGCGCGATCGATACCAAGTGTAAAATTGAACAAGCTCCTGGCCAGCACGGTGCGCGTAAACCGCGTCTGTCTGACTATGGTGTGCAGTTGCGTGAAAAGCAAAAAGTTCGCCGTATGTACGGTGTGCTGGAGCGTCAGTTCCGTAACTACTATAAAGAAGCAGCACGTCTGAAAGGCAACACCGGTGAAAACCTGTTGGCTCTGCTGGAAGGTCGTCTGGACAACGTTGTATACCGTATGGGCTTCGGCGCCACTCGTGCTGAAGCACGCCAGCTGGTTAGCCACAAAGCGATTATGGTAAACGGTCGTGTTGTTAACATCGCTTCTTATCAGGTTAAAGCGAATGACGTTGTCAGCATTCGTGAGAAAGCGAAAAAGCAATCTCGCGTGAAAGCCGCTCTGGAGCTGGCTGAGCAGCGTGAAAAGCCAACCTGGCTGGAAGTTGATGCTGGCAAGATGGAAGGTACGTTCAAGCGTCAGCCGGAGCGTTCTGATCTGTCTGCGGACATTAACGAACACCTGATCGTCGAGCTTTACTCCAAGTAAAGCTTAGTACCAAAGAGAGGACACAATGCAGGGTTCTGTGACAGAGTTTCTAAAACCGCGCCTGGTCGATATCGAGCAAGTGAGTTCGACGCACGCCAAGGTGACCCTTGAGCCTTTAGAGCGTGGCTTCGGCCATACTCTGGGTAACGCACTGCGCCGTATTCTGCTCTCATCGATGCCGGGTTGCGCGGTGACCGAGGTTGAGATTGATGGTGTACTGCACGAGTACAGCACCAAAGAAGGCGTTCAGGAAGACATCCTTGAAATCCTGCTCAACCTGAAAGGGCTGGCGGTGAGAGTTCAGGGTAAAGATGAAGTCATCCTTACTTTGAATAAATCTGGCATTGGCCCTGTGACTGCAGCCGACATTACCCACGACGGTGATGTCGAAATCGTCAAGCCGCAGCACGTGATTTGCCACCTGACTGATGAGAACGCTGCTATTAGCATGCGTATCAAAGTTCAGCGCGGTCGCGGTTATGTGCCGGCTTCTGCCCGAATTCATTCGGAAGAAGATGAGCGCCCAATCGGCCGTCTGCTGGTCGACGCCTGCTACAGCCCTGTAGAGCGTATTGCCTACAATGTTGAAGCTGCGCGTGTAGAACAGCGTACCGACCTGGACAAGCTGGTCATCGAAATGGAAACCAACGGCACAATCGATCCTGAAGAGGCGATTCGTCGTGCGGCAACCATTCTGGCTGAACAACTGGAAGCTTTTGTTGACTTACGTGATGTACGTCAGCCAGAAGTGAAAGAAGAGAAACCAGAGTTCGATCCGATCCTGCTGCGCCCTGTTGACGATCTGGAATTGACTGTCCGCTCTGCTAACTGCCTCAAGGCAGAAGCTATCCACTATATCGGTGATCTGGTACAGCGTACCGAGGTTGAGTTGCTGAAAACGCCGAACCTGGGTAAAAAATCTCTTACTGAGATTAAAGACGTGCTGGCTTCCCGTGGACTGTCTCTGGGCATGCGCCTGGAAAACTGGCCACCAGCAAGCATTGCTGACGAGTAACCGGATCACAGGTTAAGGTTTTACTGAGAAGGATAAGGTCATGCGCCATCGTAAGAGTGGTCGTCAACTGAACCGCAACAGCAGCCATCGCCAGGCTATGTTCCGTAACATGGCAGGTTCGCTGGTTCGTCATGAAATCATCAAGACGACCCTGCCGAAAGCGAAAGAACTGCGTCGCGTAGTTGAGCCGCTGATTACTCTTGCCAAGACTGATAGCGTTGCTAATCGTCGTCTGGCATTCGCCCGCACTCGTGATAACGAGATCGTGGCAAAACTGTTTAACGAGCTGGGCCCGCGTTTCGCGAGCCGCGCCGGTGGTTACACTCGCATTCTGAAGTGTGGCTTCCGTGCAGGCGACAACGCGCCGATGGCATACATCGAGCTGGTTGATCGTGCTGAGCCGAAAGCAGAAGCTGCTGCAGAGTAATCTGTAGTAACGTAAAAAAACCCGCCCCGGCGGGTTTTTTTATATCTACCGCATCCCCACTTCACTACACTATCTGTACTCTTTTTGTTCATCCCCCGGAGCCGTAGAATGTGGTTACTGGATCAGTGGGCGGAACGCCATATCCTCGATGCCCAAACTAAAGGTGAGTTCGATAACTTACCCGGCAGCGGCGAACCGCTGACTCTCGATGACGATTCGCATGTGCCGGCGGAGCTGCGGGCAGGTTATCGCCTTCTGAAGAATGCTGGATGCCTTCCCCCGGAGCTGGAGCAGCGAAGAGAAGCGGTGGCACTGGCTGATTTACTGAAGGGCGTCCGCCAGGACGATCCTCGTCATGCTGAACTGAGCAAACGGCTTGCCTTGCTCGAACTGAAGCTTCGTCAGGCTGGCCTGAGTACCGACTTTTTACGCGGTGAGTATGCCGAGGCTTTGCTACAAAGAATGAACCAGGAGTAAATATGTATCGTATTGGTGAGCTGGCTAAGCTGGCTGACGTCACGCCAGATACCATCCGTTATTATGAGAAACAGCAAATGATGGATCATGACGTGCGCACCGAGGGGGGATTTCGTCTTTACTCGGATAACGATCTTCAGCGGCTACGCTTTATTCGCTATGCCCGTCAGCTGGGCTTCACTCTGGAAGCGATCCGCGAATTATTGTCGATCCGTATCGATCCGGAGCACCATACCTGCCAGGAATCGAAAGGGATCGTTCAGGCGCGATTAAGCGAAGTCGAGGCGCGGATCAAAGAGTTACAGACGATGCGTCGCTCTTTGCAGCGGCTTAATGATGCCTGCTGCGGGACTGCGCACAGTAGTGTTTATTGTTCGATTCTTGAGGCCCTTGAACAAGGCGCCAGCAATGGCGGTACGGGACGTTGATTTTTTCATCGCGCGGATCTACACTCGCGCGGAATTCACACATGCACTGGAGTTTATATGAGTCGCTATCAGCATACTAAAGGGCAAATTAAAGATAACGCCATTGAGGCACTTCTCCACGATCCGTTATTCAGGCAGCGTGTAGAGAAAAACAAGAAAGGGAAAGGAAGCTATCAACGTAAAGATAAACATGCAGGAAGGATTGACCGGGAGGCCAGTGGCAAGCAAGCGAATCGCTTTTTTACCACTGGCCTTCTGCTTTCGGTGCTGATTAAGAACGGTTGTTTTGCTCTTTCAGCAGATCGCGAATTTCGCTCAGCAGGACTTCTTCTTTAGAAGGAGCTGGCGGCGCCGCCGGAGCCTCTTCTTTCTTACGATTTAACTTATTCATCAGTTTAATCGCCATGAAGATGGCAAACGCGACGATGATGAAATCGAAAACGTTCTGAATGAATACCCCATAATGCATCACGACAGCCGGGACATCGCCCTGGGCATCACGTAGCGTGACGGCAAACTGTTTAAAATCGATCCCGCCAATCAACAGGCCGAGTGGTGGCATAATAATATCTGCGACCAGCGATGAAACAATTTTACCGAATGCTGCACCGATGATCACACCCACTGCCAAATCGACAACGTTCCCGCGCATCGCGAATTCGCGAAACTCTTTTAAAAAACTCATTTTATTCTCCTTGTGCCAGCTGACGTTGTAAGTTTAACAAATGTATTTTCATTTGCCATTCCCAGTAGATAGTTACCGCAAAATATTAACCTTTGAATAATAAGGGATAATAAAAAGGCGCCTGTTCGGCGCCCTGGGAATTACAGGAAGAAAGGACTTGGCTGGAACAGCCTTTCTACATCGGAAATAAACTTCTTATCGGTCAAAAACATGATCACATGATCGCCCTGCTCGATCCGCAGATTATTATTCGCGATCATTACGTCGTTGCCCCGCACAACGGCGCCGATGATCGTACCTGGCGGCAGCTTGATCTCATCGATCGAACGCCCGACCACCCGGGAGGTGCTCTCATCACCGTGCGCCACGGCCTCAATCGCTTCGGCAACACCGCGGCGAAGGGAGGAGACGCCGACAATATCGGCTTTACGAACATGGCTGAGGAGTGCGGAAATTGTGGCCTGTTGAGGTGATATCGCGATATCAATGACACTGCCCTGGACCAGATCCACGTAGGCTCTGCGCTGGATCAGCACCATCACTTTTTTCGCGCCCATTCGCTTCGCCAGCATCGCCGACATAATGTTTGCTTCATCGTCGTTAGTGACGGCAATAAACAGGTCCACCTGGTCAATATGCTCTTCAGCCAGCAGCTCCTGGTCCGATGCATCACCGTAGAAGACGATTGTATGCTGCAGCTTTTCCGCAAGCTCAGCGGCTCGCTGCTGATTACGTTCGATAAGCTTGACGCTGTAATCTTTTTCCAGCTTATGGGCCAGACCCGCGCCAATATTGCCCCCGCCGACCAGCATAATACGCTTATACGGCTTTTCCAGTCGCTGCAGTTCGCTCATGACCGCGCGAATATGCTGCGAGGCGGCAATAAAGAATACTTCATCGCCGGCTTCCACAATCGTCGAACCCTGTGGGCGAATAGGACGATCGTGGCGGAAAATAGCGGCCACACGCGTATCGATATGCGGCATATGCTCCCGCATGGTGGACAACGCATTCCCTACCAGCGGACCACCGTAATAGGCTTTTACTACGGCGAGGCTGACTTTCCCTTCGGCGAAGTTCACGACCTGCAGCGCGCCGGGATATTCGATCAGCCGGTGAATATTGTCGATGACCAGCTGTTCCGGAGCGATTAAGTGATCGATAGGCACCGCTTCAGAATTGAAGAGCTTATCCGCATCACGAACGTAATCTGGCGCACGAATACGCGCAATACGGTTTGGGGTATTGAATAATGAGTAGGCGACCTGACAGGCCACCATATTGGTTTCATCCGAACTGGTGACCGCTACCAGCATATCGGCATCATCGGCCCCCGCCTCGCGCAGTACGCGAGGGTGAGAGCCATGTCCCTGGACGACACGCAGGTCGAACTTATCCTGCAGGCTGCGCAGACGGTCGCCATTGGTATCAACCAGCGTAATATCATTGTTCTCGCCGACAAGGTTTTCCGCCAGCGTGCCGCCGACCTGGCCGGCGCCCAGAATAATAATCTTCATCTGCAGTGACCCATTAATTCCGACGTTTGATTAGCTTAGCGTAAAAGAAGCCATCACCTTCTTCCGGGCCCGGCAGATTTTGCTGCCCGGGGCTCGCCGGCGTACCGGTTGCATGAAGTTCAGCATCCGGGGTTCGTGCGAGGAAGGCGGAAATTTGCTGACTATTCTCTTCCGGCAGAATAGAACAGGTAGCGTAAACCAGCGTACCGCCTGGTTTCAGGTGCTCCCAGGTGGCATTCAGGATCTCGGCCTGCAGCTGGGCTAACTCGGCGATATCCCGATCCCGGCGCAGCCATTTGATATCCGGATGGCGGCGAATGACGCCGGTGGCGGAGCAGGGGGCATCCAGCAGAATACGATCGAACTGTTCGTTGCCACACCACTGCTCAGGGAAGCGACCATCGCCCTGTTTGACTTCGGCTTTCATGCCCAGCCGTTTCAGGTTGTCATAGACGCGTGACAGACGCTGTTCATCAATATCCACCGCCATGACCTGAGCCTGCGGGGCAACCTCCAGAATATGCGTCGTCTTGCCGCCCGGTGCGGCGCAAAGATCGAGAATGCGTTCGCCATTTTCCGGCAGCAGGTAGCGCATACAGCCCTGGGCCGAGGCATCCTGGACGGTGACCCAGCCTTCGGCAAAACCTGGCAACGCATGGACTGGGGCAGGGGTGGCCAGACGCACGGCGTCGGGATAGTCAGGATGGGTGAAGCCCTCTAAGCCGGCCTCTTTAAGCAGAGCAAGCCATTCATCCCGGGAATGATGGTTGCGGTTAACGCGCAGCCACATCGGCGGGCGCTGGTTGTTCGCATCGACGATCTCCTGCCACTGCTGCGGCCAGGCCTGCTGCAGGCGTTTCAGCAGCCATTTGGGATGAAGATAGCGGTTTTCATGCTCAGCAAATTCGACTAATAACGCTTCCTGCTGGCGCTGGAACTGGCGTAGCACGCCGTTGATCAGCCCTTTAAGCTGCGGGCGTTTAATGGCCACCGCGCCTTCTACCGTTTCCGCCAGTGCGGCATGCGGAGGAATACGGGTATAGAGCAACTGATAAAGCCCAACCATGATCAGAAAATGCACGGTGCGCTGTTTGCCGGTCATCGGACGCGCCATCAGCTTGTTGATAAGCCACTCAAGCTGACTGAGCGTACGCAATACGCCAAAGCACAGCTCCTGCAACAGCGCTTTGTCTTTATCGCTGACTTTCTGCTGCAGAGGGGGCAGAACGTTGCTCAAAGACTGACCTTGTTCTACCACTTGCTCGATAGCCTGGGCGGCCAGACTGCGTAAGTTTATTTTGTTTTTCATAAGCGCAAAAATAAAAATGCCCGGCTAACCCGGGCTTTTAAAGAGACAACCGTCAGGCGAGACGGGTACCAGGGATGAACCACTCCCGGCGGGAATTGAGTAAGTCCTGCGAGCTCATCGCTTTTTTACCCGCTGGCTGTAGTGATTCCAGACTGAGGATCCCATCACCCGTGGCGACCTGAATACCCTGTTTGGTTGCTGCCACTATTGTTCCCGGCTCGGCGTGCGTGGCTTCGGCAATAACCGATGCCCGCCAGACTTTGACTGGCTGCCCGTCAATCTCCAGCCAGCTCATTGGCCAAGGATTAAACGCCCGGATGCAACGTTCCAGCTGTGCAGCGGAAAGCGACCAGTCGATGCGGGCCTCTTCTTTACTCAGCTTCTCGGCATAACTGACGAGTGACTCGTCCTGGACTTCAGGCTGTGCCGTTCCGTTTGCCAGTTGCGCTAAGGTTGTCAGCAGTCCCTGTGGGCCGAGATCGGCCAGCTTATCGTACAGGCTGCCGCTGGTATCCTCAGCGGTAATGGGGCAGGAAAGCTTATACAGCATGTCACCCGTATCAAGGCCGACGTCCATCTGCATGATGGTCACGCCGGTTTCGCTATCGCCCGCCCACAGCGAACGCTGGATCGGCGCGGCGCCACGCCAGCGCGGCAGCAGGGAGCCATGAACGTTGATGCAGCCCAGACGCGGCATCTCAAGCACCGCTTTTGGCAGGATCAGACCATACGCCACCACCACCATGATATCGGCGCCTAAATCGGCGACGAGCTGTTGGTTCTCCTGCGGACGAAGAGACGATGGCTGGAATACGGGGACGTCATGGGCTTCAGCCAGCACTTTTACCGGGCTCGGCATCAATTTTTTGCCGCGTCCCGCGGGACGGTCTGGCTGAGTAAACACGCCAACGATCTGATGTTCAGACGACAACAACGCGTCAAGATGACGCGCTGCAAAATCGGGGGTGCCGGCGAAAATGATACGTAGTGAATGTGACACGGTATTCCTTGTTATCAGGCACGGGAACGTAAACGATCCAGTTTCTCAACCTTCTGACGAATGCGCTGTTGTTTGAGCGGTGACAGATAGTCAATAAACAGTTTGCCAACCAGGTGATCCATTTCATGCTGGATACAGATCGCCAGCAGGCCATCGGCCTCCAGCTCAAACGGCTTACCGTCGCGATCCAGCGCACGGATCTTCACTTTTTCCGCACGGGGTACCAGAGCACGCTGTTCCGGAATGGACAAGCAGCCTTCTTCAATACCGGTTTCGCCGTCTTTTTCCAGCAGCTCCGGGTTGATTAACACCAGCCGCTCTTCACGATTTTCCGACACATCGATCACGATGATGCGCTGATGGATATCGACCTGGGTTGCGGCCAGACCGATGCCTTCCTCGGCGTACATGGTGTCGAACATATCATCGACGATACGCTGAATTTCCGCATTCACTTCTTTGACCGGCTCGGCGACTTTGCGAAGGCGCTCGTCCGGAATATGTAACACTTGCAAAACTGCCATAAAGTTCCAGAGTCGTATTCAGGAGTTGATAAGATTATTAGCTCTATTCTAGACAAAACCCCCTGCAATTGACAGTCTCACTGTCCAATCGCAAAGATTGTCAATGCCGCTTATGGCAGGGGGTAAGGATGACGCCCGACGAGATTTGGCTGCGGCTGATGAAGGTCAATAATTTGTATGGCGACAGGATGCTGGATATTGCGCAGAGGTTATGCGCAGCCGCTTTCGTGGATAGTGAAGCGCTACATGCCGTTGGGATGACCACGGCGCAGGTGAAGCCATTTTTACGGTTTGACGAGCGGGAGCTTGACGAGACGCAGCGCTGGCTGGAACACCCGGATCATCATCTGTTACGGGCTGACGATCCGCGCTATCCGTTGCGGCTAAGGGCTATCGCTGATTACCCCGGCGCGTTGCTGGTCAGTGGCGACCCCGCCCTGCTTCACAGCGCGCAGCTTGCCGTTATTGGCAGCCGTTTGCACTCCTGGTATGGCGCCCGCTGGGGAAAACTGTTCAGCGAAACGCTGGCGCGTAGAGGGATCACCATCACCAGTGGGCTGGCGTTAGGCATTGATGGCGTTGCGCACCGCGGCGCGCTGGCCGCGGAGGGGAAAACCATCGCGGTGCTGGGCAACGGGCTGGAACAGGTTTATCCGCGGCGCCATGCAAACCTCGCCCAACAGATCATCGACAATGGCGGTACGCTGGTCTCTGAATTTCCACTCATTACGCCGCCGCTTCCCGCTCATTTTCCCCGACGTAACCGTATTATCAGCGGCTTAAGTTTGGGCGTGCTGGTGATTGAGGCGGCGTTGCGAAGCGGATCGCTGGTCACCGTCCGTTGCGCCCTGGAGCAGGGAAGAGATGTGTTCGCCCTGCCTGGCCCGATTGGTAATCCGGGATCTGAAGGTCCGCACTGGTTAATCAAGCAAGGCGCGGTACCGGTGACCTCGCCAGAGGATATCGTGGAGTACTGGCAAAACGAGCTGGCCTGGCTTACTGATACGTCTGATTCGATAAATAATTGCGCCGATCAGCCGTCTGTAGCATTGCCATTTCCGGAGCTCCTGGCTAACGTAGGAGATGAGGTAACACCTGTTGACGTTGTCGCTGAACGTGCCGGCCAATCTGTGCCAGTAACCGTAGCTCAGCTACTTGAACTGGAGTTAGCAGGCTGGATCGCAGCTGTACCCGGCGGCTATGTCCGATTAAGGAGGGCAAGCCATGTTCGACGTACTCATGTATTTGTTTGAAACTTACATCCATAACGAAGCAGAAATGCGCGTGGATCAGGACAAACTGACGCGGGATCTTACCGATGCAGGCTTTGAGCGGGAAGATATCTATAACGCGTTAATGTGGCTCGAGAAACTGGCTGATTATCAGGAAGGTCTCGTTGAACCCATGCAGCTCGCTTCCGACCCGCTGTCGCTTCGGGTGTATACCGAAGAGGAGTGCCAGCGTCTGGATGCCAGTTGCCGGGGATTTTTACTCTTCCTCGAGCAGATTCAGGTGTTGAACCTCGAAACGCGAGAAATGGTGATAGAGCGCGTCCTGGCGCTGGATACAGCTGAATTTGAACTGGAAGACCTGAAATGGGTCATCCTGATGGTACTGTTCAACATTCCGGGCTGTGAAAACGCCTATCAGCAAATGGAAGAATTACTCTTCGAAGTAAATGAAGGTATGCTGCATTAATCTTTTTGCAGCAACATCGAGTTGTTATGGCCAAATCAGCACTGTTTTCGGTGCGTAAAAATGAGCCCTGCCCGCAGTGCGGGGCTGAACTGGTGATCCGTTCCGGGAAACATGGCCCGTTTCTCGGTTGTTCGCATTATCCGGACTGTGACTATATCCGTCCCCTGAAAAGTCAGGCGGACGGTCATATCGTTAAGGTGCTGGAGGGACAGGAGTGCCCATCTTGCGGCGCTGTCATGGTGTTACGCCAGGGGCGCTTTGGTATGTTTATCGGCTGCAGTCGCTATCCCGAATGCGAGCATACCGAGCTGATTGATAAACCCGATGAGACCGCTATCGCCTGTCCGCAATGCGGACAAGGGCATCTGGTCCAGCGTCGCTCTCGTTTCGGTAAAACCTTTCATTCCTGCGATCGCTACCCTGATTGCCAGTTCGTTATCAATTTTAAACCGGTAGCGGGCGAATGCCCTGAATGCCATTACCCGCTGTTAATTGAAAAGAAGACGGCGCAGGGGCTCAGACGCTTCTGTGCCAGTAAACAATGTGGAAAGCCGATCCCGGCGGAATAAATCAGTGAACAATAACCTGCCCTCAGAAACCGTCGCCCATGCCGTGGCGGTACTGAAAAATGAACATGTCATCGCCTACCCCACAGAAGCCGTTTTTGGCGTTGGCTGCGATCCAGACAGCGAAACGGCCGTCATGCGTCTGCTGGAGCTGAAGCAGCGTCCTGTTGACAAGGGATTGATCCTTATCGCCGCCAGCTTTGAGCAGTTGAAGCCTTATGTTGATGATTCACGGTTAAGTGACTCGCAGCGGGACGCTATCTTTTCCTGCTGGCCGGGACCGGTGACGTTTGTATTCCCGGCGCGTCCTGAAACGCCGCGCTGGCTGACGGGGCGTTTTGATTCGCTGGCCGTACGCGTGACCAACCATCCGCTGGTGATTGAATTGTGCGAAGCTTACGGGAAACCGCTGGTCTCGACGAGCGCCAATCTCACCGGGCAACCACCGTGTCGTACCACCGCAGAGGTTCATGCTCAGTTTGGTGACAGCTTCCCGGTTGTGGATGGCGCCACGGGTGGACGGCAAAATCCATCTGAAATCCGTGATGCCCTGACGGGTAAACTGTTCCGCCAGGGGTGAACCATGGAAACCTATGCCGTTTTTGGTAATCCGATCGCGCACAGCAAGTCGCCTTCTATTCATCAGCTGTTTGCCCGCCAGTTAGGGATTACTCATCCTTATGGACGTGTGCTGGCGCCACTGGACGATTTTGTCTCTTCTCTGAATCAGTTCTTTGCAGAAGGAGGAAAGGGGGCCAACGTCACCGTTCCTTTTAAAGAGGAAGCTTTTGCGCGCGCGGACGAGCTGACAGAACGCGCTGCGCTGGCGGGAGCAGTAAATACCCTGAAACGCCTGGAAGATGGCCGTTTACTGGGGGACAACACCGACGGTATTGGCCTCCTGAGCGATCTGGAACGCCTGGGGTTCATTAAGCCGCGCCAGCGGATCCTGCTGGTAGGTGCTGGTGGCGCATCACGCGGGGTTCTTTTGCCGCTTCTGTCGCTGGGATGTGCCGTCACGATCGTGAATCGAACCTATTCTCGTGCCCATGAGTTAGCCACTCTCTTCGCCCATACCGGGAGCGTCAGCGCAAGGGAGATGGATACCTTATCCGGGGAAACATTCGATCTGATCATCAATGCGACGTCCAGTGGAATAGACGGTGATGTACCGGCTATCCCGGCATCTGTTGTCCACGCTGACGTGTATTGCTATGACATGTTTTACCAGAAAGGGCCAACACCGTTTCTTCACTGGTGCCAGCAGTATGGCGCAGTCCACTGTGCTGATGGGCTGGGAATGCTGGTGGCGCAAGCCGCCCATGCTGTTCTGCTATGGCACGGCGTCCTGCCGGCTATCGCTCCGGTCATCGAAACGCTGCAGCAGGAACTGAATGCATGAATCAGGCGATTCAGTTTCCTGACCGGGAATCATGGGATGCCGAACGGCAGGGCGTGGTTTTTCCTGCGCTGGTCAATGGGATGCAATTAACCTGCGCAATTTCAGGACAGAGCCTGCAGCAGCGTTTTGGCGCAGAGGGGCCAGCGCAGTGGCTGGCCGCCTTCCAGGAACATCGTTGGGATCTAGAGGAAGAGGTGGAAGCATTGATCCGCGATGGTCAGGAAGATGCTCAGGGCTGGATCTGGTTATCCTGATCCAGGTATTCATTTTTCCATTTCACATAGTTATTTGCTGAATACTTCAGTCCTTCCCGTTCCGTCTCCGTCAGGGGGCGGATCTGTTTGACCGGATTGCCAAAGTAAAGGTAGCCGCTTTCCAGTTGTTTGTTCTGCGGTACCAAACTGCCTGCACCAATCATGACGTCATCGCCAACGACGACACCATCTAATAAGATCGAACCCATACCAACCAGCACGCGGTTGCCGATAGTGCAGCCGTGCAGCATCACTTTATGACCAACAGTTACATCCTCACCAATGATCAGCGGATTTCCCTCCGGCTTATAAGAGGACTTATGGGTCACATGGAGAACGCTACCGTCCTGAATATTGCTGCGTTGACCTATCGATACATAGTTGACGTCGCCGCGAATGGCCACCAGAGGCCAGACGCTGACATCATCGGCAATTCTGACATCACCGATGACAACGCTGGATGCGTCAATCATGACGCGAAGACCGATTTGTGGGAAAAATGCTTTATAGGGGCGCAGCTGAGCAGACATATAGACCTCAAAATACCGGAATGTAAGAAGACTTTGGTGGCTTTTATCTCCCTGTGCAACCCCTGAAAACGGTGAAAATTGAGCAAATCGTGCAATTACGCGACGAAAAGGGTGAAAAATCACCATTCAGAAAAAAAGATCGAAAAAAGGCTTGTGCAAAAAAATGGGATCCCTATAATGCGCTCCCACTGACACGGCAGATGTGAATCACTTCACACAAACAGCCGGTTCGGTTGAAGAGAAAAATCCTGAAATTCAGGGTTGACTCTGAAAGAGGAAAGCGTAATATACGCCACCTCGCGACAGAGCGCTAAAGCGCGTCGCAACTGCTCTTTAACAATTTATCAGACAATCTGTGTGGGCACTCAAAGTGACATGGATTCTTAACGTCCTCGGACGAAAAATGAATACCAAGTCTCTGAGTGAACATACGTAATTCATTACGAAGTTTAATTCACGAGCATCAAACTTAAATTGAAGAGTTTGATCATGGCTCAGATTGAACGCTGGCGGCAGGCCTAACACATG
>NZ_QEQO01000017.1:0-10502 GCF_003097195.1 Klebsiella sp. GL120222-02
GTTAACAGCAGCAGACCCGCCAGCAGCGGGCTGATTAATGCAGATTTCATCGGACTCTCCCTGTCGGTTTGAGGGTAATGAAGAGAGGGGTGTACTCAGCCAGACCAGGCTTTTCATTCTGAAGGTCTCTCACTGGTTTTTACGTCCGCAAACCACTTCTTCATTACCCAGTCTTCACGAGCGTCATCCAGAAGAAGACCCTGGCGTGTCGCCTCCACCATGCCCTGGTAACAGGCCGAAAACAGTGACTGTCTTGAGTCAAACATGCCCGCAGGCGGAGCACAGTGCGACAACATGACGATGACATCGCTGATACACATCAGATGCTCAAGCTGGCGATCGCTGAGTTCTATTTTGGGCGCATTTTCATCGCGTTCCGGCGGGAGACCACTGCCTTTGATGCCTTTCGCCTGGCCGTCAAAATCCTGCCACGCCCAGAACAGGGCCGGACGCATCAATGGCTCTTGCTGCTCTTCACTGAGAATGTGTGTAAACAACAGCGGAAATACCCGGGTATCGTAAAAGCGTAAAATTCCGCTGCGCCCTTCCTGCAGAATATCCATACACTGCGTGAGCCAGTTCGCCAGCGCCGAAAAGGGCCAGTACGTGCAGAACAGGAGCAGCGGCGCCTGGATGGCAAGTTGCTGGCTGATATCCTGTAACCAGCGCATTTGCTCATGATCATCAAGCGTAAAGCGCGCCACCAGCGGAGCATCATCGACAATAAATGCTTCCGGAAGTCCATGAAAAAGCGACTGCCACTCAACTGACAGCGAATTCAGCGCCGGAATAACGGAAAAATCCACCCCCGCCTGATCGATAATGACATGCAGATAATCCGTTCCGAAAGCCCGACAGGTTCCGGCGACCTCCTCAATCCATTGTCTGGTCATCTATGCCTCCCGCGGCACGAAGCCCTGCGCCAGCGCCTGGGCTTTTTTAAGGCACTCTTTACACACCGATGCCGGTAGCTCAGGCAAGGGAAACGCCTCGCTGACCGGCCCCTGCAAATCATGCTGCCCCTTAAGGCTAATCACCCCCGGTCCGTGGATCTGTACCTCTCCCTGCGGGGTAAGACGGATATATGCGCCGCCGCAACCCAGGGTGATGCCATTTTTAGCCGTCAACTGCAGATGCCCCTGGGTTGACTGGACGGTGATATCTTTTAGCGCGGTCAGCGACAGAATATCGCTGTGCGACTCTACTTCCAGCGGACCTTTGGCGGAGACCAGCCTCATCCCCTCCTGTTGCGCCAGCAGTGAAATAGCCTGGCTGGCATTCAGAGAACAGCGCTGTGCCGTGGTGATGTTGACCTCCCCCAGGCTCTGCAGATACAGCCCGTTACCGCTGTGCAGGAGTGTTGTTTCCGGCGTGACTGCGGCAATCCCCTGCGGGGCCGACATCAGCAATGTCGGCTGTTTAAGATCGCTGGCGCCTGTGGTCAGTGCGCTTAATGGGCCGGTGTCTGGGATAACATTATGATGGGTTTGCGTAATGCTTCCCCATTCCGTGACCTGATTCACCGCACCTTTCAGCAAACTGACCGCCGGCTCCATCGCCAGCACCTGCCCCTGAGCCTGCGCCTGCCCGTCAGCGCTGATAAATATCCCTTTCTGTGCCCGGATAGCTCCCCAGCTGTCGGTTCTTAGCTCAAAACCGTCCCCGCGCTGCTGCTTTTCAGCATCCACGAGATGGCCGAGGTTCAGCTGGCTCTTGCCGCCATACTCCGTCGACACCTTGATATGTTCTTTCCCGCGCTCATCGTCGAGGCGGATTTTGTTGTTGGCCGGGGTGCGCAGGACGTTACGTTTGTCATTGCGGATGGTGACATGGTCGCCGTGCGCCGAGTCGTGCAGCACGCCCGCGATATACGGCCGGTCGGGGTTACCATCCTCAAAGCCAATCGCCACCTCCGTCCCCGCCAGCAGTGGCAGGTGCAGACCGTAGGTGTCTCCGGCATACGGCCGCGACTGGCGGACCCACAGGCTCTCGAACCCGGTTTCCCAGCGCGCCCGGTCAAACAGCATATTCACCCGGTAGCGCCCGTGTTTGTCGATATGCCCGTAGGTGTCGTTTTCCCGGGTGCTGGTCACGCGGGCCGGCAGCGTCCCGGCCATCACCGGACGCGCGCCGGGCTCAGGCCGGTAGCCGACGTCCGGGCTGTCCGGTATGCCGGCAAACTCCACCGCAAAGTCGGCATCGCGCCGGGCGTGGCTGTGCATCGCCGTGACGAGCACGCCATCAGCAAACTCCCCGGCCACCTCCTCTCCGCCGGTGACCTTCAACACCTGTCCCGGGCAGAGCGTCGGGCAGCTGGTGGTGGCCTGCATCCGGGTCTGGCCGTTAAGATAACGCTCATGGCGAAGCCGGGCGTAAAACGCCCCGGACTCCGGCGCCGGATGGCGGTCATGGACATTCCCGGCGGTCAGGTAGTTATCTCCCCAGTGGTAAGCCTCACCAAAGGTGGTGGTCTCCCCGCGGGTGACATCCACCTGCGCGTTCATGTCCGCCGTCGCCTCGCGGTAGTTGTAGTCGCGGGTACTGACCTGCTGCTCCACGACGCGGTGGCGGCATGCCATCTCCCACACCGCGTCCACCCCGGCCGACTGCTGCCCTGACGGCGGGACCGAAGGCAACGTCAGCCCCTTCTCATAGCCCTGCTGACTGTCGCAGAACTCAGCGACGTCGATGTGCAGCCGCGTGTCGGCGGTAAAGCGAAACCAGATCCCCACCTCACCCAGCAGCCGGGTGATAAAGCGCAGGTCATCCTCGCCGTACTGCATCACTTGCTCGCGGCGCGGATACGTTTTTGTCAGCGAGAACAGAAAATCCTGACCGCGCAGGCCGTGGCGCTCGCGGAGGATTTTTTCCACAATCTGCGGAACGGACTGGTCCTGGTAAATGGCGTTCTGGTGCGAGCGGTTAAGCAGCGCCAGGCGTGGCTGAAGCGTCAGCGCGTAGTGCGTTTCATCCCTGGAGGTACTGAGCCGTTCAAACCCCGTCACCACGCCCTGGATAACCCGCACGGGTTGCTGAACATTGATGCCGAAGCCCTGAGCCACCGGCGCCTGCAGCGTCAGGGAGGCTGCCTTCATCAGCATCATCTCTTTGCTGATGGCATGGTCTGCGCTGGTGAATTCAATACGGTAGCGGAACGGCTGGCTCAGGGCTTCATCGCCCTCGAAGGCCAGCACATCAAGCCCGGCTTCACATCCCTTCACCGAAAGCAGGTGGTGGTTATGGCTGAACAACAACGATTTCACGCTACTCATCGGATATTGTCCCCTCGTCAAACGCCATCACGACGCCTTCCTCTTCGTGATACCCCAGCGTCACCTGGCGCGGTTTCTGCCCCGCCGCCATATGGCTCAATAGCTGCTGACTCAGCGCCGGCAGGATCTGCTGATTCAGCAGACTGTCGACGTTGCGGGCGCCGGTATCCGGCAGCAGGCAGGCCTCGGTCAGCGCGTCGAACAGGCTCTCGCTGAGGGTGGTGGTGATTCCGTAATGGCAAGCCAGACGCTGACTTACCTGCCCGAGCTTGATCCCGACAATGGCGCGCAGCGCTGCCGCCGGCAGCGGACGGTAAATCACCGTCTGGAAGCGGGCCAGCAGCGCCGGCTGGAAGTGGCCGCGCAGCACCGGGCGCAGCAGCTCGTGCAGGTCTGATTCGCTGGCCTCCGGCTGTTCATCCAGCAACTGCATCAGGAGGTCGCTTCCGAGGTTGGCGGTCATCAGGATCACGGTGTTGCGAAAGTCGATTTCACGCCCCTCGCCGTCGCGCATTACCCCCCGGTCGAAGACCTGGTAGAACAGGTTCATCACATCGCGATGGGCCTTTTCCACCTCATCGAGCAGCACCACGCTGTAGGGGCGTTTGCGCACCGCCTCGGTCAGGATCCCGCCCTGGCCGTAGCCGACGTAGCCGGGCGGAGAACCCTTCAGCTGGCTGACGGTGTGCGGCTCCTGGTACTCGGAGAGATTGATGGTGATCAGCGCTTTCTCGCCGCCGAACAGCGCATCGGCGAGGGCGAGCGCCGTTTCCGTTTTGCCGGTGCCGCTCGGCCCGACCAGCAGGAACACCCCTTGCGGACCGTTCTCCGGCGTCAGGCCGGTTTTCGCGGCGTGCAGGCGCCGGGCAATAGCGCTCAGGGCCGCCTCCTGGCCAACCACCCGTTTGCCGAGACTCTCTTCCAGACTCAGCAGCTCCGTCTGCTCATCTTTCATTAGCGAGGAGAGCGGCACGCCGGTCCAGTCGGCAATCACCGTCGCCACGGTGCGGACGTCGACGTCCAGCCCGAGCAGCGGATTGCCCTGCTGGACGGCGATAAGCGCGGTTTGTAGATCGCTAATTTCCGCCTGGCGGGAGATATCGCGGCGGCAGGCGAGCAGCGCTTCCGTCAGCTGCAGCTCCTGACCATACTGAGTTTCAAGGGTATCCAGCGCCAGAATAAGGCGGATCTCCTCCTGCTCAATGGCCGCCAGCCGTTCGCCGCGGGCGCTGTTGCCCAGCGCAATATCTTCCAGCAGCGCCTGTTTCTCCATCGCCAGCGCGGTGAGCTGCGCCTTCATGCGGGTCAGCGGCTCAGGCACGGTATCCAAACTCATACGCAGGCGGGCGGAAGCGGTGTCGAGTAAATCCACTGCCTTGTCCGGCAGCTGGCGACCGGTGAGATAGCGTCGTGACAGCGTCACGGCGGCGCGCACCGCATCATCCGTGATATGCACGCCGTGGTGGTCGGCATAGCGGGACTTCAGGCCGCGCAGCATCAGGCAGGCGGTGTCGTCGTCCGGCTCATCCACCTTGACCATCTGAAAGCGGCGCTCCAGCGCGGCGTCGCGCTCGAAGTACTGCTTGTATTCAGACCAGGTGGTGGCGGCGATGGTCCGCAGTTCGCCCCGGGCCAGCGCCGGCTTCAGCAGGTTGGCGGCATCCGCGCCGCCCGCCTGATTACCCGCGCCGATGATCGTGTGCGCCTCGTCGATAAACAGCAGCACCGGCGAAGGCGACTGCTGTACCGCCTCAATGATATTTTTCAGCCGCTGCTCGAACTCGCCTTTGACCCCGGCGCCGGCCCGCAGCAGACCGAGGTCAAGGGTGCGCACCGACACCGGCTTCAGCGCGTCGGGGACGTTGCCTTCGGCAATGCGCAGCGCCAGGCCTTCCACCAGCGCGGTCTTGCCCACGCCCGGCTCACCGACGAGGATCGGGTTGTTTTTACGCCGACGGGAGAGAATATCCACCATCTGGCGGATTTCCGTGTCGCGTCCGAACACCGGGTCAATCTGGCCATCTCTGGCTTTGGCGGTGACGTCGAGAGTGAATTTGTCCAGCGCGTTCTGCAGCGCCGGGTTGAGCCCATCCGCATTCAGTTCACCGCTCGCAGGACGCCCCACAAATTCCACGTCCCCGCCATGGGGCTGCGCCAGGGCCGCTTCCTGCTGCGCTGGCGGACGTTCGTCGGACTGGGCATCAAGCAAGGGGCGCAGGCGTTCCAGCTGACGCTGGCCCAGCGTTAACAGCGGCCACAGGCCATCGCACTGGATCAGATTCGGTTTTTCAACCAGCGCCATCAGCAGGTGAACACTGCGGATCTGCGCTTCGCCGCTGAGCGAGGCAATCAGCCAGGCCTTCTGCATCAGCCTCAGGGTATGGTCAGAGAGCTGGGGACGATGACGTACCGAGCGCGGCTGTTTATCCAGCCAGCTCAGCAGATCCTGCCACAGCGCATCCATATCCCATTCATAGCGCCGCGCCAGCACCGTCAGATCGCCTTCCCCCTGTTCCAGCAGCTTGAGCAGCCAGTGCTCGGGCAGGATCTCGGCATGCGCCCGGGTCTGGCACAGGGAGGCCGCCCCCTCCATTGCGCGGGCACAGCAGGGATTAAGACGGCGTAACAGGCTGGCTGGATTTTCCATGAGATCCTCTCTTATTGGTTCCGGACACGCTACCGCCCGTCGCTGTTCCCGAACAGGAACCCACAGCGCACAGGGTCAGGCAGGCAGATTGTGTTTTTCTTTGCTGAGAACCCGCATCTCAGGCACTCAGCAAAAAACGGCGGGCAGAGAAACGCTGCCCGCATCAGGCGATCGCCCGCAATAATCCCCGGCCGCAGCGATAACGATGCGGCCGGGATGAGCGAACGTCGCCTGCGCGCCAGCGGCGCGAAATATGACGGGCAATTACGCGGTGGCGCGTTCGTTCCAGCTATCGGAGTGAATGATGTTGCCGTCTTTATAGGTCCAGGTGATCTTCTCGTAGCGCAGCTCAATCTGTTCCAGATGGTTGTGCTTCTCGTAGGCGGGGTTTTTGATGTCGTGCATCAGGGGATTCACTTTCACCACCTTGACGTTCTCAAGTTTGGTATTGAAATACTCCACTTCCTGGCCGGCATCGTTGATTCTGTACCACTTGAACTCAGCGGATTTCAGGGTCTGGCCGGTGGTCACCGCCTTGTACAGGTAGGGGCTGGAGGAGTCGATCTCCTTGGTGAACAGGAACGGCGTATGGATACGCGTGCCGGTCAGTTTGCCGGTGTTGTTATCGGTCGGGATGTACAGGTTGTGCTCCTGAGCCACCACTTCGATACTGCCTTCACGATCCTGAACGTCGACAGACCCTTTAATGTCCGCGCCGCCATCGTCTTTCAGCCAAAGATAAACAGGAATTGCCATGGAATTACTCTCCATTGTGTAGTGAAGCGCCATCATCCTGGGATGACGCAGAGGGTTGGTCCGGTAACCGGCAGGCGTCTACCTGCGGCACCAGACTGATTTCGACACGACGGTTCAGCGCACGGCCTTCCGGCGTATCGTTTGTTGTAATTGGTCGGCTTTCGCCATAGCCCTGAACGGCAAAGCAGCTGTCCGGCACGTCGCCGGTATCGCGCATCCAGTCGCGGACCGATTCCGCACGTTTCAGCGACAATAGCTGGTTGGCTTTTTCCTCACCCACGCTGTCGGTGTGGCCCGCCACCACAATCAGCCACCCGGGCCTGGCCTTAATGTCCACCAGCGAGTTGACCAGCCGCTTTGTCGAACCAGGCTTCAGTACCCATTTCCCGGTATCGAATAGCGACATGTTGTCAAGGCGGATGACGTTCGGCGCGACGCGCTGCACCGGCCTGGTCGGCGGTGGAGGCGGCACGTAACCGCGAATAGCCTCCAGCAACGGCAGGCGAATCTGCTCCCCGCGATACAAGCCCAGACTCAGGCGCAGCGGGACACCGTTACGCGCCCAGCTATCGAGCAGCGCGGCATCTTCACGCAGCACCCTGACAGCGCTGGCTTTTGGCCGATAATCATCCATCGCAATCCGCTCATAACGGGCAATATCGACGCTCACGCGCTGCAGCAGTTGTCGATTGTTCAAGCCACTGCTGAGCAGCGCGGCGACAGCCGCGAGGGTGAAAATCGCGAGCGCCGCGCGCCAGGCCCTGCCTCGTGGCGTTAGTCCCCGTCCCGCCGGTAACTGCGGCAGGATGAATTCCGGTAAGGCTGAAGCGTCCCCGGTGTCGCTCTCGCCAGGCTGCCAGCCAGCTACCCGCGACAGGCCGCTATGTCGGGATAACCACGTCGTCCAGGCCGACGACGCCAGACTTCCAGGCAGCGAGGGCCCGAGGCCCCACAGCACGGCCGCTGGGGTCAGAGGCGGCAGGTCGGTATTCTCTTCCGTCAACACGGCATGGACGTGATGTTCAAACCAGCCCATCAGGCTGTTCATCAGCACCTGCTGCTTCAGCGCGGCCGCCCCGCCAGCGCTTACCCAGGCCGGTACGGAACAGGGGGCGCAGGAGGGCTGCCAGACTTTCACCGCTTCACCCGGCATCGCCGCCTGCCAGAGCAGGATGGGGCTCATCGTGCTGCCCACCTGCCCCTGCAGCGCCAGCGGTACGGCATACCCCGTCTGCTGGCGCAGCTGGCTGAGTTGCCAGCGCAGGGCCAGCAGAGCGCTGGTCAGCGCATCGCTTTGTGCGTGCCGCTGCGGGCAGACGCAGAGCAGCACCGACAGCTGAGGCCCCCATTCCGGCCGCTGGCTCAATATCTGACGCGCGACCTGCTGCAGCTCCTCCGTCTTTTCCACGCGGATCCAGCAGCCCTGTTTGACGACTCGCACCGGTGACGCTTGCGGCCAGACAAACGGCATATCGCCGCAAACGAGGACCACCGGCTGGCGATAAGCGACCTCCGGGAGATCGTCCAGGCTTAACGCAACGTTACGTCGGGTACGACGACTGGCGATGCGCCAGATCCCGATGATCAGGGCCAGCGTGACCAGCAGAATGAGCCATGCCCCCCAGCGGGGAACCGGCAAAAATAGCAGGCACACCAGCGCACTCAGCAGGCTGGCCCACAGCGCCAGCCCACGCTGCTGCGCGGGGCTCATTTCACCGTCCCCGGTAACAGGGTCAGCAGCAGGTGATCGAGCCAGTGGTTCAGCCCCCACCACAGGACGAGTACCACCATCACGCTCAGGCCAATTCGCACGGGCCAGGAGGCCAGCCAGCCGCTTATCCCCAGTCCGGCCCGACTCTCTACCAGTACGGGAGCGGTTGACGGGCATTGAAAAGGTGGGACATGCTCACTGAGCGCGTTGATCAGCTTCAGGCGCTCGGGATCGTTGAGGGAGCGAAAGCTGCCAACAAAACCCAGCAGCATCACCCGCTGAAAACAGGTGACCACGGCCAGGTCGGGCGCCGGTTCACGCAGCACATCGCGCATCCGCTCGCACAGGGTGTCGCCGGCGTCCATGGTGCCGAGGAAGTGCCCCTGCAGCGGAATGTCATACCACTGCAGGCAGGCCTCATCCTCCACGCCGCGCCCTTTCACGGCTTCATCGAGCAGCGCGCACTGGGCGGTGAGAATATGCTGACAGCTGGCGTCATCAAGCCCGCTCGCCTTCAGCTCATGTTGCACGCGCTCGACATCAGCAATACAGCGCTGCCATAGCGTGTACCCTTCCTCATCGCGGAACTGCGGGCCGTGGCGCAGGCTGATAACCTGCAGCCAGGTGTTCTGCAGCAGCGCATCAATATCAATGGACGCGGCGTTACCGCGTTTAGGCTCATTCACGTTCGTAGTACCGCAAAAAGTTCAAGTTCAGGCTCACCGAGCATCCCCGGGACGTAAAACATACAGGTGCCGCTCTGCAGCATTTCCGTCGCCAGAGGGTGGGACACATCGAGGCTGAAATACTGATTTTCCAGACGCAGCGGGATCGCCGCCGGCACATGACGCAATGGCGTCAGGGGCACCCCTGTCCGCGAGGAGTTGACGATGGCTTTGACATGATCCGGACTGCCCACTTTGCACTGTCGCGGAAACTGCTCCTGCAGCCGGGCGACCGGTACCGACGAACGAACCGACAGATAGTAATCAGCCCCTTCCCGCAGCCGGGCATCGTGCAGACGCGCCTGCCAGAAGTGCAGCCGGGCATCATGCTCAAGCGCAATCGCCACCACCCGCGACGGCAGGCTCGCCTCCAGCAGGTCGCTCAGTAAATCAAACAGCGGCGGAAAAACCGCGTTCAGCTGGTCATGCTGATAAATCGGGACGGCATTCGCCTGATGGGTGAGCGAAAAGGTCAGCAGGCTGCCAGCCAGGCGCGCCAGCTCCGGATAGAGGCGTTCCGGCGGGCTCTGTTGGTCACGCAGAAAGTACCCCAGCACCGGCTCGGCGCTGTTCAGCGCGTTCAGCAACCAGAACAGAGAGACATCGGCCACGGCAAAATCAGCCATCCGTTCATTACTCTCGCGACGCATGGCCATCAGGCGCGTCAGACGAGCCCGAAGCTGGGTGAGCAGCTGTTCAAGCTGCGTCGCCAGCCAGCGGCTGCCCTGGATCTGCAGCAGCGGCGGGAGAAACGTCTCGTCGATAAGCCAGGCCCCCTGCGAGTCCCGCTGCAGGCGAACAAGCGGACAGGTCAGGTAATCGCTGTTGTCCTGATGGGCGAAGCGGAGGGTCAGCTCCGGCTGCATGACGGCAATCTGCCGGGTATCATCCCCGAACTGGTTGCGGACATCACGCCAGCGCTGCCGGAAGCGCACCGGCCTTTCGGCCACCTCCTCCGGCTTCAGACAGTTGCCGCCATTCGCCTGCATCAGGGGCAGCGCCAGCACGATCACCGCCTCGCCGGACGCGCCGTCCAGTGACAGCGCGGACGGCAGCGCATCGGCATTGTCCGTATCAATCATCGTGCCATCCTGGAACCGGACCTGCAGCCTGTGAGCCTGCAGGCGGCCCAGTTTGAGCATCTCTGGTTCGAAGGTCGCCTCCATCACTCCCCAGGGGTGGTTAAGCCCCATCCGGGCAATCACTTCCGCAGTCCAGGCTGTATACGCAGCCTGCTGTTGAAAATGCTGGGGCGACACCATAATGCCCCGGCCCCACAACGGACGTTCCGTTTTTATCATCGTCCGAACCTACGCCTTCGCCTTCGGCATCTGGCTAACCAGCGACAGATTGACGTCCATCCCCTCGACCTGGAAGTGCGGCACCGCGTA
>NZ_QEQO01000018.1:0-6762 GCF_003097195.1 Klebsiella sp. GL120222-02
TCGCTGAAATCGCTGGTGGCGGACCGCCAGGCGGCGTTCCCGGCGTCGGGGGAGATCAACCGCAAGCTGGGGAATGCGGCGGAGGCGATAGCGCGCATCCGGGCGCAGTATGAGCCGGCGGCCGCACACATCGACACAACGGACGGTATCAGTATTGAATACCCTGAGTGGCGCTTTAACCTGCGCACGTCCAATACCGAGCCGGTGGTGCGTCTGAACGTGGAGTCCAGAGCGGATACTGCGTTGATGAATGCAAAAACCGAAGAGATTTTAGCTCTTCTCAAGTAATGCATTATCCATAATGGAAGCCATAGGGTCAGATTTTAATCGTATTATTGACCTTATGGCTTATTCTTGACATCCCACTGGTCAAAGCGTAAAACCGCCCACAGCAATGTTTAAATTCGTGGCTATCCGCCATTACCCAGTTAACTGATTAAAGTGTAATCGAATGAAAATTACTATTTCCGGTACAGGTTATGTTGGTTTATCGAATGGTGTCCTGATTGCGCAAAACCACGAAGTGGTTGCCCTGGATATCGTACAGGCCAAAGTGGATATGCTTAACCAGAAGATCTCTCCGATTGTGGATAAAGAGATTCAGGAATATCTGGCAGAAAAACCGTTAAATTTCCGTGCCACCACGGACAAGCACGACGCCTATCGTAATGCCGACTACGTGATCATTGCGACGCCGACCGATTACGATCCCAAAACCAACTACTTCAACACCTCTACGGTGGAAGCGGTTATTCGCGATGTCACAGAGATCAACCCGAACGCGGTGATGATCATTAAATCGACCATCCCTGTGGGGTTCACCCGTGATATCAAAGAACGTTTAGGGATCGATAATGTTATTTTCTCTCCTGAGTTCCTGCGTGAAGGCCGCGCGCTGTACGACAACCTGCACCCGTCGCGCATTGTCATTGGTGAGCGCTCTGCACGTGCCGAACGTTTCGCAGACCTGTTGAAAGAAGGCGCGATTAAGCAGGATATCCCGACCCTGTTTACCGACTCCACTGAAGCGGAAGCGATCAAACTGTTCGCGAACACCTATCTGGCGCTGCGCGTTGCCTATTTCAACGAGCTCGACAGCTATGCTGAAAGCCAGGGGCTGAACAGCAAGCAGATTATCGAAGGGGTATGCCTGGATCCGCGTATCGGCAACCACTATAACAACCCGTCCTTTGGCTATGGCGGCTACTGCCTGCCGAAAGATACCAAGCAGTTGCTGGCGAACTACGAATCGGTGCCGAACAATATCATCGCGGCTATCGTGGATGCTAACCGTACCCGTAAAGACTTTATCGCGGATTCTATTCTCGCCCGTAAGCCGAAAGTGGTGGGTGTGTATCGCCTGATCATGAAGAGTGGTTCGGACAACTTCCGTGCCTCTTCTATTCAGGGCATTATGAAGCGCATCAAGGCAAAAGGTATTCCGGTTATTATCTATGAACCGGTGATGCAGGAAGATGAGTTCTTTAACTCCCGCGTCGTGCGCGATCTGGATGCCTTCAAACAAGAGGCGGATGTGATCATCTCTAACCGTATGGCGGAAGAGCTGGCGGATGTGGCGGACAAGGTCTACACCCGCGATCTGTTTGGTAACGATTAATTCTGCCTGTCTGAGACTGGCGGTTTCCTGCCGCCAGTGTTCTTCTTTCTCTCCCCCGTTATATCCCTCACTCCGCGTATTTCTCACACATTCAGATTAACCTCAATAAATTGTGATGGACATTACGATCCTGCTCAAAAGCCGTTGCGGGTTGAAAACAGGTCCGATAAGTTAAACTTACCTTGTGAAGAGCTACCGTCACTGTGATGTAGATGCCGGAGATAAGCGCCGGGAGGTAAAACAAAGCCTGCAACGCAGGCTTTTGTTATTTATGCCCTATGGAAATATGATGAACAGGGCGCGAGTAACACTATTGTTTCTTGCCTTAATGCCACGCCAAAAGCAGAATGAACGCTCATTCTGTAATATCATTTTTTTATCTCTTAATGTTATCTTAATCTAATTGCAATACGGAGTGGTCCTTACCACTTGCGTTTATTAAACGTCAGTTTCGTTTTCTTTCTGTCTTTTAAATAAGAAATCAAGAAATAAACGGAAACAGCAAGTAGTATGGCAGCCACCACTAAGAAAAATAGGTTTTCCATAATATCTACCACAGAGCGTATGTTGATTGAATTATTAGTTTGATAAGCAATGCACCAGTTTTGTTCTGTTGCATGGCTTGCTCTAACATATCCTGGATTTAGGAAAATTCCTACAGAGAGTAATGTTTTTTCTCAATCAGCATATAATGCTGTTTCCACTCACCAAATTGGGATGGATGACAGAAAAGTTTGAGTGCCTGGCGCGCGGATATTTGCTTTTTTGAAAAAGGCTGGATGAAACTGGTTTCAGGCAGGCGAGAAAAAAGGCAAAAATACCGTCTATAGCACAAAATATTATATATAAAACAATGAATGTGCATTC
Organism: Klebsiella sp. GL120222-02; assembly: GCF_003097195.1. Classification (NCBI taxonomy): domain Bacteria; kingdom Pseudomonadati; phylum Pseudomonadota; class Gammaproteobacteria; order Enterobacterales; family Enterobacteriaceae; genus Klebsiella; species Klebsiella sp. GL120222-02. The sequence goes on from NZ_QEQO01000018.1 coordinate 2,486, forward strand.
AGTCGACATATAGTCAGGATAACGGAGGTTCCATAGAAGAGATTGCCGCAACCTGACGATTGCGGCAGGGCAGGGGATTAGATCTGATAGTAATTCTTGTACCACTCGACGAAGTTCTTCACGCCTTCCTTCACTGACGTCTGCGGCTTGAAACCCACCAGGTCATATAGCGGTTGGGTGTCTGCGCTGGTGTCCAGCACATCGCCCGGCTGGATCGGCATCATATTCTTCTTCGCTTCCATCCCTAGCGCCTCTTCCAGGGCGGTAATGTAGTCCATCAGTTCCACTGGCGAGCTGTTGCCAATGTTATAGACCCGATACGGCGCGGAACTGGTGGCCGGTGAACCGCTCTCAACGGTCCAGTCGGCATTGGCCTGCGGGATCACATCCTGAACGCGCACCACCGCCTCGACGATGTCGTCGATATAGGTAAAGTCGCGCTTCATTTTGCCGTAGTTGTAGACGTCAATACTTTTCCCTTCCAGCATCGCTTTCGTGAACTTGAACAGCGCCATATCCGGGCGGCCCCAGGGGCCATAGACCGTAAAGAAGCGCAGCCCGGTGGTCGGGATGCTGTACAGATGGGAATAGGTATGCGCCATCAGCTCATTGGCTTTCTTGGTGGCGGCATACAGGGAGACCGGATGATCGACGGAATCTTCGGTAGAGAACGGCATTTTACGGTTGAGGCCATAAACCGAGCTGGAGGAGGCGTACACCAGGTGTTTCACTTTGGTATGACGGCAGCCTTCCAGAATGTTCAGATAACCCATCAGGTTAGCGTCCGCATAGGCATACGGATTTTCCAGCGAGTAACGCACACCGGCCTGAGCCGCCAGGTGGATCACGCGATCAAATTGCTCTGCGGCGAACAGCTTTGCCATACCTTCCCGGTCGGCCAGATCCAGCTGCTGGAAATGGAATGCCGGCGATGCCAGGCGATCCAGACGGGCCTGCTTCAGGCTGACGTCATAATAGTCGTTCATGTTGTCGATCCCGACAACATCATGCCCTTCATTCAGCAGGCGCTGCGCGATATGAAAGCCGATAAAACCTGCGGCACCAGTGACCAAAAACTTCATATTTTTCCTCCGGGGTGTGGATATCCCGTTCTACATAAGTGCCGATTTTACACTGGCTTGCGGTTGGGATCACTTGCTTTGCCGCGTCATCTCCGCCAGACGTGAGGTGAAGGACGTTTTTTCTGGCAAAATAACCGTGGCAAAAGGTGATAAATAACAATGTTTCTCATTTGACTGTTAGCCTCCGAATAATAACCTTGTGACTTGTCAGCGGTTTAGCGATTTGTGGCTAAACACAAAGGCAACAAATACCCATTGAGCCCGGCATAAGTTTGTTTAAAGTTATATTTTTTGTGCCCGGTTTATTTATCAAACGGGCTAAAAGTGCGCAATGATGGCTTTCTTTTCTTCATGGATATCAACAAATTGCTCTTTTTTTGCTTGTTTAATGAATGTTTATGGTGTGTGTCATTTGAGTAATCCATTAATCAGTAGGCTTTTTTATTTTTATTCCCGCCGACCAGCGCTATAATCTGCGCACGATTTTCTTTGTGGAATGTGCAGTGTAGAGGCATGAGTCGTTTATCCCACCTATCGGAACATAGCGCCGTTGTTGTGTGCGCAGGGCCATCAAGCCTGAATGCGCGTGGTCTCCCTGGCGGCGAAGGCGATGTCTCTTCTTATCTTTCCCCACGTCGTAAACGCTCCTTTCTGACGGTTGCCAGCATCGGCTGGGCGCCCGTTGCGCTTTTTTCGGTGGCGGTAAGGGCATGTGTTTTGCCCTGCGTAAATGAGAAAGTCCTGATGGTTAACCCGGCGGCAAATGCGGAAAGTGTGGTGCGTTTGGCGGCCAGGTGAGGGAAGATGCATGTTAAAAGCAGAGATATGCCTGAAGGTATATCTCTGCTTTTAGGTTTTCAGGACACGCGTTCCGCCAGGCTGTCATTGTAGCCGCTGACTGAACGATCTGCCGACAGCCTGAAGCGAAAGAGGGTGGCGCTTAGCCTGGAGCACGGGAGCAGTACGCATTTTGGTTGCGACAGCCAATGGCGGTAGCGTGCCTCAAAAAGGCCACGCCACCTGACGGTCGATTGATTGATAGTAAAATAAAGCAATTATTTATTTAAGGATTTCATTATGTTACTTCCTGTAATTATGGCTGGTGGTACCGGCAGTCGTCTCTGGCCGATGTCTCGCGAGCTTTACCCGAAACAGTTCCTCCGCCTGTTCGGGCAGAACTCCATGCTGCAGGAAACCATCACCCGCCTCTCGGGCCTTGAAATCCATGAACCGATGGTCATCTGTAACGAAGAGCACCGCTTCCTGGTGGCCGAACAGCTGCGCCAGCTCAACAAGCTGTCCAACAACATTATTCTTGAGCCGGTCGGGCGCAACACCGCCCCGGCCATCGCCCTGGCGGCCCTCCAGGCCACCCGTCACGGCGACGACCCGCTGATGCTGGTCCTCGCCGCCGACCATATCATCAATAACCTGCCGGTCTTCCACGACGCCATCCGCGTCGCCGAGCAGTATGCCGATGAAGGCCATCTGGTCACCTTCGGTATCGTGCCGAACGCCCCGGAAACCGGCTACGGTTACATCCAGCGCGGCGTGGCCCTCACCGACAGCGCCCACACCCCGTATCAGGTGGCCCGCTTCGTGGAGAAGCCGGACCGCGAGCGCGCTGAGGCCTACCTCGCCTCCGGGGAGTACTACTGGAACAGCGGCATGTTTATGTTCCGCGCCAAAAAATACCTCTCCGAGCTGGCCAAATTCCGCCCGGATATCCTCGAAGCCTGCCAGGCCGCGGTCAATGCCGCCGACAACGGCAGCGACTTCATCAGCATTCCGCATGACATTTTCTGCGAGTGCCCGGACGAGTCCGTGGACTACGCGGTGATGGAGAAAACCGCCGACGCGGTGGTGGTCGGTCTCGATGCCGACTGGAGCGACGTCGGCTCCTGGTCCGCCCTGTGGGAGGTCAGCCCGAAAGACGAGCAGGGTAACGTCCTCAGCGGTGACGCGTGGGTGCATAACAGTGAAAACTGCTACATCAACAGCGACGAGAAGCTGGTGGCGGCCATCGGCGTGGAGAACCTGGTGATTGTCAGCACCAAGGACGCCGTGCTGGTGATGAACCGCGAGCGTTCCCAGGACGTGAAGAAGGCGGTCGAGTTCCTCAAGCAGAACCAGCGCAGCGAGTACAAGCGCCACCGCGAGATTTACCGTCCCTGGGGGCGCTGCGACGTGGTGGTCCAGACCCCGCGCTTCAACGTCAACCGCATCACCGTGAAACCGGGCGGCGCCTTCTCGATGCAGATGCACCACCACCGCGCCGAGCACTGGGTCATTCTCGCCGGCACCGGCCAGGTGACGGTGAACGGCAAGCAGTTCCTGCTGACCGAGAACCAGTCCACCTTTATTCCGATTGGCGCCGAGCACAGCCTGGAAAACCCGGGCCGTATTCCGCTGGAAGTGCTGGAGATTCAGTCGGGGTCGTACCTCGGCGAGGACGACATTATTCGTATTAAAGACCAGTATGGTCGTTGCTAATTTTTTCGGGACAAAACGCAGAATGACACAGTTAACATGCTTTAAGGCTTATGACATCCGTGGTGAACTGGGCGAGGAGCTGAACGAGGACATCGCCTACCGTATCGGCCGCGCCTACGGCGAATTTCTGAAACCCGGGAAGATAGTGGTGGGGGGCGATGTGCGCCTCACCAGCGAGTCGCTGAAGCTGGCGCTGGCCCGCGGGCTGATGGACGCCGGCACCGACGTGCTGGATATCGGCCTGAGCGGCACGGAAGAGATTTACTTCGCCACCTTCCACCTCGGGGTGGACGGCGGTATCGAGGTGACGGCGAGCCATAACCCGATGAACTACAACGGCATGAAGCTGGTGCGCGAGAACGCGAAGCCCATCAGCGGCGACACCGGCCTGCGGGATATCCAGCGCCTGGCGGAGGAGAACCAGTTCCCGCCGGTGGACCCGGCGCGTCGCGGGACCCTGCGTCAGATTTCGGTGCTGAAGGAGTACGTCGACCACCTGATGGGCTACGTGGACCTGGCGAACTTCACCCGTCCGCTGAAGCTGGTGGTGAACTCCGGCAACGGGGCGGCGGGGCACGTGATTGATGAGGTGGAGAAACGCTTCGCGGCGGCCGGGGCGCCGGTGACCTTTATCAAGGTGCATCACCAGCCGGACGGCCATTTCCCGAACGGTATCCCGAACCCGCTGCTGCCGGAGTGCCG
>NZ_QEQO01000019.1:0-5661 GCF_003097195.1 Klebsiella sp. GL120222-02
AAGTCTCCTGAAGGAACGTTGAAGACGACGACGTTGATAGGCCGGGTGTGTAAGCGCAGCGATGCGTTGAGCTAACCGGTACTAATGAACCGTGAGGCTTAACCTTACAACGCCGAAGATGTTTTGGCGGATTTGAGAGAATTTTCAGCTCTGATACAGATTACTCGATGCGTCCGTGAGACGTGTTGATAAAACAGAATTTGCCTGGCGGCGATAGCGCGGTGGTCCCACCTGACCCCATGCCGAACTCAGAAGTGAAACGCCGTAGCGCCGATGGTAGTGTGGGGTCTCCCCATGTGAGAGTAGGGAACTGCCAGGCATCAAACAAAGCAGAAAGCTCAGTCGAAAGACTGAGCTTTTTGTTTTTGCGTTTTAACAAGAACCCCGTCCCGAAAGGTGCGGGGTTTTTTGCTGTGTGGGGTATATCTCCCCGGTGGCGCTGCGCTTACCGGGGCTACGGATTCGCACCCGCCCTGCACGACCTGTAGCCCGGACCGGTACACCGCATCATTACCGGTAACGCCCCCAATATCACTGCCCCTGCAATCAGGCAAGCCTTCCCCCGCCAGATACGGTAAACTAACGCCGATTTTGCATCAGGAAGCCACTATGAACCACTCCCTCAAACCCTGGAATACCTTTGGCATTGAGCGCTCCGCCAGGACGATTGTACGCGCCGAAACTGAGCAGCAGTTATTAAGCGCCTGGCAAACTGCTGTCGCGGCAGGCGAACCCACGCTGATCCTTGGGGAAGGTAGTAATGTCCTGTTTCTGAACGACTATGCCGGTACGGTGATCCTCAACCGAATTATGGGGATCGAGGTGAGCGAAACGCCGGAAGCCTGGTGCTTGCACGTCGGCGCCGGCGAAAACTGGCATCAATTGGTGCAGTTCACGCTACAGCATGCGATGCCAGGTCTGGAAAATTTGGCATTGATCCCTGGCTGCGCAGGATCTTCGCCGATCCAGAATATTGGCGCCTACGGTGTCGAGCTCCAGCGGGTTTGCAACTATGTGGACTGCATTGAGCTGGAAACGGGTCGTAAGCAGCGTCTTTCAGCGGCGGAATGCCGTTTCGGCTACCGTGACAGTATCTTTAAACATGAATACCAGGATCGCTACGCCATCATCGCGATTGGTTTAACGTTAGCGAAAGCATGGCAGCCTGTACTGAGTTACGGTGATTTAACGCGTCTTGATCCACAGACCGTCACCCCGCAGCAGGTATTCGATTCCGTTTGTCATATGCGAATGACGAAGTTGCCGGATCCCAAGATTAACGGCAATGCCGGAAGTTTCTTTAAGAATCCGATCGTCAGCGCTCAGGTTGCTGAAGCGCTGCTGGCGCAATTCCCCCAGGCGCCGCATTATCCGCAGGCAAACGGCACCGTCAAGCTGGCCGCGGGCTGGTTAATCGATCAATGTCAGCTCAAAGGGCAACGCATTGGCGGCGCGGCCGTCCATCGACAACAGGCCCTGGTACTCATTAATGAAGATCGAGCGACCAGCGAGGACGTGGTAAAACTAGCCCATTACGTTCGCCAGCAGGTGGGTGAGAAATTCGATGTATGGCTTCAGCCCGAGGTGCGCTTCATTGGAACGCATGGTGAAGTCAACGCAGAGGAGAGCATTGCGTGAAAGACCATACTATTCCCTTAACGTTGATTTCTATCCTCGCTGATGGCGAGTTCCACTCAGGTGAACAGCTTGGTGAGCAGTTAGGTATGAGCCGGGCGGCGATTAATAAGCATATCCAGACCTTACGCGACTGGGGCGTCGATGTGTTTACAGTGCCAGGCAAGGGTTACAGCCTGCCGGAGCCCATTCATCTGTTGGATGAGAAAAAGATTTCCCAACAGATTGAACATGGCCGAGTGACGGTTCTCCCCGTGATTGACTCCACTAACCAGTATTTACTGGACAGGCTTGATGAGCTGACATCCGGGGATGCCTGTGTGGCTGAATATCAGCAGGCAGGGCGAGGACGGCGAGGTAGAAAATGGTTCTCGCCCTTTGGCGCCAATCTTTATCTCTCGATGTACTGGCGCCTGGAGCAGGGGCCGGCGGCGGCTATTGGACTCAGCCTGGTGATTGGTATCGTGATCGCTGAAGTTTTGCAGCAGCTCGGGGCCGATCAGGTTCGTGTGAAATGGCCAAACGATATTTACCTGCAAGATCGTAAACTGTCAGGGATCCTCGTGGAACTGACCGGGAAAACGGGTGATGCTGCACAAATCGTTAGTGGCGCGGGTATCAATCTTGTGATGCGTCGCGTGGAGTCTGACGTGGTCAATCAGGGGTGGATAAGCCTTCAGGAGGCGGGGGTTGTCATCGACCGCAATCTCCTCGCCGCGCGCCTGATTAAAGAGCTACGTCTGGGCCTGGAACTGTTCGAGCAGGAAGGGTTAGCGCCCTATCTGCCGCGCTGGGAGAAACTGGATAACTTTATTCATCGCCCGGTAAAACTCATTATCGGTGATAAAGAAATCTATGGAATTTCCCGTGGCATTGATGCGCAAGGCGCACTATTGCTGGAACAGGATGGGGTGATAAAAGCCTGGGTTGGCGGTGAAATATCATTGCGCGGCGCAGAATAAAAAAGGGAGCTTCGGCTCCCTTTGCTTTATTTACGTAAGCGTACTTGATTCACAGAATGATTGGCGCTTTTGGTCATGATCAGGCTGGCACGTTCGCGGGTTGGAAGGATGTTTTCTTTAAGATTCATTAAGTTAATCTCGTTCCATAGCGAGGTGGCAATATCCACCGCCTCTTCCTTCGACAGCTTAGCGTAATTGTGGAAGTAGGAGTCAGGATCGGTAAACGCCCCTTCTCGGAATTTGAGAAAACGGTTGATATACCAGCTTTTCAGTAATTCTTCCGGGGCATCGACATAAATAGAAAAATCGACAAAATCGGATACAAATACATGATGAGGATCGTGCGGATAATCCATTCCACTTTGCAGAACGTTGAGTCCCTCAAGAATTAAAATATCCGGCTGCGCGACGGTTTTATCGCCGTCGGGAATAACATCATAAATCAGATGGGAATAAACCGGCGCGGTTGCCTGCGGTACACCTGATTTAAGATCGGAGACAAACTTCACCAGTCGATGCATATCATAGGACTGCGGGAAGCCTTTCTTCTTCATTAATCCGCGTTCTTTCAATACTGAGTTAGGGTGCAAAAAACCGTCAGTAGTGATGAGTTCAACATGGCGGTGCTCCGGCCAACGGCTAAGCAAGGCCTGCAGTACACGCGCGGTGGTGCTTTTCCCCACCGCAACGCTGCCAGCGATGCTGATGATATAGGGAATGCGTTGACCGTTGGTGCCAAGAAATTGTTCGAGAACAGCCTGACGACGCAGGTTAGAACTGATATAGAAGTTGAGCAAACGCGACAGCGGCAAATAGATCTCGGCAACCTCTTCCAGAGAGAGATCTTCGTTGATGCCTTTTAACCGCGTGATTTCATCCTCGGTTAACGTCATCGGGACAGAATCACGAAGTGCAGCCCATTGGTGGCGGTTAAATTGTAGGTACGGTGTCATTAACGTCTGCTCTTTTTGGCTCATAAGCATGTTCTTACCATCGCCGTATACGTTGAAACGGCGATGCTTCACACGAGTTAATCAGGACAATGGGCAGGAGGGTAACACCAGATTGCCGGGAATAATAAGAAAAAAACTCATTGAATGCTGCTTTCTCGCGCCAGCATCACAAGAGAGGAATAAGTTTCTTATTCGTAGTAAACCAGCAGGATAGTGCTAACGGCCCGTTACCTTTCTGTCAGTCGTCCGCATACATCCTGGGCATCAGCGGGTGACTGGAACCGCTCCTGATGAGCTGGATTGCTGGCGAATATTTGCACTGCCCTGTTTGAAATTACACCGTTTTTTCGTGTAAGAGCACAAAATGTGAGCAAGAGAACGTTTTATGCAAATTTTTAGTTGCATGAACTCGCTCCTCTCCCTAGAATGCGCGCTACTTGATGCCGACTTAGCTCAGTAGGTAGAGCAACTGACTTGTAATCAGTAGGTCACCAGTTCGATTCCGGTAGTCGGCACCATAACAATTTGGGTGGGGTTCCCGAGCGGCCAAAGGGAGCAGACTGTAAATCTGCCGTCATCGACTTCGAAGGTTCGAATCCTTCCCCCACCACCACTTTCTGGCGACGCTTTGCGTAGCCGGAGTTGGTTGGGTAAACTAATCAGCTCAATACTAAAGAGAGCAGTCTCTTTAGTATTACAGAAAGAACTGGGTAGCCGAGTTTCAGGATGCGGGCATCGTATAATGGCTATTACCTCAGCCTTCCAAGCTGATGATGCGGGTTCGATTCCCGCTGCCCGCTCCAGACGTGCTGATATGGCTCAGTTGGTAGAGCGCACCCTTGGTAAGGGTGAGGTCCCCAGTTCGACTCTGGGTATCAGCACCACTTCTTTTCTCTCCTTCCCTGTTTCTCTTCTGTTATTTTCATTCAACAAGTCGGGCATGTTGCCTGGTTGATGTGGTGATATCACCGATTTATCCGTGTCTTAGAGGGACAATCGATGTCTAAAGAAAAGTTTGAACGTACAAAACCGCACGTTAACGTCGGTACTATCGGCCACGTTGACCATGGTAAAACAACGCTGACCGCTGCCATCACTACCGTTCTGGCTAAAACCTACGGTGGTTCTGCTCGTGCATTCGACCAGATCGATAACGCACCGGAAGAAAAAGCTCGTGGTATCACCATCAACACCTCTCACGTTGAATATGACACCCCGACTCGCCACTACGCGCACGTAGACTGCCCGGGCCACGCCGACTATGTTAAAAACATGATCACCGGTGCTGCGCAGATGGACGGCGCGATCCTGGTTGTTGCTGCGACTGACGGCCCGATGCCGCAGACTCGTGAGCACATCCTGCTGGGTCGTCAGGTAGGCGTTCCGTACATCATCGTGTTCCTGAACAAATGCGACATGGTTGATGACGAAGAGCTGCTGGAACTGGTTGAGATGGAAGTTCGTGAACTGCTGTCTCAGTACGATTTCCCGGGCGACGACACCCCGATCGTTCGTGGTTCTGCTCTGAAAGCGCTGGAAGGCGACGCAGAGTGGGAAGCGAAAATCATCGAACTGGCTGGCCACCTGGATACCTATATCCCGGAACCAGAGCGTGCGATTGACAAGCCGTTCCTGCTGCCGATCGAAGACGTATTCTCCATCTCCGGTCGTGGTACCGTTGTTACCGGTCGTGTAGAGCGCGGTATCATCAAAGTCGGTGAAGAAGTTGAAATCGTTGGTATCAAAGACACCGCGAAAACCACCTGTACTGGCGTTGAAATGTTCCGCAAACTGCTGGACGAAGGCCGTGCTGGTGAGAACGTTGGTGTTCTGCTGCGTGGTATCAAACGTGAAGAAATCGAACGTGGTCAGGTACTGGCTAAGCCGGGCAGCATCAAGCCGCACACCAAGTTCGAATCTGAAGTGTACATCCTGTCCAAAGACGAAGGCGGCCGTCATACTCCGTTCTTCAAAGGCTACCGTCCGCAGTTCTACTTCCGTACTACTGACGTGACTGGCACCATCGAACTGCCGGAAGGCGTAGAGATGGTTATGCCGGGCGACAACATCAAAATGGTTGTTACCCTGATCCACCCGATCGCGATGGACGA
>NZ_QEQO01000020.1:0-1253 GCF_003097195.1 Klebsiella sp. GL120222-02
ACGTTGAATGAATGTTCCAATAAACCGGAGAGACTATTTAAACCTGTCCCGGATAGCCTGATGTCAGAATATCTTGCCATGATCGACGACCAGCATCCGACGGGTACAATGACTGCCTGATGCAATGGCTGAGGTGATAAGATGAGAAAATTAATCGTAGTTGCTTCCGTTGCTGCCGGTTTACTGACCGGGTGCGATCAGGGAAATACCACCGGGAGTGAAAAAGCAGCTAAAGCACTTGTGGATAAATCGGTCTCTAATATGGTCCCCGTTCAGGGTGGTGAGTTTTTAATGGGTGATTTTGGTCCATTAGTTGGTCAAAAATTACCTTTCAGCATACAACAGGATGATAAAACTTTACATAAGGTTATTTTAAGTGATTTTTCGATATCAAAATATAAAGTCACTAACGATGATTTTAATGTTTATTTGAAAGTAAAAGATAAAAAAAATCCACCTGTGGATATACTGGCAAAACGTCATCCTTCTCTGCTAAAGGGGGATTATCCTGCAGGTGTTATCTGGCAACAGGCAAAAGATTATTGTCAGTGGTTAGGTAAAAAATCCGGTAAAAAAATTGATTTGCCGACAGAGGCGCAATGGGAGTTTGCAGCAAGGTCCAGAGGTCAGTATCTTCCGTTTGCTACTAACAATGGTGAGTTTTCACCAGGAAAAAATGTCCCAAGCCAGGATGAACTGAATAAATACACTGACGGGATGGGGCTTCCCATTTATCCAGTAGGTAAATACCCATCAAATCCCTTAGGGCTGTATGATATGGGATTGAGTGGTTCAGAATGGACCAATGACTGGTATGCAGCAGATTATTACTCCAACTCTCCGGTAAAGAATCCTCAGGGACCAGAGCAAGGGACCGAGAAAGTGTTGCGTGGGAATGTTGGCGGCGACAGACAGTTCGCATTGACTATGTTTAGACAATCTGCTTCACCACTCCCAGAAGAAGTTGATGGTGACTATGAAAAATATGGTGTTGGTCCGCAGTATGTATTTCGTTGTGTCGTTAATAAATAATGTGTGATGCCATCTCTTATTTTAACCGAGTCAGAATGCTCAACGAATATTCGGCTGAACCGGATAGGATATTTAATCTATCCCGGATTTCCTGATGTCAGAATATCTTGCCATGATTGATGAGCTGCACCCGACGGGGACAATGACTGCCTGATGCAAAGGCTTAGGTGATAAGATGAGAAAATTAATCGTAGTTGCTTCTGTTGCCGCCAGTTTACTGC
>NZ_QEQO01000021.1:0-1166 GCF_003097195.1 Klebsiella sp. GL120222-02
TCTCGGTGACCAGCAGCTGGTGGTCACCTTCACGTCATCGCAGGGTAAAAAGTGCACCGTAATGCCGCACACATCCTGGCCGTTATAGTCGGGCAGCGGAACGGTTTTGCTGTGCTGCCTCTTTTGGGCATCAATCCCTTTTTTCCAGGCAAGGTATTTCGCCTCATCAGCAAACCCCGGGAAACCCGCGGATGAACCCTGCCCGGTTTCCCATTCAACGCGCACCGTCATACCCGGCGTCCAGCGGGCGGGCACGCTGAAGCAGCAGCCGCCTCCGCCCCCCTGAAACGGGCCTATTGAATCGATGCCCGACTGGCCATTGATACTGAAGTGGTTGATTGCCCATTTTGTGTGGTTGATGGCTTTTATTGTGCCGCCACCGCCGCCTCCGGCCTGTGCGGCAGGCTGCGCGCAGCCGGTTAACAGCAGCAGACCCGCCAGCAGCGGGCTGATTAATGCAAATTTCATCGGACTCTCCCTGTCGGTTTGAGGGTGATTAAGTGAGGGTGATGCCAGCCTGAATAAACGAAGGCGAGCTACTTCGGACAGACGGCCGGCTCCTTCATCCTGACGGGCTCTTTTATCGGGTAGGACGGACTGCCGTAGGTGTAACAGCTGGTGGTCACCTTCACGTCATCGCAGGGTAAAAAGTGCACCGTAATGCCGCACACATCCTGGCCGTTATAGTCGGGCAGCGGGACGGTTTTGCTGTGCTGGCGTTTTTGGGCATCAATGTCTGCTATCCAGGCTTTATATTTAGCCCTGTCGGCAAACCCCGGGAAACCCGCGGATGAACCCTGCCCGGTTTCCCAGTCAACGCGCACCGTCATACCCGGCGCCCAGCGGGCGGGCACGCTGAAGCAACAGCCGCCACCGCCACCCTGGAACGGACCTATTGAATCAATGCCCGACTGGCCGTTGATACTGAAGTGGTTGATCGCCCATTTGGTGTGGTTGATGGCGTCAATGGTGCCGCCGCCGGCCCGGGCGGCTGGCTGTGCGCAGCCGGTTAACAGCAGCAGACCCGCCAGCAGCGGGCTGATTAATGCAGATTTCATCGGACTCTCCCTGTTCATCGGATCCTCCTTATCCGCGTTCAGACCGTTGTCGTCAGAACGTCCTCCAGCCAGCTGGCCGGCAGCGCGGCTTGCCCCCGCGCCAGTTGC
>NZ_QEQO01000022.1:0-1089 GCF_003097195.1 Klebsiella sp. GL120222-02
TCCGAACTCCTTCGCCGCGTCGAACAGCTGGGTTTGATCCATCTTTGGGTCAAAATCCTTCACGCCCGGCTGCAGAACCAGCTCATCCATCCTGTCAGGAGGCTGGTTTGCTATCTGGTTCTGGCGAGCCCTGAGCACCGCCGCCTGTTTTTCATCACGAACCTCTTCTGCCGCCTTACGCGCGGCAGGCAGCGCGTCGGTATTCGTGGCGCGCTGATAGAAGGGCGTTTTCAGCATCGAGCCTCTGGCATAGCGGTCGATGCGCCAGGCGGTGATCCAGGCCATCTGCTCAGCAATGACGGTTTCCAGACTGCCGCCGGCGGCAGGTGGTTCGTAGTGAGAGGCTGCTTCGGGATCGAACGTTTTCGGCGTGGTTTGGCCCAGGGTGAGTTCACGCCAGGCGTTGAAGCGTGATATTAATTCCGGTGCAGCGACAAAATCTCTAATTTGCTCAGCATCAAGAGCGCGCCAACTATCCTTTCTTAAACTCTCCGGTAAACTAAATTTATTGACTTTCAGTGGCGCGCCAGCAGAAAAAGCGCTTGAATACAGGTCATGCAACACTATTTGTGACAACAGATAGCCATCATGTTTAGCATTCGCCTTCCCCTGATCCCCCGGCGGATATCCTCCACCGATATCCGAGTGCATCCCCGGGTAAACCACCTCAGTGGCAAAGGGCGGGTATTTGCCGTTTGCCCGCCGCACCGAGTCCAGCGGAAAGCAGAGACGCTGCTCATGCCCGGAAACCAGGTGAACACATTTTTTTATCAGCCCGCCATAGGTTTCATCATCCGGCAGCTCCATCGTGCCGTCTGCCCAGGACATATGCCCGTCGGCAACCGGCACCACATGCGCCACCCCGACGGAGGCCACCGTATCCAGCAGCCCGAGAAACTCCACGCTGACGGGCAGCTGCATCCCGCCTGTCTGCAGGCACTGCGGCGGTTTTTCACCTTCCGCCGCCGGCGGGGGCAGCAGTTCGCTCAGCCAGCGCACAAAGGTGCGCGCCGCTGCCGCGCCGCGGGAAAAACCATAGACATACAGCTTGATGCCTGTCAGTTTCGGCTTGCCCGGCTCAGGCTGAAT